>JBAWXH010000157.1:0-1005 GCA_037144155.1 Planctomycetota bacterium | reverse complement strand
ACTGCATGGCTTGTACCAACTGCGTGGAGTCGAGCAATTTTTGCAAAAGCTCCGCATTTCGACTGACTTCCTGCTGCTGTCGCAACGCGACTCTGGTTTGCTCCGAGAGAGTCGTTTGCCACTGCTGAAACCGGCCATCGATCTGCTGGGCTCCCTCGCTTTGCAAGAGAGTTAGTTGTGTCAAACATTCGCGCAAGGAATCGCGATGATCGGCCAAGGTGCCGGCCAAAGCGCGTTGGACCGTCCCGAGCGAAGTCTCGGTAGCTCGGGCACTGATCGTCGACCACTCGGTATGGGCCTGGGTGATCGACTCGTGCCAGAGCTGCGTCTGCTGCTGAACCAATCGCTGCATGGATTCGATCAGTCGATTCGCAATGAGCTTAAGCGACGCCTCGACGTTGCGTGTATCGGAATGCTCTTGGTCCGACAAACAACGATGCATCGCCGATGCAGTACCTTGGTCGATCCTAGCCAAGTAGGACTGCTCGGCCCGCTGCACAAAGAACTGCATAAACATGGCAACCATTGTCAGAACCAATCCCACCGCCGTGGTATCAAAGGCGACGTACAAGCCGCTGGTAAGGCCGTTCATCGCTTCCTGGGATCCACTCGCAAGCGCTTGGGCATCCATCTGACCAAGTGTATCGGAGATCCCGATCACAGTACCCAAGAATCCGAGCATCGGCATCGCCCAGCAGTTGATCCGAACCATCGAGTAACTGGAATGCTGTGCCTCCGCGTCACGATCGGCAAACTCCTTAAGATCTTCGTCCAATCTCGAAGTCGACCGGCGTTCGACTTGCCGAGTCAGAAGATTCCCAAGCCGCTGACCATACCAGGAACGAGCCAAGGATTGCTTTTGGAGTTTCCACAAGGACTGCAACGAGGAGGCACGGCGATAGCCATCCATCGCCGGCTCCAAATCCCACTCGGCCCGATGATCGACCCAGTCATCCAAAACCGATTCGAGCAATTCCGCAATCCGACGTTGGCGAGCTAAAGCCC
>JBAWXH010000156.1:0-1020 GCA_037144155.1 Planctomycetota bacterium | reverse complement strand
AAACGATACCGATCGTCCAGCGTCGGTCACTGAGTCGATCTGCCAAATCCGTTTTTCTGTCGCTCTTGACGACGCTCAAGGTTTCCTGGTCCTAGCGGTTACTTCGATGTCTGGAATCAAACGGATCGCTATTCGAATTGGCTCGTAGGCGTTGATCGATGGTAGCGTCGACTCTGTAATCTTAATCCGATCGGGCGGAACTGTATCGTCATCGATGGTCGAATCGATCGGAATCCATTTCGTAGAATCGTGGTATTCTACCCACAGATGGAGTCGAATGGTCGGTCGAACGCTCGAGGGCTCAGCGCGAAAGCCGATCGCGACCCGTGCAGGAATCTCTTGACTTCGAAGGGTCGCGGTCAAGAGTATCGCTTGATCGATGCAGTCTCCCTTCCGCTCTCGTAGTGTGCTAGCCGGAGTTTGAATGCTGCGATCGAGCCCAGTACGCGCTACCGCTTTGGCGATCCAAGCTCGTGCGGTGTTGGCACGGCTGCGACGCTGTTCGCCGATCTTCATTTCGGAACGCTCACCCCCCCCCTGCTCTTCCGGCTTTGGTCCCGAACCAGTTTGCAAATTGATCCAGCGCTGTACCGCAGGGTCTTTCCAATCGATCATCCCGGCCGAGGCCAGCGTGTCCTGTTCGGGAGATTCCGCGGAGCTAGCTTCCTCCAATGCGTCGATCCTTCGGACTTGTATGTCCCATGTCCGTTCGTTGATTCGCTCAGCGGTTTGATTGGTTCTGCTGCTGATCGTCCCGTCCTTGCCGAGAAGGTCCGAAGTGACGCGGAAGTTTGCTAACCCCGTATCGGGTAAATTCGCAAACGATCCTAGCAATGGCAAGTCCTTGAAAATCGTCGCGTCAAACTCTTCCTTCGAGATCACGTAGCGTGCCGTCACTGGATCGCAGTCGAACGTTTGACGATCGATGCCAGGCGTATACGATTTGCGAACCACTCCCATGGAATCGGTCCACAGTTGCGATGACGAGTTTCGTCCCTGGGTGATCGATCGGTTCTCGAT
>JBAWXH010000155.1:0-1025 GCA_037144155.1 Planctomycetota bacterium | reverse complement strand
ATCGACATGTGCACCGAAACACAGTCGATGTTCGCAGAGCTCTTGAAACACAACTCAAGCGTCACAGAACTTCTGTCCTCCGATTTCACCATGCTCAATGAGTCTCTCGCGAAACACTACGGGATCGATGGTGTGTTTGGAAAATCGTTCCGACGCGTCCCAATACCAACCGAGTCGCATCGCGGCAGCCTGCTAAGTCATGCGAGTATCCTATTGAGCAATTCGACCGGGGCCGATTCTCATCCCGTCCGACGTGCGGTCTGGATCCGCGATCGACTCCTCAACGATCCGCCCGCTCCCCCCCCACCCAACGTCCCGTCTTTGGAACAAGCCAACCCTGAATTTCATCAACTCCCGGTCCGCAAACAACTCGAAATCCACCGAACCGTCGAATCCTCCAATCAATGCCACCGATCCTTGGATCCTTGGGGAATTGCCCTGGAAAACTTCGATGCATTGGGCCGATGGAGAACCGACACCCCGAAAAACTCCGGCGACCCGTCGCAAACGCAACCCATCGACGCGACCGTTGAACTTCCTGATGGTAAGCAAATAGCAGGTGCTGACGGTCTTCGAGTGTATCTCCTCGAAGAACGAAAAGAACAATTCGCTCGTTCGCTGGTAATGCGTCTGCTAACCTATGCTTTAGGACGTTCTCTGGAACTGACAGACCAAGCGGCCGTCGCTCAAATCCTCGAGCAATTTGCCAAAGACGATTTCCGTCTCCAAGGATTGATCTACAAAGTCGTCTCAAGCGAACCTTTCCAGACGAAGTGAACACAAGACAAAGGAAACCTTGACATGGCAAACAAATCTTGGCATCTGGATCGACGTACCTTCTTGATGGGCACCGGCGTATCGCTCGGACTCCCCTGGTTGGAATGCATGGCCAATGCAAGTCCTCGTCCTTGTCGCTCTGAACAACCCCCTCGCCGAATCTGCGCTCTGTACTTCGGCTTCGGTGTCGCCCTTCCACCAGCGAATCACGAACACGCTCACTGGCGATGGTTCCCCCAAGGCGATGG
>JBAWXH010000154.1:0-1045 GCA_037144155.1 Planctomycetota bacterium | reverse complement strand
CGCTTCCTCATGCAATAGGTGTGGCCCATGGAGGACGGATCGAGGAACAAGTCAAAGCGATCATCGAGATCGATAGCGATTGCCAGCCCGGTGAACATCCCTTTCGGTTGCGCACGGCCAAGGGCCTTTCCCTCTTGGCTACTTTTAACGTATCGCCCTTTCCCGTAATCCAGGAAACCGCCTCGCAAAACGACACGATCGCAACGGCTCAAAACGTTCCATTGAACTCGAGCGTTCTGGCCACCGTCGATACCGACATGTTTAGCGTGATTGTTCAACCTGGATCAAGGCTGTCGGTCGAAGTCGACTGCGTCAGGATCGCGGACCATCATTATGGTGACTCCGAATTCGATCTTGCACTCCGCGTTCTAGATGCCAATGGTCGTGAGCTTGCCTCGAACGACGAGAATTCGCTGCACGTCCAAGACCCACTTGTGAGTTTAATCGTCCCGGAGCAGCTGACCGATGGCAAGCTATACATCGAAGTACGCCAATCGGTCCATTCGCCCCGAGATATCCCCTACTGCGTCCATATCGGAGATTTCCGAAGGCCCTTGGCCGTTTATCCCGCAGGTGGAAAAGCAGGGGAGTCACTCGCCGTCGATTTCCTTGGAGATCCTGCTGGTGTGTTCCAGGAAACACTCACCCTGCCGCCGGTGTCCGAAGCGCTCGATTGGTTCGGCGAGGCTCCTTCGCCCATCTCTGTCCGATCCTGCAACTACGGAAATGTCTTGGAGGATCAAACGGCACAGGAGACCCATGTTGCCTCGCTACCGATCGCTCTTAACGGAGTCATCGACAAGCCGGGAGACATCGACCTGTTTCGTATGAAAGTGAAAAAAGGGGATCGCTACCGCGTCCGAGTCTACGCGTCGAGTTTGGGCTACCCCATCGATCCGGTCCTGAGAATTTTGCCTATCGATAGCCAAGGACAGGTTCAAGCCGCCGAGGTGGAAGCCGACGATGCCGATCCACGCTCATTGAGCGATCGCGACCTTTTCGGCACCGCGATCCGATCCGGGGGCGGGATGAAAGATGTTCTCGA
>JBAWXH010000153.1:0-1053 GCA_037144155.1 Planctomycetota bacterium | reverse complement strand
AGCGACCAGTAACGAAGCTGGCGGAGAAAGACATCACGGGTGGGAAGTTGCATCGTAAGGGAGAATCACCCCCTCGAATGAAACTTTGATGAACCGAGGCACGGGTGTCCGGTTGAATCGAATTTGAGAATTTAGAATGCTTTGTTGATGAGAGGCTTAGGTTTGGAAATCGATGTGACGGATTTGAATCCCGGAGCGTCAGCTTGCAGGATGTGCGGCCATGAACTCCGGTCGCTTCGTTCTCTCCCAAGTCATCGACTTGGTTCATCGTCAGACGCTCGAACGCATTGTGAAGCGTTTCGAGCCCGCAACTCCTGTCCGCCATTTCGGATTCCGACAGCAGTTCATCTGCATGGTATTCGCCCAGCTTACCTGGCGCGATGGGCTTCGAGACATTGCCACTTGTCTGAACTCGAAGCCTTCGACGTTGCACCATCTTGGCTTCACCGAACCGGTTGCGAAGTCCACTCTCGCCGACGCCAACGAAAGCCGGAACTGGAGGATCTGGGAGGATCTCGCCAAGAACCTGATGCGCAAGGCCAGACCGCTTTACGCCGGAGAGGATCTTGGGCTGGATCTCGAAAAAACGATCTACGCGTTGGATTCCACGACCATCGATCTGACGCTCACCCTTTTCCCATGGGCAGACTTCCGGCAGACCAAGGCGGGCATCAAGATGCACACCCAGATCGACCTGCGCGGACCCATCCCAACCTGCATCGACATCACCGGAGCACGACAGCACGACGTGGGTTGGCTCGATGGTCTGAGCTTCGAAGCGGGTGCTTTTTACCTGATGGATCGAGGCTACATGGACTTCGTGCGATTGGCGCTCATCGCACGGGCGGGTGCGTTCTTCGTCACTCGGGCCAAGTCGAACCTTCAGTTCACGCGCCATTATTCGATGTCGGTGGAGCGACTCAAAGGTCTGCGCAGCGATCATGTCGGAAAGCCAACTCTCGAAAAGTCCCGCAAGGCCTTCCCGATGCTGTTGCGAAGGGTGAAATACATCGATCTGGAAACCGGCAAGGAGTTCGTCTTCCTGACCAACAA
>JBAWXH010000152.1:0-1075 GCA_037144155.1 Planctomycetota bacterium | reverse complement strand
GCACAAGACCATTCGGTCGTCGAGGAAGGCTAGAGTCGGTTGAAAGTTGAACTGGATCGGGAGGCCTTCGGGATACTTGCGATCCTCATCGAGCAGGTACGCAGCGGTGTAGATCGCGACGCCGTTTTGCTCGATGGTATCGAGTTCAAGCTGCGGTTGGCCTTCCTGAGCTCCCGCGACGTTCAAGAACCCGATGAAGCTCTGAAACGTCCTTTTGAGCTCTCGCTGCAATTTCTTAGGATCTTTGAGTTGGGCGATCAATCCGAAGCTTGGCAATTGGATGGTCGGTCGAAGTGCATCCTGAGCAAATTTGGGTTCGGCAGCAAAGATCTGCACCTCTGGCTCGATGGCACCGAGAATATCGGTGCCAAAATCCTTGCCCGCAAAGATCGTCGTTAGCGTATTGTCGGCTTGAGCCAACTGCTCGTTAACGTTTTGGTCGAATAGATCGCCGGCACGCAGCCACATCTGTGCGACGTCCCGATAGGTCGAAAAGGTCGCCATTGCGTTCGGGACACTTGACCAGTTGGGGGCATGACCGCGAGCATCGGGCCCGACGTAGTGTTGCCTACCCTCAGCGTACCACTGCGGATTCGATGGAGTCTGCACTTCTAAAGCTATGCCTTGGGGATCCATCGATACCGATGCTTGCATGACCTCGGCGTTGGCCAGGACGCTCAAGACTCCGCCTAGGAGCAACTCTGCGCCAAAGTCTTTGGCTTGGCCTCGGAACAGATCGTTGGTGCTCATTTTCTCTCGGATCGTGATCAGATCGATCCATACCTGTGCCGAGGGGTCGGCCGATGCCTGAGGTAGTTCCTGTCGAGCTTGGCGGTACCAGCGGGCCTGACTTAACCCCTTTCGATTGTCGAGCCTATGATCGAGGATGGATTTGGCTAGATCGCCTTGGTTGGTGATCAGCATCCAAGGCCCTAGGGTTGCGAATATTCCATTTTGTAGTTTGTAGCCTCGGGCCCCTCGGTATTCGGCCGACTCGATTGGATCGGGATTGCCCTTGGACTTGGCATCCCTTCGGAGATAATCCAGTGCTTTGTCCATGTAGTCCTCTAGCCAC
>JBAWXH010000151.1:0-1160 GCA_037144155.1 Planctomycetota bacterium | reverse complement strand
CTCTAGAATATCCTCAGGAGCATCAGGGCCGATGACTACCGGATTGTGCTCGAGCGAGTTGACCAGTCCATGGCTACCCCCCACCAAACTAGGATCGAGCGGGATCACATCCATCTTCATTCGGAATCCAAGTTTCTTTTGAGCGACACGACGCATCGCTCGAACTTTCGATGTAATGAAAAGTTCGCAAGGGTCGTACCCGGGCTTGCGATGGATATCGACGGTCCTAGCAAAGTCGGGTGCAAGGTTGTCTTCTAGCCAGTAGTAGTAGGTAAACCATGCATCGGGATCGGCCATGGCGATCCAATCGCCACTCCTAGGGTGCTTGAGGCGAAGTTCTTCGGGATGCACAACGGCGTGGATGCCTGGTTGTTTGCTGAGCAGCTCCCGGACGTTTTGAGAGATGCTCGGATCGTTGACATACACATGGGCGATTTGATGATCCGCTACGGCGAATGCTTTGCAATCTCCCGGGATGAGCATCTCACCAAAGGGTCCATTGCGAACCGATAGCAAGCCATGTTGCCTTAGGATACGGTTGATCGAAATGGCACGTGTCACAGGGACTAGTCCGTATTCGGAGACGACGATCGGTGTTGCGCCGATGTCTTGGGCTGCATCGATAAGAATCGCAGCGCAGCGATCGACCTCGGCAACTCGATCCATGCTAGGCTGGCGGTAACGTTGGAAGTCGTAGTCTAGGTGGGGCAGATAGCACAAAGTTAGCTGGGGTTTTTTCTCTCGGAGGACTTTTGCTGTTGCACGTGCAATCCACTCGCTCGCTGGCAGGCCAGCGTTGGGACCCCAGAAGGAGAAAAAGGGGAACGGTCCCAAGTGTTTTACCAACTCGCAACCGGTATCGTCGATGACGTCAAAGACCTTCGAGCCATCGCAACCGTAGTGGGGTTTTGGGGTGGCGCTGTAGCGGACGCCAGAGTGCTGATTGAACCACCAAAACATCTTGGCCGTCTCAATCCCGTGATACAAAAGCTCTCCGGAGATGAGCCGGTTGGACTGTTGCCAGAAGCGGACTTCGGCCGAACTTCGATCGTACCAACCGTTGCCAACAATCCCGTGCTCGTCCGGCATTCGACCGGTAAGCATGGTGGCTTGGACCGTACAAGTCACGGCTGGGACTGGAGGAGTCCAGACTCGGTGCT
>JBAWXH010000150.1:0-1182 GCA_037144155.1 Planctomycetota bacterium | reverse complement strand
GAATTCCGATAGATTCGCAAAAAAAACCAAGAGAAGCTATGTTTTTTTGAGTAAAACCCCAGAAATCCAAGTGAAATCCTGCTTGCTTTGGGGCTTGATCAGTCTTCGCGGAACCGGTAGCCGACCCCCCGTACGGTTTCGATCGCATCGGCTTTGGGCCCGATTTTCTTTCGCAGTGCGCGGATGTGCACGTCGATGGTCCGTTCGAGTACGAGCGTATCTTCGCCAAGTGCGGAGTCGATCAGTTCGGTTCGATCGAATGCGCGACCCGGTTGTCGGATGAGTGTATCGAGCAATCGAAATTCGCTTTTGGTCAGTTCGACTGGTTGGGCGTCGACGTTGACACGATAGCGTCGGCGATCGAGAGTAATCCCTGCGCGGGACACGACATCATTCTCATCCTCGGCCTTGGCCGTTTTCCGTCTTTGGAGAGCTTTGATTCGCTCCATCAGGACTCGAACGCTAAAGGGTTTGGTGACGTAATCGTCTGCACCGACGGAGAAGCCGATGAGTTGGTCCGCCTCTTCGGTTTTCGCGGTGAGCATGATGATGATGGACGAAGCCGTTTCGGGTTTGCTTCGCAATCGTCGGCAGACTTCGGTACCATCGATGACCGGGAGCATGACATCCAAAAGGATGACATCGGGGAGCTTGAGTTGGGCTTGGCTGAGACCGTCTCGGCCATCGATGGCCAGCGAGACTTCGTAACCTGCTTTATCCAGATTGTAGACGAGGATTTCGGAAATGGCCCGATCGTCCTCGATCACCAAGATTTTACTTTTTGGCATATTCTTTCCATCGTCCAAGGTGCTTGCGACATGAGGTCGGCTGCTAGCTTGCTTGTCGATGCCGAATGATCACCCCGTCGACCATGTAGATCACATCCTCTGCGATGCTGACTGCAAGATCGCCGATCTGCTCCAGATGTCTGGAGGCAGAAAAAGCGTGCAATGCGGCTTCGACTTGGGAAGGATCCCTTTGAATCGATTCAGCCAGAACTCCAATGACCTGAACATTTTTGGCGTCCAGAGGATCGTCCATGACGATCACGCTGCGAGCCATGGCCGAGTCGTTGCGGACGAAAGCATCGAGGCTAGCTCGAACCATCCGCGTGACCATGGTGGCCATTTCGTTGATACCATTGGGGATCGGGAATTCCGGGTGGGTGCAAAGGCTATCGGC
>JBAWXH010000149.1:0-1241 GCA_037144155.1 Planctomycetota bacterium | reverse complement strand
TTCGATTTGCTGATGGCATGCGAGAGGCTCAAGCCCCCGCCGAAGAGGAGCAATACACCCCAGGGGATTCGATCGACGTCCTTCCACACAAGCACCGGCTTGCCAAGCGGAAAGACCAGGAGCAAGGCCAGTGCGCACATCGCGATCCAAGCGTCGTTGGCCGGTGAGATCCGAGCGTGCCATGAGGTGTTTTCAAACAGATCCAGGATAGGTGTTCGCAGGATCCAACTGCCAGCGGCGATGGCAAAGATGATCAGCGTGGTGCGTTGTTGCCAAGTTAACCGATGGGTCGATTTCCATTCTTCGGCCCATTCGCTCGGAACGGTGATGCTCAGATTCTTCATCGGCCAGAGGATCAGCACCATCCAGACCCAACAACCCACGAGCAAGACCGCGACGATCGGCATGGCCACGAGCATCCAGTTCCAGAAACCGATTTCCATTCCGCGCTCGCGCAGGAACCCAGAGAAGTAGATATTCGGTGCGGTTCCGACCAGGGTTCCCATCCCTCCGATGCTTGCGGCATACGCGACTCCGATGAGGATCGATTTGGCAAAGTTCGGATGGTTGGTCGTCGCAATAACGCTAAGGGCAAGCGGTAGCATGAGCATCGTGGTGGCCGTGTTGTTGATCCACATGCTGAGCATCGCAGTGCAGAGCATGAAGGCAGCCACGACACGGCTCGCATTCGAGCCAGCCCATCGCAGCAAGAACAACGCACCGATGCGATGGAGCATCGTCTTCTCGATCGCCAATCCCAAACCGAAGCCACCTAGGAAGAAGTAGACACTTTCATTTGCATACGGTGCGCAGGCATCCATCATCGCCGATTTGGCCGGATAGAGCCCGATCAGTGGCAAGACGATCATCGGCAAAAGAGCGGTCAGTTCCAGCGGGACCGGTTCGGTCATCCACCAGACAGCCATCCAGAGGCTAAGTGCCGCTACGGTGGCAGCCAAAGGCGGAAACGAATCGATTCGGATCAGTAGCCAGTAGGCGGCGATGGCAAGCAACGGACCCAGGGGAAATGTAATCTTGTTCATGCCCAAGAGTATAAACTCTGCAAATAGCTCGAAGATCGACTTGCAGGTAAATCGTGACTCTATCGCCTCTTGGGGGAATCAGATTTTACGGTTTTTGCGGCTTTGGCCTCGGCGAATTCGTCCGGAGCGTTCAGTTCAGCCACTCGAACCAGCAAGATCACGTCTTGGATCTCACCCTCTTTGGATCGAGTACGAAAG
>JBAWXH010000148.1:0-1245 GCA_037144155.1 Planctomycetota bacterium | reverse complement strand
ACGAACTGCCGCTGGTCGTCTCGTCCAAGCTTAGATACGATCTCGCGAAATCGCGTCTTGATCGAATGCTTCCTCTGGAGTTGACGCGATCGATCAGCCAAGACGATCTCGAACAAGCCAAGTCTGATGCGAGAATCGCCGAATCGGAATGGAAGAATCAGTTGCTCATGGCCGACGCGGCCGCAGCCGTTGCAAGGCTTCGAGCCTCCGAGGTCGCGATCGCCGAGCAAAAGCTCCAAGATTGCCAAATAGTGGCACCAAAGCCGACGCTCACCGGCGACTCCCAAACGCCTACCTACACCGTTGCCGAACGGTTGGTCTCTGAAGGCACGTTGCTAAGACCTGGAACCGAGGTTTTCCGATTGGTGCTCGGTAAGACGCTTAAGCTGCGACTGCTAGTCCCGGAAAGCCATTCGTCTGAGGTCCGAGTCGGCCAAAGGGTTACGATCAGTTCGGCTTCGTTGCCCGAAGGCCGGGAGGGAATCGTCTCCAAGGTTGCCCCGTCGATCGACCGAACTACCAGGACATTCCTGGTCGAAGTCCAGGTGCCCAACCAGGACGGTCAATGCAAACCAGGTAGCTTTGCCAAGGCTCGCATCAAGGTCGGAGTTTCGGAGGGCTCGGCCACGATTCCAATCTCGGGACTTTATTCGTTGGCTGGGATTAACAAGATTTTCATCGTTGATGGAAATCGGGCCAAAGAACTCCATGTCGTCGTGGGTGAACAGTCCAAAGATTGGGTTGAAATTATGTCGCCTGCACTCGCTCCGTCTTGGCGCGTTGTAACCTCCGGACAGAGGATGCTCTCGGAGGGCACCCCTATCGTCGAGCGACAACAAGCTCAAGCATCCTCGAACCAAACGGATCCACGATGAGCATTTCGGAATTGTGCATTCGTCGGCCCGTGTTCACCTGGGTCCTGGTATTCGTGCCGGTGGTTTTGGGGATCGTTTCGTACTTCGAACTCAGCGTCGATCTGTTTCCCAAAGTCGACTTTCCTGTGATCTCGATTTCCGCCGCGTTTCCCGGAGCCAGCGCCGAGGAGATGGAGAGTTCGGTGACCAAACCGATCGAGGAGGCGCTCAACACGATCTCGGGGATCGATGAATTGCGTTCGACCACCCGCGAAGGAAGTTGCACCGTGGTGGTCCGTTTCATCTTGGAAAAGAATGGCGATGTCGGTGCGCAGGAGGCCCGGGACAAGATCTCATCGATCAGTCGGATTCTGCCCGAGGGAATGGAGAC
>JBAWXH010000147.1:0-1482 GCA_037144155.1 Planctomycetota bacterium | reverse complement strand
CCATTATTGGTTCCCGCGCCATTGACAAAGTTAAACGTATCGACGGCGATAATGTCGTTGAATTGGGGTGCGGCAGAGACCCGTACATATTTTCGATCGCCCGAAATAACGGCCGTTGCAACCATGATGGTTCCCGACGGGATAACAACGATGTTGGGACGATAACCGACGGCCCCCCCGCGGAAGAATGGCGGTAGCACGTTCGAGTTACCGCTGCGATTTGAATTGCGATTAGCATAGCGATAAAGCAATTGCTGATATTCCCAATTCGATGTGGAATCCGACTCCGAAGGTTGATTTGCATCAGGAGCCGTCTGTGCTAACACCGAATTGCTGGCGAACGATTTTTCCGCTTGCACCTTTGCCAACTGGGCTTCAACCAATGGCTCTTTGCGATGCCCGTTCTTGACTTCGGTGATGATCACGGCATCTCGATCGACTGAGACTTGATGCTCGGTAACCCTTTGTTCCTTGGTGAGGTAATCCGTGATAATTCTCACGGTGACCTTGCCACCAGCGACATTGCCCCACACTTTGCGAACCACGATTTTGTACTGTCCGGCGAATCCTTGCGCACAAGCATACGTCTCCGAAAAGCCATCTTTGGCTGGTTTGTCGAGCGACGATGCATCGCCACCCAACATGAGCCCACCTGCGATTGTCTGGGAATTTGTAGCATTACAAATCGTACCGATCGGTTCTTCGACGGCCAGATCGATATCAGCATTTCCAGTCCAAGAGACGCGCACTACGATGTCACGCAGTCGGGCTTGTTCGACCGCTTGCTTGAGTGCGAACGCTTCCATCTTTCGTCCTTCGTTCGATAGGCGAATGTAGGCGGCTTCTGCAGCCAGGATCGCTTTTTCGATCAAAGGTACGTGCTCGTCGTTCCAAGATTGGCTGAGGATTCCGGTCGAAGCCCAAACAACGCCATCGCGGTCTTCCAATTCCAAGCTCAATTGCAGGCCTGCTTCCAACGGCAGCCGTTCGGACGGGCTGGCCCGATGCGCATCGCGATAGATCGCCAGGGCATCTTTCTTCAGGCCCTGGGTTTCCAAGTACCGAGCGATCTTGATGGCCGATGTCACATCCGCACCAAAGTCTACGCTGGACAGCATCACACGTCGGATTTCACTTCCGGGATACTCGCAACCTTGCATGGCAATACTGAGCGCTTCGTACATCCAAGGTGCTGGCAACGAATCGCGCATCACGGTGCTCAAGTTATCGACAATATCTTGGAAGTGCTGTTTGGTTGCAGCGTCATCCTTGGCATCGGCTGATTTCTTTGCGATTTTCATCTTCGATTGGACCCAGCGTGCGAGAGCCGCTTCTGCCTCGGTGCGATCGTTTCCTTCGGAGTCGATGACCTTCTGGACGAGAGTTGTCGCATCTTCATCGGAAGAGGCTGCATTTGGCTTCGAATCGGATTTCTTGGGGGAGTCGCTGACATCCATCATGCCTCCACCCATTCCGCCCCCC
>JBAWXH010000146.1:0-1521 GCA_037144155.1 Planctomycetota bacterium | reverse complement strand
ATCTATCCCAACATACAAGGAAGCAATCGGCTCAGACCGGGGATCGCGCTGAGCATGGCTTGCTGGGTATTTGTCGGACTGCTCCATCCAATCGCGGCGCAAGATGGAACATCGAAACGAACCGTGGAATGGGCTTGGACGAACCAGGAGGTAGCGTCCGCCGGCGAAGGATTCTGGCCTCAATTTCGAGGTCCCAAAGGGGATGGTCACGCGCTCGCGCTCTCTCAACCTCCCATCCACTGGAGCGAGACCGAAAACGTTGCTTGGAAAGTAAATATTGCGGGCAAGGCGTGGTCCTCCCCCGTGGTTTGGGGGGACCGCATATGGTTGACCAACGCGACCACGGATGGACTAACTATGTCGGTCGTGGCCATCGACCGGCATTCGGGAAAGGTGTTGATTGACCGACCGGTCTTTACCAACGAGACAACCCAAAAGGACTACCACGAGTTCAATTCGTATGCATCGCCAACACCCGTCTGCGATGGCAAACGTGTTTACGTTTCCTTTGGATCCTATGGAACGGCCGCACTCGACGCAAAGGATGGATCGATCCTCTGGCAACGCAGGGATTTGCCTTGCAATCATTATCGAGGTGCAGGAGCCAGCCCCATCCTTTATGAGGATCTATTGATCTTCAGCATGGATGGATTCGACTACCAGTACTTGGTCGCGTTGCATCGCGACACAGGCGAGACCGTTTGGAAAGTCGATCGCGATATTGATTACGGTACCGACGATGGAGATTGGAAAAAATCCTACGGAACACCGCATGTCATTCAAGTCGGCCAGCAATTGCAACTCATCAGCCCTGCAGCCAAAGCCGTTCTGGCATACGATCCAGCGACTGGCAAGCAACTTTGGAAAGTACGTTATGAAGAACATTCCAATGCCATACGCCCCCTCTTCGATGGCAAGACGATCTATCTCAGTTCCGGTTTCAGCAAGGCCAAGCTCATTGCGATTAATCCGGTGGGTGAAGGGGACATCACCCAGTCGAATGTGCTGTGGGAAGCCGCAAGAGCCATTGGTTGCAAGCCATCCCCAGTCTTTCTAGGGGATCATCTCTGTTCGTTGGAGGATCGGGGAGTACTGACCGCCATGAATCCCAACACCGGGGACGTAATCTGGCAAAAGAGGTTGGGTGGAGATTTTTCTAGTTCGCCGATTGTGGCCGCGAATCGGATCTATTGCTTGGATGAACAAGGCAAAGGGCACGTTCTGGATGGGGACGGAAACATCCTCGCGGAAAACATGCTCGATGCGGGGTGCCTCGCATCGCCAGTGGCAGTCGGTACCGATTTGATCGTTCGAACGCGCACGAGTTTGTATTGTTTGAGAGACAAACAATAACATCTATCGAAGTGTACCGTCCACTTTTGAAGTTGCGCTTTTTTGGCTTCTATCGTACTCGTACTCGTACTCGTACTCAATGAAATGGTACTCGTACTCGAAGATGCTGCATCGAGTACGAGTACCGCTAACGCTGAGTACGAGTACCGCTAACGCTGAGTACGAGTA
>JBAWXH010000145.1:0-1615 GCA_037144155.1 Planctomycetota bacterium | reverse complement strand
CGGCAACGAAGCAGCCCCCTTGGATCAGTTTCGTGGCTAGATTCGCGCAGCGACCTGCGTCGTCGTATTTGTTGTACAGGTTGTAAATCGCTGATCCCTTGGCAGCGATTCCAGTTGGGTTCACAAAGGTAGAACCGACCGTGCCAACAATCTCTCCTCCAACGTAGAGCCCGCTTTCGTAGTCGACATAGTCACCGAAGGGATTGGCATTTTGCCGAATCCATGAACTTAACCCACCCGTAAATCCATCGCCCAAGCCGGAAGCGAGATTGATGCTTTGATCGATACCATCGCCTCGTCTCCCTGCGATGTAATCCATCCACGTCTTGCCACTGGTATTGCAGGTCGGATAGACGTAGCCCGGAGGTAGTTGCGTGATAATATCGCTTGCGGTGTTGTGGTTTGGCGGTAGGGGAACGCCATCCAATCCGGCTTCGTACGTGTTTCGAGGATCCCAATTCGGTTCTGTGTATGTCGAGGATAGGTTGATAGGTCCAGTACTACCTTCTTCATCCATTCCCATCATTTGGATCGTGGTGACGATGGTCGTCACGCCGGTTGCTAAATCCCGTGTCACCTCTGTGACCATCGGTGTTCCAAGGATCAGCTTGCCGTGATGGTGAAATTGCGTACCAGTCACGACGACCCGATCGTCTCCAGTAATCGTAGGAGTGGGATCCGACGCATTCGGATTCTGCGGATCAAAACTTGCACTGCTGCGGATCGTTTGGTTGTAATGAGCCGAGCGATTATCGTTGAAGAGGTCTTGTACTTCCGGCAAGATGAACTGGCGAACGAAAAATGCATCTGCGGAATAGCTCAATGATTCGACTGCCGATCCAGAAGACCCGCCCGTCGAGTGGACTTCGCCATCGGCACCGAGCGTGCTATCGATCGATCCACCCCCTCCAGAAGCAAAAGTCCATGAATCGGCATTGATGAAGTCGGTCCGTTGAAAGGCTGGCCCTCCAGTCTTCGATTGAGCCTGACTGTCCGGAAACAGACTGATCAAAGTGAGGGTGCCATTGTATTTGTCTGACTGAAATGATTTGTAGGCTCCCTCGCGATGCGCAGAACCGCTTGCCGACGTGATGTTCTCGATATCCGCATCGGCTTTTAACTTTTCATAGCGGCGATTCATCTCGTTTTCGACCACCGTTGCATTCCAATTGCTTCCTCCCGCTGCTGAATAGGATTCTCCCCATCCGGTCGTCGTCACAAAGTCGTAATCGACGCCCCCGCTTCCAGCATCGACTCCAATCTCTGTCTTGATCTCACCAGGTGTGAATGCGGATTGCCCATCGGAATCCAGACCGAGACTTGCTTCAAAAACATTGGACGCATCCGCAGCGGCTTGACCCTGTACGTTCCGTCCAGAACTGATTGTGGAGGCAAACCCATTGAATTGGTCCCCCTCCACGTGCCGCAATGTGAGAGCGACGTTGTCACCTCCTTGTTGACTCAGTTCATCCTCCATTTTGTTGCGCATGTTGCCGCTCAAATGATTGAGCCGACCATCGGAGCGCATTCGTCCTCGCATGGAAATGCTTTGGTCGCCGGAAGATCGCGTGTTCGAATTCGAAGTCGACGAGGTGCCCAACGAATGTCCAACGCC
>JBAWXH010000144.1:0-1707 GCA_037144155.1 Planctomycetota bacterium | reverse complement strand
GGAATCATCGAGCGGAATGCATCTCGCAACCGATTCTCGGAGCTCCCTATCGAGTCGCTCAGGCTCGACATTGAAACGGTTGCCAAACTGCAGCGATTGGGGATTCGCACGATTGAATCCCTGCAGGCTTTGCCCAGGCAATCGTTGACCTCCAGGTTCACTAGCCGATTGCTCGATCGCCTCGATCAATGCTTGGACGCCCGCCCCGAGCCGATCTCGATCCGAAGCACGGGAGAATCTTTGGAAGTTTGCATCGATTTCGAGCACCCTATCTTTATGCTTGAAGAGCTTCAGGAAGTTCTCCGGGAGAGCATCGCTCAACTTTGTCGCAAGCTCGAATCGATCGGCCATGGCACATGGCGATTGGTGGTCCGGCTAGGACTGGAAATCAGCACCATGCAAGTCCAAGAGGGCTCGCCCAGGGCGGTCCCGAGCCATGTGATTCAATTGGGACTGTTTCAATCCAGCGACGATCCAATGCACCTGCTGTGGCTCATCCAAGGTTGCTTGGAACGCAACCCACCTCAATTGAGTAAGAACCTAGGGATCAAGCAGATTTTGGTGCAGGCTCCGTGGACCTCTGCGATCCGATGGAAACAAAACGCGCTGTTCGACAGCCAGACACTTCGCTATCGAGACGAAGCGGCCAAGCTCATCGATGGACTCGCAGCGCGCTTGGGGAGAAACCAAGTTGTAGGATTATCGCTGATTCAGGATCCGATCCCGGAACGGCAAACCAAAACCAAACCCCTCACGGGACTTCGCAATGATGGCACCGAGCAATCCACCGAGCGGAAACTGCGCAAGCGGCCCATCGAGGATTTTCATAAGGCTCGATCCGTGGTCCCTCTGAGCGACGGGAGTTGGACTCGGCCCACGCAACTGCTCATCGCACCGCTTAAGCTCGAGGTTCAATGCGACTCGTCCGAGATTCCGACACGGATCCGAATGATCGGTGAATCGAGCAAGGGTGCATCCGCCTCGAGCGATTTCCAGCGCATCGTCGAGGCGATTGGACCAGAGAGGATCGAAAGCAGCTGGTGGTCCGGCCCGACTATCAGACGTAGCTACTATCGTATCGCGCTGGACTCGGGTATCTGGTGGTGGATCTTTCAAGACCTATCGACCAAGCAGTGGTATCTGCACGGCCTGTTCCACTGAGGTCCACTAAGCGAAATCCAGGGGGGATCGCCATACATCGCGGAGAACTTGCCATGGTAGATCGACAAGCGTCTGGCCATCGGAGGAGATTTTCACGGCGGGACCTTGGTTGACCGATCCTATGCGATGAATAGGAAGTTCACTCATGAGGCTCTCAAACGCCTTGGACTGCGACTCGGGGACCTCGACCAGCAGACGGCTATTGGACTCCGAGAACAGAGCGACGCTCGCATCGATGAAATTCGATGCGCGGTACGAGGACAGGTCGACGTCCAGACCAAGCTCTCCGGCGAAGGCCATTTCGCATAGAGCCACTGCCAGTCCACCTTCGCTCAAATCGTGGCAGGAGACCACTGTCTTGTTGACCATGGCTTGGTGAAGTCGTTCGTAGCATCGCATCGCAAGGGGTGCATCGACCTTGGGAACCTCTCCACCGAGTTTGCCTGAGACCAACGCTGCATGGGAACCTCCCAGCTCATTGCGAGTTACGCCCACTAGGTACATCGCGTTACCGGCTTTTTTGAGGTCCATCGTGATGGCTTGGGC
>JBAWXH010000143.1:0-1846 GCA_037144155.1 Planctomycetota bacterium | reverse complement strand
CCGCTACACCGGAAACATCGAAACCGTCTGCCTCGAATACGACGCTTACCAATCCATGGCAACTCTCAAGTTGATCGAATTGATCGCGATGGTAGGCCAACAATGGAAAATCGAACGAGTCGCTTTTGTCCATCGACTCGGTAAAGTCGCTGTCGGCCAGACGAGCATGGTTGTTGCCGTGGGTTCGGCCCATCGAGCCAATGCGATCGAGGCCTGTGAATGGCTCGTCGAGCGGATCAAAGCCGAAGTCCCGATATGGAAGAAAGAGCACTATACGGTTGGGGATCCGAAATGGATCCATCCAAGATAAGCTAGCCGAGATCCTCTTTGGCCCGTTTGCGAGCGAGCCGATGATGTTGCTCGGGGCGCGTGTGGAGCCCCCACCGCAGAGCTTCGTCTTGTTCGTAGCGTTTATTGAGCGTCAGAGCCGTTAGGGCTTTGGATAATTCGAAACCAAGATAAAACGCATGCGATGGGTCGACGTTGCGCGATTCAGGAAGCTTGAATAACTCCTGCATCATCTCGAACGGATCGGTCCCTTGCAAATGGACTCCAGCGCCCATCAGATGGATCTTCTCCCCGTCGATCGCGACGCGATAGTTGTTGTCCTTGATCTGCTCGGCCAATGCTCGGAGTGTCGAAGGGCTCGGATGGATACAAGTCGTATCGCGGAGCATTACCAAACGCTCTTCAAGGTGCTTCGGGGGAACTTGATGCCGTACTGCGTACTCGACCAATCGCCGTGCAAGATCGCACTCTTGGACGCTGGATTGTGCCCAAGCGATGACTTGGGTGGTCAGCACACTATGGATTTGAAGCTCGGCGCAGAAGCCCAGAAGCAGCGTGTTGATCGGAGCCGAGTCCGCGTCGGTCAACTCGGTGATGTTTCCGATGCCCATCATCATCGCAGCATCGGGGAACATCTCTCGCGTGTGCAGATAGCGGCCCAAGGATCGAGCAAACCCACAGCCGATCGGCTCGAGGATCGGGTCCAAGCGAAACGGGACTTTGTGCTCCAAAAGGTAGTTGGCCGTCTCGACCATAGAATTTTGATAGTCCGCAGGATCGTCTGGAATGGCCACGACCTCGACACCCCAATCCAAAGCTCGTTGACGATTCTCGGAGTTGACCGAAAGCACAAGCGTCGCACCGCTGCTGACAGCCTGTTGGACCTCCCATGGATCGAAGGAATCGAGCGATACGGCAATGCCTAGGTCCTTGATGGCTCGCACCGCATCGGCTGCTTCCGACCAGCGAATACCAGGCTCGCAGCCTAAGTCGATCCGATCAGCGCCATGCTGGACCAATCGCTGAGCTTCAGCGATAAGCGTTTTTCGCTGGAGCCGAGGAGCGTAGTTGATTTCGGCGATGATTTCGATTTGGGTTTGGCCATAATCGTCCGAGCGATAACGTCTGCTGCCAAACATCGTGGGTAGATCCCGAACATCCTTGGGTCCGCAATCGACCAACGAGGTTAATCCTTGTTGACCTATGGCATGTCGAATCTCCTCGATGTGTGGAGCGAGATAACCAGGAAGCAGTATACGTGTGGTGTTGGATGGTACGCTCATGTGACGCATGAGCCACTTGGGAGTCATCAATGCAGCTACCGTGATCGGAAGCACGTCGATGCTGTACGCAAAGCTATGTTGCTGAGCCAACCGTTGAACAATCTCACGCACTGCCGGCTCGGCCAACCGACCTGTGACGAAGTGAATCGACTCTCGTTGTTTCGCAGTCATCGTGATTGAGCCATCAAAAAATTCCCCGACTTCATTGCCTAGCGATCCGTAAGCCCTATTGACCCATGCACCAATATGTCCGAACATAAGTCCAACGAGAAGCA
>JBAWXH010000142.1:0-1903 GCA_037144155.1 Planctomycetota bacterium | reverse complement strand
GAGTCTTGGGGCAGTTGCACCCGGCGAATCTCTTCACCGTAGAGATTCGGAGCGCTGAGATGAAATTCCTCGAACAGCCTATAGTGCTCGGCGAGTCGTCGATCGATCATGACGAAATCCGAATCGATGATGGCACCGATAGGCAGATTCTTCTGCAATAACTCGCGAACGAATGCCTGAGTCTCTGCGACCATCGAATCCCTGAGCAGATCGTCGTACTCGGGATACAACTTCGCATCGGGGGTGGTTGCATCGATTTGAAATAGGTCTAGCCACTGGCCCGCGAATGAGACAATAAACTCCCGACTGCGAGGGGAATCCAACAGACGATCAACCTGTGCCCGCAAAACATCTGCATCCGAGAGCTTGCCGCTCTTGGCCAGACCCAGGAGTTCTTCGTCGGGTGGACTGCTCCAAAAGCAGTAGGAAAGCCGGGAAGCAAGTGCATAGTCGTCAAGCTTGCCGGGGGACTCCTCGAGCATAAGGAATTTGGGTGAAATCAGGATGCTTCGCAAAGCCACCCGCATCGCTTGCTCATAGCTACGGCCCGAATCCAATTCGGAGTGCGCCAAGGCGATGAAGCGATCCGCTTGGCCATCCTGCAACGGTCGGCGAAATGCCCGCTGAGCGAATCGTTGGATCGCGTCGCTGGATTCGGACTTGGGATTCTCCGGTGCTAATTCGTAGGCGATATGGCCGTTCTGTGTCCATCGACCTCGTTTCTCGAGCTTGCGTACCGATGAATCACCGAACACGCTCGATACGCTTTGGGGTGGCCAGTGTTCGATAAGGGGACCTTCGATCTCAACCCATTCAAGCGCCATACCGGGAACCTTCCAATCCCTGACGGTATCGACGTTCCACACACTCTTGCCTTGTGAGTCGATACCGATCCCATATCCGGCGAATCGAAGATGCTCATTGGGGGTTAGCCGTGTGGTGAACTCGACGACGCGCGGCACTCCTTCCCTCAGCTCGAAGTAGCGCAGCATGCGACTGTTCTTCCAATCGCTTGAATATACTTTTAACGCGACGGCCTCATCGCGAGTATCCACAGAGTACGCGGACGCTCGAATCCGATAAAGTCCACTCGCAGGTGGGCTAAATTGCCTTAGGTCGTCCGGCGAATATCCGTGGCTGATAAAGACGATGGCATTTTCTGTCTGGCGAAACAATTGCCGGTGCTTTTCTCCCGAAACTGGGTCGACAACGCCTTCGCCCTTGTCGAGATTCTCTCGCACCCCTTTTTCGTCGTGGTACCGCAACCGCTTTTGGAACACGGTGGGTTCCTCGGTCAACTGAATGCAATCGTCGAGCGCAAGTTCAATGACCTCAAGGTACTTTTCCAATTGCAATCCTGAGATCCGAAGTCCTTCCGATACGGTATCGTACCCACTTGCTCGGCCATCCTCAGGCAATAGGTGTTGGAGCGGAGTATCGATCCCGAGCAGATCATGAAGGCTATTTTCGAATTCGCGGCGATTCAACCGCCGGTACGACGTCCTGCCATCGCGATCCTGTCGCTCCGAGATCTCCGCATGCAATGTTTTCTTTAGCGTTTCTGCAATGGGTGCAATTTCTGCGTCCTTGAGTGCACTCTCCGGTGGCATCTCCCCTCGCACCACTCGGTCATGGATTCGAATCCAATGCCCTCGGTTCTCTTGCGATTCGATGGCCCAATCCAATGCATCGATATCCAGCCCCCCAGCCCTATCCGAGGCGTTGTGGCATCCCTTGCAATTTTCCGACAGGAACGTGGCTACCTCGGATGGTGGAGCCGCATCAAGGGTGATGGAAAAAACAAAATGCAACATCGAGGACAACAGCACTATCCTGGCCAGGACGTTGGATGGACGTTGCAAAATAGCCATCAGCTTTTTCTCCAGGATTCTGTGCTGCTTGG
>JBAWXH010000141.1:0-1965 GCA_037144155.1 Planctomycetota bacterium | reverse complement strand
GCCGCTGCTACTCGATCTCGTTCGCCATCTGCATCGAGGACAGCAACGAGAGTTTCTACGGCCTTGGAAACCGCCTCATTCAACTTGCCAACTGCACCATCCAGAACCGTTTGCCGGATCTCCGATACTCGTTGTCGGAATGATTCTTCCCGCGCGATGACGTACGCTCTCGATGCTGACAAATTGGCTTCCGATGCCGCGTCTTTGATCTGCATTCCCTGCGCAATGGCAAGTGCAAGCAATTCTCTGGAATGATCGGAACTTACACTCATTGACTTTGTTCCTTTACAGTCCTGCCATCGCAGGCAATGGAACGTAGATTTCAGAACCGCCGCTCAGTTTCGCTAGTGCTAGTCGCTCGGCTTCAAAGGCTTGCAAGTAAAGTACATCACCATCCTGTAGCGGGTCTGCATCGAATCGAGTCGCCATAGGCAACGTCGAAACCGTTGAAGCAAATACAATCCGGCCTTCCGTGTCGCTTGTCGCGCGAACGAATCCCGCTGTCAGTAGTGGCAACATAGGCTCGAACCAGTGTTCCCAGTCCGATGGACTGCCCGCCAATGTCTTGCCAAATAACCGTCCCTCTCCGACTGGCTTTCGTTCTGCTTCGCATTGCTGCAACCGCGTGAACATGATCGCCGCTTCATCTACGGTCTTGAGTCTCGGACCAACGAGGCTTCGCGCCAACGCTTCGCCTAGATCGGTAAGCAAAAGCGATTGAACTTGACCGCCGCTCACGATTGCATCGACTTGCTTTGCTCCAATCAGTTCCAAGCGGATAGCACTTGCTTTCTTCCAGTCGTGTTTGCCATCGGCCTTAACCGCGACACCTTGCTTACGTTCCAAATTTGCTTGCTGTCGCTCTTGGATCGCTCGCATGGGTTCCAAGTCGGAATCCGCTGTAGTCGTTCGCCAAGGCCAGAATAACCCATCCCTACGGCCTAGGATCTCGACTAGCAACCTTTGCCCCGATGGACTCGCAGCACCATCTGCTGCGCCCGTCGATGTCTCCAAATCGAACAATCTGTTTTTCATGCGTCGCATGGTTCAATCCTGGAAAACTGAAAACGGTAGGTAGGATTTATGGCATCGAGCAACGCCTGAGCCTTTCGCCGCATAACTTTTGATGTTCAACCGGAGGAACCTAATAGCCGCACCCGGTAAGACGCACCCAACGAAGTAAAAACGCGCCTGATTGACCTGCCAAAGTCCCGTCCGACAAGCCAATCAGGACGCGCACCGTAGTTACTCAATCCAGTAATCCAAAATGGAATCGATCTCTTGCAATGCCTTGTCATACTCGGCGCGTAGCTTTGCGGCTTCTGGTTTCAACGTGGAAAGCTCACGTTGTAATTCGCTCACTCGTTCCATCCAAGCACCGCCATCGATGCGCCTGGTTCGATGCAACGGATCGACGGTAATGCAATCGGCGTGATAGATGGCGATGTGCTCCATCGCCCCAAAAGTGTTGATATCCAGATGGACCAACTGTTCCAAATGTCGGACTTCACCTTCCATCGCTAGGCACTTCGCACCAATGTCGTTACCGATCATCGCGCGTCGCTCGTTGTATTCCTGAACGCGATACTTTGGAGCAAGCTTTCGCAGTTCTGCAACCGCCGCGTTCATGTCATCAAGTCTCTGTGAGGCTAGCCGCGCATCGCGTTCTAGCTGGTTCCGCTTGGCGGTAAGCTCTTGAATCTTGGCATCGAGTTTCGACCCCTCAGAGGCGTTTAGCTGCGCCGCTTTGTCGGCTTCGCTTTGCTGCTTGCTCCTGTCATCGCTGGTGCCTGCGATACGCTCGTTTCGTAGAACGTGAAACATGTTGCGACGTTCGGTCGAAATGTCCACGTCTGACCATCCCAACTTCGAACGCAGAAAATGGATTTCCTCATAACGCAGTTCCCGGTTTTCGGTCACCGCATCGCGTAGGAACTCAATAGCTGTTCCGTTGTCATCAAGCAT
>JBAWXH010000140.1:0-2126 GCA_037144155.1 Planctomycetota bacterium | reverse complement strand
ATCTCGGCGAGGGTGACCGAACGATGCTCCAACGACGAGCGATATGCCGCGTCCACAAGCGCCATCGTACCGAGGTTTTCTCGCCCACTGATCTCCGGTTCCGCCTGGTCCTCTAAAGCGCACAGCAGCTGCGCCATCGTTCCGGCAAAAGCGTCTGGAAACCAGACTTCGCCCCATCTGGGCTCGATCCAATTCGGACCGGACGAAATCGTTGTGTAATCAAGAGTGCTAGGCGTTGGTATCGGATAATTTGGCCAGCCGATCGTACCTCGTGCCATCCCCTCTGTTCCTTCAACTCGCCAGCGAATGTAGGAATCGGCTGCGGCACCCTCCTTGGCAGGCCCGGCCCAAACATCGTCCCAAGCCGAGGCGCGAAACCCGTTTTCATATTCAAGGATGTAAAGGCAGATTCCATCTTCATGCGGAAATTGCTTGGATGTTCGCGGATCTGGGCGGGTACTCGCAAATACTCTCAACGGATCGCCGAACAAATAACGAAAGGCATCCAGGTGATGAATGCTCATGATTCGGAGCGTCACCCAGCCTTGTCGCTCTTGCCAAGCCATCCAGTGGGGAATGGCACGCATGTCGATGGTTGCAAGAACGGGTTCACCAAGCGCTCGTTGGTCCAGCAAACTCTTCATGGCTCGAATCGATTGGTCGTATCGCATGTTTTGGTTGACTACCAAGACGATACCTGCGTCTTCGCACATTTGAACGATCGCTTTTGCTTGCGCGTAGTTGATACCCAAAGGCTTCTGGGCCAAGATGCCGCAGATGCTGCCTCTTCGTTGTGTGATGTCGCGAATGATCTCAAACTGAACGTCGGGGGGAACTGCAATGTCGACAACTTGAACTTGTCGATCATCCAGCAACTCGCGATAGTCTGCGTAGACATTCGGGATTGCGTGCCGATCGGCGACGTGACGTGTGCGTTCTACGTTGCGAGCAGCAATCGCGATTGGATTGAAGCCTGCTTTTCGATAGGCCACCAAATGGCAATCCGCCATGATGAACCCAGATCCGATGCAGCCTATCCCGACCGAGCGGTCGCGAGGCAATCTGGGCAGATAGTTCAGTTGGAATGAGCTCATAGGTGAATTACTCAGTTCGCACTTTGCGTTTTATCGCGTTTGGGCTCAAGAAATGATTTTCCCGTTTCGCTGCCGCGAGCACCCATGGCTTGGATCGACGAGTCATCCAATTTGAAGAGCGGTGTGTAGTTTGGATGATGCGATTCTTTGTAGGGATCGTTGCTGCGGGTGTTGTAACAGCATATTAATCCCCATCGTGGAGACTCGCTCACATTGGGATCGGAACTATGCAAGGTGTTACCATGAAAAAACACTGCGTCGCCCGGCTCCATTTCGCAATAAACCAACTCCATCCGCTTCATGGCCGCTTCGACCCGCTCGGGGTCGGCACCCGTCTGCGAGCCAAAACGTCCGTGCTCGATCCGTCCCATGCGATGCGAGCCCTTGAGCAATTGCAAACAACCGTTCTCCCGGGTCGCAGGATCCAGGGCGATGAACACGCTAGCAAGGTCTGGGAACAAGCAACCATTCTGATACCAATAGCCATAGTCCTGATGCCATTCCCAAGCCCCCCCTACCTTTGGCTGCTTTGCGCTGAGTTTGGAGTGGTAATGATAGACTTCATCGTCGAGCAGCTTTTCCATGGAATCCACCACGCGGCGACTTCGGCAGATCGCGCCGTAGATATCGTCGCCCGGATGGTTCCAGAGAGATAAGTTTGTACTGCGTCCTTTGCTATCGATAACCTGCATGGTGTGCTCTCGAATCGCTTCGTCCTGTCGGGCAGCAGTAAGTGTTAGCAGTGTTTCTTCGGCATCCAGCAGTCCGCGAATGACCACGAAACCGTCCTGCTGGAAAGCTTTGACCTGCAAATCGCCCATCGGACCGGTCGTCATGGGTTTTCCTTGAGGTGTGGAGTTGGAAATCGGGCTCGATTGAGACATTCATCATACGAACCTAGTCCGGACCGCAGTGCGCCAGGGCCATCCAGCCGATGAAGCCGGCACCGAGCGTCTCCAGCGTCTAGGTCGCTCCCAAACGCCTGCGAATCAGAGGGAAAGAAGCATGTTTTGCAGGACCACTCTCCGGGAC
>JBAWXH010000139.1:0-2377 GCA_037144155.1 Planctomycetota bacterium | reverse complement strand
GGTGGAGGAGATGGGGGAGATGATGACGGCGGCGATATCGCTTTGGGTTCCGTATTGACGGAGCTTTTCGATTTGGCCGTTTTCGGTACCGTCGTTGGTGTCCATGCTGGCGGAGAAGCCGACATCGGCCAGTTTGAGGTCCTGTTGCGCTTTTTGGATTCCTGCCCGGGCGGCATCCCAGAATGGGGAGTCGGTGTTATTGAGCAAGATGATCCGCTTGCCGGAGGACTTTGGAGAGGTGGACGAGGCAGCGGTGTTCGGCGTGGCTCCGGGCGGTGCCGATTTGGAATCTTTGGAAGACGAGTCTTTGGAAGACGTAGACGAATCGCTTTTGGTGCATCCTGTTATGGCCAAGATGGCAATGCCGATGAATGCCCAACAGATCCCGAGAAAGGGTGGACTTGAGGATGGGGGTTGCTGTTGGAGGGGTCGCATGCGAGGGAGAGGGAAAGAGTTTGGAAGCATATAGAACGTTCCTGCCAGCTAGAGGTCGGGATTCACGCGGTGTTCATAGTGTAGCTACGAAAGAGCGTCCCGTAAGCCGATGCGATCGAATTGCCGAGTCGAGGGGGGAGCGATCGCTGCGCGTTCGGATGGACTTGCGTGAAGGGGTTGGAAGCGATCGCTGGAGAACCGTGTTTTTTGAACCAGGCTACGCTAAAATCAGATACTGCAGCGTCAACGGAGGGGCGAGCGGGAACGCATTCATGAATCGGATTTTGATTCGTCCGAGTTGCCGTTGGGCCGCCAGTGGACGAAAACTAAAGGACTGAGCATCGGCGAGTTTGCGGAGAGGTACAGGCATGCAATATCCGTTGAAAATGACTTTTCGATTGTTCGCCTTGTCGCAGCAGATTTCGATCACCGATGCGAATGGGCTGATCGTGCTGTATGTGAAGCAGAAGATGTTTCGCTTCAAGGAGAAAATCGAGGTTTTTGCCGACACCGAGATGAAGCAGAAGCGATTCGAGATCAACGCCGATCGGGTGATCGATTTTTCCGCCAATTACCACTTCACGGATATCGCAGGGAATGATTGGGGGGCGGTGCGAAGGGAAGGGATGAGGTCCTTGTGGTCGGCACATTACGACGTGTACGACGCAAGTGGGATCGACATGACAATCCGAGAGGAGGATCCGTGGAAGCGGGTCGTGGAGGGATTGTTGGGGGAGATACCGATCGTTGGTTTCTTGGTCGTCTATTGGCTCAATCCGTCGTACTTGGTCCGAGGGATGAACGGGGAGGTAGGCTTGCGAGTGGTTAAGAAGCCGTCGGTATTTGAACGGTGTTTTGAGATCGAGAAGCGAGCGGAGATGGATCCGGATGATGAGGTACGCGCTCTTTTGGCGTTGATCATGATGGTGTTGTTGGAAAAGAGTCGCGGGTAAAGGGGGTTGGAGGATGCGGGTTGTTGAGGTTCGGCAGTGCATTGGGAAGAGTGGCGCGAACGAAGTTGTGTGGGACGGTCGATAGGCGAGTGTGACGAGAGTGAATGTCCCTTGAGAGAAGAGGCTTGAGCGTGAGGGAAGAGGTCGGCAAGAGCAGCAAAATGCTTGGTAAAATGCGATTACCGGATATTTTTTTGAAAAGCCCTTGCTAAGGAAGCGGGGGATCTATATCTTTCTGCTCCCTCGCCGACCCAAACGGCCAGCGATTGCAAAATCGAGGGTTGATTGGGAGGAGTTTGACGCGGATGTCGAATCGACGGAAGCGAAAAGATTCCTAGAGTTGGGTGTTGACAGGTGCCGACAACATCGGCTACCATGTTCAGCCCACTTCAACGGGAGTCAGGGCATGTCGCGGCATCAGTTCGCGATTTTGCTTTGCTAAATCCAGCGAGTGGAAACTTGATCTTTGACAATCCGGTGGACGAGCCTTCGAGTCGTTACTCTTTCGGGAGTGGCGACAACTGAGAAGTTTTGTGAAATGATTGAATTAGGTGTTTTGTAGACCACAAAGCACCGACCGGTTTCAAAACCGTAACTCGTTTGACACGGTTGTCTGGCAGCAATGCTGGGTGGCCTAAGCATACACAAGTGAAGGGTTTGATCCTGGCTCAGAATGAACGTTGGCGGCGTGGATTAGGCATGCGAGTCGCGCGAGAATGTAGCAATACAGGACAGCGGCGAAAGGGAGAGGACAACATAGGAATCTGCCCTGGGGTTGGGGATAGCGTCGGGAAACTGACGGTAATACCCGATAATATCTGCGGATCAAAGGAGCAATTCGCCCCGGGATGAGCCTATGCCCCATTAGCTAGTTGGCGGTGTAATGGACCACCAAGGCTGTGATGGGTAGCTGGTGTGAGAGCACGACCAGCCTCACTGGCACTGAGACACTGGCCAGACACCTACGGGTGGCTGCAGTCGAGAATCTT
>JBAWXH010000138.1:0-2691 GCA_037144155.1 Planctomycetota bacterium | reverse complement strand
ACCAATTCCCCAGCGAGTTTGCCGGGTGTACCGATTGTTCCAACGGTTGGAAAACGAGCGTCTCAACGAGCGTCCTCCCGACGGATGAATAGCTCTTTAGAAGCAATTCGCGAGCCAAAAGTTCCAAAAACAACTTCTGCCGCAACTTTCCTTCGAACTGAGCTAGCCAAACGCCGAATCGATCTGCATAATACGCCTCCCAAATTTTCCCAGCCAATGTTCCTCCAGATGAACTTCGATCCGGAATGGCCAAGAGCAAAAAGAAGAAAGAAACGACTTTCCTGGTTTGCCAAGAGACGGGCGACATCAATTACGTGATGCTTCGCAAGCCCGGTGCGGAGAAATTGCAGCTAAAGAAGTACAGTCCACGCCTTCGACGGATTACTTTGCACGTCGAAAAACGCAAATAAGTCGGCGGATCGACGGTTGTCGCTGACAACCCAGGCGAGAATGAGCATGGGGCGGTTTACCGTGCTGTTTCGCTGGTCTTGCAAACTCACATGGGCCGTTGCAGTCATGCATGCGGCCTTTTTCGTTGCCCGCTTCTCTCGAATTGCTCTCATTTTGTCGCAATTTGCGACGGCTGTCGCGATTCGTATCGTTATTTCGGACTCAGTGCGGAGAAGTGTTCGCCGAGTCTCCCTGGCGAGTTGGCGGCGGGGTTCCGTCTGCTATTCTGAACGGCTCTAAGCAGCATCACGATTGGCTGGTGCGGTTTTAATCACGGAGGAAGACACCTTGGCAAAGCGATGGATCTTTCGAGGTCATGATGCGGCAACCTTTTTAGGTCTGTCCGATCTGGCGGGAATCGACCCTGTGATCGCGCAGTTGATGTCGGCCCGCGGAATTGAGACTCCTGACGCAATTCGTTCCTTTCTCGAGTGCAAGTTTTCGGATCTCCGCGATCCGGAGGGGTTGCCAGGAGTCGATGTGGCAGCGGAACGGGTTCTGAAAGGAATTGCGGAGCGCGAACCGATTACGGTCTACGGGGACTACGATGCGGATGGCATGACCGCTACCGCGATCTTGCTCAGTTGTTTGGAAATGCTCGGAGCGGACGTGAGCTACTACGTCCCTAATCGCCTCGAAGACAGTTACGGGATCAGCGAAGAGGCTTTGCGTCGACTTGCAGGTTTGGGCAGAAAGCTGATCATCAGCGTCGACTGCGGTATCGGTGCCACGGCGGAAGCGTCCCTTTGCCGCCAACTCGGGATGGATCTCATTATTACCGATCACCATCAATGTGGATCGAGCCTTCCAGAAGCAGTGGCCATTGTCCATCCTGGATTGCCCGGCACGACCTATCCCTTCTCTGGTTTGTGCGGGGCTGGGGTTGCATTCAAGCTGGCGTGGAGACTGTGCCAACTCACGTCGGGGGCCCGGAAGGTCGCTGATCGCCATCGGGAGTACCTGTTATCGGCCATGACCCTAGCGGCGATTGGAACGATCGCGGACGTGGTTCCTTTGGTAGATGAAAACAGGATTCTGGTGCGAACGGCACTTGGGTATATGCAAAAGCATGCTCCAATCGGTTTGGCTGCATTGCTGAAGCATACAAAATTATCGACCAAATCAACGCTGTCTGCCGAAGATATCGCATTCACGATTGCACCCCGATTGAATGCCGCGGGACGGTTGGGGCAAGCGCAATTGGGGGTTGAATTGCTGACAACGCGCGATCCACAGAGGGCGGAAGTTCTGGCCCAATATCTAGATCGGCTCAACGTGGATCGGGAATCGATCGAACGCAGCATTACTTTAGCCGCGTCGAAGCAAGCCCGCGAGCAGTTCGATCTAGCGACCGAGCCAGCGTTGGTGCTCCATGCCCCCGGATGGCATTTGGGGGTCATTGGAATTGTGGCCAGTCGCATGGCCGAAAAATTTCAGCGACCTACCGTCATTATCTCCGTCGATCCCACTGGACAGCGACCTGCGACGGGGAGCGGGCGATCGGCCGGTGTCATCAATCTCCATGAGGCTTTCCATGCTTGCCGCGAGCACTTGATCGGATGCGGTGGGCATGCTGCTGCCGCAGGACTCCGTATCGACGAGCGCAAGATCCCTGAGTTTCGCGAAGCCTTTTCCGATTTCGTCAAGCAGCGATTGGGGGAACAGGATCCCGAGCAAACGCTGATCGTCGATGGCGAAACGACCTTCCTGCAACTCAACCTCCATTCGGTCTCGACCATTGAAAGCATGGCTCCCTTTGGGGCTGGTAATCCGCGACCTGTGCTGGTCGCCAGCGATGTCGAATTGCATGAACCGGCCAAGCTCTTTGGTCAAGGAGAACGGCATATGGGGGTACGATTCAAGCAACACGGGAGCGTGTTGCGTGCGGTCGCGTTCTCCCAACCCGAGTGGGCAGAGCAAATCAATTCCCATACAGGCTGTTTCGATCTCGCGTTCCGAGCGCAGATCAACGAATTTAATGGGATGCGACGCGTCGAACTGCAATTGATCGATTGGCGCGTTGCCAGAGGAGTTGTTCCTCCGCCGAAAGATCCTGCTCTGAATGGAAGTAAACAGGTTATTCCGTCGGCGCCCTAAGCGTTAACGCCGGGCAGAGAGACCGTGAAACCATACTCCCCGGTTAACGTCATGCCGACATTCTTGCGTCGATCGAAACCATCGCACCACTGCCGGTCGCTAACCGGCTTGTTGATTTAAAGGTATTTGATCGGGAGATTGGTG
>JBAWXH010000137.1:0-2816 GCA_037144155.1 Planctomycetota bacterium | reverse complement strand
GAGGTGTTCTTGCTTGAAGGATGGTTTCAAACTGCATGGTATCAAGGTGCCGCCATATTCTCTCCGGTGCTGTGTCAGCTCGCGTACACGACACACCGCAATCGGGGCAGGTCAGTTGCGGCAATCCTTTGGTTTGCTTCAGGCCGGGCACAAGCTGACGAACCTCAAACGCACGAAGAGATGATCGCATTGGAGTCGGTACAGTACCCGGGCATCGATCTAATGTGCTCGCTTTTGGACTGTCTTTCGGATCCGACCTTTGATTGCGACGAGTCGCTAGACGAATCGATCGCAATCATTCCTGAGTAGGCGGAATCTAAAGACAAACGACACCTCTTGATTTAGCGGGTCAAGGCTTGTATCGAATCGTAGGACACCATCGTGGCCGCGATGACGAGAACCTCTATGGATGTCGAGCGGGCAAGGCTTCTTTTTGTGGGCAACACGCGTGTTGAATGGATTGCAGAGACTCCCAAAAGCCCGACAATAGGAGTGCAACTTGACTGTATCGATTCATCACACGTTTGGAGCACCCAATGGGAGCGACATTTTTCTACGACAAAGAACACTATCCTCCCAATGAACATGGACGAGCTGACGAACAAAGAGATCCAACTTTGATTCAGGTTTTTGTGTCCTCATTTTACGGCGATCATCAAATCTTCCTGCGGATCAACGAGGGATCCGCAGCGGAACAAACTATCCATCTCACCAAGTTACAAGCTCGTGAACTAGCTGCTGCACTAGAGACTGCCGATCAGCGAATTGGGTACGACAACACCAAACCTATTCCTGATGCCGACTAGGCATCCAATCAAATGGGATACCTTCCTAGACCGTTCGGAACATGCTTCATAGAAAATGAAAACGCCCCCTCCGAACTGAAGGGGGCGAATATCGGTCTATCTATTCCGCCTCTTCGGAAACGATCTCGTGTGTGATCGCACTACGATGATCCTCCGATCCTCTGTCCTGTAATGACGTCGGACAAATACCCTACCACGTTGGCGCCAATAGGCTCTCGTCTCCCGCAACCGCGACTCTTCGCTGATGTAGTCCATCTGCCAATACCCTCTTCTTTGAGCCGCTCGCTTCCGGACGCTGTGGCCGCTCGGTCAACTTGGCGACGCACCCAGCCGCACAAGGCTCGGATCCCGGAAGGCCGCCACGAAGAGGGAAAGCTTGGCGGCATTTTTCAGCGTGTCTAAATTTGCAGCTCCAGCCTTGTGGAATTGATGGGGGCCTTGTTGAAGATGGCCCCAATCGATGAATGCTGCTCGCCTAAAATTGCAATCGGATGGCTACGGGGAAGGCCGGCGCGTTTCTCGTGTCTGTTTACGGCAAGCATGCCGTTGAGACCTCACTGATTGCGAGATCCCACGGGACCCCCTTGGATTCGACGATTTTTGTAACCTTTGCCAAAAGGTCGCTCGGAATTTCGATTTTTTCAGCTTGGTCAATCGACTTTCGAACCAAGGCTTCGACGTCGGAATTTACAATTTGGACCGCAAAAGCCCGCTTGTATGCCTCCTTGAGCGTAGGTTCATCTGGGATAAATGGCTTAGGGAGATGCTCATCCAACTTGCTCGTAATCCACTCGATGAACTGCGGGGCCGTAAACGCGGCACAAATGGGGCCACCCAGCCTTGTTCGAAGGACTGTTTTCTTTAGTTTTTATCCTTCAAGGGATCCAGCAATTTGGAGGATTGACGACTATCGATGTGCTGGAACGGGGGCATAGCGATTAAAACTCTCGATCAGATCGAGTGTGCCATTTGTGCCACCCACCCAGTGGATTGCTGGCGCAAGAGCTTTGGTACAATGCCACGCACTATGCGGCCACCAAGGCAATGTGCGGGCACGGCGAAGTTTCCGCAGCGTTGTGTCCCACGACCACCGCCAGTCAGCTAAAATCGGTGCTAGATGGTTTCAATGGGATCGATAACGTCACGGTCACAGGAGGGAGTGGCAGTTTTACCGTCACCTTTGGCGGGAGTCAGTCCACCACGAACATGCAACAGATCTTCGGCGATGCCGCCAATGCGAGCAATGGTTCGAGCACGCGGACCATCACTACCACCTACGATGCGGCTAGCCAAGTGACGTCGGTCTCCGATCCTTCGTCGACGGTCAGCTTCACGCTCGACAATCTTGGCCGAGCCACAGCAGTAGCGCAATCGGTCAATGGTCTCACACCAACGGTGACCCTCAATCAGTCCTTCGATGCCATGAACAATCGAACGGAATTAAAGGCATCGATCGCCTCCACGCTGGACTTCAAGAACACGTACCAATACGACCAACTGCAACGATTAACCGATATCCTCCAACAAAGCCAATCCGGGGGGAACGCGGTCCTCGCGAAGCATGTGACCTTTGCTTACAACGCCCTCAGCCAGCGCACCCAAATCGCCAGGTCCCAAAGCACTGGCACAACGAACGCCGTTGCCACCACGGACTTTACCTACGACTCCACCAATCGCCTCAGTGGCATTGCCCACAAACAAGGTTCCACTAACCTCAATACCTACGCCTATTCCTACGATCCCCTTTCCAGGATCGCAACGATCGTTTCGACGTTGGAAGGAACCGATACCTATTCCTACGACCAGACATCCCAACTGGTAGGCGCCACACACACATCGCAATCGAACGAGACCTATGGCTTCGATGCCAACGGCAATCAGAATACCACTGGCTTTACGACCGGGACGAACAACCAAACCACCGCAGGGCTTGGATTCACCTACACCTTTGACGATGAGGGGAACCGCACCTCGAAGACCGAGACCGCCACTGGCAAGGTCGAAGAGTAC
>JBAWXH010000136.1:0-3473 GCA_037144155.1 Planctomycetota bacterium | reverse complement strand
GCTTGAACGCCCGATGCGAACAGTGTCAGAGCGCCAGCAAAGGCAATTCCTCGAACCCAACTCCCAAAACCATTTCCAAACGACTTGATCATTCTCAAGTACCTCCAAAATACGCAACTCGGTTGCGTCCCTTGAACACAGCTTGCAATCGTCAACTCAGCAACTGGCTGAAATGTGGAAGGAAAGGCGACTGCGGAAGAGGCCGGTGTCACTCTTCCTAGGAATCCTATGCATAGGAATCGCGCAGGTGTATGACCATGAACGATTTGTAAAGGACTTTACGAAGAATGCGCTTCATGCAATGCGTGATGCAGCGATCGTGCACGCGGCAGGCCCTTAGCAAACAAGCCCTCATCTGCCGGAGTCCGTTTGCGCTCGGATAGTGCTGATCTCAGCGGGAAATCGGACGCGATCCATTTTCTCAACGGATCGGGTTTAGACCTTAGGCATAAAAACTCAACTCGAAGCGTGAGCGAGGGGCAAGCGGTCCCTCGCAAACGCACCTGAGATTACGATCTCTCTCGACCAGCACCAACGATCGAGCCAATCGCCAAAACATCGTCGACGATGGGTGTTCTTTGCAAACCATTACGACAATGCAATGCTGTCGATGGACAGTCCCGCTTATTTCTTGCGTTCCCCAAGGATACGGCGAATACTTTCTTGCACTCGAAGATCTTTTGATTCCGAACCGGTCACTTGGGTTTGGAAGGGAACAATCGCGATGGCGTTGCCATCGGTGGGCTTGTCCATCGACTCGGCCAATTCCAAGACGTCTTGAACCAAGTACTTTGGAGCCGAGATAATGAGCAGGTTCGCTTCGGCGTCCACGCCAATTGACAGCAAGCCTTGGTACTCGGGATTGATGGACGCTGCAGCCATGCTGCGGCTAAATCCAGTGCTTCGGGTCAAGGCTCGATCATTGACGATCATCAAATCTTGGTACACGGTACGAAGCGCCTCCGCAACGACACTTGCACGCCGGTTCTTTAATCGCAGGGTCACCTTTTCACGCTGAAGCTTTTCGTCCTCTGCATTGGGTTGATCGAGCAACTGAACCGATTCCTGAATTTGTTCCAGTTGCCTCTCTGAGGCATTCTGAACCATCAAACGATTGGTGCGGGGATCGATATCGATCATCAAGGCGGGTGTCGTCACCAATTTGAGGCTGGGAACCGTTGTGGCTGCTGGTACTAAAAGCGTTTCGAGCTGCCGTTTGACGACGGAGGCCTGAGCATGCTTCAGGGCAAACACCTTCAGTTGTGCAGGGGGCTTCAACAATTGCTTGAGCAATCGCTTGGCGGTTTCAGCCGCGTTGGGATCGCGCGACAGGACGATAATGTTTCCGTCGCTGGCTCGCATCAGTCTCACGGGAGGAGACCCCGATTCCGAGCTACCCTCTGAGGGGAATTCCGAATGAAGGGCAACCATTCTGGCGGAAGCTAGTTCCACACCTTGGAAAGACGCATCGGTTCCATTGAGGGAGTTATCTTTATCTGAACGATTGATGGGGTTTTCTATTGGAAATCGCTTGGGTTCGACCGGGGGTTCGAGGATCAATGGAGAATCGCTCAGATCCTCCCAAACCTTCTTTAAACGCTCGATCGCCGAATCGACGTTTTGGCCGTGAGTCTCAATGACTTGAACTTTTGAATCGACCGAGGTTTCGGAATAGGACTCACCCAACTCGGCTAAAAATTCGCGGACATCCTTGCCTTCCTTGGGAGTTGCCCAAAGGAGCAAACGAGAGTGTTCCGGATCCGCTTCGACTTGGAATTTGCCATCGCTCGGAACGCCTGGCGCTGACGAGGGACGTTCGGGTGTTTTCAGAACGGCCTGGATGGCCTTGCTGGCGTAAACGGGATCCAGGTTCGAAAGGGAAAGTACGGACGCGGACCGCTTTTCCGCTCGGAACGAGTCGATGACTTGAGATAGGGTCAAGTGATCTGCGGGGGACGCAAAAGCGATCAATCGATTGTAGGCGGCTTCGTGGTAAACGCGGGAATCCTTGGCAATGCTTTCTCTTTCTTGGAGAGACGTGACCATTTTCGTTACGACTTCTGGATCGAAGCCGTAGACGTCATAGACCTTGACTCGACTCAGCGTTTCCCAAGTGGAGCCGCGTGCGGGCAATTCTTTGTCCATGGCCAGAACGGCTTGGCGAACAATTTCGATTTTGTTTGGGGGCGCATTTACGAGTAGGCTGTTTTCCTTCTCATTGACCACAAGGAATACCGTCGGCTTTTTTTCGGTTACGAGGGCTTGCGCATCGCGACCCATTTGCTTGACCGCTTCGGCTTTGAAGCGGGCTTGCTCGATGTCCAATTGCGTTTGGCCGCTCGAAGTAATTCCTGCATCGTTCGGCAAGCCCAAAAGTTGTCGGACCTTGGGAGCGACTTCTTCGGCCCGACGATGTTGCAAATGAAATTCCGCGACACGCTCGCGTCGCGTGTCATCGTTCTCGGCTTGGCTGAGCAATCGATGGAATTCACGCAGATTGACAACGGCATCGACAGCTTCCAAACGGTTGGCGCTTGCCATTGGAAAAAGTTTGCCGTAGGGGCTCAAAAGTGGCGCCAACTCCTTTGCGGCTTCTTCTGCGATCATCCAATCCAGAGAGAATGAAACGCGAACCAAAGAATGCTTTTGCAACGTCTCAAGCTCCTCTGGTTCCACGCGAGGCACGAGAGTCACATCCAAATCTTTGAGAGAGACGACTCGCAAGACTCCGGCTCGTTTCACCAAAGCAAATCCGCGGGCCAGCAATTGCATATTGAACAAATCTTCTGCTTCATCGAGCGGAAGGGGCTGCATGCACGAAAGGCTGACTTGATCTTCGGGAAGGGATTGCCAATCTAGATTCAGCTTCCGTTTGCCAGCCAGCCATCGCAAAGCTGGCAACCATTCTTGATCCCGAAACTCAAGAGTCACGAGGTCTGCCGAGTCAGAAGCTACGTCCGAAGGCCCGTCTGTTGGGGGCGAGTCGGTGACGGAAGAACCTGTTGTTTTGGATGCTTCCGTGACAGACCTGCCTGTTTCTACAGGGTCCTGAAAGCACAGCATGGCCACCAAAGCCAATAGAGTGGAGCAATACATTGGCAAACTCAGTGAGTTGCGATCCAGCCGCGTGGAAATCGATTCGCCGTCCTGGCAGGCTGATCTGGTTGGAGGGGCAAATGCAAGGGGATTGGGAAAGCATTTGCGTGCTGCTGAGGTTCGGTACACCCCTACGTCACACGTCCGATCCTAAACGGGCAGCAACCGAAATGCAAGCCTATGGCACGACTCAGCCACGTCCACACCCTCCCCCAAAACGCCCCTTAAAAGCTAACAAACCAGATATGCATCAATCCAAATCGACTTATGTTCCTCTGTACCCGCCCGCCCCTCGGCCTCACGGCCCCTCGACGCCCTCGGCTCTCGTTAGCCCCTCGTTCCCAGGCGCCCCTCGTTCCCAGGCTCCAGCCTGGGAA
>JBAWXH010000135.1:0-3848 GCA_037144155.1 Planctomycetota bacterium | reverse complement strand
CAAAAAAGTAACCGATTAAATCAACAAGCCGTTACGCTCGCGGCTCTGATTCGGCACGACGAATGACAGTCTGGAAGACTATCCCACCTAGAATAACCGTCTAAAAAGCTATCCCACGGGCTATCTAGCTCTCGTCCTCATCGTCGGAATCATCTTCGGGATCCTCATCCATATTATCCTCCGACGAAATCTGAGAAACCGGAATTTCGTCCCCTTCGTCCATACCCATGAACACAGGACGATCCAGGATCTGAGTGAAACTGTCGTACCGTCGCGCATCCAACCGACCATCCGCCACCGCATCCTTGACCGCACATAAATTCTCATGCTGATGCGAACAATTGGGATATCGGCATTTGGAAGCAAAGGGACGGATGTCGCGAAACAGTCCCGTCAGCTCCTCTGGAACAATATTCCAAAGTTGAAATTGCCGAACGCCCGGAGTATCCACGATCGCTCCTCCACAGGGAAGCACGAACCATTCGGACGTCGTGGTCGTATGTTTTCCCTTTTGATTCTCGGCGCTGACGGTTTGCACCCGTTGATTGAGTCCCGGGGCGATCACATTCAAAATCGAGGACTTCCCAACACCGCTTTGACCCACCACGACGCTCGCTCGTCCGCGAATCATCCGGCGCAATTGATCGATTCCCCACCTTTTGGTAACGCTCACCAGGCAGACCCGATATCCCATCTGCGAATAGTTACCGACCAAGGGTTGCAGTTGGGCGGGATCAATGAGATCACATTTGTTGATGCATAGGACTGCATCCAATTGATTCTGTTCCGCCGTGACCAGCAGCCGATCGATCAAATTGGGTTTGATTCCCGGTTCCGCCGCACTGGTCACGATCATCAATTGATCGACGTTTGCCGCGATGATATGACGGCGTTTGCGACTGGTGCGACTCAATTCCGATTTGCGATTCTCGATCCGAACAATCCATCCTTGATCGTTACCATTGGGCTCCACCGACACCTGATCGCCAGCGACGACCACGTGCCTTTGTTCGGTCGCCAGGTTTTTCAGGACGCGCCGCACGGCACAACGATTGATCTGGCCGTTCTCAAACTGCACGATCGATTCCAATCCGTGCACACGCAAGACGATGCCTCGCAGGGTGTTCACGGAGGTCTCGAGCTCCACCTGCCCGAGCACATCCGAATCGTTCGCATCGAGGGAAACACCCCGGACTGTCCGCTTCCTCGTCAGGTCCCCTTTGCCACTGACCCGTTGCGAGGAAACCGTGTCGATCTCGTCGCGGGCTTCTTGATAGTCACCAGTCAAGTCGGCTCGTCTGGGCTGGGCTTGATGCCCCTTCCGGAAATCGATCCGCATCTTGTTGGGTTTCTTGCGAGGCATTAGCTAGCACCGACCGGAACATTTGGTGGTTCGGTGCTATCCCCCTGTCGATCCGGTTGGCGACCGCTATGAATACTCAAGCCGATCAATTCGGTGATCTCTTTTTCGTCCAGCTCTTCTCGCTGCATCAACGCTTCTTTGAGACGGTCCAATTCCGATCTCCGTTCGTGCAGCAGTTCCGTAGCGCGGCGGTCCGCACTCCTCAGCATCTCGCCGATTTCCGCATCGATCATTTCCTGCGTATGCTCACTAAACTGCCTCTGCTGATGGATTTCACGGCCCAAAAACGGATCGCTGTCGGAGAGCTTGTAGGAGACCGGCCCCAGTTTCTGACTCATGCCCCAATGCGCGACCATGCGTCGAGATAATCCAGTGGCGCGCTCGAGATCATTTTCCGCTCCAACCGATGTCTCTTCATAGATAATCCGCTCCGCCGCCCTCCCAGCCAACAGCACTACCAACTGATCGCGGATCTCGCTTTCCGACATGTTCATCCGGTCTTCGGAGGGAAGGATTTGCGTGCTGCCCAGCGATTGCCCACGTGGAACCACAGTAACTTTGTGAACGCGCTGCGCCCCGGGCAGAAACCATGCCGCCAATGTATGCCCCGCTTCGTGATACGCCGTCTTTTCTTTCTCGGCAGGAAGCATGATCTCTTCCCGCTTGGCACCCATGAGTACCTTGTCCCGAGCGTAATCAAAGTCGTTCATCGACACGCGGGATTTATCATTTCGGGCCGCCCACAGGGCCGCTTCGTTGACTAGGTTCCGGATATCGGCACCCGTCAATCCGATTGTTGTTGCCGCCAATCGATGGAGGTCGACGTCGTTATCCAATGGGACATCGCGCACATGGACTTTGAAAATCTCTTCGCGCCCTTTCAACGTCGGACGACCTACGGTGATGTGTCGATCAAAACGACCCGGACGCAGGAGAGCCGGATCCAAAACATCCGGACGATTCGTGGAGGCCATGACGATGACCGACTCGGTCGGTGAAAATCCATCCATCTCGCTCAAGATCTGGTTAAGCGTTTGCTCCCGTTCATCGTGCCCACCTCCCAAACCAGCCCCGCGCTGCCGACCGACCGCATCGATCTCATCGATGAAAATAATGCAGGGAGAATTGTCCTTGGCCGTTGCAAATAGGTCGCGCACGCGCGACGCCCCGACACCGACGAACATTTGAATAAACTCACTCCCGTTCACGGAGAAGAACTCGACCGCGGCTTCCCCCGCGACCGCGCGGGCGAGCAGCGTTTTCCCCGTCCCCGGCGGGCCATTGAGCAATACCCCTTTGGGAACACGCCCTCCCAGCTTTTGAAACTTCTCGGGGGCTCGAAGAAAATCGACGATCTCCATCAAGTCCGCTTTGACTCCATCCAGTCCCGCCACGTCATCAAACGTAATGGACTGCTCGGTCGGCTCGAATCGCTTGGCGGTCGATCGTGTAAAGCCATTGAGGAAGCCTCCCCCCATCATGTTCTCGCGCGACTTGCGCATGAACATAAACAAGCCCGCCCCGAGCAACAAAAGGGTCCCGAGCGACAATAGAAAATAGAGGGAGTTGGAACTCGTTGGAGAAACGACGTCATAAATGAATGGCTCGGCGCCGGGCGCTGTTACCTTGGCAGCCTTTGATTTCGCTCGCAACTGTTCGAGCCGCTCGAATAGCTCCTTGCGCACCTCACCATCGGGAGGCAATGCGACTTCGAACCGTTCCCCCAGCTTTTCGATTTCGCCATTGTTGGTCCGCGGCTTGATCTGCCGGTCGAACGTATCGTAGGTCACCGGCTTCTCAGGTGGAATGACAAACGTTCCTTCCGCGGCATTCGGGTAGATCGTCAAACGCTGGATGTTTCCGACTTCCAGCTGTTCGAGAAAGAAACTGTAGTCAATCTTCGTCCCGGCAGGTGACGTCCCAAAAAACAGGATGGCAAAGGATGCTAGCAACGCCAGCAGCACCCACCAATAGCCTGTCGGTCTACGCCCAACGCTCGAAGTCGTAGGTGGGGCACTCTTTGGATCATTTGGTCGTGGATTCATAGTCCCAGCGCGAACGGGTGCAGGTTAGAACGAGAAGGTTCGCCATCCGCTCCTTCACGCACGCTCGAATTGTATAACAACGAGCAAGCCTGTGCAGCGATTTGCCATCCCGAAGCGAGCGATTCGCGGAGAATCCATCAGCAATGGGTAGTGGCCAATCTCAAGAACTCTGAATGAGCCTGAGGCGCTAGCCGATCCACTCCATTTCCCAATAAGCTATAGATCCTCAAAGCTGCCACGACCTCCCCACCCACCCGGTTTATTTCAGCCTGAGGCGCTAGCCGATCCCACGAAGACGTCATCGCTGCTCAAAATCTGCCCGGTTTTCGGAGCCCTAAGCGTCAGCGCCAGGCAGTGGCGGGTTGGAACCTTCGTCTTCGGACGGACCAGCAGTAGGCGCTGGATGTCGCACTGCCATAGCGCCGCAGCCGATCGCTGAC
>JBAWXH010000134.1:0-3987 GCA_037144155.1 Planctomycetota bacterium | reverse complement strand
TGCAGGTCGCCGCCTAATCCAAAATCCTCAGAACACAAGAATTGACAATACCTCTAGCAGCAGATGCAATGAAGAAAACCTTACTAGACGACAAATTTGGTTCAGTTGCAGATTGTTTCAATCCTCGTTTTGGTCTTGAGGCTTTTAGTGGGTCGGATCGGTGCGATTTTCTGATTTGCTTTGAATGTGGAACCGCAGAAATGTATCGAGACGATGTTCGTACTACTTATGTCGTTTCGCAATCCGGGTTGCTCGCATTCAAGGATTTGACGAAGAATGCGGTCCCCTTGAAAAGAGTAACTAAGTGATCGAATCTGGTACGCTAAATCGTAGATCGCAACTTCGCTGGATCCGCCGTACCTGGTCTTACTCTCCGGAATGGTCATGATGCCGATCGGTATTCGTCCCACGAATGATTTTGCATTCAAAAAGACCTTTGGCTCCCCAGCGAACAAGTTGGCACTGGTGAGCTTACTCAATGCGATTCTGGATCTACCCATTCCGATCGCCGATGTTACGATCGAAAATCCCTTCAACTTGCAAGACTTCCATGATGACAAGCTGTCAATTCTGGACATTCGCGCCGTCGATCAGCGTGGTGCGATTTACGACATTGAGATGCAACTTTCGATTTTCTCAGGGTTGGTCAAACGGATCGTGTTTTACGGCTGCGAGGTTTACGCAGGCCAGCTCAAGGCGGGTGATGATTACAAGGACCTAAAACCGGTTTACTCGATCTGCCTATTGGAGGGACGACTTTGGCAGGATTCAAACAAGGTGCATCACGCATTTCGCTTTGCTGACCACGATTCCGGACGTTTCCTGGCCGAGACCTTGGAAATTCACACTCTCGAACTCGGATGCTATAATCTAGGAGAGAGCGACTTAGACACGGCGAGTATTCTGGATCGCTGGTTATTTTGGTTGCTTCACGCACACGAGTACGATTCAAAGACGCTGACGGGATTGTTTCCCCAACCTGCGTTCCAGCAGGCGACCAATACGATCACGCGGATCGCCGAAATCACCGAGGACAAGGCCATGTACGATACCCGAGAAAAAGCCATTCGCGACCGCCAGTGGGCACTGAACGCCAGCCGTGAGGAGGCCCTCGAGGAAGGGCTCGAGAAAGGACTTGAACAAGGACTTGAACAAGGCCGCGAGGAAGGTGAGATCAAGGGTGAGATCAAACTGATCCGCACACTCCAAGAGATTCTCGGCGAGCCGATCAGCGAGGAGTCGAGTTTGAAAGGTCAATCGCTCGACCGGTTGCAATCGATCACGGTCCAGCTAAGGAACAAAATCCACGGGCGGACATCGTAACCTTCACCATTGCGCGTCCGGCTCGACGATCAAGCACAGTGGCATAGGCTTCCAGTCTGTGGTCCTAAACCTGTCCTCTATTACAAGGAAGGCCAACCAGAACAAAGGTCGGAGACAATCGCGGACGACCCGGTGGAGGGAGCGGCGAGCACTCCCATCGATCGCTAAACGCATGCGAGCACCATCGACGAGCCGGTCGTCCTCACAGAAGCTGGTACTTCAGGATCGCTTCTTTGCTACCATCGAATCCACGACTTGCGTATCACAACCACATCTTGAAGTGCCGCATCTATGGCGGCGACTACCACCATGATTGCCAGTCACAATCGCTTGCTAGGAGCTCAATGGAGGGATGCGGCCAATACCAAAGATCATCGACTTCATTCAAGACGCCGGCGAGATTTACACCCCGAGAGCCAATTCCGCGAATTCCTATTGCAATGCATTGGCGATCAAGAAAAGATACGAACTTCCGCATAAAGTTTTCTGGTGAAATACATTCGGTGCGGAACGCCTGATCACTTTTGTGATGCAAAGAGTCACCACAGACCCTGTAGGCCAATGAAACGGAACCCGAATCATGGACTTTAGGATTCGCAAAAGCATTGGCTGGACGGCGATGATTCTCATTGCCGCTGTTCTGTCCTTCTGTGTCCTAACTGGCCGATTCAATGGCAAGTGGGAAATAAGTGTCCAGCCCATTGGCCAAGACACTTTGGTATCCGTTTTCTGGGGGAGAGTAACGGATCGACCACGCTACGAGGTCATTCTTCAAGGCGCAGGTTTCGTCGATTCAGTACCACGATCCAACCGAGGAAGTTTCGGCCCGTCGGTCAGAATTATCATGTGGGATGAAACCATGCTTCCCGGTCGTCTTGTTGTCGAAATCTCCAATACGATTTTTGATGTGAAGCAATTGAGTTTAGACGTCTATCGATCGGAACAAAGCGCCAAAGACCTCGATCCGATTCTCACAGTGTCTCCCGATCAACGTGGCCTCGTTGCTATCAAAAAAGGACCAAATGGGCAACGCATCCACAACCAAAACAGCACCGTCGATGTCGATCCCAGTTCCGCCGGCCCACCAGAGCGGTAATCCGCTGCGCGGCTAGAAACTATAATGGGGTTAGCTGAAAGTCGAAATGCGGTTGATGCGGTACAGAGGAGAGATGGCAACGAAACACTTTGAATGGGCCTCGTATTGCAGCCTCTGCTGTCGATCGCAGAGCGACTTAGTTTTTGAGCACAATGCCTTAGGCCGGGCCGTCGGCCCTTACCCTGTCGCCGTTCGAGGGGACCCAGAGCGTTGCCCTGGGCTGGTATATTGCGCCCCGCTTGGGGCTGAAATCCGTGACGCCTCGACAAGCCGGTGAGGCTTCGAAAAGCACAAGCCGATGACAATCGCTCGCGTTCATCCGCCAAGCATTGCACCACTCATTTTGGGTTAGAAACAAATCGCTCCAGCACGTCGTGCGTAGCGGACACGAACATGCCCCAACGGGTCACCCTAAGGTTTCCCAGGGCAACGCCCTGGGAAACCGGCTTGCCGACTCGTTTTGCTTAGCGGATACGAATCTCTTCGGGCATCAGCAACCAGGCTTTCGGCATGGAGTTTTCGTTTCTTTCCAGCCATCGCAAAAGGCTCCTTGTACCATCGGCGCGAAATCCGCGTTGGCGAAGGAAGGAAAGGATGGTGGCTGGAAGCGTTTCCATGGATGCAGAGGGAACATCGATGGCTTCGATGGCGACATCGGATTCTTCGTCCCGTTCTCCCAGCAGCTGTAGAAGGTCGATTCCAGTGGGTGCATCGGGACGATGGACGATTTTGAATTTCTCTGCACCTGACTTTTTCACCACCATTGCAATCGCATCATCCAGCCCGCCAATAGAATCGATCAGTCCGTTGGCCTTGGCTTGTTCGCCCGACCAGACGCGGCCCCCTGCTAGGCCTTTGAGTTGATCGACAGGGATCTTTCTCGATTCGGATCCAATTTGCAGGAAGCGAGTGTAGATGTGATCGATGAAGGCTTGCATGCGATCGATTTCTTCCTCAGTCCAGGCATGATCAATCGAATCCATGGCGGCTGCCGAATCCAAGTGGATTGTTTCCACGCGTACGCCGACGCGTCGCAGCAATGACCCAGCACTGAGCTTGAGTGAAAAGACACCGATCGAGCCGGTAATGGTGCCATGTTCAGCGAGGATGGGCTGACCGATGCAAGTGATCCAATAGCCACCGGATGCAGCGACCTCTCCCATGGAGAATACAAGGGGTTTCTTTTTGGCAAGCTTGTCGAGAGATTGGCGGATGGCTTCACTGGCTGTAGCGCTTCCCCCTGGGGAATTGATCCGAACGACGACCGCTCGAACGTGATCATCGGCGGTGAGTTCGTCGATCGACTTGACAGCAGCCCCTGAGACGATGGAGCCGGGACTTGCTTCTTTTCCATCCTCGATCGCACCGCTCAGATGAAGAACGACGATCGCGTCCTCTTTCAGCTTCGAAGGATCTTTTGGAGGTGCCATGGCCTTGCCCATCAATTCAAAGATCGACAGTTCTTTCTTTGGTTTGGGCTTTGGCTTGGTCCATTCATGGTCATCGCCAACGGAATCCATGATCGTTTTCTTCATGGAGCCGTAGGGGGCGAGCTTATCGACCAGATG
>JBAWXH010000133.1:0-4364 GCA_037144155.1 Planctomycetota bacterium | reverse complement strand
GGTTGGGGGAAAACCACCAATCTCCCGATCAAATACCTTTAAATCAACAAGCCGTGACGCTCGCGGCTCTGATTCGGTGGCGGGATGACAGTCTGGAAGACTATCCCACACGGTTCATCTTATGCAGCAACGCCAGAAAGGGAACGCACCGATTGGCACTCGTTCCCCGATAAGCGACTTATTCATCCATCCGTGACGCACGCAATCGGCATTTTCAATTCACCGACGACTCGGCCTAGTAAAACAACTCGTTCTAATAATTGGACGAACGCTTTACACCGGATGTCACACTTGGTGCAATCGGTGTGTACGGCATCGGTTGCAATTTGGGAGCGACGGGAACATAAGGTGTTGCGTTGACCCCTCGCCACGGATTCGCTGGATTGCCTGTAGAAGTACCCACATAACTTGGGGCAAATGGAACAGGCTGATTCCGCTTCAGCAATGCGATCTGACGTCGAATATTCGCGAGGTCCTCTTGGATCGTATCGAACTGACTTCGATCGTCGACCACCTCATCTTCGGATGAAGGCATCGAATCGTCGCTCGGATAAGAATAGCGGAGAGTCGCATCCAAACGATCGGCGATATTCGCAGACACTGCATCCGAGATTTGCTGACGCGATTCCATTGCCGCAACCATAGTTTGCAACTGCGAATTCCGCTCCATAAGTGCCAGATAACTCTCCAAGTATGCATCCCGCTCTTCGATTCGCTCCTGAGTCATAGCCAAACGCGTTTTCGTCTCAGCATTCTCGACCAGCAATTTGACGAGCAAGCCAGCCGAGACGTTGACGGTCGTTTGATTCAAGGCCTCGACACTCAATTCATTGACATCGGGAGGACCTCGATGATACAGGACTGCATCTTGTGGAATCATGTCGGTGAACTGGAAACTGGTAGGTATCGGAGGAGCAATGGGAGCGGACTCGATGGGTGCCTGTTCTTCGGCCACCTCACCTGATGATTGATCGCAGGTCTTTCCTTCTACCGTGGTTTCATCCACTTCGTAGCACTTACCTCCGGCGCAAATCTTCTTGCGACCACACTCATTAGCCGGCGTCAGATCCAAATCAGGTACGACTCCATGGATTGCCAAGCGTGCGGTAATACGAGGCTTGCCCTTCATCCAAGCAGCAGCCCAACCACCGATTAGCTCAACCCCGTTGGTTTCAACGAACTTCTCGATAGAGCAATGACTGCATTCGATACGTCCAGACACAAATGTCCATTTTCGATGTGGGCAACTCGTGCCCGAGACGAACGTATCTCCGATATGACGTTGTGCAGGGATCGCATTTTTCGCATTGTCCGTAGCGACGTGAGTTCCTTCTGAACTCGAAGCACAACCACTCTCGCTACAAACAGAACAGGAATCAACAGTTGTGCTGACCGCTTTATCCGAAACGAAATGAATCACTGCATGTGGATTTTTTTGTGCTTTCCAAGAGAGGTATGTGCCGCAAGTTGAAAGCTCGTCCCCTTTGTCGCAACACGCTTCGCACGTCTCATCTTTCGCGACGGATACAACAACCGATTGCTCGCAAGCATTGCATTCACTGGATGCAACGGACTTTGTTGGGCAGGCCTCACAGTGCACGCTGGATGCATCCTGTTCGCATGTCGATACTCCATCGCAGCGCTCAACGCATGACGGTTTGCGTGTCGAAACGTTTTGAATCGAAGCCTCTACCAATGTTGTTTCGTCCTTCGTGCAGGACTCGCAAGCAGTCTTGCATTGAAGAGGACATGCGGGTGGATCGTCGGAAAGAACGGTACTCGAAAAGATAGCGGCGCTGAGCAAGACCGACTTCGCGGCTTGAACGAAGGATGCTGCATCCATGCTTGCAACTCCGATAGTGAAAACGTTGAGGGGAATCATTGAAGAAAAAGCGGGATTCTTTTCCTATTCGCGGCGACTGTAGCAGTTTCCCCCGGGGCCTCAAAGATCGAAATGAATGATCTCGACCTTGGTGAGCGATTAATACTACACTCCCCAGACGACTGCACGAAATGCAAGCGTTTCCACAATCTCGAAGAGGGTGTATCGATCATGGTCAAGGCACGAACAGATGATTCGAGTTTTACCAAGAAGCCGGGCCGTCGCTTGAAAGCATGGCACATCGTGCTGGGGGTGATGGTCGCGGTATTGATCGCCGTTGTCGTCGGCATCCCCATGGTTATCCAAAACCGCAGCTTCGTAGTCAGTCTCATCAATCGCAATGCAGGAATTGCACCGATGCGAGTGGATCTATCGGGCATCGACGGAGGTTGGTTTCGCCCATTTCGTATTCAGGGCCTTCGATTGATCGACGACCGAGGCGCGGAACTGGTCAAGATCGCTGAAATCGAAACCGAGTTAACTCTCCTTTCGGCCATCGGCAACTATCACAATCTAAAAACCATCACTGTCCGCAATGCAGAAATCGACCTGGATGTACAGCCGGGTACAACGAACCTCGAAGAAGCCTTCCGACCCTTGCTCTCGCATTCCAACAACTCCAACGCCAATGCGTCAGCCACAAATCGCGAGGCATCCAGCGCTGGCTTCACAGGACGGATTCGGATTGCCGAAGCCATCGTGCATGCTCGTGACAGCGTCGATCGAACTGCCTGGGACATCAAAATCACCGAAGCCGATATTCCATTGCCAACTCCTGAACAGTCGATTCCTCCCATGACCTTGGTGGGGGTTCTCACACAAACAGCCGTTCAGCCTGGAGAAGCAGCCGCCTGGGGACAGTTTTCGGTACGTACTCAGCCGATCGCGACCGATCCGACGGTTTCCGCGGCGGCTCCCGCGTTGCGCATGAACGTGGCCACCAATGGCATGCCTCTGCATTGGATTAGTCTTGTCAAACGACGCGTCCCCGATTTTCCCATCGATCGCTTGTATGGGCAAGCCACGGTGCAAGCCGACGTCGAGTTCACGGGAAGCAACGCCATCATGGCCATCGTCCAAACGGCTCAGCTCGATCAATTGCAAGTCGTAGCACCTGCGATTCTCGGAGAGCGAGGTGCAAGCCTAAATCAAATCCGTCTCAGCGGTGATTTCAGCCTATTCCAAAATCGCATCAGTACGCGCGGTGCAAAACTGGATTGCGATGTAGGATCCTTAGTGGCCAAAGCCGATATCGCCCTGCCTTCGGTCAGCCCCTCACTCATGCGACCCTGGTTAGAAGACTCCGAAATAGACATTCAAGGCACACTGGATCTCCCGCGATTGGCAAACGTCGCTCCCGATCTGATCAAGACTCAGGATCAAGTCCAATTGCTTTCCGGAAACGCTACGCTCAGCATGATTCAGCGTCGCAATCGACGAGGCGAAGACATGAATACACTGGTTGCAGCCACACCTCCGCCCCCCTCTTGTAGCTACCAACTCCAACTCGGAAACCTTGCTGCCAACATGCAAGGCAAGACGATTCGATGGGACCAAGCTCTCCAGGCAGGCGTTGATGTCATCGGTAAAGAAAATGGTACGCCCAGTTTCAAAGTCGACTGCGATTCCGAGTTCTGCCAGATCGACGGCTCGGGGGATTTGAAGGATGGCAGCATCACGGCCCAAGTCGATCTCGACAAAATGGAGCAACGACTCTCGCAATGGTTCGTCTTGCCATTGGAAAGCCTCAGCGGTTCTGCGCGCGCCTCTCTCGCATGGAAACTCGATGAAGGAAATCGATTGGAAGCCAACGGTTCGTTGCGCACGTCTCCCGTTCGGATTATCCATCGCAATGGCAAGCTCGATGAACCTGCCTGGGATGGAGAATTCATCGCGATCGCTAGGATCGATGGAGGATCCATTCTTCAAATCGATCGCGGTCAAGCTTCCCTGAAGTCGGCCGAAGAATCTTTGGTTGTACAAGTTCTCGAACCAGTCTCACTCGTCAAGGCTTCTCCCAATCTTAGCTCGGCTCCACCTGCAGGGTTGAGCATCAAATTGATCGGGGAACTGGACAAATGGCAGCGCCGCGGTCAGCTTTTCGCCGGCATCGATCCAGGTGTTCAAGTTGCTGGCAAATGCGTCCTGGAAGCCAAAGGTGGTGTCGATGCAAATCATCTTGAGATCACGCAGGTCGAGTGGACCACCGAGCCCTTCCGAATCGCAACCAATGGTATGACACTCCAAGAAGCTCGCATGGTTGGGCGTTTTGCTGGGCGCGTCGACACTCAAAATTTCGCACGCTTGCAAGTCGATAATTTGCTCATCCAATCAGAATCGTTCGCGCTGCAAGCCCAAGATGCGGTCATGGCAAACAATCCTGCAGGACGGGAAGGCAAAGCTGCCTTTCGAATCGATCCCAGCCGCATGATCTCTTCGGTGCAATCGTCAGGCACCACCGGTGCCACCACCGCTACGCCGA
>JBAWXH010000132.1:0-4767 GCA_037144155.1 Planctomycetota bacterium | reverse complement strand
CCTGCTCGTGCTCCTGCTCGTGCTCCTGCTCGTGCTCCTGCTCGTGCTCCTGCTCGTGCTCCTGCTCCTGCTCGTGCTCCTGCTCGTAATCGTGCTCGAAGAGGCCCGTTCGATTACGAGCACGAGCACCATCCGCCGAGGCGGATTGAGCACGAGCACGCGAGAATGCAAAAAAATTGCGACTTCAAAACGACCCCCTCAAGCTCACGCAACAGCAATCCCTATTGACTAAGGACCGAAATCAGACGGCTGGTATGTGTCTCGATATCCAATTCGTGGAGCAATTCGGAACTTGGTGGGATGGAGCGGGGATTCTCGGCAATGCTTTCTTCTAGCGTGCGAACCAATTCATGCACGGAATCATGTCGATAGAGTCGCCCATGATCGCTAGGGAGAAATTTCTGCAATCGCTTATGGACTTCAGGGAACGCGCCATGGTCGGGCATAACATAGGGGAGTCCCACGGCGGTCGCTTCCAGCAAGAAAAGCCCTTTGGGGTCTGCATAGGTCGTTGGCACACAGAAAAGATCGAGAGATTCGAGAAACGACACCTTGCCAGAACGATCGACGCTACCGGCATAGTCCCATCTCCCATCCAACTTCGCGAGCTTCAATTTCTTCTTCTGCTCCTCCCAGTAGGCGTCATGTTGTGGACCCATCCAGCCCGCTAGTCGCAATCGCAGTTCACGCTCTGGATGGTTACGGCTCAACGCGATGAACGCATCGGTCAATTGATGCAGTCCCTTTTCAGGTGCCATTCTCGCCAAGTACCCGATGGTTATTGGACGCGATGCCACGGTTTGGCTCGGTACCGTCTCGGATAGCAATCGTCCCGTGTCTGGGTCGACACCCTTTCGTTGGCGGATAAAGTCCGCAACCCGAATGGCTAATGGAACGATATGCAGTTTGTGCGATGGAATCGCGAGCATCTCGGCCATGAAGTCTGCGTAGGATTGAGAGTGGACGATGAAGCCATGGATCGAGGGGACCAATTGGCGCATCCTTTCGATGGCCTGTTGACGGTAGACGCTGGGCAAGGAATCGAGAAAGATATCATCCCCCTGCAATGTGACGTAAACGCGAACGCCCAAGCGATCGATCAACTCGGGAATCGCTCCGCCGATGAGCAAATTCGTCATCAGGACGGTATCGGGCTGGATATCGCTCTGAAGCCATTCGGCGAGCCGTTCAAATTCGGCGCGCTGATGACCATGCACCCCCTCAAGCATCGACACCGCCAACGGTCCCAGAAGATCGGGGGATGTCTTGCCTGCATTCTTCGTTAAGCCGCGAATCAACCATGGTTGATCGAGCCACCTCAAGGCAGACTTGGGTAGTGATCGGAACAAAGGGACTTTTTGTTGCAGGTAGACGCTAACCCCTCCCAAAAACACGCGATCCACGCTGACACTTTCTTCGTCGGTTCGAATCGGTGTATAGACCGGCGCTAGAACGCAATCATGTCCAGCTTCCATCAGCCCGCGAGCCACCGAGTTGTCGTTCATGCACGAGCCGCAGAACATTCCGGCGGCTCCAGCGGTGAGGTACGCGATCTTCATGGACGGTTCCCTAGCGGGTGGGTCATGTCAAGCTAAAGTGAGTTTAACGAAAGGGCGAATCGAATCGATCCAAATGTTAATCTGGGTCGAGCTTGCGGCCGCGGAATTGGTATCACCGGCAGAGGTTGGCCAAGCGTTAAACTTCGCGCAAGTTCTTATGGGCCTGCATTTTTTGAAAAATGAAGCCCCTTCCTCAAGCCAATTTCAATCACCGGTCGATAGCAACGCTTGTCGCCGCATCTTACCGCGATTGCAAGTGTAATCGAAGTTGGAAGGATGCGCGAAATTGCCGGTGACCCAGAACTGATCGAGTCGATGGATGATTCGGCCGGCAACTGTCACTTGTCTCCTCAATGCTGAGGGGCAAGAGGAGCATCTGGGATCCATGGTAAGTCGATCGTCGATATGAAATTGACGGTCGGCTTTGGAAGTGGGGCTTACGAAGTCATACGAGCGAAAGCATACGCGTTTGCTCGATAGCCGCGCCAGTCGAGGGCGATTTCGGCGGCGACTTCGTGCGCCGAAATCGGTCTCAACTCCACCGTGGAAAACTAGATGTGGGTGACAGTCAGTGACCCAATGTACATAGGGAGATATGGTTCAATGAAGTGGAACATTTTCGTCGGATCGATGGTTTTGAGTGCGAGCCTTTGCGGACAAAGCTTTGGCGGAGAACTACTCCATCGTTTGTTGGGTGGACATGGCGTCGGAGCTAACAGCTCCTGCTGTGATACCACGATTGCTGATCCAAGCTGTGGCGCTGAGATGGCTTCTGGTTGTGGCGCTGGCCCAACTTGCGGAGCTGAAATCGCTGCTCCTGCTTGCGATCCATGTGCAGGCCGTGCTGCTCCAAGCTGCGGTGTTGAAACCGCTTGTGCTCCGATTGTTTGCCGTACTCCAATCCTTGACAAACTCAAAGGTTTGAAGTGCAAACTGCATAATGCTAAGGCTAGCTTGCATGCCAAGCTTGCTGCAAAGCATGCTGCTTTGGCTGCTGCTCACGTCCCAGCTTGCGGACCAACCTGCGGCGCTGAAATCGCTTCTGGTTGTGGCGCTGGCCCAACTTGTGGTGCTGAAATCAATGGTTCAGCATGCGGTCTTGGCGCTCCAACGTGCGGCGCTGAAATCTCGGCTTGTGATCCTTGCGGAGCTGCTCCTGCTTGCGACGGAATCCGTGGTTTCGGAATCAAGAAGCATGGCGGTCTGCTGAGCAAACTGTTCAAGCACAAGAGTGGTTGTGACGTCGCTTGCGACGCCGCTCCAGCCGGTTGCTCGTCCTGCGGTTCGGCTCCTGTAGCTGCACCCGCTATGGCTCCAGCACCAGTGGTTGATCCACATGCTTACCTGAACACCAATCGTCGTGTCATTCAAGCTAGCAGCACCCGAGTTCGTTAATTACGAACTGGACTGCCAGGGTTAAGACATGATGAAATAAAAATCGGCTCGCTAGAAATAGCGAGCCGATTTTTTTGTTTTTCAACTCAGAGTTTCGCAAGCTATTGGGGAAGCCGACCTTCATTCACTTGTGGCAGAGGCCCAGTGAGTGACTTCATGAACTCTACTAAATCCGCCTTGTCTTCCGCAGTCAATTCAAGCTTCTTGATCTTGTCGCTAAGGTAAGGATTCGGATGACCACCCTTGGCGTACCACTCCACGACTTCTTCCAAGGTCTTCTGGCTCCCATCGTGCATGTAGGGACCATTGAGCTCGATGTTGCGAAGTGTCGGTGTCTTGAATGCACCCTTGTCCTTCTCGACTTTCGTCTGAGCAAAACGTCCCAGGTCGGGCTCCGCGGCATCCATCCCAACCCCCAGGTTGTGGTAGAGCTCATCGGTGAAGTTCACTCCAACATGGCATGCTGAGCAATTCGACTTGGTGCTAAAAAACAATTCGCGACCGCGCTTTGCGGATTCGCTGATGGGATTGGCATCGCTCTTTTTCTTCAGATCGACGTACTTCTTGAAGTTCTCGGGTTCATCCTTTTCGAACGTGGCGAGATCGTCGAGATCCTCAGAATAGGCCTCCTCAAATTTGCGAAGGGGTTCGTAGAAGTCATAGGGACTCGAACCGGTGATCAGTGTCCGCTCGAACGCAGCGATCGCTTTGCCGACATGGTCGATGCTGGGAGCTCCACCGAAGATTTTCTCAATCTGGATGCGATAGCCTTCGTTGGAAGTGACGAATTTCACGACCGATTCGTGAGTGTTCCCCATTTCGATGGGATTCGCGATGGGGCCGACAGCTTGTGCCTCTAGACTGCCGGCTCGACCATCCCAAAACTGGGTCTTGCTGAGGATGCGATTGAACGAAGTCGGCGAGTTCCGGTTGCCTTTCTGACCCTTCACTCCCACTCCGAATTGCGTGTGGGCACCGTACCCGGCGGAAGGGCTATGGCAGCTGGCACAGCTGATGGTGTTATCGCCCGATAGACGCGTGTCGAAGTAAAGTTGCCTTCCCAGTTCAATTTTGGCGCGGGTCAAAGGATTGTCTTCGGGTATGTAGACAGCTTCTTTGCCAGCAGCCAAGCCCTCCGGAAGTTCGACCGACAGAACAGAATGATTGGCGGGGTTGTCCAAGAACTTCTTGATCTCCGTAATGGACAGGGGGCCATCCCCCGACATACCTCCAGTCAGACTGGGATCCCCCAAGCGGACGGAATCCGCAGGGACGGACCAACAAGGAGTTGCGATCGTCGCGGACGCGAGTAAAGAAGCCCAAAGAAGTTTTGTGGCCATGCAAAAGGTTCCATGACAGGTCGAGGAAGGATTGAAAATAGGTGGTGGTAATGCACGCACCATCCGGAAAAACTGGAACAGATTGCCTGGGTTAACAGGCGGGTATGCAACAGTTTAAGGAGAAGGCAAGCCGACACAATCCAAAATCGCGAGGGGACGAGGATGGGTTCGAACCGACGACCGTGAAGATATTACAGGACGTACTCACGCGTTACGGCAATGTTGTGTTGAAGCACCGATGAATTTGGGAGGCGGAGCCCAACGCGCTAAACATGTTTTCATCGGCCTCGACCATCAGTTCATTGGTAGAGGGCGACCTATTGGCAGCGACGCTCCTGCGGAGCCAAAACGGGTAGGGAGGGCGACGCTCCTGCGGAGCCAAACGGGTAGGGAGGGAGACGCTCCTGCGGAGCCAAACGGTAGGGAGGGCGACGCTCCTGCGGAGCCAAAACGGGTAGGGAGGGCGACGCTCC
>JBAWXH010000131.1:0-4790 GCA_037144155.1 Planctomycetota bacterium | reverse complement strand
CACAAGAACTCATTGTGAGGAATGTCTTGGTTCAAGGATCCTGCGACAATGGCCCCAGATTCCACTCGAAACCAATCGCGATTCCCTTCCCATCCATCAAGTGTTTTCCCGTCGAACAGCCACTCGAAGCCTTCTTCGAGCTCGAGCGTATCCGCGGCAACCTTTGCAGCCGCGGGCGCTGCGTCAGGGGCTTGAGCTATCCCCAATTGCATGCAGCATTGGCAGGAAAGAAACCAGGCTATCCCCCGGGTCCAACGTATCTGTTTTCGGCGCATCTTATCCCTCTTGTTGATATGACTTTTGGTGAGAGAGTGGTTCTGTGGATTCCCATTGCAACCGCAACCATTGTAGCTCCTTCGCGATTCCTTCTTGAAGGCTCATGGCGCGCAATGCGGGAGGGAGGACCCCCCATGCGTAGGTTTCTACTTCCACATGGATTTCCGTGGCCGGATCGAGGCCTAAACCTTCCGATTTCCATAACGCGATCAGCTTCAGAATCTCGTCCTGGGTCGAATGGAGTTGTCCCCAGGCTTCGATGAAAATAGGGACGTGAAAGTGGATGCGCCAATTTCCGACTTGCAACCTAGGATCGGACAGGATCAGAGGCAAGTCCTCGAAAAGCTGCTGACGGCCATCTGGAAAACAGACCATGGTTTGATGCAAGTACCTATCTTCGGCGAACTGTTCGAGCTGTTGCCGGGCTTCCACTCGCTCGGACGCAGAAAACCGATGCCAAGGAACAGCAATGGCCGATGAAACCTGAATCTTTCCGATCCGAATTCCGTGCCGATGGTACTCCCTGAATTCGTGCGATTGTTCTTCCCCCATCACCGCCGCATGACAAACGTCGTGGCAAACCGTGAGATAGCGCCGGGCCATTTCTGCAGCATCGCTCGGAATGGCAGGCGGGGATAGATAACGTTCAAAAAAATGTCTAAGAGAAACGCTATCGGTACATGAACAGCCCGGTTCGGGTTCGATCGCGATAACGATGCGACGCCCAGTGCGATCCTCTAGCTGTTGAAGCTCCGAGGCGATCTCGAGCAATTGAGATGCGGCTTGCGTGAACTGCTCGTTCGAAGGCAACGGTGAACCCCAAGCGATTGGCAACGTGGAGATCGAGCCACGCATCCCCGCAGGCAGCAATCGATCCATAATCTGGATGAGTTGCCGCGTGTATTGGGCGCGCGATGGTTCCCACCATGTCGGCTGATAGACTCGATGCTTCACGACCGAGGTATGGAAATCTCCTTGCGGAAATCCATTGAAGGTATACGGAACCAAGCCCATCGATTCGATTTCCCGCCGAATACGATCGTCTTGCCCGGTCGCAAGGATTTCCGTGGCGGCCGATTCTGAAAACCAGAGTCCGATTCCGAGTTGTTCTGCCTGCAAGCGTTCTCGCACACCCATGGCATGCGTGCGCAAGTTGTCGAGTACCGATACAAGCGAAGTACCGGCGTGAACATTCGTGCAGTATCCCAATAACGATGGGGGAGATGTCATGGATGCGGTGAGAGTCTTCGGTAGGATTCGACGTCTGGGAAAGGTCGTGGTGGCTGCGGCGAAGGGGATGGACTTGAAAGAATAAAGGATCGTCCGATTGCGGTCATCCCTTCGTCACTCCGCATCGTTCTCATGCCGCCCGTCGCGGGTCTCATGTCGCTGGTCGCGAGCCGAACGCGTGCGAGCCACCGAACGCTGAAAGTCTCGAAATTCTTGTGGCCAAGGGGAGTCGAAGAGCATCGGTTCCTCGGTGACTGGATGCACGATGCCGAGGGTCTCGCCATGCAGAGCGATGCGCCGATGGGGCCATGCCCAGTGGGATGCTTGGGTAGGTCGGTATCGGGGATCCCCTAGGATCGGGTGTCCCGCTTCTGCTAGGTGGACTCGAATTTGATTTCGACGGCCGGTCTCAAGTCGGACTTCTACTAAGGAAGTATCATTCCATTCTGTTCGTGTTCGGTAATGGGTGATAGCCAATTCCCCTTGGGTTGGGTCTTTTACCGAGAAGCGATTGAGGTTTTGGTCGGTTGCTAAATAGCTCGTGATCGTACCACTGCGAGGCTCGAGGTGACCAGCAACGATTGCGATGTACTTCCGTTCCGGCTTGCGCTGCGCGAACTGGTCTCGAATCTTTTCAGCGATCGAAAGGCTCTTTGCTAACAACAAGACGCCAGAGACGTCGCGATCAAGACGATGAACGCAAAAGACTTCGGCTTGGGGGTCGGTATCTCGAAGCCTTCGCTGCACGCGCGAAACCAACGTCTGGCCTTCACCATAACGGGTTGGGACGGTCAGAAGATGGGCTGGTTTGTTCACGACGCACAGATGCGGATCATCATAAAGGAACTCGATCGGATTGCGGGCTGTCCCTTTCCGCGGGGGGGGAGCCTTGACCGGCATCGGGACCCAATCGACGTCCAACAGATCCCCCGGCTCCAAGCGATGGCTTCCTTTCCTGCACAAACGCTGATTTACGCTGACGCAGCCGTTCTCAATCAGCCAAGCGCTGTGGCTGGCGGGAATCGCGAACAGATTTTGCAATACGCTCGCGAGTCTCCTTGCCGGAAACGGGATGGACGTTGGAACGGTAATCGATTTTGAAGTCATGGATCGGCTGAACGTGATGAGGGGCAATTTCAATAGGATAACCGGGTGTGCTCTTGCCAGACGTAGGAACTGCGTAGTATCAGAAAAAACAGGTGGAAACGGCCGGGATGATTGCAAATCGGCATCCGCCAGGATATCGTGAGGCTTCGTTTTTAGTTGTAGTTTTCCTCTCGCTTAGGAACGGGACGCGACCCATGTCATCCGCCGATTCTGATCCTCATTCCGGTCTCGAACCCGCTGTGGCTCACGCGGGAACACCCGCCCCGCGCTCGGGAATCGCTCGAAGTTTCATGTGGTTAATTCCGTTGCTGCTGGCAGCAGGCGTTGCGGCCTTTGCGGTCCCAGAAATCCTTAAGCAGATTTACTTCGCCGAAGAGGAAGCCAAAGTACGCAACAAGGCCAACACGGTGGGATCCAACACGTCTGCGACTCCCCCTCCTGGCGTTTCTACCGATCCTTATGGTGGCCGTGGCGGAGGGGCATCCAACGAGGACGACTCTGCAGAAAAGAAGGACTCGGCTGAAAAGAAGGAAGACAAGTAGGTCTAGATTCGACGAGCCTACTCTTCCCAGCATTTCCGATCCGAAGATTCACTCTCTCCTTCCAACCACAACATAATGGCCAGCATAAACATTCCTGATCAAAATCGGACTCTTGCCCAAACGGACGAAATTCTGGCATTCCTCAAGCCATTCGGCATTTGGTTTGAGCATTGGGACGTTGCAGGAAGGCTCAAGCCTTTGGCGACCGACGCAGACATTCTGGCCGAGTATGCGCCCGAGATCGAAAGGGTAAAGGCCGCAGGAGGCTTTGTAACGGCGGATGTGATCAACGTTCACCCCGACACACCCAATCTCGATGCGATGTTGGCGAAATTCAACAAGGAGCATACACACTCCGAGGACGAAGTCCGCTTTACGGTCGAAGGAAAAGGGGTGTTCCATCTCCATCCAGAAAATGGCCCTGTATTCAGCGTCACCGTCGAAAGCGGAGACATGATCAACGTACCGCGCGGTACAAAGCATTGGTTCAACTTGTGCGATGACCGCCATATCCGTTGCATACGCTTCTTTGAAGACGTTACGGGTTGGACGCCTCATTATGTCGATGGTGGAGTCCACGGTGACTTCAGCCCGATCTGTTTTGGCCCCAGCTATGCGGGAAAATCTTCTGGCATTGAGCCCATCATCAAGACATAGCCACGGCCCATGACACGCCCACTGGAGTTGCACGTCCGCTGCGCCCTGCTCGATATCGAAGGGACCGTCGCCGATATCCGCTTTGTCTACAACGTTATGTTCCCGTTTGTTCGGGAACATTTGCGTGCGTACTTGATCAACCACTGGGACTCCCCAGAATTGCTCCAAGTCCTAGGGTTGCTCGCCATCGATGCTGGCTTGGCACCCGACAACGCCCCATGGTTCGTATCACGGTCGGAGTCCGCTGCTGATCGATCGCATGCGATCGATCATGCTCAGCATCATGTCCACGAATTGATGGACTCCGATAGCAAGACGACCGGTCTGAAAGCACTTCAAGGTTTGATCTGGGAATCGGGTTTCCGTTCCGGCGCGCTACGAGCTGAACTCTTTGACGATGTGGTCCCAGCGCTTGAGAAATGGAAAGCTCATGGGATCAATCTGAAGATCTATTCCTCGGGAAGCATCCTTGCTCAAAAGCTCTTCTTTGGGCATACAACACACGGGGATCTGACCCCTTTCTTCTCCGCCTACTTCGATACGACGACCGGTTCCAAACGCGAAGCCGCCAGCTACGACAAGATCGCTCGCGCTTCGAAGATCGATCCCTCGGAGATCGTTTTCTTTACCGACGTGTTTGCTGAAATCGATGCGGCCGTATCGACAGGGATGCATGTCGTAGCCGTGGTTCGCCCAAACAATGCACCTCTCCCGGAATCGTATCACGGACACCGGATCCACGACTTGAGCGCTGTCGAATTGCGATTGCCCTAGCCAAGACCTGTTCCCCGAGTTTTTCCGATGGACTCACTTTCCATCGAGCGGTGTAGCCGCTCATTGACTCAATGATTTTTGAGCGACTCAAAACCAACATGTCAACTCGCAGCGCGAGCAAGGCACACGTTTTGAAGTGGCGCTCTTTTGGCTTTCTCTCGTACTCGTACTCAATGAAATGGTACTCGTACTCGTACTCGATGC
>JBAWXH010000130.1:0-5052 GCA_037144155.1 Planctomycetota bacterium | reverse complement strand
GGCTTTCTCTCGTACTCGTACTCAATGAAATGGTACTCGTACTCGTACTCGATGCGGTATCTTTGATATCTTCGAGTACGAGTACCGCTAACGCTGAGTACGAGTACGAAAAACCCTGGGATCGTACGGATTGGGGCTCCGAGGGGCCAGAAAAGCGCAACCTCAAAACGTGCTGGAATGCCTAGCCTTTTTACCCCCTTGCGAAGGGAGGCCGGTTGCAATCCAATTGTGTGATTAAGACCTGTATTTTGCGATGGAAACCAAGAGCACCATGGGCCTAGAGAGTCTGTTTCAGTTAAACAATCGTGTCGCTGTCGTTATCGGCGGAACGGGTGCGTTGGGAGGAGCCATGGCCGCCGCTCTGGGTACGGCTGGAGCGCGGATTGCTGTCGTCGGTCGCAATGCCGAACGAGGAATGAGTCGCGCGGAGGATATTCGCAGGCATGGTGGTGAAGCCGTTTTTGTATCGGCCGATGCCATGGACCGAGAATCCCTGACACAGGCTAGGCATTCGATCGAGAAGACGATCGGCCCCGTCGATATCTTGGTCAACGCTGCCGGTGGAAATCAGAGTGGTGCGACGCTGCAACCGGGGGATGACTTTTGCAACCTGTCACTCGACGCATGGCAGCAGGTTTTTGATTTGAACCTCATCGGCGGCACGGTTCTGCCTTGCCAAGTCTTTGGCGAAACGATGCTACTACGAAATTCGGGTAGCATCATCAATGTCGCCTCGATGTCCGGGATCGTGCCATTGTCACGCGTGGTTGCCTATTCGGCGGCGAAAGCAGCCGTGATCAACTTCACACAATTTTTGGCTCGCGAATGGGCAAGTCGGGGTATCCGAGTCAACTGCATCAGCCCCGGGTTTTTTCCAGCCGAGCAGAATCGCAATTTGCTTTACAACCCCGACGGCAGCCTGGCACCGCGAGGCCAACAAATTATCAATCACACGCCGATGGCCCGTTTTGGATACGCCCAAGAACTTTCTGGCGCCGCGGTGTTCCTCGCATCGCCGACGGCAGCTTCTTTTGTCACCGGGCACAATCTCGTCGTCGATGGAGGCTTTTCCTCGACCACGATTTAATCCAATAGCTGATCCTGCATTCCTGGAGAATGCGTTTGCAATGTTTCAGCCTCCCTTCCACGACCCATCCCTTCGAACTCTTTCGCTTCCTTCACCCCTCGTTCAGGAGACACCATGGCCAAATTAGTGATTCGTTCCGATGCTTGCGAACTCGATTTCCTTTCGTTGGGCGCACTGGTCCATCGCCTCGATCCGGGCATCATCCCGTTTCGCAAAGCCCGTACGTTTGACGTCCATGTCTCGGGGGGCGAATACAATGTGGCTGCGAATCTCGCCGACTGTTTCGGGCTGAAAACGGGAATCGCGACGGCGATGGTGAATTACGGGATAGGGGAGTTAGTGCAGACTCGTGTCAAAGAAATGGGTGTCCAACCCTTCTACAAATTCTTTGAACACGACGGAGTTCGAGGCCCGAATATCGCCACTGTCTATAGCGACCGTGGACTTGGTGTTCGGCCACCCGTCGTCTACTACAACCGCGCCAACGAAGCGGGCGCCATGCTGAAACCAGGAGATTTCGATTGGAAGAGTCTCTTCGCGAACGGAGTCCGATGGTTCCACTCCGGGGGGATTTTCGCCTCCCTCTCGAACACCACCTCCGAGCTCATCATCGAAGGCATGAAAGCCGCCAAAGCTGCAGGCGCCGTCACTTCGTTCGACCTAAATTATCGCGCCAAGATCTGGGCGACCATCGGCGGTCCCGCCAAAGGTCAAGAGATGATCAGCAAGATCGTTCAGCATGTCGATATGCTTGTCGGTAACGAAGAAGATCTTCAAAAAGGACTGGGTATTGAAGGCCAAGACGTGGAACACAAGTCCGCTCTCGATCCAGAGGCGTTCTTCAAGATGATTGAACGGACAGTGGATAAATTCCCGAACGTAAAGATGGTTGCGACCACGCTGCGCGAAGTAAAATCCACGAACCGTCACGAATGGGCAGCCGTTCTTTGGTATGATGGCAAGCGATATGTCAGTCCCATGATGCAGCTCGACGTGATCGATCGAATCGGAGGAGGAGACGGTTTTGCCGCTGGCCTCATCTATGGTTCGTTGGCAGGTAAAGATCCTGAACAATGCCTCCGTTTGGGCTGGGCTCATGGCGCGCTGCTGACGACATTCCCGGGTGATACGACGATGGCAAAACTGCCGGAAGTCGAAGCGCTTGCCAAGGGCGGCTCGGCGCGCGTTCAACGTTGATCGATGGAGAAGTTTGATGTCCAGTGCCAACCGTCCTCCTTCGTCCACCGGCCCTGCATCCAAACGCAAACCATCGGACAAAAACGATTCCAGCTCGAGCGCTTCGGATTCCTTTCGATCGCTCGAGCAGCTTTTTGGCGGCGCGTCTCTTTCCCAGCTCCATCACTTTTGCAGCCGCGTCGGAACAGGTCTTCATTCCGGTCTGGATACAGTGCGTATCCTCGATGTGGAATCCAAGGCAGGAGCGGCGCGTTACCGCCAAGCCGTCAAAGACTCCTCGGACAAAATTCGCGCCGGTTATTCTCTGCCGGAAGCCATGCAGCTCCAAGGAGCGTTCTTTCCCCCGCTTCTCATCAAAATGATCGAAGCGGGTGAACACTCTGGTCAAATCGACCGTGTTCTCAAATACATGTCGGACTATTACCTGGATCTCAAACGAACCAGGCAAGACTTCATCTCGCAGATCACCGCACCTGTCATTCAACTCATCGCAGCCATCGGCATTGTCTGCTTGCTCATCTTTATCAACGGTTTCTTTCAATCCGGGAGCACGCAGGAAAAACCATTTGACTTGACCGGAATTGGGCTGCGAGGAGCCCAAGGGGTCATGATATTCCTAGGTATTCTCTCGCTCATCGGTGCTCTTCTGGCTGTCCTGACGATCGGCATTTGGAAGAATTGGTTCAACTGCCACCAGACCTTGGTCCCTTTGGTTCGAAATGTCCCCGTCATCGGACCGGTCTTTACGAATACCGCCCTGGCACGATTGTCGATGACTCTGTCGATGATGCTCGGAGCAGGAGTCGATGCGAAAAAGAGCGTGCGCGATTCGGTCTTGAGCACAGGGAATTTTTACTACATCTCAGGCCTTGAGCAGATGATGCAGATGGTCGAGCAGGGACATTCATTATCGGAAACACTCGATGCTCCTAAAGTCTTGCCCGATGAATTCATTCAGACAGTCGAAGTCGGAGAAATGAGCGGTAACGACAGCGAATCGCTCGAGAGAATGGCCGTTCAATATGGCGAGAAAGCGAGGCTCTCACTTAAGCAACTGGCCGTCACGGCTGGATTCGCGATTTGGTTCATGATCGCGGCTATGATCATCACCGTCATCTTTACGATCTTTTTGCAATACCTTGCCATCCTGAATGGAAACTTGCCGAAGTAGTTTAACTCGCGGCAGGCAATTGGAATGAGTCATTCATGTCTGAGGTGCGGAATCCAAAAAGCTTGCCGGAGAGATGGTCCGTCAGCGCAGTCCGAGCGGACCGTTTGGAACATTTTCCGGATCATCTTCCACAGTCTCCTCTGATCGGACTCCCGGAGTTAAAGCCGTGGGGAGGGCACCAAGCCGCTGATCCCTTCGGAATCGAACGCAATGGAGCGTGGTACATCTTTTTCGAGATGATGCGAAAGGGTGAACCCAACGCAGTCATCTCGGTAGCAAGGTCTCAGGACTTGGCTTCCGCAGCGGTTCTAGGAGTGGCGTTGGAGCCAGGGCATCATCTCTCCTATCCCTTCGTGTTCGAACATGAAGGCCAAACATACATGATGCCCGAGTCCAAGAAGAAGCGCCGCATCGATGTGTATCGCGCTATCGATTTTCCATTGGTCTGGGCATTCGATCGCACCGTGCTCCGTGGTCGTTACATGGATGCGTCGATCTTTTATTGGAACAACCGCTATTGGTTATTCGCAGGTTGGGGATCCTATTGGCTGCGAGTTTTTCACTCCACCAGTCCATTAGGACCATGGAAGTCCCTCGTTCAGCCGATCGCCCGCATCTATAACAAGAGGAACGTGCGGCCCGGGGGAAAGACCGTTCGATACCAAGGCCAGTTGCTACGTTTCGTCCAGGATTGCCAAAAGTACTATGGGCATCAATTGCGGGCCATGCGTATCAAGACGCTGAATCGGTTCTTTTATCGCGAAGTCCCATGGCGACCCGATCCCTTTTTCCAACCAGGCCACGCCCATTGGTGCGGCGCTGCAATGCATCATCTCGATGCCCATTGCCGCGGTGAAGAATGGATCGGCTTTATCGACGGGGCGTGCCCACAGGAAGAGTGATCGTCGATGAGCCCAATCAAATCGTTGCGAATCCTTTTGCATCGCATGCTAATGCCCCTCGGGATCGACACCAGGAAACTCCGGTCGGACCGCAAAATCCTCGAGGGAACGGTTTTTCCGGTCTTGGAGAACGATCCCAATATTCAATCGATTCTTTTCGTTGGCTGCGATTGGTACACGTTGCACTACGGAGCGTTGTTTCGCCAGAAGCGATTTATCACTATAGAAATCAATCCCGAGTTGGCCCGATACGGCTCGGAGGAACATCATATCGATAGCTGTGAAAACATCCCGCGTCTCTTTCCGTCCGATAGTCTCGACTGCTGCATCTTGAACGGCGTCTTTGGATTCGGACTGAATGAGCGGGCCGCGATGGAAGCCACATTGGCCGGGATCTATGGCACCCTCCGTCCAGGAGGCTGGTTCCTATTCGGTTGGAACGATCTGCCAGAGCACCGGCCGTTTCCAATCGAGGAGTTAGTCGGCCTGGACAAGTTTCAACTTCGAGAGTTCCCTGGACTGGGATCGATTTATGAAAGCGATCCGATCAATCGACACCGATTTCACTTCTATACCAAGCAGAAAATAGAGTCCGGAGAGAGCGCATCTTCATGAGCCTGAGGCGCTAGCCGATCCACTTGTCATGCTTTAATCTACCGTGAGCCTGAGGCGCTAGCCGATCTTCTAGTCATTTC
>JBAWXH010000129.1:0-5598 GCA_037144155.1 Planctomycetota bacterium | reverse complement strand
GGTGGATGGTCGTTCCGGTGATGGTCTCGACAGTGCCATCGGCGCCCAGCACATCCACGCTGGCTACGACGTGGACTTCACGCGTGACAAACCGTGCGGTGACCACCGAGCCTTCGCCTTCGGCGATCGGTGGGCAATCGTCGATGGAAGTCACCATTGCCAACCCGGAGACTTCCAACTCGGGCAAGTTCAAAGGCAAGAGTCGCCCTGCGCTGATGCCGTTGGCGAGGATCCAGGCTCGCGGGCGGACCAGTTCGGCGTCGACGATACCACCATCGCTGCGCTCAACGGTGATCGATAGCTTCGCCCATGTGGCTAGATCGGGTTCGGGCTGTGGGTCGACTTCCCAGCGGTTTGGATTCTTCGTCGGAACTCGCGCTCCGATCGGTAGGGTCTCAATAGGGACAAGCTGTTGTATGCGCGTCGCAACGGATGAGTAGCGATCAGGAGTGAGCCAGGGCAATCCCTACGACGGTGCATCGAGCCAGCTGGGTTCGGACGATTGGGAATCGATGGATGGTGCGCTGCTTTCGATTGAAACGATTTTCTAAATACGCACGGTACAGTTTTTGATGCTCGTGTTTCCCCTAGCCTGGCAATCAAAAACTAATTATTACTCTCATTTAACCGTATGATCTTCTCTACGCACGGTTTCATCCTTGCCAAGATCGGAAGATAGTACGTTCGCATTCGGGATTTTGCCAACTCGCTGCATTGCAAATTAATTTGATGACTGTAGTGACTTTGCTCGCACTCCCAGAAGTATTTGTGTCTCCCAATATTTTCTTCTCCAATCAGCGACGGTATGTTATGCAAAAACTCGATTTCGACCGACATCCACTGCATATCTTTGGCTTCAAGGGCTTGTCTCAAAACGACAAATCCCATTTGTAGTATTTCTGTGTAAAAAACATCTAGCTCCTTCATTAGATTAGCTGCCTTTGTAAACCATGGCGGGAAGGTGTGTTATTCCGGATCGAAGCGCATTAGCGATTCTCGTCATTCCATCTTGAACATGCAAACTTGAACCTACGGACTCCACTATGATCGGCGTGTATTCAGACCAATCCCAATCACCATGTCTCGCTAGCTTACCGGAATCCGCGAATGGTCTGGTAATCGGTGGTATCAATTGACGAATATCGACAAGCTGAGAACCCGGAAACTTTGCTAGCGCACCGGCACAGTCCTTCACCCCCGCATTATGCACTAGCACCCCAAGCTCGCCGACTTGGTAGACGTGCTCGCCGTGGACTTCGATATTGTAGACGGGCTGCGTGACGCGCGATAGTGTGACGGACAAGACGATCGCGCATTCATCGAGACCCTGGAGCGTCTCGTCCTCGATAAGCTCGCCGAGCGGGACCCATTCCTGCCGATCGACCGACCAGACAGGGTGGATCGTTGTACCTGTAATGGTTTCGACAGTTCCGTCGGCACCCAGCACATCGACACTGGCAACGACATGGACTTCGCGGGTTACAAAGCGCGCGGTGACCACCGATCCTTCGCCGACGGCGATCGGTGGGCAATCATCGATGGCAGTCACCATTCCCAACCCAGAGACTTCCAACTCGGGCAAGTTCAACGGCAAGAGTCGCCCTGCGCAGATGCCATTGGCAAGGATCCACGAGCGTGGCCGGATCAGTTCGGCGTCGACGATACCACCATCGCTGCGCTCAACGGTGATCGATAGCTTCGCCCATGTGGCTTGGTCAGGCTCTGGTTGCGGGTCGATTTCCCAGCGGTTTGGATTCTTCGTCGGAACTCGCGCTCCGATCGGTAGCGACTCAATAGGGACAAGCTGTTGCGGGCGCGTCGCAACGGAGGAGTAGCGATCAGGAGTTAGCCAGGGCATCTCCTGATTGGGTGCGTCGAGCCAGCTTGGGTCGGACCAGTGGGAATCGATGGATGGTGCGATGCCCGGCAAGCTCGAAACGGTCACTTGTGTCCCGGCAACGAAGCAGCCCCCTTGGATCAGTTTCGTGGCTAGATTCGCGCAGCGACCCGCGTCGTCGTATTTGTTGTAGAACTTCCAGACCAACGTTCCCTTTTTGGCGATTGAGGTTGGCCCAGGAACAAAATTGGCGGCCATATCCCCAATGAAGTAGGATGTTCCTTCGTAGTCGACATAATCGCCCAGGAACGGATTGTGACTTCGAAAAAGGTACCAGCCGGATAGGCATGGCGCTGGAATTCAAACGCAGAGATACGAAGAACGCAGAGAACCGTCTCAAGGGGCCACCATACGGCTTATTCGCATCGCGCTGCTCTCAACCAGCCGTGCAATGCCCCACGCTTTGTCGCCACCGGGTGGCTTGTCCACGTGGAGCGGTGATTCGATTTCGGATGCCTACCATCGGATCATCGGATCATCCACCGACGGGGACAAGCCCCATCGAAACGCAGCGGTTCAAACAAAAGCAGGCGACGAAGAAGGGCTGGCACCTAATGAGAATCCACTTCGTTCGGGTAAAAGTCATGCGCTGAAGAATCGGCATCGTTCAAGATCAAATTCCTAAAGTCAAATTTTGCTGACCAATCTACGAAACGCTCGGTAACCATCAACGTTCCATTCAGTCCGTATGGATAAAAGACATCATCTCCATTCCAACTGCTTTCGTCGATGGCGACTCGTTTCCATCTTTTGATTACCCCCGCCCCTGAAAGACACACCTTACATTCCGGCTTTTTTTCGTCGCCCCATACCAATTCGGATGCGACCGGATCAATTCGCGCAGATCCAATCTTGGGCATTGCCCGAAAGTAACTCGGAGGTTCTCCGCGAAATTTTATATGTCTGCGAATGGATAATACTTCGACGCTCTCAAAGTCGCCGATAGTCGAAAGTCCTGAACACTGATACGCATCGCGAAAACGATCGCTTGCGAGAAAGTCACTCATCCAAAAAGCAAGGTCCCCGAATTCTGCTCCCCACGTCTCCAAACGAACGCGGTAAGGAGGCATCGAAACCAACATTCCTACGAAGGCACCACAAAGCGGACAACGAGGCGCATCGCTTTTCGTCACGCTATCATCATAGTAAAAGTCTGTTCGGAAGCGTTCGCAGTTCTCGTCACCAGACGGCTTCTTGTTGACTACGAAGAACTTCATGTTTTCGTCTCCTAGAATCCATTCGGGAAACGAGCTTTGATATCGGCTCGTTCGTAAAGCCCCTTCAAAAACCCAAGAAAGTCACCCGTATTCTTGGTTGGATTGCCCTCAATCCACGTGACGACTTCCGCATCCAACTCGCGATGCCATTTTTGATATCCCCTGTGCGCTGCTCCATCAATCGCCTGAGTTACAAACCTAGGATCACGTCTAGAAAACATTCCGGCCATTACCGGGTGATTTCCCAAGGCACGAGCGATTTTCGCTGAGATAACATGATGTATTTGACCCGACGTTGGACAAGCATTATGCACCAATACGCCAAGCTCGCCGACTTGGTAGACGTGCTCGCCGTGGACTTCGATATTGTAGACCGGTTGGGAGACTCGCGAAAGGGTAACGCTCAAAACGACCGCAAGTCCATCGAGACCTTGCAAGGTCTCACTGTCGACAAGCTCAGCTAGCGGCACCCACGCTTGCCGCTCCACCGACCAGACGGGGTGGATGGTCGTTCCGGTGATGGTCTCGACAGTGCCATCGGCGCCCAGCACATCCACGCTGGCTACGACGTGGACTTCACGCGTGACAAACCGTGCGGTGACCACCGAGCCTTCGCCTTCGGCGATCGGTGGGCAATCGTCGATGGAAGTCACCATTGCCAACCCGGAGACTTCCAACTCGGGCAAGTTCAAAGGCAAGAGTCGCCCTGCGCTGATGCCGTTGGCGAGGATCCAGGCTCGCGGGCGGACCAGTTCGGCGTCGACGATACCACCATCGCTGCGCTCAACGGTGATCGATAGCTTCGCCCATGTGGCTAGATCGGGTTCGGGCTGTGGGTCGACTTCCCAGCGGTTTGGATTCTTCGTCGGAACTCGCGCTCCGATCGGTAGGGTCTCAATAGGGACAAGCTGTTGTATGCGCGTCGCAACGGATGAGTAGCGATCAGGAGTGAGCCAGGGCAATCCCTACGACGGTGCATCGAGCCAGCTGGGTTCGGACGATTGGGAATCGATGGATGGTGCGCTGCTTTCGATTGAAACGATTTTCTAAATACGCACGGTACAGTTTTTGATGCTCGTGTTTCCCCTAGCCTGGCAATCAAAAACTAATTATTACTCTCATTTAACCGTATGATCTTCTCTACGCACGGTTTCATCCTTGCCAAGATCGGAAGATAGTACGTTCGCATTCGGGATTTTGCCAACTCGCTGCATTGCAAATTAATTTGATGACTGTAGTGACTTTGCTCGCACTCCCAGAAGTATTTGTGTCTCCCAATATTTTCTTCTCCAATCAGCGACGGTATGTTATGCAAAAACTCGATTTCGACCGACATCCACTGCATATCTTTGGCTTCAAGGGCTTGTCTCAAAACGACAAATCCCATTTGTAGTATTTCTGTGTAAAAAACATCTAGCTCCTTCATTAGATTAGCTGCCTTTGTAAACCATGGCGGGAAGGTGTGTTATTCCGGATCGAAGCGCATTAGCGATTCTCGTCATTCCATCTTGAACATGCAAACTTGAACCTACGGACTCCACTATGATCGGCGTGTATTCAGACCAATCCCAATCACCATGTCTCGCTAGCTTACCGGAATCCGCGAATGGTCTGGTAATCGGTGGTATCAATTGACGAATATCGACAAGCTGAGAACCCGGAAACTTTGCTAGCGCACCGGCACAGTCCTTCACCCCCGCATTATGCACTAGCACCCCAAGCTCGCCGACTTGGTAGACGTGCTCGCCGTGGACTTCGATATTGTAGACGGGCTGCGTGACGCGCGATAGTGTGACGGACAAGACGATCGCGCATTCATCGAGACCCTGGAGCGTCTCGTCCTCGATAAGCTCGCCGAGCGGGACCCATTCCTGCCGATCGACCGACCAGACAGGGTGGATCGTTGTACCTGTAATGGTTTCGACAGTTCCGTCGGCACCCAGCACATCGACACTGGCAACGACATGGACTTCGCGGGTTACAAAGCGCGCGGTGACCACCGATCCTTCGCCGACGGCGATCGGTGGGCAATCATCGATGGCAGTCACCATTCCCAACCCAGAGACTTCCAACTCGGGCAAGTTCAACGGCAAGAGTCGCCCTGCGCAGATGCCATTGGCAAGGATCCACGAGCGTGGCCGGATCAGTTCGGCGTCGACGATACCACCATCGCTGCGCTCAACGGTGATCGATAGCTTCGCCCATGTGGCTTGGTCAGGCTCTGGTTGCGGGTCGATTTCCCAGCGGTTTGGATTCTTCGTCGGAACTCGCGCTCCGATCGGTAGCGACTCAATAGGGACAAGCTGTTGCGGGCGCGTCGCAACGGAGGAGTAGCGATCAGGAGTTAGCCAGGGCATCTCCTGATTGGGTGCGTCGAGCCAGCTTGGGTCGGACCAGTGGGAATCGATGGATGGTGCGATGCCCGGCAAGCTCGAAACGGTCACTTGTGTCCCGGCAACGAAGCAGCCCCCTTGGATCAGTTTC
>JBAWXH010000128.1:0-5811 GCA_037144155.1 Planctomycetota bacterium | reverse complement strand
GGAACAAACAGTGCACGCATGTTCGTCACGCTGAAACCGCTCAAGGAACGCACACAAACCATCGATCAAGTAGTAGCCTCAGTCCGCAAAAAGACCGGTGGTATCAGCGGCGCCAACGTGTTCATGCAAGCCGTCCAAGACTTGAGAATTGGCGGTCGTCCATCCGGGGCCCAGTTCCAATACACGTTGCGAGGGGGCGATCTCAAGGAACTCAATGAATGGACCCTCAAGATGATGGCGGCCATGAAGAAGATGCCTGAGATCACGGATGTCAATACCGACCAACAGGACAAAGGCCAATTGTCACGGTTGCTCATCAACCGCGATTTGGCAACGGTCCTCGGACTCGACGTTTCCACCATCGATAACACCCTCTACGATGCATTTGGTCAGCGCCCCGTTTCCACCATTTACTTGCCACTCACCCAACGTCGGGTCGTCATGACCGTCGATCGAGAATATGCCAAAGGTCCAGAATCACTCAAGTCTATTTACGTTAGGACGCGGAACAACTCACAAGTCCCAATGCAAGACCTCTACACTCTCGAATCGCGAAACACCTCGCTCAGCGTGGCTCATTCTGGATTGTTTCCCTCGTCGACCATCTCGTTCAATCTCAGTCCTGGGAGCGCTTTAGGAGATGTCGTTCCACTCATTCAAGCCGTCGGTTCCGAGATTGGAATGCCCACAAGCATCCAGGGGAGTTTTCAGGGGACCGCACAAGCCTTTCAGGATTCTCTTTCCAATCAACCCTTGCTGATCCTGGCTGCCATCGTTGCGGTTTATATCGTTCTGGGAATTTTGTACGAAAGCCTGATCCATCCCATCACGATCCTGTCGACGCTGCCATCGGCGGGTGTAGGAGCCATCTTGGCATTGATCTTGTTTCGGATGGAGTTGAACGTGATCGGAATGATCGGCATCCTTCTTCTGATCGGAATCGTCAAAAAGAACGCGATCATGATGATCGACTTTGCAATCGCCGTTCGGAAGGAACGGGGTTGGTCGCCGCGCGAAGCCATTCACGAAGCCTGCCTGCGACGATTTCGGCCCATCACCATGACGACGGTCGCTGCCATCCTTGGTGGGATCCCATTGGCACTGGGTCGGGGAGACGGGGCGGAATTGCGACAACCTCTGGGTATCGCCATTGTGGGAGGACTGATCGTAAGCCAGTTCGTCACGTTGTTTACAACACCGGTGATCTATCTCTACATGGACTATTGGTTCAACCGGTCGCCGGCAACAGAACCCCACCCCATACCAAACGTAGAGTCCACCGTCCCATCCGCAGCGATTTAACCAATGTTGCCTTTCCAAGAAATTGACTGCATCAGCAAGGAACCGCAACGGAAATCACTGGGTCGATGTGCGCATCAACCCCATAAAAAAACACCTCAAATCGAGTCTTGGCGTTCTTGGCATCTTTGCGGTTCATCGTTCCGAAGTATTTTGCGCGTACCCTCCATAAGGATATGCGTTGATGCGATCGCAATCGGATCTCAGTCCGTCGGTCGGTCGGCATTACGTACGAGTGCGTCGATGCTACTTTGGCTGGGATCAAACATTTCTGCGCAATAGACTTGGCAGAGTTAATCTCCTATCCCCAAAGTCGAGCAAAGCATGGAGAGCCGATTCCAGTAATCGGGTGGCACTGAGTGTATTTTGCTTAGTATGTTTTTCTGGCTGGACTACTGGTTCCAATCCGCTGAATGTCTTACCTTCTGTCGTGGCGTACCGTATGCCCTCGTTGAGCGGCTAGTGAAATCAACCGAATACGCCATCACGAGACGCCACTTCCCCCCCCTTTCACGAAACACAGCTTCTGAAAAACCGATCGACCGACCAGACAGGGTGGATCGTTGTACCTGTAATGGTTTCGATAGTTCCGTCGGCACCCAGCACATCGACGCTGGCAACGACATGGACTTCGCAGGTTACAAAGCGCGCGGTGACCACCGATCCTTCGCCGACGGCGATCGGTGGGCAATCATCGATGGCAGTCACCATTCCCAACCCAGAGACTTCCAACTCGGGCAAGTTCAACGGCAAGAGTCGCCCTGCGCAGATGCCGTTGGCGAGTATCCAGGCTCGCGGGCGGATCAGTTCGGCGTCGACGATATCACCGTCGCTGCGCTCAACGGTGATCGATAGCTTGGCCCATGTGGGTTGATCTGGTTCGGGCTGCGGATCGATTTCCCAGCGGTTTGGATTCTTCGTCGGAACCCGCGCTCCGATCGGTAGCGTCTCAATAGGGACAAGCTGTTGCGGGCGCGTTGCAACGGAACAGGGCAATCCATCCGTCGATTTGTATCCGGCCAGCTATTGGTCCAGTGCGCGAATCTGGATCCGCTTTTCTTTGGCTTTCTTGTCGTACAAATGGCCGTAGCGTTTTACGATGTCGAAGTCGTTTTCCCAAATAACCGATTCGAACCAATCCGACAAATGATCAGTTAGTTGATCACAACTTGGACAAGAGCAGAAAACTCGGTACTCCCCGTCTTCGAACTCCGCAACTTCGACACTGCCCCAATACCGCTGCTCAAGTGAGCTTACGTGCAATTCCGAACGCAACGATTGCTCAATGTCGGAAGCAAAGCGTTTCTCCTTTGGGCTCGGCTGGGGCTTCTTTAGTCGCAACCTCAGGATCAGGGATTCACCGACCAACTTGACGGCTTTGCTCTTTTTGCGACGAGCGGCTTCTTCCATTCCCCAATCGCTATTCTCAGGGAGTGGCCAAACCTTTATGAATGTCATCCCATTGAGTGCGGCTTCCTCTGCACGTTGTTGAAACACATCACTCACAAGGTAAATCCCTGGGTGCTCGGGAACTCGAAAGATGGCTGCATCCGGTAGTTGCTTCTTTTTGAATGCAAAGTACTCGATGTCAAATGCCGTTGCTCCTGGTTCGCTAGGCCGTAGGACACGAGATTTCGTTAGATCTAGGACATCAAGCGTGGTCAAGCAAACATACGCAAAATACTCGCCGATGTCCGTTATCAAAGGCAGCAGCTCACCATGATCGGAAAGCATTGTACCAAGTGCATCTACAGCCCGACGGCTGAAGACAGGCGTGACAAGTTCCAGGCAGGGGTAATCGTTGAAAGCATTCACAGGACCACGTACCTTGAGTGGCTTCCACACTGACTGAAGTCGACGCGGTTGCCAAGTTAACTTGTCGCCATTCTCCACTTTGAAGTCGAAGAAGATCTCTTTCAGGCCCAGCAAGGATGGAGCATCTGGCCAAACAAACCCGTGGAACCGCGGATCGTTCAGATTAGGCTCCAAAACAAAAATCGAGGATGGCGTCTGCATCAGTACTTTCCAGCTTTGATTCGGCTCCAAAGGATGTTAATCCCTTCGATCATGCTCTCGTCTGTGTACCTGTTTTCCATCACTCGAATTAAATCTCTAAGGTATGGAAGTGTATGAGTACCGGCATGCCCGGGCGTCGAGGCGAATAGATTTGCTACGTCATCGATGAGGCCAGCCTTTTCAACTCTGCTGATGATTTCTCCCAGTTGCTTGGGTGCCCAGCTCCAGCCATTCTTCGGAATGATGTGAGCTGCCTGCCATCCCCTCATGGCCTCTTCGCCGTACTCTGCGATCATAGCACATCGAGCGGGCGTCGCATTATGCACCAGCATACCTAAGTCGCCGACTTGGTAGACGTGCTCGCCATGGACCTCGATATTGTAGACCGGCTGCGCGACGCGCGATAGCGTGACCGACAGGACCACTGTGGCGCCATAATTACCTCGGAGAGTTTCGCCTTCGACAAGCTCACCGAGCGGGACCAATTCCTGTCGATCGACCGACCAGATTGGGTGAATCGTTGTGCCGGTGATGGTCTCCACAGTGCCGTCGGAACCCAGCACGTTGACGTTTGCTACGACGTGGACTTCCCGTGTAACAAACCGAGCGGTGACGACCGAGCCTTCGCCGTCGGCAATCGGGGGACAGTCGTCGATGGCAGTCACTAAGGCCAGCCCGGAGACTTCCAGTTCGGGCAGATTGAGCGGCAGCATCCGTCCGGCGCAGATGCCGTTACGTAGAATCCACGAGCGGGGCCGAATGATCTCGGCGTCGACAATGCCACCATCGCTACGCTCGACGGTGATCGACCGCTTGGCCCAGGTGGCTTGGTCGGGTTCAGGTTGCGGGTCGACTTCGAATCGGTTGGGGTTCTTAGTTGGAACGCGGGATCAAGGTGTTAAAGGCCATCCACCAAATGGACATGTGGATCGTTAGCAAGCCGATGCGAAGGTGGGTCGCAACAGCCATTCGTCATGCTGATTGGCCAAAAAATAAGTATTCTTGAAATTCCAAACCGATTCAATAAAATGTCGCGAATCCTTGCTGCATATTATACACTACTTCGCTAGCAACTCTCTCCATTCATCTGACACATCGGAGTTTGAAAGTTTCAGAGACATCAAAATGCATGGGCTCAGTAGATTGACAAGTTGTAGTATGCTATTGGGAATATCTTCTATCAGCCTCCATTTTCCTTGGTAGTCAATTGCCTTTAAATCATGACCGATGGTTGTAAAGAGGAGTGGACCATCGACTATTTCAAAAACATTGTTTTTAAGTTTTATTTCGCGGTATAATTGAAATGCATCATCTAATGATTCCGAATTGATCTCGCCGCAAAAATTTCTCTGCCGCATTCTATTTGAATCTGTGATATCGCCGTAGAACTTACCGTCAGATTCAACATTCCTTATAAACCACGCACAACCACTTTCCTTGTTTCTCCATCGGATAAACATTTGCGTCACCTACTAAAATATTTGAATCAAAGTCGTATCGCTTTGCCGAGTTCTTCAAGAGGGATCAAGCGCTCAGTACCTCTATCTCGTTTTTCACGACAATTCAGCGATGAAACGTTTGTTTGTTCCCACCTCAATAAAGCTGTTATCCCCATGTAGTTTTGCGTAGAGAACGACGATCGGCAATTGGCGTATCCGATCACGCTCCTCCGCTGGTAATTCAGCGATTACTGGTTTCAAATAACGAAATGCGGCACTAGCCACGGAAGCATGTTTGCTACAGAGATATGGGATTATTTGCTTTGATAAGTGATGGGAATCCATTTTCGCTAAAATATCAATTGCATACGTTTGTTGATCGACCTGGAAAGATTCCAGACTCGACAACAATTGCTCTACAGCAATTGATGGAATTTTCCCCGAGTCGCCAAGTAGGAACGGTTCCGCATATAAACAAAGCTGATCGCCAGATAGGTTCGAAAATAGCGTAGGATCGAACTGCATTTCGCTCATTTGAATAACCTTAGCACCTTACCAAGTGCGTCAATCTCGGCGAAACCATAGAACTGCGTCACGCCAGTTTTTCCGGCAAGCTCCCATGCCACATTGTGCATCCTAGCGACATACACTTGCGAATCGACAACCAACGCTGGAAAGACGCCCGCTGGTAAATGTGCGGGCCGCATGGCAATCGTTCCCACCAAGCCCGCAAATTCATCGGCGCAGGTATTATGCACCACCAATCCCAGCTCGCCGACTTGGTAGACGTGCTCGCCGTGGACTTCGATATTGTAGACCGGCTGGGAGACTCGCGAAAGGGTAACGCTCAAAACGACCGCAAGTCCATCGAGACCTTGCAAGGTCTCACTGTCGACAAGCTCAGCTAGCGGCACCCACGCTTGCCGCTCCACCGACCAGACGGGGTGGATGGTCGTTCCGGTGATGGTCTCGACAGTGCCATCGGCGCCCAGCACATCGACGCTGGCAACGACATGGACTTCGCGGGTTACAAAGCGCGCGGTGACCACCGATCCTT
>JBAWXH010000127.1:0-5946 GCA_037144155.1 Planctomycetota bacterium | reverse complement strand
GTTGGGGGAAAACCACCAATCTCCCGATCAAATACCTTTAAATCAACAAGCCGGTAAGCGACCGGCTAAGGGACGCCGCATAGCGAATTCTCCGCCGACTCAGCAATACAGTTGACTCAACAAAATGCTTGTTGCGATCGGCTTCAACGTAGCACTGCGGGTCGCTGACGCTCGCCGCTCTGATTTTAACCCGATTTTTGCAGTCTTTCGAATCATTTCAGAGTTCGCTCCCTGAAGAATTGGAACCCGTGGTGTCCCTCACGCACTCCGTGAATGATCCTTTTTTTAAGGTCCTCCCATTCTGTGCCAACGCAATGCGTTTTCAGGGATCGGGAGATATGATGTTTGCATTGCACTCCACAAAACGGTGATCGGTCAACGCGCCTAGCACCTCCCGATCACGCCTCCCTCCCACCTTCCCAAATGATAATGACCCTTACGACAACTATCGCCAAAAGACCCCGACTCCGCTTGGTTCTGGGAAATTGCTCGATGCCTTCCGTAAAGATCGCACGCATGCTCCTGATTGCATTCCTTGGCATTCCTTGGCTGTCCGTTCTTGCCCTCGCCGATGGGGATCAAGATCGCCCCGTTGAACCCAGTTCCCCCGAAGCTTGGTATGGGGAAACGATCCGTAGTTCACACTGGAGATCGCCTGAAGAGGAACTCCAAGGGTTCCATGTACCACCAGGCTTTACCGTTGAGCTCGTGGTCGCGGAACCGCGCATTCTCAAGCCGATGAATTTGGCCTTCGACGCCGCAGGACGTTTGTGGTGCACCGAAAGCATCCAGTATCCCTTTCCTGCCCGCGATGGCGCTCGCGGCGCAGATTCGATCTCTATCCATGAAGACAAAGATGGAGATGGAACCTTTGAATCAAGTCGGATCTTTGCGGATGGTCTCAATATCCCGATCGGCTTGCTGCCGTACCAAGACGGTGTTCTCGCTTTTTCGATCCCGAACATTTACTTCCTGCGCGACACCAATGGCGATAGAGTCTGCGATGAGCGAAAAATCGTCCTCGGTCCCTTCGATACGTCGCGCGATACGCATGGGATGGTCAATGCACTCCGCGACGGCGGAGATGGTTGGATCTATGCTTGTCACGGCTTCAATAACATCTCGAAACTCGCCGGCACCGATGGCCACACGATCGAGTTGTCCTCTGGTAACGTCTTTCGTTTTCGGCCCGATGGGTCCCGAGTCGAACAATACACGCAGGGGCAAGTCAATCCCTTTGGCATGACGCGCGACGTGTATGGCAATTGGTTCACGGCCGATTGCCATAGCAAACCGATTACTCAACTCTTGCGCGGTGCATGCTACCCCAGCTTTGGGCGACCGGATGACGGTTTGGGATTTGTGCCCCCCATGATGGATCATCTGCACGGTAGCACGGCGATCTCCGGGATCGCCTATGTGGACAAAGGAACATTTTCGGAACCCTACCAAGGCAATTTGCTGAGTGGCAATGTGATGACTTGCCGCATCAATCGCAATCGCATGGAGTATCATGGCGCGACCGCTAAAGCGATCGAGTTGCCCGATTTACTGACTAGCGATGACCCGTGGTTTCGCCCCGTCGATCTTCAATTTGGCCCCGACGGGAACCTCTATATCGCGGATTTTTACAATCGCATCATCGGTCACTACGAAGTTCCCCTGGACCACCCCGATCGGGATCGAACCAGTGGCCGCATCTGGCGCATTCGTTCAGCGTCCGCTGACAAATCCTCGGCACCATCGAAAACCAGACGAACCGGAGTTCCGACCAACACCACCGCTTCGCTCGCTCCCCGACCCATTGCCATCGATGCGGCCATTGTCATGGTGCGCAACGTCGACGTCGATCGTCAGGATACGGCCATCGCCATGCGCCGCATCCAAGCCATCGAAACACTCGGCACTTCGGGAACGATGGAGCAACTACCGATTTTGCTAAGCAGTCTTCAAAGCGTCGATGAAGCCTTTGATCCGATTCTGAGGCAAGCCCACTGGATTGCGATGCGAGACATCGTCGCTCGCGAAGCCAAAAAGGGTACACCTTTCCCGAAATCGCTCCTCACAGACACGGCGATCGAAGAACGGAGTGGGTTGGTGTTGAAGTTGCTGCGGGCGGTTCGCGACCCCAGCGCAGCCCACTGGTCGATCGAAGTGATCGAGTCGATCGGAGAACGACTTCCAAACCAATGGTCCACGCCATGGCTTCGCGATGCGGTACTGCATGTTTCTACGGTTGCGTCCGATGAAGACACGCCGCGTGTCCTCAACTTGTTGGAGCGAGTCACCACCGAACCGGATTCACGGAGCGAGTTGGTGCTCCGAGTGGCCGAGGCGCAGCGGCAGCGCAATGGCCGAATCTCGCAGAAGCTCATTGAATATGGCGAAGTAGCCTTGTCGCAACAGTTGGCACTTTGGGATCTCCCCACGGATGGCAAGGAGGCGAACACGACATTGCATGCATGGAGCGCCCGCGCGGCGCGCGGCATCGATGCCCGAGATTGGCCGATCGAGCCCCGCCAAATCGATCTTCAGGGAAGCCACGGGAAAAATCCCATACCGTTCTGGAGCAGCTTTGGATTGGGTGAACGGTACACCGGAAGTTGGACCAGCAGTCCCATCGATGCGCCGGCCAAACTCATTTTTTGGATCGTGGGTCACAACGGACTTCCGTCCGAACCGGATCTCAAAAGCAATTACGTTCGAATACTTGCACAGAACGCAGCCACGCGCGATTGGTCGGAAGTCCATCGCATTTATCCGCCACGAAGCGACGCAGGTCGACGCATCGAACTGGATCTGGTTGAACACGCGGGACGTAAGGTGCGAATTCAGGTCGTCGATGGGGATGGACATGACAGTTATGCGTGGCTAGGAATCGCCGATGTGTCCGATGCTGGGCTGTCGCGCGGTGTTGACCATGAGAACTTTGAAAAGCTCAAGCGGATGGTGCAGTGTTTTGGCCCTGCCATCGCCACTCAGCCATCGAGCCCAACGACTTCGGTCTTACTCGATGCATGGTCCCGCTGGATGCGATCCCCACGCCTTGATGCGGCTTGCAAAGTCTCACTCCAAAAATCGATGCTCGGTTCCCAGGCTCCGGTCATCGGCGAACTCATGGAAGTGCTGGTCGAACGGGGTTGGGACGATTTGTTGGAACCTGCCTCGACAGCGGCAGCCAACGTTCCAGACTTCACATGGGATTGGAAACAACTCGACGCAACGACCGTGAGCTGGCTGGCCGATCAAGTCTGCCGTCGAAGCAATGCCGAGGGCCAAGACGAACTGGCACTGCGATGGTCGCGACATCGAACCTCGATTCCTCTGGTGGAATCATTGCTCCGTCGCGGTGTGATGTCCAAAGACACTTTGCGTGTCCTGCCGGCTTCATGGTGGGATTCGTTGACACCCGAAGATGCAGCCCGTCTGGCCGACCTTCGCCCCGAAGGAGAACTCGATACCACCCGCGCGGCGATTGTGGCCAAGCGCGCGGCGGCCGTCGAATCGGCACCGACCGATCTTGCGATCGGAGCCAAAGTCTTTTCCGATCGATGCGCTGCTTGCCATCAACTGGCCGGTCAAGGCAAAGTGGTCGGCCCTCAGTTGGACGGAGCGATCACTCGTACCATCGATCGGCTATGTGAGGATATCTTGTGGCCCAATCGCAATGTCGATGAAGCGTTTCGCGTCACGAACGTCCTATTAGAGAGTGGTGAGACCGTATCGGGATTGGTGATCGATCGTCAAAACGATACTATCGAGCTGGTCGATTCGACTGGAAAATCTCAGCGGATCGCGCGCGTTGAAATCGAAGAAGAAAAAATCAGTCGCCTGTCGCTGATGCCGAGCAACATGGAAGAAGTCATCAGTGAATCCGAATTGGCTTCGTTGATTGCGTATTTGAAGTCCAAATCGCAAACTGCTGGGCAGGGAAACAAATGAACGGGCTCCGAGTCCTTCTGGCAAGGGACCAAAGCCCTTTGCGAAGTTTCGAGAAGTGACGTTCAGCTCGCATCGACGAAGGCCACAATGTCGCGATGGACACTTTCGACATCGCGATCGGCATCGATGATCGCGTGCCTTCCACCACTGGAAGAGATTTGCTGACGGAATCCTTCTCGCACGTGTTCAAAATAGCGAATACCACGCTTCTCCAATCGATCCGGGCCGCGCTGGATACGGAGGGCAGCCTTGGCGGGATCGATATCGAGAACGATGGTGACATCTGGAAGGAGCCCGCCGGTCGCAACCCGTCCCACGGCCCACAGGGCATCGACATCCAGTCCCCCGGCGTAGCCTTGATAAACCACATTGGCTAGCAGGAACCGATCGCAGATGACCGTTTTGCCTGCGTCGATAGCTGGCCGAATTTGGTCCGCTACCAATTGAGCTCGCGCCGCCATGTAGAGGAGCATTTCCGATGGGGTGGCGAGAGGGATATCTTCTCGATGGAGTAGGATCTCTCGGATGGCGTCTCCCAGCGGCGTGGAGCCTGGATCGCGAAAGGTTTCCACCGTGCGTCCTTGATGCCGCAGGTAGTCGCTCAGCAATTCGATTTGAGTCGACTTGCCACCGCCGTCAATTCCATCGAGGGTTATGAACACGCGAGTTGCTCCCAAAGTTTGAATTGCGGCGATTGGATTGCAAGGAACTCGATGGTGGCCTGAGTTCGATCCCTCAACCTAGAATATGCATCAGCCCATGGCAAACGCTTCGAGATCTTCTTGCGGAGCGATTTGGTATCCATGCGGTTCCATCGAGCAACCGGCGCGCCCTTGGCTGAGGGAGCGGATGGCGCTGGAATAGCCAAAGAGTTCTTTGAGGGGGGCTAGGGCTGTGACACTGGTAATCGAGCCACGGGCCTCGGTTCGCTCAATGAGTCCTCGCCGTTGCTGCAGGTCACCCACAATTTCACCGAGGTAATCGGCCGGGGTGGTGATATCCATTTTCATCACGGGCTCCAGCAATGTCGGCCCACCCGCTCGGAGGCATTCATCAAAAGCGTCATTGGCGGCGATGCGAAAGGCGACTTCATCCGACCCGACTTCGGCTGTTTCTGCCCCAAGCACGTTGATGCGAATCCCTGTGAGTGGAAAGGAAGCGATGATGCCTCCCCCTTCGGCCCGGTTGCGGAGCTCTTCCAAGGCCGCTTGGCGCAAATTTTCGGGAAGCATTTTTTCGGGTGGCGTGCGATCGAGAACGATGACTTTGGCGGAGCGGTCTTCGAGGGGTTCAAAGCGAACGCTGAGCCGCGCAAAGAGGTTTTGCGATCCGACTTGGCGATTGCATTGGCCTGTGACTTCGGCGGTAGCACCGATGGTTTCGCGGTAGCTCACGCGCGGCTTGTAGAACTTGACGTTGAGGTGAAAGTCTCGAACCAAACGATTCTTGATGACTTCGAGGTGGAGTTCTCCCATCCCCGAGATGATGGTTTGGCCCGATTCGAGACTGTCGGTGGCATGGAATGTCGGGTCCTGGCGCTTGAGCATATCGAGGACTTCGGCGAGCTTTTTTCGTTCCGTCGTGTTTTCGGGTTCGATCGCCATGGAGATCACTGATTGCGCGAATTGGATCGAGGGTAGTTCGATCATGTCGCGTGTGTCGCACAGGGTATCCCCGGTGATCGAATCGCGAGGTCCGATCGCGCAGGCGATATCGCCGCACTCGAGGGCATCAATCTGACCTTGTTTCTCACGTTTGGTGGCATGGATCTGCCACAGTTGCGCCACGTTTTCTTTCTTGTCTCGATTGGGATTGTAAACGCGAGAGTTCGATTCGAGCCTGCCCGAATAGACACGGATCCAAAACATATCTCCGGTTTTGGCGGGGAGGATTTTGAATACCAGGGCGCAGAAGGGATCCTTGGGATCGGGCTTGCGCAACAAAACCTTGTCGCGTTTCTTTGGATCGACACCTTCCACGGGGGGACGATCGAGCGGGCATGGT
>JBAWXH010000126.1:0-6283 GCA_037144155.1 Planctomycetota bacterium | reverse complement strand
GGCTAGCTGACTGGGCTAGCTGACTGGGCTAGCTGACTGGGCTAGCTGACTGGGCTAGCTGACTGGGCCAATAGCTATCAACGTCCTCGCGCCGTCGCATCGGGTTACCATTGAGAAAACGGGCGTGCATGCTGCTCGCAGAGGGATATGGCATCCCCCGGCCGTTAGCGACGAGCCTCTCTCTCATTCGCAGGCTCAATCTTTCCAACTTCAAGCGTTCTTCGGACTCCAGCAGAGTTTCTTTAAACTCGGCCTGAGATTCTGCCGAGCATGATGAGAACGAATGTAGGGATTGTACGGATTGCAGAGACAATACTTTGCTAGCAATTCCCGAGCGAAGGATTCGGAGGGAAAATATGGCTACCCAAACTCACACATCATCCCGATCTCAAAAGAAGCAAAAAATCCGATCGCTCTTGGGGTGTCTCGTTCTCGGAGCGATAACGACCGGGTGTACACAGACAGGATGGAAGAATCCGATTTGGAACCCTTCCAGGCCCTCCACCTCCTCCGCGGCGAGTTCTTCGCTCTCCTCAAGCACCCAGTCGATGAAAAATCAATTTGCATCGATGGGTGCGGCTATGACTTCCGCCTACAGCAAGACCAGAACGGCCATTACCGCACCGTTCACACCGGCCTCTGCAACGAACGCATCGGATGCCAAAGACACTACGACCACCAAGTCTTTGTCGATTGCGCCTGAGGTCTTGGTCGCTCAAGGCAACTACTTTGAATCGCAAGGCAACTACGCCAAGGCTCTTGACAGTTACAGCCGCGCATTGGAGTCCGAGCCAAAGAACACGGTTGCTCTGATGAGCATGGCCCGGCTCTATGGCAAACAGAACGACTCGGCCAAGTCGACCGAGTTCTACCGAAAGACCATCGCCGCCAACCCCAGCCATTCGGATGCGCACGCGGAACTCGGTTCGCTGCTCGCCCACACCGGTGACATGAAGGGAGCCCACGACGAATTGCAACAAGCGGTACAGCTGCAGCCGAAAAACAGCTCCTACCGTACCAGCTTAGCCGGAGTCTTGCTCGACTCTGGAAATGCTGACGCGGCCTTACAGCAATTGCGAGAAGTCGAATCGCCTGCCATGGCCCAGTACCAATTGGCTTATCTGCATTTCAATCGCAAGAACATCCCAGCCACTCAGCAACACTTGCAAGATGCTCTGCAAATCGACCCTAACTTGAAACCAGCACGCGATCTGTGGGCGAGCATCGGTGGGGCTCAGAGCGTCAATCAAATGGTGCAACAGGGTCAGCACCTAGGACAGCAATCCATGGGAATCTATCAACAAGCGGGTGCGGTCGCAAACAACGTATCGCAATTGTTGGGAACGCAACCCGCAAGCGCTATCAGCCCTGCAAGCCTCCCCCCATCGGTACCGGTAAATGCAATTCCGGCTTCAACCTATCAAGCTCCATCGGTGCTCCATGGAGTGCCGAACAACAATGCTCCCGCCGCTGGGAGCGGTTACGGGACCCCAATCTCAACAGTGGCGCCCGTGGTACCTGGAACAGCCGCGGGACCTTATTCTCCCATTCCGCCACCACCCTCGGGTGGTACTGTTCGACGTTAGTTCAACGATCGGAACCCACTCAGCCATCAGCCGCAACGCGTTAGCGTCCGGTTGTTTTCGGGATCGAGAAACCGGGTGCTAATGCACTCCAGTTGATTTGGACGATGGATTTGGTTTTTCACAGTTGTTGAATGATAGGCACGGTCAAGAACGACTTCTTCAGCTTACCCTTCGGGTGATTGAAATCATTCAACGCGTTTCGCATCGGTGCTCAAGTGCGGATCACTTGAGAGCTTGGATGGGCGACTCTTACGCGATCGAGCGATCGACCCGGCCAATCCAGCCAATCCAACCATCAAGAGTGTTGATGGTTCTGGTACACCTGTGTGGCTAAAGATGAAGTCCTGGTAGTTCGAGACTCGGGTCATACCGCTCACGGCTCCATACCCAAAGAGCAAAGTGCTATCGGTCGGTTTGCCAGTCCAATTGCTTTGGCTATCCACCCACGAATGGATTCCGGCCACGTACCACTTGCCTCCTTCCTGAATCAGTCCAGCGCCACCACTATCTCCAAAACAGAGTTGGTACTCAAGGGACGTAGGTGTTGTCGTCCCTAGGGTGTTGTACTTGCCCGTCGAATCAAACGACGCTGGAGCATCGAAGTCGGTCACGAGGATCGCGTTTTGAGCGCCGATCTGACCGCTACTCCCATTGGCAAAGCTGTCGATCAGATCGACGACGTTCGTTCCCCCTCGCAACGTGCCTGGATTGGAGTGGTTGCCATTGGAGCCGACTCCGGTCTCGCCGTAACCTGTCATGGAAATCACCGCTCCCAGTTCACTGGTCCCCTGGTAGATGGGGATGGGAGCAACCCCAGTGACGTTCGTCGTCAATCGGGCCAGGGCGATGTCATATCCGTAGTTGATGTCGTTGCCGTTGGCCACGAATTGTGGATGCTTGATCACCTGAGCAACGGAATAGGTTTGACCCCCTGCCACAAAATTGGTTGGGTTCACATGCGCTGCCGTCAGCACCCAATTCGGGGTGATTAAGACTCCCGAGGCAGTACCCACTTTTCCTACCGCTGGAAATTGAGCTCCGTAGGCTGTGTACAAAGAGTCGCTCAAACCATCCAAAATCATGCCCGCCTGGGCCATGGGCGACAGAGCGAGAAGCGACAGGATCAATGTTAGTCTTGGCACCATAGTAACGCGTTTTTGGAGTAGAAAATCCCAATCCGATTTGCGACTCCAATATGGAACAAAAATCCCTGGAAAGCAACCTTTGCGGCGGTGGTAGACGCAATCAATTTCGGTTGTACGCAGCGTCCGTCCGAGTCTATACTGATTTTCAGCGCGGCGAATCGCGTCGCGTTTCTCTTCTTTTGCCCACCTACCCTGATCCCGAGCTCCGTCAATTCTGACGGTCGGCAACCCACCTGGTTGACGCCCGGCTCTAGCGTTTGCTTTGGCATTCCTGCCCTGACAAACGTGCGATGGCATCTCGTCCCAAAACGATGACTGGCTCCGAAAACGATCGATTTCGATCGAAGTCCAAAACTCCTGATGAAATTCTTTCGATTGCCGAGGAGATGCTGCGCGAGCGCCATGCGCCTCCGAACCCGGGTGATGGCCCTCGGCCCGTCATCGATTTCGCAACACTGCAGCGAATGACCATCGAAGAACTGGGGGAAATCGCGGACATCGAGCGCATTTCCGACTGGCGCGGGCTGGAACGTCCAGAATTGGTTTTTCAAATCCTCAAAGCTAGGATGCAGTCGTCGGGGATCATGATCGGCGAAGGGACCTTGGAGGTCCTTTCCGATGGGTTCGGTTTTCTGCGGAGCACAAGCCATCACTACGTCGCATGCCCTGACGACATCTATGTTTCACCATCGCAGATTCGTCGTTTTGGCTTGACGACGGGCATGACTGTCTCGGGTCAGATTCGCCCACCCAAAGAGAACGAGCGTTACTTTGCGCTTCTGCGAGTCGAAGCTATCAATCATCGCAATCCCAACGAGGTTCGAAGCCGCAAGCCATTCGATTCCTTGACGCCGCTTCATCCAAAGCAGCGAATCATCCTCGAAAACGATCCGCACGATTTGAGTACGCGGGTCGTAGATCTGATCACACCCATTGGTTTTGGGCAACGCGGATTGATCGTATCCCCACCGCGCGCTGGCAAGACCGTCATGCTTCAAAAGTTGGCCCGCGCGGTTCTGCACAACTACCCGAACGCATATGTCTTCATGCTCTTGGTCGACGAACGGCCTGAAGAAGTAACCGACATGCAGCGCGAAGTGCGAGGACCCAAGTGCGAAGTGGTCAGCAGCACCTTCGATGAGCCCGCCGTCCGGCATATTCAGGTCAGCCAAATGGTTCTCGAAAAATCGAAACGATTGGTAGAAGATGGTGTCGATGTAGTGATCTTTCTCGATTCGATCACGCGACTCGCTCGTGCCTGGAATGGCGAGTGCATCCAATCGGGCAAGACTTTGACCGGTGGGCTCGATGCCAACGCGATGCAGAAACCCAAAGCATTCTTCGGTGCGGCTCGCAAGCTCGAAGAGGGCGGATCTCTCACCATCCTCGCAACGGCATTGGTTGGAACTGGCAGCCGCATGGACGATGTGATCTTTGAGGAATTCAAGGGAACAGGAAATCTGGAAATCGTCCTGGACCGAGCACTGGTCGATCGCCGCATTTGGCCCGCGATCGATATCGCTCAATCCGGTACTCGGCGAGAAGAGGCCCTCCTCGACCCTGTCGAGTACCAAAAGACCGTGCTGCTACGCAAAGCTTTGGTAGGGCAAAACCCACCCGATGCGATGGAGCAACTCGTTACTCGCTTGCAAAAAACTCGCAATAATGCCGAGTTCCTGCTTTCATTGAAGCACTAGCCCCAATCAAGATCCTCCTTCGAAAGGAGACGCATGCATGCCAATGGAAATCTCTGAACAAAATTCCAAAGTCGCCCTTTTAGCCCAGCAAAAAATTGGGATTGTCGTTTCTCGGTACAACGATGCGATCACGCGGAAGTTGTCCGAAGCAGCACTCAGCACATTGAGCCATTCGGGCATCCCTTCCCAGAACATTCTCGTGGTGCATGTGCCAGGTGCATGGGAGATCCCATTTGCAGTGCAGCGATTGGTCGACGACAGCAACGTCGTCGGAGTCATCACCCTCGGTGCGGTCATTCGAGGGGAAACAACGCATGACGTTCATATCAATCGCTCGGTAAGCACGGCACTGATGCAATTGTCGATCGATCATAACAAACCCATAGCGTTCGGGCTGTTGACCGTGAACTCGCTCGAGCAGGCTATTCAACGGAGTGGTGGCAACAAAGGGAACAAAGGGGAAGAATGCGCGCAAGCGATTCTTGAATGCCTTAGCCTTGGAAGTCGGCTTGACGAACTCAAACGCAATCACGGCAAGACCGTTTGATGGCAACAGACGCGGTCGGTGACGGTCGATTCCGGGCTTCGCATTGGCTCATACTCATCTCCCTGGCATCCATCCAGTTTTTGAACATTCTCGACTTCATTGTCGTCATGCCATTGGGGCCTCGATTCTTAGACGAATTGAAGCTTTCGACAGGGGAATTTGGATATGTCGTAGCGAGTTATGGATATGCTTCTTTTGCGGCGGGTATCTTGGCCGCTGGTTGGATCAATCGAACGGAGCGCCGTGCAACGATGCTGGTCATGGTGGCACTCTTCGCGTGCAGTTCGCTACTCTGTTTCCTTTCGTCGAGTTTTATGGCTTTGATCATCGCACGTTGTTTGACGGGGGCGTGCGGAGGATTGATCGGCTCGATTGTGCTCTCCATTGCGACCGATGTTTTCCCGGAATCGCGTCGTGGCTTGGCGCTCGGGATCATCATGACCTCCTTTTCGTTGGCTTCGGTTGTCGGTGTCCCTATTGGTCTTTGGTTGGCTGAGCAAGCGTCATCGGCCCGAGCTCCGTTCTTGTATCTCGCGCTCGCATGCATACCCCTTTGGTTCGCACTCTTCGCCACCTTACCCCATATCGCCCGCGAGCATATCGGCGAGGTGCATGGATATTGGCATACGTTGAAAGAGGTCCTGCGAGCGCGATCGCACCAGTGGGCATTTCTCTTCAACGCCATCTTGGTTTTTCAGACGTTTTTGATCGTGCCTTACTTGGCGACCTATTGCGTGAAGAACGTGGGCTTGCCATCCGAACAATTGCAGTACATTTACATCATTGGGGGGGGGTGTACGTTCATTACGATGCCATTGGTAGGTCGTATCGCGGATCGTTTTGGAAAGCCTATCACGTACGTTTGGATCGCCTGTTTATCGGTCTTGCCAGCGATCGTGATCACGTGTTTGCCTCCACTCCCAGCATGGGGCTGCATCGCCATTACAACGATCTACATGGTATTGTCATCCGCTCGGATGGTACCTGGACAGTCCATGGTCTCGAGTGTTCCTACGCCGCAATGGCGAGCTGGATTTTTGAGCGTCGCGAGTTCCGTGCAATCGCTATCCATGGGGATCGCTGCGAGTGTGGCAGCGAACATTGTTCTCCAAGGGGAGGATGGAAGCTTGAATCGGTTTTGGATTGCCGGTTGGTTGGGAGCGGTCTTTTTTGTGGTGAGTTTGTTTCTCGTTCCAAAACTCCGTCCGGCGACTTGACGGCATTGGCTTTCGGAGAGTCGGTCGTCGGTGTATAACGAAGCTTCATTCGGGCTCATAGCTCAGTTGGATAGAGCAACGGATTTCTAAT
>JBAWXH010000125.1:0-6592 GCA_037144155.1 Planctomycetota bacterium | reverse complement strand
GCAATCCCCCCAAAAAAGTAACCGATTAAATCAACAAGCCGGTAAGCGACCGGCTACGTCACGATGGCAGTGCGAGATCCATGTCTATACTAAAACTCGGTCGAAGAGACAGGTTCCAATGTTTCTCTGACGCTTCGGGCTCTGATGAACCAAGCACCCGCGGGATAGTCTTCCAGACTGTCATGCATTGAGGTGGCAAGAGCGACTCATTGGTTGGTGAAATCAAGCCGTGCCATCTATACGGATGGGGAAAACAACAAGTAGTTGTTCTCGAACGCGTGGAGAATGTGAGAGCCATCGAGTAGAATCGATGAAAGAAGAGGTCGCTCGGCGAACCCATTCTTCTTCCAGCCTCAACCCACCCACCCACGATGTCGCTATTGGTTGTCGATCCTATTTCGGCAAAGCTATCTGTTTTGCGCGATGCGCTGCGCCGAGTCGACTCCGAGCAACTACCGGTTTCCCGTTGCATCGAGCGTGTTTTAGCGGAAAGGGTGACTGCGTTTCGGGATAGTCCGGCGGTGGATGTATCTGCGATGGATGGATACGCGGTGCGATTTGACGATATTGGATCCGCACCTTTGCGGGTGGCTTTTGTCGCGACGGCGGGTTCCGAACCGAAGTCTCTCCCATTGGGAGTGACTAGCAGGATCTTTACTGGAGGCCCTGTGCCTGCAGGTGCGGAGTGTGTGATTCCCCGAGAGCAATGTCGCGAAGGGGAGGGGAGCGTCGAGTTTTTGGTTGCCAAGGACTCGGTCCGCTTCGGGCAGCATATTCGACGTCGCGGGGAGAACGCCTTGCAAGGTTCCGTCGTGATGGAGGCGGGTAAAATTATCAGCGGCCCTGTTGTATCGACATTGGTCTCATTCCTCGCTAGCGACAGCGTGAGGGTTCATCGTCCCGTTCGCGTTGCGATTATCAACACAGGGGATGAACTGATCGACTTGGGGCAACCGATCTCGGATTGGCACATTCGCGATTCCAACGGCCCTCTCCTCGAAGCGATGCTTCGTCGACATGCATGGATCGAAGCCCATCGAACAAAAGTGCGAGACGATTTCTCTGCTGTTCGTTCGTCGATTTCTGAGGCATTGGCGGTTAGCGATGCGTTGCTTCTTACGGGGGGTGTATCGATGGGTGATACCGATTATGTTCCTAAAGCGATCGAAGCATGCGGTGCCGAAATCAAGTTTCATCGCATCCCGATTCGCCCTGGTAAACCGTTTCTAGGGGCTGTCGGCCCCAATGGTCAATTGATCCTAGGGCTGCCTGGGAATCCGCTCAGCGTTGCGGTGACGTATCGTCGCTACGGATTGCCCTTGCTCAAGTTCATGGCGGGGATTGCAGCGCCTGAGGCGCCGACCCAAGTTGAGATTGCGAATCCGGATACAAAGACATTGGATCTCGTTTGGTTCCGATTGGTTTCCCTGGCAGCGGATGGCACTGCCGCATTGGTTTCGAACCAAGGCTCGGGCGACGTGGCTTCTCTTGGAGTTTCGGATGGGTTCATCGAAGTCGCACCTGGAAAGATCACGGCAGGACGATTTCCTTATTACGACTGGCGGAGTTAAGGGTATGGCAATCCTATCATCGATTCGGTCTGCCCTTTTCATCGCGTTTTTCGCATGTCCGCTGATGGCTGCAGTTTGCTCGACAGTATTGGCGGAGGACGTTGACTTTCGGGTGGACGTGGCAGCGCTACTTTCGAAACATTGTGTGCGCTGTCATGGGGACTCCAAGAGCGAAGGAGACGTAAACCTTTCGAGGCGTGGTAGCGCGATCGGATCGGATAAGGACTCCGGGATCATCGTACCTCGGTTGCCTGATGAAAGTCTCCTGATCGAAGTGGTGTCCGGTGAGAACCCCCGGATGCCAAAGGGAGGCTCCCCATTAAGCGAACGGGAGATCGACGTACTGCGCCGTTGGATAGAGCAGGGGGCAGCTTGGCCAGAGGATGCCGAACTGCGAGATGATCCCCAGGATTGGTGGTCGCTTCGTCCACTCGAGCGACCTAAGGTTCCGACTCCAGTATCTGGTGAGGATCCGAATCCGATGCGCATTCGGAATCCGATCGATGCATTTGTGAATGCGAGGAGGATAGAAAAAGGGCTTCGAGGGAATCCAGAAGCCGATCGTAGAACACTGATACGACGTCTCTATTTCGATTTGGTCGGTCTCCCTCCGTCACCTGAAGAGGTCGATCAATTCGTCGGCGATTCTTCGCCGAATGCATACGAAGAACTGGTCGAGCAATTGCTGGCATCTCCTCGCTATGGCGAACGGTGGGCGCGCCATTGGCTAGATGCGGTTCACTATGGGGATACCCATGGTTACGACAAGGACAAACTTCGCCCGAATGCTTGGCCATATCGAGACTACGTGATTCGATCCCTCAACCAAGACAAGCCTTATGGTCAATTTGTTCGTGAGCAAATCGCAGGCGATCACTTCTATCCGGACACTCGCGATGGAGTGGAGGGACTAGGGATGCTAGCGGCTGGCCCATTTGATTTTGTTGGGCAGATTGAAGTTTCCAACGGAACGATCGAGAAGGCACGCGTGAAGAACATCGATCGCGACGATATGGTGTCGACGGTCATGAATACGTTTGTCAGCATGACCGCTCAATGCGCGCGGTGTCATGATCACAAATTCGATCCGATCCAGCAAAAAGAGTACTATCAGCTTCAAGCCGTGTTTGCTGCGGTCGATCGCGCTGATCGCTCGTACGATGAAGATCCGAAAATAGCCTCTACACGGCGGATATTGCTAGCCGAACGGGAGAAACTCCAATTCTCTTTGGAGACGATCCAACGCGAATTGAAGGAGCGTGGTGGTGCGGAATTAGCATCGATCGATCAACAGATTGAGTTGCTCCAAAAACCAAACAATGGCGTTCCCCCCGAATTTGGTTACCACAGCGCGATCACGATCGATTCGTCGGAAACGAAATGGGTGCAAGTCGATCTAGGACATGATGTTTCGATTGCCCGAATCGGCTTGGCTGCACCGAATGATGACTTTGCAGGTATCGGCCCAGGTTTTGGATTTCCTGTTCGATTTCGCATCGAGGGTTCGAAGGATGCGGAGTTCTCCACTGGGGTCGTGAGCATGTTTGATAGCGGAGAAACGGATTTTGCGAATCCCGGAGTTGCCCCACGGTGGTTTGAAGCCACGGGCGATTCGATCCGTTACGTCCGCATTACGGCTACGCAGTTGGCACCCAGAAGCAATGACTACATCTTTGCCCTATCGGAACTGATGGTGTTCGATGAATCTGGAAAAAACATCGCTCTCGGTGGCAAGGTTTCCGCATTGGACTCGATCGAAGCACCTATTCGATGGGGTGCAAAAAATCTAGTTGATGGGATCTATCCTGGACGTGATCTATCCGATTCCGAGGGGAGTTTAGAAGCTTTTCGAACGAAGCGTGTCTCACTGGTCCAGTCTCTCTTGGGAGTAGATCGGTGGGAAGCTTTTCAATCGTTGCAGTCCCAAGTTCAGAAGAGCGAGTCGCAGATCGCAGGATTGCCCAAGCCGAAATTCGTCTATGCGGCAGCGACGGAATTCGCACCTGCGGGTTCGTTTGTTGCGACAGGAGGAAAGTCTCGACCGATCCATATCCTGGCCCGAGGTTCAGAGACCGCGCCGCTGGAATTGGTCTCTCCGGCGGCCCTTCATTGTGTTTCGGATTTGCCTGGCGATTGGACGTTGAGCCAGGATGCAACGGAACGGGAGCATCGCGGGGCCTTGGCGGAATGGATTGTGCACTCAAAGAATCCACTGACGTGGCGGTCCGTAGTGAATCGCATCTGGTACCACCATTTTGGTCGCGGAATTGTGGAATCGCTAAATGATTTTGGGCGTATGGGTTCTGATCCGACCCACCCAGAATTGCTCGATTGGCTCGCATGCGAAATGCGCGATGGTGAACAATCCTTCAAAGACATTCATCGATGGATCGTGTTGAGTTCGACCTATCGGCAGTCTTCGGCGCATTCTCCTGAAAATGAATCGATCGATGCGGGCAACCTTTACCTTTGGAGAATGAATCGCCGCAAACTCGATGCAGAGTCCGTGCGAGACAGCATTTTGCAAACGAGTGGCAAACTGCGACTGGATGCAGGAGGCCCAGGCTACAACTTGTTCGGCCTGATCGATGATCACTCACCTCATTATCTCTATGACCAGCACGATCCCGATGATCCCCGTGGACATCGACGAGCTATTTATCGATTTATCGTCCGATCCGTTCCCGATCCATGGATGTCGGTGCTGGATTGTGCGGATGCGACCGTGTTAGTCGATCGACGCAATGAAACCTTGACCGCGCTTCAAGCTCTCGCGATGCTCAACAATCCGTTTGTGCTCCGAATGTCGGATCACTTTGCTGATCGCGTGGAATCGAAATGCGATGCGCCGTCGGATCGATTGGCGTATGCATTCCGACTAGCGTTCCAGCGCGAACCCACGGAGCGCGAACGGGCAATTTTGCTTGAACTGGTTCGAGAGCATGGATTGCCACAGGTTTGCCGATCGCTGTTCAATGCCAACGAGTTTATCTTTGTCGATTGAGCGTTTGTCTTCTTTCGCGCCGATCGATTTGCTTCGACGGATCGATTTCCCACCTACCTTGAACGTGTCGAGTTCTAACGATGTTTCAAGCGAAAAACACTTCGCGCAGAGAATGGCTTGAGAATCTTTCCATCGGCGCTGGAGGGCTGGGGCTGGCCATGCTGCTGCAAAAGGACAATCTTCTGGCTGGATCCGCCGGGGGGATTTCCGGGTTGCATCACCCTGCCAAGGCAAAGCGTGTCGTCCAGTTATTCATGTCCGGTGCTGCGAGCCAATGCGATACGTTTGACTACAAGCCGAAACTGATCACCGAACATGGCAAGGATTGGGACCCGGGCGAAAAGGTCGAGTTGTTTCAATCGACGCCTGGAAAAACCATGAAGTCGCCTTGGGATTGGAAACAGTACGGAGGATGCGGCAAGTGGATCAATGAGTGTGTGGCACCGCTGGGAGCATGCGTGGATGATATCGCCTTTGTTCACAACATGGTGAGCAAAACCAATGTGCACGGACCAGCGACTTTTATGCAATCCACCGGATTCGTGCTGCCAGGGTTCCCCAGTATGGGCGCATGGGTCAGCTATGGATTGGGAAGCGAAACGGATGACCTTCCAACGTTTGTCGTGTTGCCGGATCCACGAGGGTTCGCTCCGAATGGGCCAAAGAATTGGGGAGCGGCATTCTTGCCGGCGGAGCATCAGGGGACCATGATTCAGCCCAATCGTGAGTCGCCTATTGAGGATCTGTTTCCAGCAAACCAAGGGAGTCTCGGACCAGAAGGGGAACGGCGCGTGCAATCGGCTCTTTCCGAGATCAATCGCGAGCATGCCCGAGGGCGCGAAGGGGATAGTCGCCTTGCTGCGCGAATTCGAAGTTATGAACTTGCTGCGAGGATGCAATTGAGTGCCCCTGAAGCTCTCAAGTGGTCCGATGAGCCGCAGCATATCTTGGATCTCTATGGCATTGAAGTACCCAATTCATCGACGGAGGGGCCGATGAATGACGGGGAGGAAACACGGCACTTTGGTCGTAATTGTTTGGTTGCGCGGCGATTGTTGGAACGTGGAGTTCGGTGTATTCAAATTTGGAGCGGCGCGGACAATGGTTTTCCGCGAAGGAATTGGGACTCGCACGAAGACATAGCACGAGATCATTGGCCCTTGGGAATGGGGATGGCCCGCGGCGCGGCGGCGCTGATTCAGGATCTCAAACAGCGTGGGATGCTTGAGGATACCCTCATCCTATGGACGACGGAATTTGGAAGGATGCCGTGTTCCCAGGGATCGCTAGGTCGCGATCATAATCCTTTTGTGTTTACCAATTGGCTGGCTGGAGGTGGGATTCGCGGCGGCGCGACCTATGGCGAGAGCGATGAATGGTCGTACAAACCCGCACAGCCGGAGTCCCCGACCTATTGCTACGACATCCACGCAACCATGCTTCATCTCTTGGGGATCGATCATGAACGACTGACGTACCGGCATAACGGTATCGATCGAAGGTTAACCGATGTGCATGGTCGGGTACTACGCGAGATCATTTGAGCGAAGGGTTGTATAACAGGCTATGCAACGTAGCCCGTGGCTTTGAGAATGACGAGTGTCCTGGTCGATGATGGCAGGGACCGAGCAACTCGTTGAAACCGATTCTAGAACTCATGCAGGATACAAACAATCGCCCAAAAGTACCCGAAAGGAGCACGAAATGAACATTCATTGTATTGGCTGTTTCGCGATATGTGCGATTTTCTTCTTGGGTTGTAATAACAAGAAGATAGCTCCTCTTGAAAACTCTAGATTTGGAATAGCAACGAACGAAACAATTGACCTAGTCAAGAATGCGCAGGCAGTTCGAATTTTCAGTATTTCTCCGTGGAGCGAGGGGGAGCCGCAGTTTCGCGGCCACAGGGTTATTGCAGAGGTCGAGCTTTCTGGTGCAACGGATATTGCCTTAGCAGCAGATGAGATATTGTCAGAAGTTGTGTTCTGTGAAAGGGGAAAAAAGTGGCGTATCCTGC
>JBAWXH010000124.1:0-6951 GCA_037144155.1 Planctomycetota bacterium | reverse complement strand
AAGCCTATCGAGAGCCACTCCCAACGGAGTGGCTCTTTTTTTGTCGTGAAATGCTGGGAACAATTCCCTGAAAAATGCGTCTAAGAGGGTCTTGGATGGGTTTCCAGCTCAGTCAAAAATCTGCCCGTGGTTCGAACTCAATCATCGCGTACAATGCCGTTATGCGCAGAACACTCAAGTTCGAAAACCTAGAAGATCGCCGTGTTATGGCCGGGTTGCCATTTGGCGCTTCCGACCAAGACACCGGGGAATTCATGTTGGGGCGGATTGCTGTCACCCCTGTTTTTATCGAGAGCAACGGACTCGGCGACGCTAGTACCGAGGATTGGACGGAATCTCAAAAAGCGGATGTGCTGTCCAACATTCAGACGGGGCTCAACTGGTGGAAACAGTTGCTCGCCAAAAAATCCAGTGTCACGACGTTGGACTTTGTGGTCGACACGACGTTTGTACAGTCGCCCTTTAGTTCGCAGTACGAACCCATAACCCGTCGTTCCGATGATTATTCGCTGTGGGTTGACGAGTTCATGGTCGCCCAAGGCTACTCCCAGAGTGGATTACTCGAAAACAACGTGCGGGCCTTCAACAATGCCCAACGCTCGAAGTTGCAGTCCGACTGGTCCTTCACCATCTTCGTTGTCAATTCGAAGAACGATGCCGATGGGATGTTTGCTCCCAATGGTTCGTTTAGCCGAGCCTTCTCGTTTGCTGGCGGGCTGTTTGAAGTTGTCCCTTCGACCCGACCTGCAATGACGTTTGCGCATGAAACGGGACACATGTTTTGGGCGCGCGACGAATACACGGGTGGCTCGACCTATTACCAGCGTCGCGGCTATTACAACACTCAAAACACAAACGCCATGGACTTGAACCCCAACTCGGGATTCGTTCAAGAGGACAGCATCATGTCCGATGGTCCTGGCCAGCTCCGCGCGTACAACAACGTGACGAGTCCCGCTTCCACGCTGGCTCATATCGGATGGCAGGATAGCGATAACGACGGCATTTTTGATGTGCTCGACGTGCCATTGAAGCTTCAAGGATCTGGCCGTTTCGATCCGGCGAAGAGCCAGTACCTATTTCGGGGAAACGCATCCGTCCAGACATTGCCTAATTTGAATGGTTCTGGGGCACAGAACAACATCACGCTCAACCAGGTCGGCCGCATCGAGTACCGCATCAATCAAGGTGCTTGGCAGACGATCCTCACCCCCAGCGCGTACTCGACGGACTTGGATCTTGCGATTCCGATTCCTTCCGGTTCCACCGGAACCGTTGAGATTCGCGCTATCGACCCGCGCATTGGAATCGTAAGCAACTCCTTTCAGGGAGCTTTGACCGGCGCTGGCAGTACCACGCAGACCAGCGGTGTCTACGGATTCGCATGGAATGACCTGAATACCGATGGCGTTTGGCAAACGCTCGAGTCTGGCATCAGCGGTGCGACCGTTCGGCTCTTGAACCGCGATGGAACTCTGGCTCGCACACAAACGGTGATCCGCCCGGACGATCTTCCCGCCGGCAAGATCAGTAATCCAGTCTCAGGTACTTCCATGACCGCGATTGGAATGGATACGGATGGAAAGCTCTCGATTGCTTCGGACATGAACGCCGAGCTTGGGAAATCGGTCATCCAGCCTTTTGCTTATTCCGTTCAAAGCTATCGCCCCTACTTCCAAGGAACCGACGAGCAACTCAAGCTCGCATTTGCGACTCCTACCAGCTACGCCTCAGTCCATATCGTCGCTGCCGAAGGGAGCGCTATCGGCAGGCTCGATGCGTATGACTCCAATGGCAAGATCCTAACGCGCTATGAATCCGCTTCGCTGGCAACGAACACTTCGACTTGGCTCGAGGTCCAATCCGACCAGCCCATTGCCTATGTAATCGCATATGGGCATCGCGATACCAAGATCAAGATCGATCAGATTCGATACGGCTTACCTGGTGACGTCACGACGGGAAATGACGGGTCCTATCTTTTCCCGAGTGTGCCTGCGGGTTCTTTTTCTGTGCGCGTGCTTCCCCCTGCGGGTTTTGAGAGCCGAGTCCCTGCGGACGGCATTTCAAACGTGGTTGTTAGTGCCGCAGCGCCAAGTATTCGGGCGGACTTTTCGCAGCTGAAGTTGACATCGCCATGGCAGAATCCAACCCTCAAGTACGACGTCAACAATGATGGGCTGATATCGCTTTTCGATGTATTGGTTGTTATCAATGACATCAACCGAACTGGAGCGAGACAGCTTCTGGATTCCGAGCGAGCGCCTCCACCCTTTATCGATGTCGATGGAAATCGCATCGTCGAGGCGTTGGATGTTCTGATTGTGATCAATTACATCAACAGCCATCTGGCGTCGGGCGAAGGTGAGGGAACTCTACCTCGGATCGAGGACCCTCTATCGGATGCATCGATATCAGGTGCAGCGCCAATCGACATGGCGATGGCAGATGGGAATTTTTGGTCGACCGATAGTGCCACGACGTCTCGGCGCCGTCGCGGATAGCCTGAACAGGAATCGGCTTACTCGAAGGTTTTCTTTTCGTGGGCTAGTTCGCCCAGGGTTGTAGCTGCTTTGGGGGTGGCCATCCGACCGCGTTGGGTGCGAATGATCAGTTCACTTCGCAGCAAGAAGGGTTCGACTTCATCTTCTAACGTATCGGACGAGACACTCATGGTATGTGCGATGGCATCGAGTCCTGCGGGTCCTCCACCGAAGACGCGCAGGAGCGTATCGAGGTACCTACGATCTTGTTTATCCAACCCTGACCTATCAATCCCCAACATGGCGAGAGCTTGGCGTGTTGTATCCAGCGTCACCCGTCCGTCGGCGCGGCTCATGGCGTAATCTCTTACCCACATCAATCGTGCATTGGCGACACGCGGGGTCCCACGCGAGCGTTGAGCGATTTCGAGGGCCGCATCTCCTTCCAATTGCACGTTGAGTTTCTTTGCATTGCGTTTCAGGATTTCGACTAACTCCTCGTTCGAGTAGTAGCTGAGATGCTGTCGGATGTGAAACCGATCGCGAAGGGGAGCGCTCAGCATTCCGGCTCGCGTGGTGGCACCGATGAGGGTAAAGGGCTTGAGGTCGAGACTGAGGGTTCGTGCGTTGACACCTTCGCCCAGCACGATATCGATGCGGAAGTCTTCCATGGCCGTGTATAGGAATTCTTCGACCGGTTTGGGAAGGCGGTGGATCTCATCGATAAACAGGACGGATCCACGTTCTAGATTCGTCAGGTAGGGGAGGATTTCCTTCGGTGCTTTCAGGCTTGGTCCGCTGGCCATATCGACCTTGACCCCGAGTTCGCCTGGGATACAGACCGCGAACGTTGTTTTCCCCAAGCCTGGAGGGCCATCGAGCAGGATATGCCCGAGTGGTTCGCGCCGTTTCTTGGCCGCATCGATCGCGATTTTCAGAACCTCCATAACTTCGCGTTGTCCGACCATATCGGCGATGCGTTTGGGTCGGAGGACGATATCGTTTTCTGGAGCGACGGCATCCGGATTTGCAGCGCTTTGTACAGACTGCGGTAGGGGGACGATTTTTCCATCGTCCCTATCGTCTTCAGGATCAGGGGCAGCAATCTTGCGTTCGCGTACCATGTGGGCTCCGTCCTATTGGACTCCTCTAGGCGGTCAATCGTTGGATGTCCATCATCGCATCCGTGGTGCGCATCGCATCGGATGAACGCGTGCGTGGGTTACTTGTTATCCGCTCCGGTATCGAGAACCGCCATGAACGCTTTTTGAGGGATATCGACCGAGCCGATCGACTTCATCCGCTTCTTTCCTTCGCGCTGTTTGGCCCACAATTTGCGTTTTCGCGTGATGTCGCCGCCATAGCATTTTGCGGTCACGTTTTTGCGCATGGCAGGAACTGTTTCTCGGGCGATCACCCGAGCGCCGATCGCAGCTTGGACGGCGACTTCGAACATGTGCCGATCGATTTCTTCTTTGAGTTTCTTGACGACGGCCCGGCCGCGGCGGTCGGAGTCGCGTCGATCGCAAATGATGCTGAGCGCGTCGACCCGTTTTCCATTGACCAGGATATCCATACGGACCAAGTCGGCAATTTCGTAGCCAATGATTTCGTAATCCATGGTCCCGTAACCGCGCGTGGCACTCTTGAGTCGATCGTGAAGATCATAGATGACTTCTGCCAGGGGTAGGTCATAGCTGACGAGGGCTCGGGTGCCGGACAGGTATTCGTTGGTTCGCAATACGCCGCGGCGGTCTTGGCACAGTTTCATCACTACCCCGATGTATTCGATGGGCAAGACGAAATTCACGCGCACGATCGGTTGTCGGAATTCTTCAATGTCACCCGAGTCGGGAACTTCTTGCGGACGATGGATTTCGAGTTTCTCGCCATCCCGTTTGATGATTTCGTAGGTGACGTTAGGAGCGGTCTGAACCAAGTCGATATCGCATTCGTTTTCCAGCCGTTGCTGGATGATCTCCATGTGCAACAGCCCGAGAAATCCGCATCGAAATCCGAAACCGAGGGCTTCGCTGGTTTCGGGCGCGAATTCAAAGGATGGGTCATTGATGGACAGTTTTTCCAATGCATCGCGGAGTTCGGTGAACTCTTGTCCATCGCTCGGATACAAGCCGCAATAGACCATGCGTTTGGGAGGCTGATAGCCTTCGAGTGGTTGAACGGTGTCATCGTTTGCGTGGACGACGGTATCGCCGATTCGGACTTCCTTGAGGGATTTGATATTGCAGATCAAATATCCGACTTCGCCTGCCCGCAGTTTATCCACAGGTTTGCGTTCGGGAACAAACTGTCCCAGTTCGAGTACTTCGTGATTCACCCCTGCGCGATAAAAACGGACTTTGTCACCCCGTTTGACTTCGCCTTGCATCAAGCGAACGTACGTGATCGCGCCGCGATAGTCATCGTAGTGGGAATCGAACACCATCGCCTGAAGTGGCTTTTCGACTTCTCCCGAGGGGGCTGGGATGCGTTCGATGATGGCGGTGAGGAGTTCATCGATACCGATACCCGCTTTGCCGGAGCATTTGACGATCTCGTCGGGATCAATGCCGAGGACCTGTTCCATTTCCGTTGTGACTTCATCGACCCGAGCGTGATTCAGGTCGATCTTATTGATAACCGGAATGATCTTGAGATTGTGGTCCATGGCCGAATAGGCATTGGCCACGGTTTGGGCCTCGACACCTTGGAAAGCATCGACCAGAAGCAAAGCACCTTCGCAGCAGGTGAGTGAGCGAGAGACTTCGTATTGAAAATCGACGTGTCCCGGCGTATCGATCAAATTGAGTTCGTAGACTTCGCCTTTGTGGGTGTGGAGCAATGAGACGGCTTTGGCCTTGATCGTGATGCCTCGCTCCCGTTCCAGGTCCATTGCATCCAATAACTGCTCTTTCATGCGGCGTATCTCGACCGTGCCGGTACGTTCTAGCAATCGGTCTGCGAGCGTGCTCTTGCCGTGGTCGATGTGGGCGATAATGCAGAAGTTGCGAATGCGATCGAGCGGGATTTCGCTGGTCGATTTAGGGTCTTTTAAGCTCATTTTTTCTTTCGTGTTTCCATTCGAGCGATTCCGGCGGCCCCGATGTAGCCAGCATCGCCACCGAGACTTGCAAAGTCGATGGTGGTGCCTGCGCTGACGTATTCAAAGCTTCGTTCACGGAATGTTTTGCGGATTCGTTGGAGAAACGCATGTCCGATCGGGGATTCATTCCCTCCAAAATCCATGGCTCCTCCCAAGACCACCAGACCAGGATCGACCATGTGGACCATGCTGGCGATTCCAATCGCCAGATAATCTGCGGTTTCATCGATTACCGATTGGGCGAACGGGTCTCCCAGGCTGGCGGCTTCGAAGATTCGTTTCGAAGTGACGGTGTCTTTTTCGGGCGACAGCAGGCTCTTCGCTCCAGCGGCCAATTGCTCGCGAGCTCGATGGGCAACGGCGGTGGCGCTGGCGTAGGCTTCTAAATGACCGCGACCGCCACCCCAAGCACATAATCGCGCATTGGGGCTGGGATCGATGATCATATGACCGCATTCGCCACCGAAACTGTTATGTCCGACGACCAATTCATTGTCGATAATGATCCCGCCCCCAACTCCGGTGCCGAGAGTCAGGAGCACCATGCTGTGGTGAACCTTGCCCGTGCCAATCCAGAATTCTCCAAAAGCTGCAGCGTTTGCATCATTGGCAAAAGAAACAGGGAGCGCGATTGCGTCTTCCAAGCATTTCACAATCGGGAAATGATGCCAGTGTGGATGGTTCGGTGGTTCGATGAGTAACCCCCGGCGAATGTCCTGGCTGCCGGGGGTGCCTAGCCCTACACGGAGGACATCCTGGCCGGATAAGCCGAGCCCAGATAACAGGATTCGTGAGGCATCTGCCGTGCGTTGCATCGCGTCGGATGGTCCGCGGGGTTCCTCGGTATCGATCGCTGTAAACCCAAGAGTCGATCCGTTGTCGTCCACCAATCCGATTTTGATACCCGTCCCCCCGACATCGACACCTAGAAAAAACGGTGGAGACGCTCGATCGATGGGAAGGATGGATTGGTGGGTCATAAGTCGGATGCCGAGCCAAGGAACGAACGATCAGGAAACGTCATGGCACCTTGTTCACCCCTGGAGCCACAACCCCCTGGATTATACGGCATTGACCCTTAAACCCAAGGTCAACGCAGGCATTGCTGACGGCAAAATCGCTCCGTATTCGGCAAATTCTCGGTTCGGTGACCGCGCAAACGCTTTCTGGAAAAGAAAATCCATTGAGCTCGAAGCGGTCTGAACCCACAGCTCTAAACATGTTTCTGGACGCAGAGCAGAACCGTGTAGGAAACAAAGGGATTGCGAGGCTCCGGCCGAGCTTTGGCTGTTCTGGCTCCGCAGGAGCGTCGCCCTCCCTACCCATCAGTCGCCCTCCCTACCCATCAGTCGCCCTCCCTACCCA
>JBAWXH010000123.1:0-6954 GCA_037144155.1 Planctomycetota bacterium | reverse complement strand
GGCCATGCAGAGTCCGCGGGCTTTGAACGATCCCGTCGGCAATCGGCCTTCGTCCTTGACGAGCAGTTCGCCCGATCCCTTTTCGAATTTTTCTAAGCGAATCAGCGGAGTCTGGCATTCCCCGAGACTGACAATGTTGGACGCATGTCGGACGGGCAGGAGTTCGCGATAGCGCCACATCCCCGCAGGCCTGTTCGCCAGATCATCGCGAGTAACGGTGTGGCGAATTCCGTCCAAGTCATAACGCACGAGCAACGGTCGTCCGGCCTTGGACAAACCATGCACGACATCGGCTGGGTAATGATCCCCTGCGAGCCCGCACTCCAAATGGGATACAAACGTCGGCCTCTCGGGAAACAAAAACGATTCGGGCAGGTGCGATTGTTTTTGCATTGGATCAAAGAACTCGGTTCTCAGCGACGGAACGACAGTGGATGAATGCGGTGATGCAACGCGCTTGCAAGGGCGGCTGTGCTCCAACCTGTTGCCATGATCGAGATGAATTGATCGGTTTCATGAGGATCGCCGTTATCAAAATACTCTTGAACAGGAATCGCGCGGCTTGACACATGCCACGAGCCATCTTCTCGTTGCGTTCGAATCAGGTATTCGATTCCCTTCTTGAAATAGGGCTCTGCGTAGGCTCCGACCTTATAATCCATCGAAACTTCAGCCAGCAAGAGCAAGACCATGGCGGTTGAGTAGGCATCGCTCTCGCGATCTGCGTCTTGTCCCCAGCCACCATCTTCGTGTTGCTTGGATCGCAAACGCTTTTCGGCCATATGTAGGCTGAGTTCCGCGTTGCGACGAAGAAGTTCTTTCGCCTCTTCCTCGCTGGAATTCCTTTCAAGCCACGCTTGCCATCCAGAGGGACTGAAACCGAATCCTGACCCAGGAGGACCGGAACCTAGGCCACCAAAGCTCGGCCTGTGTTCGATTCGATGTAGGAGGTACTGAAGCCATAGCATGCCGCAGGCATCCTCGGTATTTCTCGGTTCTGGTTGCATCAGCATCCAGCACTTGGCCCGCCAAACAGCCGACTCCAATTGCGACTGCCGGTCTTCGGTTCCTTGTTCCTTTGATAATGCATCGATTTCACTGCAGAGTCCTGATACCACCAGGGCAGTCGCCATGGCATCGGACGCCCCTGCGGGTGGACGAGTGGAGTGCACGCGCCAGCGCCCGTCTGTTTGTTGCGTGGCCAACGCATTATTGATGAGATCCGTCTGTAATTCTCCCCAATCAGCTCGGCCGATATCGGAGGTCCACAGCGCATAGCCGAGCGTTAATCCTCTCCCATCCAACTCTTCCCCTCGCTGCAGGGCATCGCGACTGGTTTCAAGGCTCTTGCGACTAAACTGGAGGATTTGCTCGGCTCTCTCCTCATCGTTGCCCCAAAGTCGACCATTCTTTTGTTCGCTCGGCCGAACAGCACTTCGGAATGCAAACAGCGGGAGGGCTTGATGATGGCAAGAGAAGCAATCGCGATGGCTCGGATAACGATCGACGCTTCCGCGAAGCAGCTCGATCGATCGTTCGATCGCTCGTCGATGGGCTGGCGAATGTATCGATGAGTTCTGTGCGGATGCCCACAAGGCCGGCATAAAGCCAGCAGCCATACTCGCCACGAGAACCCTAACGAGCCATTCATTTCTTCGAGGGTGCATTGTATTCCTCAGTGTTCACAAGGTTGCACATCCCGCACGGAGAGGTGCCTGCAATCTCCTGATTTCCAGTTCCGATATTGTCAATCGGACTCGAAGCATCTCTGACGCCATTCGACTTAGTATACTCGTTTGCTGAGATCAACCACAGCAATCCTCTCGTTCATTGAACGTCGCCGACTATGAATCACTTGCATCCGATAGCAGATATCAGCAGCGTCCGATCTGCCGTGCCGATCCTTCGCCAGTACTTTTCGCCAGCCCCTCTCATTCGTTCCTATGCGATGGAGCAAGCGTTGGGACTCGAGCCTCATCGTCGGGTCTGGATCAAAGACTACGGTTGGACCCCCGTGGGATCGTTCAAATTGATGGGTGCCATCTTTTGGGTCGCCAACCATTTGCACGAACTTGAGTCGCGCCCCATTGCGGCCCATTCCTCAGGAAACTTTGCATCGGGATTGGCGTTTGCTGGGAGCCGATACGGCAAACGAGTGATCATTGTGATGCCCGAGTCGGCACCGCGCGTGAAGTTCGAATTGACGCGATCGTTTGGAGCCGAGATTCGGACTTACGATATCGCCACCGATCACGTGACCGGAGTGCGCGATCGATTGGCTCGCGAAATCGCAGAGCAGGAACTCGCATTGCAAGCTTCTCCCTACGACGACCCTTATGTGATCGCAGGGAATGGCGTGGGTGGTCTCGAAATTGTCGAAGAACTTCAGCGCCAAGACCGAAAACTATCGCACTTCGTGTGTGCGGTCAGTGGTGGAGGACTAATGGCAGGACATGCACTTGCTATTTCGGATGGGTTCCCGCTCGCCAAAATCATCGGCGTGGAACCCGCAGAGGCGAACGATTTCCAGCAGTCCTTCCAGCAAGGTCGTCGCATTCGGGTGGACCGGCCGCAAAGTATTTGCGATGGACTCCTGTCGTACGACGTCGGTGAAAACAATTGGCCCATCCTTGAGCGATTGGTTTCTGAAGCGGTGGTTTGCTCGGATTTGGAAACGCGCAGGGCTATGAAGTGGTTGTTCCGTCATCATGGACTGCGTTCCGAAGCATCCGGCGCGATCACGTTGGCCGCGGCGCTCGAAAACAAATGCAGATTGGACGGAGATGGCGATATTGTGCTGGTTCTCAGCGGACGAAACATCGACCCAGAGACGTTTGAAAAACACATCGACGTCGAGAAAGGCTAAATCACGATCTTGGCGATACCTAATACGGCAATCGGTCGCAACGCGTCAGCGTCCGGTTGTACAGCAACTTGAGTGAAAACCGGGTGCTAACGCACTCCGGCTGATGGGTACCCGATGGTTTCTCGCAAACGGCAGGGTTAGAGGCGAGGCCCTGGAATGGGATCGTTGCTTCGCAAGTTTCTAGCGAGTGTGGAGAGTTGGTGCATACTATCGCAGTACGCAGCGAACTGCAGTTTACGCCGGAGCGGTTCGTTCATCGCTCGGCCTCCGACGACCAACATCACCCCCTTCGGCAATTGCCTGGAGAACGATTGAAATCGTTCGTGGAACAATTTCTCGTCGTCAATGTGCGAGACACTCAACCAAAAGACCTTGGGGCTGAATCGCTGCGCGGCAGATAGCATGCTGTCGAATGGAACTCCAGAACCCAAACTTACGGTTCTCCATCCCGCTTCACGAAAGATGATCTCGATGAGTTGGTTGGCGACCTGATAGAGATCCCCTTCGGCAGTACCACCCATTGCGAGAGGAGCAGTCGATATAGGATCTGGAACAAGCCTTCGCAATTCATGAATCAGCCGAATGCAAATCTCGCATCCGCGCCGTTCCTGATAAATGTCTATTTGCCCACACTCCCACTTTTGACCCAAGGCTTGAAAGGTTGGAGCCAACAAGTCATCCGCGACCGATGCCATTCCACCATGAATGGTGTACCACGAACTGATTGCTTTCCGGCATTGGAGCTCATCACCTCCGAGAAGGGCCGTTTCGAAGGAATACCGAATTGCCTCTTCGCTGGTGGACGTGGCTGGTATCCCAGCCACCCGGTCCGATGCCATTTGGACCAATTCGGCCCGATCGGCCCGCTGTCCACTAGAAAGGCCGATTGCCGTTGGATCAATGAGGCGCCGATTGGTCGATTCGAGAAAATCCATGAGGTGCTCGATCGGGATACGGCGATGCCCACCCAACGTCCGATCGGTCCGGATCATCCCCTGATCGCACCAGCGTTTCACCGAGGATTCACTGACCTGCAATGCCTGCGCAACCTGCTTCGGACTCAGATTGCTGTCCAAATTTGGTGAACCTTGGCTGCTCATTTGCGGATTCGATAAAATACGAAAATCGTTCATATCGAGCAACTTCCAACGTTAGTGGCAGGAAATCGCTCATTTCGGGACATGCTTAAGTCTAGCCTGCCATGGGATGCGAAATCAAGTCTCTTAAGCAGCGAAGCCCATATTTTACAGGCGAAAACCATCTCATGATGCTCATGATGAATTTTTCGATTTCGCTGCCGCATGCCTTGATCCATTTTCGGGCGAACGATATAACAGTTCGAAATGAACGATTTGGACGTTTTGGTGAGCGTTTGAACGAATCGTCCGATGTGGGCTGACGCCTTTAAACAATTTAAGTTGCTCTGCAAAGACCTTTCCTCGGAAAAATTGCTATGGTTCAAACGACCTTGAAGCCGACACGCGTCCCCAAGGGGAACAAGAGTGCTCGCACTACGACTCAGACTCTGCTCACGCAGTCTGTCAAGCAACCGAAACGAACTTCCAAAAACCGTTCTCGGACTTTGCCTCGAACCTTCCCATGCGACTCCTTAGAAGCATCGTTTGTTCATTTTTGCCAGTTGGTCGTGCCCGAGTTTAAATCGGCTGACGAACTTCAGAAGACAGCCAAGCGACTTTCGGGCGAAGAGATCGAGTTCATTGGACGCACCGACTTCACGGACGCAAGTGCGTGCGAAGTCATCTTCGAGGATGGACGATTGCTGCCCGTGACCTCGGATGCGACGAAGACAGGGAAAACCCCCGAACTGCCGCCACACTTGGCGAGGTTGTGTGAAGCGAAGTTGCTAACAGCCGATGAAGAAAAATCGGTTTTCAGCCGCATGAACTATTTGCGATTTCGTGCCAACCAATTGCGGCAAGAACTGTCGGTCGAGTCGCCCGACTGTTGGACGATTCGTCGTATCGAAGCTCTTCTGAAAGCCGCCGATTGGTACCGAGATCGCATGATCAAAGCCAACATGCGACTGGTCATCTCAATCGTTAAGAAATTTGTAAACACGCAAAATGCGTTTGATGATTTACTGAGTGATGGAATTGTTGCACTCCTGAGAGCCGTGGACAAGTTCGATGTGGGTCTAGGGTTTCGCTTCAGTACCTATGCCACCCAAGTCGTCCGACGGAATACCTACCGTCGTGTGATGGACAAACAAAAGGAACGTCAACGAATCACACTGAGCATCCATGATTCGGGAGTCGAGATCAGTGACGAGCATCGCTCATCGTCGATGAGCGAAGACCGCTGGAATGCCCTGCGAGGACGAATGTCCACCATGCTGGATCAACTCGACCGGCGGGAAAAATTGATTGTGCGTGCCCGGTTTTCTCTTGGTGGGCATCGCCGCGTTCAAACACTGCAGCGGCTTGCAGACAAACTGGGGGTTTCGAAAGAGCGAGTCCGGCAGCTTGAAAAACGAGCCCTCGAAAAACTTCGCGACATGGTGGACGCGGCTCCGCTTCCTGAGTCGGACGTGTGATCTTATGCCCCTGTTCGAAGCCTCCAGCGCGTTCGATTGCGACCAACATCAACTCTTTGCCTACCATCAATCCCCTGGAGCAATCGATCGACTGATTCCCCCCTGGGAAGATATCACGGTCCTCTCAAGCCAGGACTCTTTGGAAGTGGGTTCCAAGGTCGTACTCGAAAACCGAATGTTCGGTTTGCGTCTGAAAGTAAAGGCGATCCACGTCGAGTACGAACCCGAGCGTCTATTTGTGGATTCGATGGAACAAGGCCCCTTTCGGCGTTGGCTCCATCGTCACCAATTCGACCCCATCCAAAACGGCGGGTCTCAAGCAACTTCGTCACGCTTGACCGATCACATTGAGTTTGAATTACCACTGGCACCTGTTAGTCATATAGCTTTGCCATGGCTTCGCTCCAAGTTAGCCGCGATGTTCGCCTACCGACATCAAGTCACGCGAGATGACATTACAGCACTGCAGCAACTGAAATCACTCCGAGGCTCACTTCATGATCGGCCTCGCATCGGAATCACGGGCTCCTCGGGATTGGTCGGTCAAAGGACCTTGGAATTGGCCAGCGTGATGGGATGTGAAGTGGTTCGCATTCTTCGACGAGAATCGAAACCGCGTCGACAACGCGACCCGACGAATGTCCAATCGGCCTTTTTGGATTCCACGGAAAAGGAAAACAGCGAGCGATTGGAAGGACTCGATGCAGTCATTCATTTGGCAGGTGCGGGGATTGGCGATCGACGATGGACATTATCGGCCAAACAAGCGATCTACAATAGTCGTATCGACACCACGCAGCAGTTGGTCCATCAACTGCAATCGCTCGCTCGACCTCCACGGTCTCTCGTATCCGTATCCGGCATCGGGATTTTTGGGGATCGAGCTACGGAAGTTCTGGATGAGTATTCCCAACCTGCCCCCAGATCCGATTTTCTATCTTCGGTCGCACAGGATTGGGAATCCGCTGCGAACGGTTACGAATCGACGGGCCGAGTCGCTATCGCCAGGTTAGGGGTGGTGTTGCATCCTAGATTAGGTGCACTGCCGAAACTGCTAACACCCATGCGTCTGGGATTGGGGGGACCGATCGGTAATGGGAAACAGTTCTGGCCTTGGATTCACGTGGATGATGCGGCCAATACATTGCTGCATCTGGCTTTCAATGGCGAATGCCACGGCCCCTATCATGCGGTCAGCCCCGAAGCCGCGACGAATCGCACCTTCATGCAGACCCTGGGCCATGTGCTTCACCGGCCATCGCTACTGCCCATGCCCACTTTCGCGATCAAGGTTTTGCTGGGCGAGATGGCTGAGCCTCTGTTGCTAGCGAGCACCCACGTGACGACGGATCGACTTCTCGGCAGCGGCTATCGCTTTCGGTTCCCCGATTTGCGAGGCGCGTTCCAGAACCTGTTGGGACTTCAAGGCGGATGATTTTCGCCTGCTGTCGAGTGTACCTATTGCTGACGCTTAGATCTTCAGAGCCGCGAGCGTTACGGCTTGTTGATTTAATCGGTTACTTTTTTGGGGGGA
>JBAWXH010000122.1:0-7435 GCA_037144155.1 Planctomycetota bacterium | reverse complement strand
GCCCAATTTGACCGAGCGCAGCAGCGGGGCGATAGAACGAATCGAGCGAAACTACCACCGACTTCAAACCTGGAACATTCCCGAGCAAGTGATCGCGGAGTTTGTCCGCCACCTCGGTTGCGATCGGCGCCACGAGAGAAGTCAAGCTCAGCCGGCATTGGACATTTCCATCGGTGATTACCCAATCGGTGACTTGGCCAGTCTTCGAAAGTGGCTTTCCGGTTTCAGGATCGCGAATCGTTTCCAGCGCACCATGGAGCGCTTGGTGAATTTGGACATCCGACATGCATTACCTAAATTCAAAATACGAGGTTCAATCCACCCAAACGACGCGCCGTCTCTGTCATCAACGCATCTTCTGCGGCTTCGTCCGCCGCTTCGTACGTCACCGAGAATCGCAAGCAACTTCCGGCGTCGTCCCATGGGACGATCACGGTAGAATGCTGCGTGATGAAGTACTGGGATGCTTCTTCGGCATTGGCGAATTGTGGACCGCCGGCAACCCCTTTGGGAGCGGGGGTATACAGAAAATAGCTTCCTCCGGGGACATCGCATGTGAATCCGCACGATCGTAACGTCGCAACCAATTTCTCAAGCCTTCGCTTGTACTTTGCGTGGATACGTTTGGGAATGTCGGGGCTATCGAGGGCCGAGATCGCCGCACGTTGGATCGCACCAAACTGACCGCTATCGCAGTTGTCTTTGACATCTGCAAAGGCCTGGACGATGCGAGGGTTTCCACACACCCATCCAATGCGCCAACCGATCATATCAAAGCCCTTGCTCATCGAATGGACTTCGACTCCGACATCCATCGCGCCGGGAATTTCTAGGAAGCTCATGGGCTTGCCTCGGAATGTCAACAGGATGTGAGCCGCATCCTGGACGACGATGAAACGATGCTGATGCGCCAACTCAATCATGTCTCGATAGAACTTTTCGGTGGCAACTTGTCCTGTAGGGCTGTTTGGGTAGTTGAGCACCAACATCTTCGTCCGTTCCCAAACATCCTGCGTGACGTTCGAGAAGTCCGGGTAGAAGTCATTTGCGGCCAGTAGGGGCAATCGATGGACGGTTCCACCGTAATACTTGGTATGCGTTCCCGCCACCGGATAGCCGGGGACGGTCATCATGGTGATGTCCCCTGGATTGATGAAGCACGCGGGCAACATCGATAGAGCGGTCTTGCTACCGATGCAGTGATTGATCTGCGTTGCGGGGTCCAGTTCGACGCCGAACTGGCGTTGCATGAAACGGGCCACGGCTTCTTTGTAATCCGCAGTCCCATTGTCCATATATCCGCGGTTCTCGGGACGGCTGGCTTGGACTGCCAACTCCGCACGGACCTTGGTATCGGCCATGGAATCGTTTTCTCCGATCCCGAAATCCAACAGCAATCGATTGGGATGGTCCGCTATCGCTTTGCGCTTGGCCCGCTTGATCTTCTCGAACTTGTAGATTTCGTTCGCTTTGCCGTAGTGGACTCCACCAATGCGGTCGGCAAAGAGTTCCTGAAAGTAAGGATCTTCAGATACGGAAGCGGCAGCATTCGAAGCAACAGCGGTCATGATGGCTCAAAAAGATAGGGAACTGGAATCGATCCAGTCCCCATGATATGCCATCTGAACCAACTCTTCCATTCCAAACCTATTTTGGGGAATTCCGCCTTCGTTCATGGCGGAATCCCCCATGGGAATCGCTAGGCAGGCCAACGCGATGCGACGTCAGATGCAGCGGTGGGAAAATCCGACTCAGACCGCGGACAAAGGCAACATACTTTTGCGACGGCGCCACGCCATCAACCCGCTCATCCCTAATCCGGCGAGTACAACCGAAGAGGGCTCGGGTACGGCAGAGATCGAGCCGGGCGAACCAATCTCACCGGGTGTGCCAACGCTCGAAAATGCACCGTTTATTCCCACAACGCTGAGAGTCGATATCAATCCTGTCAGACCTGCAGCATTATCAAGCGTCGCGCCGGCGGTAGTCGCTCCGAAAGTGACGTTTGCCATAAGCACATTGGATGCATCAAAGATGTTGACGGCATCGCCACCCGTGCTCAAGCCGAGACCAGAGCCATTATAGCTTCCAATCACTACCGAACTCGTGTCCGAACCGAACCAAAACTGATTGAACGAAATCACTCTAGTAGCGTAATTCGCGGGTGAAACTTCTAAAAAAACGACGGATTGCCCAGCAGCAATGGACGTCACATTCGCTAACGTTGCAGCAAGTGCAGAATTATTCGAATTGTCGTCGATTTTCCACCCGGTGATGTCGATGGCGGTGGCGCCTGTATTGGTGAGTTCGAACCAGTCCGAAGTGTAGGTCACGTTTCCGCTACCTGCTGGATAAACTTCGCTGATGATCAGATCAGCGCGCGCAGACCCGAGTAAAGCACCAAAAACGAGCAGGAACGAGAGAAGGATCTTCATGTTGGATACCTCAGTGATCAAAGACAGAACGTAGAAACACGAACATCATAAGCAGCCGTAAATCCTCACGCCTGGAAAGACCGTGAAGACTTCGTTCAGGTTTGATGAACTTCCCGATTTCATCGGTGCCTTGACAGCCTGCAAGCCGTCACGGTACTGCGAGGAGTCTCGCGATCCGTCCCTTGCTTCCGCTCGCCCATGCGTGGCCATCGCTCGTGACACTCAACGCATGGAAGGGATCGTCGCTGAGGGGCTGCCACGTTTCGCCGTCATGACTCCATTCCGCGCCGTTGGTTCCAACCGTGATCCAGAGGGGAGAGTTTTTGAACTCGACGTAAGCCACACACGATCGGAAACCGCGTGGAGCGGGACCCGTAGGAACGCTCCAGGAAACACCGCCGTCGGTCGAAATGGCAATGTGTCGGCTCGCCAACTCGGGTTTTTTGTAATCCCCCCCTACCGCCACCATGCGACCCGTTCGGTCCGCTGCCAACGAAAAAATGCCGGCCGATTCGTGGCGGAGTATCCCTGGAACATCGCGACGGGTCCAAGTTCGCCCGGAATCGACGGTGTGAAGAATCTGAGCAGCCCCATCGTTTCCTCCCAGCCCGATCATCGCCACTTCGGGACCGAGCCATATCAAACTACTGTTGCTGGCAGCGAACGCCGCCTCGCCACGCTTGGCCACCACAGGCTCGAGCGGAGCTATTTGCCAAGACTCTCCACGATCTTGGGAGCGAAGGATCATCCAGTTCCCGTCGATCGGATCCCCCACCGCGAATCCCGAACGCTCATTCCAAAATTTCATTCCATCGATGAACGCACTTTCTGCTGGTTGTTGAAAAACCGTCTTCCAAGACAGGCCACCGTCGGCGGTTCTCAGAATCTTACAGGGCTGGCCAGCCGTGGCGACGATGGCTTCAAGTTCATTCCAGCCATGGATGGAACGGAGTTCGACTTGGTTCAAGTCCGGTAGAACATGGTGGGACCAAGACTCCCCGCCATCCACACTCTTTAAAACCGTCCCTTGGCTGCCACAGGCCCAAATGGTTTTGGCATCGACAGCGTGGAGCCCTCGGATCGAGACTTCTACCCCCGTTGGAACCGTTTCCCAAACGAATTGAGCCGAATAAGCATTCCCCATGCATAGCATTTCGGCCATGCACAGTAATCGGGCCGCCGCACAGAAAACCCAGGCTTTGGATTTGATCCGTTGTGGTTGAGAATGAATACAGAACATGGCCGGGGCTCCTGAAGGGTTGGAAAAGGCCGTCGCACGTACGCCCGAAATGCGCATTCAAGAGATCGGGATGGCATCCAGCAAGGAGAGGGGCATGCGACACGGCTCCATGTCGCAATCGGCGTTCGATTGTACATCGAGCGATCGGGCCACGGTCCGCCCGGGTAAGAAAGTCGAAATTGCGATTCCGGAAAGGGCATGCGCCGGAACCGGACGGACGGACGGAATCGAAAAAGAGGATCCGCCGGAGACTCAATCGTTGCCGACCGAATCACCTACCGAATCAGGGATTCTGAAGAACGTCCCTTGACCTATCTTTTTTTTATCGGTTAATAACGCTCCAGTGACGTTGGTGAATCTCCGTTCACATCCATTGTTCCAAGTTTCTTCGATTGGGTTTAGAGGTAGTCCTGTGACCATTACACGTGTTGGTACCAATGATAAGTATGCGGCCGGTTGGGATTCTGCGTTTGGTGGTAAGAGAGGTTCGTCGAAAGCATCAACCTCTGCAGTGAAGACAGCGAAGACAACCAAGTCGTCTAGCAAGCCGAAGGCGGTCAAGAAGGCAGCCAAAGCGGTAGCCGCCAAGCCCGTTACGAAGAAAGCCGCGAAGAAGGCCGCTCCTAAAAAAACTGCTAAAAAAGCTGGCAAGCGAAGATAATACTCGATCGGCCACTGGCCTATTCCAGGGCGCGAATTGCGTAGTCCAGTTGCATGATGCTTGCTTCTGGACGGCATGTCCTCGGGATGCACACGGTCAATGTTTTTGCGATATCGGTTGATCCAGTAACGCAGATTGCCATGCATCGATCACGACCCGCAGCGCGAGCAGGGGGAGTTCGTTTGCGTAGAGGCATAATTTAAAGCAGTGCTTTTTCGCCTTCAAGAATGCCTCGTGCATCCAATCATCTCCAAAGAAGTCTTCTTCAAAAAGTCCAGTTTAGGCACTTGAATCTCGTGCTTTCTCATGACATTATTCCTATGTCATTCCTAAGACTCGTCCCGCGTAAATCCCTCTCCAAACCGCAGGGACAATCACCCGGGAAAAGCCAAACGTCGAGAGTAACCGCGAGTCCAATCCCCTTTGTCTTAGTTAGCGATTAGGGGGTCTGAGGTAATCTTCGCCCCAATTCATGGATCGCTTCCGCAATCTATCGCAGGACCAATAGCTTCATGATTTGGATTGTCCAACAAAGCCTTGCTCGTCTTGCATGTTTTCTGTTCATCGGTTGCTGGTACTGTGCAGTCTCAGCTCGATGCGATTTCGACGACGACTTCCAGAAAGCCCCGCCAGAATCGAAATCGATGCGGACGATTTTCAATGGTCAGGATCTCATTGGATGGGATGGTGATCCGCGACTGTGGTCCGTGAAAGAGGGGGTGATCTGCGGCGAAACGACAGAAGAGTTCCCGGCACAAGGCAATACGTTTTTGATATGGAAGGAAGACACGGTTAGAGACTTTGAGCTCCGTTTGTCGTTTCGATGCAACGACACCAACAATTCAGGAATTCAGTATCGATCCAAGCACATCGATGACCCGATGGCGAAGAATCGCTGGGTTGTACGGGGCTACCAACACGAGTTGCGAAACGAGGTTGGCTTCCCCAATGTTGCAGGATTTATCTACGACGAAGGTGGCAAGCGTGGACGATTGTGCTTGGTCGGGGAAAACGCGATCTGGAAAAATGGCTCCAAGCATGGGCGAGGAGCCCTGATCGACCAAGCAGACTTCAAGAGGCTATTTCGTCTCGATGATTGGAACGATGTCGTCATTGTTGCCAAGGGAAAAGTGATTCAGCATTTCCTCAATGATCGGCTGATCCTAGAATTCGAAGATGGAGAACCTGAGTTGGCTTTACGCGACGGAATTGTCGCGTTGCAACTCCATGCGGGCAAACCAATGTGGGTGGAATTCAAGAATCTCCGCCTGAGGAACCTCGAGACGGAATCGAATCCCGACGGCCGCTGAGTATTCGAAAGTCGGAGACCAACTGCGAAGTCGGTTGGGGAAGGCCCCCGAGGTACCCTTAGGTGTTATTCGACTAGGATCGATAGGCAGTTGCATATTTCCTAATCGATCCAAACTCCCAACTGTCTCGAAGCGGTTTGCGGAATTGCAGGGCTCGACGTATTGTCGACGATTGACGCTCCGCGTGAACAATCTTATCGTGCATTCTCAGCACTGCCTCGTCGGCGGAAATCCCGGTCGCGCCCCAGGGTTTGTTTGGTACAGGAATAGCAATTCCGCCTAGTGGGGCGGTGGCCAAGACTACCCCCTTCAAATCCCGTCGGTTGGCGCAGGCAAGAGACGCTGTCCGGAGCAGCCATTCGCAGTCCCTAAGATTTTTTTGAGACTTCGAGCAGGGAGCAGGTTGAAGGTCCGTGACCACCTGAGATACTTGCTCTACAATCAAACCTTCAATCGTAGTTTGCTTCGGTTGCTAAAATTTGTGGTTTTCGTATTTGCTGTGGCAATGTCGCCCGGTAATCATCGCAGTTTCATTGACTTTCTGACATTAAATCTCTCCAGGTAGAACTTATGAGTTATCGATTTTGGAAAACGGCCGTCCACTTATCTGTCGCTTTGGCATGTGCCAGTCTGGGCTCGGTAGCTTGGTCGCAGGACGCCGCCAAACCCGCAGTACCAACCACCCCCGCAACTCCTGCTGTAAAAACGAAAGAAGCCACACCGGAACAGGCAGCCGCTGAAGCAGAAATCCTCAAAGCCAGCAAGCAGCTCATTGATGGTTTGAACAATTCGGACGTGGATGGCGTTTTGTCGTTATTTCTGCCAGATGCCGAACTCATCGACGATTCTGGAACCGTTTATTTGGGCCACGAAGAACTCAAGACGTTGCTCAAAACCTACTTTGATACCTTCCAAGGTTCCAAGACCGTCGCCGTGATCGAATCCATTCGACTGATCGGCGGTTTGGCGTTGGTCGATGGCACCCGCGTGATCAGCGGCAAGGACGGCAAGGATGTCGCCGTTCTTCGTTTTGCAACCGTCTGGAAGAAGAGCGATGCAGGATACAAACTGGCATCTTTAAGAGATGTCCAAGAACCGTTGCCATTGACTCCACACGAAGCATTGACCGGGATTGAATGGATCACAGGCCACTGGGTCAACGAAGGGACAGATGCAAAGGTCGATTTGAATTATCGCTGGACAGAAGATGGTAATTTTATCGTCGGAGACATCTTGATCACGGCCGGTGAGACCGTTGTCATGAAGAGCTTCCAGCGCATTGGATGGGATGCGGTGGAAGGCAAGTATCGCAGTTGGACATTTGACTCCGACGGTGGGTTTGGCGAAGGATTGTGGCACGCAACGCCAGATGGATGGACGTTGCAGTCGAAAGCCATCTCGCCCGACGGGATTCGCGGAACCGCTGTGACAAAGATCGCCACGGATGGGAAGGATCGCTTCGAGGTCTTCGGTTTGCATCGCGTAACCGACGGCATCGAGGAACCCGATTACCAGTACACCGTCGTTCGACGTCCCCCCGAGCCAAGCAAGTAACCCCCTGCAGGTGCGTAAATCACAGATCCTATTCGATTCAACAAATTTTTGACGCCAAGTGGATTGGCCCAGATCGGTTGGTACTTATGAAAAAACTTTCGCTCAATTTTTTGACACGCTGGATCGTGCCGGCAATCGCCACGATCGGGATGATGGACATTGTGGGTCCAGTGGAATCGGCTTCCGCTCAGCGCGGCGGTGGCCGAATGGGTGGCGGCGGCGGTGGTGGTGGTGG
>JBAWXH010000121.1:0-7692 GCA_037144155.1 Planctomycetota bacterium | reverse complement strand
GCGGAAACGCTGGTGGAGGGGGCAATCCGTTCGGCGGCGGTAACCGCGGTGCAGGGGGGGGAAATCCCTTCGGGGGCGGAAACCGCGGTGGAAATCGAGGAAACAACCGCGGAAACTAGTCACCACAAGTCGGGCGGTATCACCAATTTCCAATCGATGCTGCATCGCAATACGAGTCAAGTCGGTTAGGCTAGGCATGGCAATAGCTGAACATGGCAATGGATGGTGTTTATCCATCGATGGATCTGGATGGGACGCCAAGGCACTTCACGAAACGTTTTAGGCACTGGATATGATTCTCGAAGCAGGTGAAATTCTTGTTCGACGGGGTTTGGTCAACGAATCCCAATTGAATGAATCGCGCGCGTCGATGAACGGCGGTGGAATCATCGAAAGCGTTGTTCAAAAGGGGTTTGTGCGCGAAGAGGATGCGCTCCGCGCGATCGCGGACGAGTTCGGCTTGGACTACATCGATCTACGAGAAGCCAATGTCGATTTGTCGTTGCTTGCTTCCTTCCCCCAAAAACTGATCTATCGACACGCCATTTTCCCCGTCCGCAAGGAAGGCAAGCGGGTATATGTTGCCACGAGTAATCCACTCGAACTGTACCCCCTCGACGAAGCGGCGGCAGCGCTCAATTGCCCGGTCGTTCCGTTGGTGGCCGAAAAGATCGAGATCGCCAAACTGGTGAAAAAGCACTTGGGGGTCGGAAGCGAAACGATCGAAGGTTTGTTGGCTGCCCGTAGTGACGAAGACAATGAGATCGAATTGCTGGAGAAGTTCGAAGCGGACGGAAGCGAGCTGAGCGAACAAGCGCAAGAAGCCTCGGTGGTTCGCCTGGTCAATGAAATCTTGGTCGAAGCGGTCGATGCGCGGGCCAGCGACGTGCATGTGGAATCGCAATCCTCGGGTATTGTCGTCCGCTATCGCATCGACGGCATCCTGCAAAACCAACCTGTTCCCCCCGAGATCAATCGATTTCAGGCAGCGATCATTTCGCGGTTGAAGATCATGGCCAAGCTGAACATCGCCGAAAAGCGATTGCCGCAAGATGGTCGGATCAAGTTGCGTGTTCACGGCCGCGAGATCGACATCCGGGTTTCGGTCATACCGATGATTCACGGCGAAAGCCTAGTCATGCGGATTCTCGATAAAGGGGCGATGAAGTTCGATCTGCGCAGTCTGGGCATGGGTCCAGAGACCTATCGAGTCTTTAGCGAACTGATTCGCATCCCGCACGGAATCATCTTGGTTACTGGCCCAACGGGATCCGGCAAGACGACGACTTTGTATAGTTCGCTATTGGAAATTCGATCTCCTGAAAACAAGATCATCACAACCGAGGATCCCGTCGAATATCAGCTCGATGGCATCAGTCAGATTCAGGTCCACGCAAAGATCGGCTTGACCTTTGCAGCGTCACTTCGAAGCATCCTACGGCACGACCCGGACGTCGTTTTGGTCGGTGAAATTCGAGATGCGGAAACGGCAGAAAATGCGATCCAGGCGTCATTGACCGGTCACACGGTGTTCAGCACTTTGCACACCAATGACGCGGCCGGTGCCTTTACGCGGATCGTGGACATGGGGGTCGAACCGTTCCTTGTGGCCAGTACGGTCGAAGGCATCATGGCGCAGCGGTTGGTGCGACGACTATGTCCTGAATGCAAAGAGCCGCATCACCCCAAACACGAGGATGTTCCTCGCGATTTCCCATTTGAACAACTCGATGGAAAACCCGTGTACGTTGCGAAGGGCTGTCGCGTTTGTCGCGGCATGGGCTACGCCGGACGTTTTGGTATCTATGAATTGCTGATCACCAACGAAGAACTGCGCCAACTGGCCCACGATCGAGCGAGCAGCTTCGATATCAAGAAGTGCGCTTTGAGGCATGGCATGTTGACGTTGCGTATGGATGGCTTTCGCAAAATCCTCGAAGGGACGACCAGCATGGATGAAGTCCTGCGGGCCACCAAGGGTGATGTGCTCTAATGGATCGCTATCCATGTTTCTGCTCAGGATGCCAACTCCAATCCTTGTTTCCTCACGCGCAGGAGGTGAAGCCACATGCCTGACTTCGCTTACATCGCGCGCGACTTGAGCGGGAAATCGATCAACGGAACCATTTCGGCGTCGAGCGTCCGGGACGCGGCCACGCAACTTGGTTCCAAATCACTCTTCCCGATCTCGATCAAGGTCGACAAGACCAAACAAGTGCGCAAGACCGGACGCGTAGGTGGAGCCCAGATGGCATCCTTCTACGGTCAACTGGCATCGCTCCTGCGCAGCGGCGTTCCGATGCTCAAAGCCCTTTCGGTTTTGTCGCAGCAATCGGGATCGAGCAAGACGCTCCGGAATGCGATTGCAGAAATCAAAGCCCGAGTCGAAGAAGGTGAATCACTCCCAGACGCGATGGCTCGCTATCCTCGAATCTTCAACGACATGGCCATCAACATGTCCCGCGCGGGGAGCGAAGGCGGGTTCCTCGAGGATGCCCTCGAAAGGGTCTCGGCTTTTGTCGAACAACAGGAGGAACTCAAGGGCAAGACGATGAGTGCACTCGCTTACCCCTTGTTTGTGATGGGGGTGGGTGTCGTCGTCGTAACCGTCTTGCTCATTTTCTTCGTCCCCAAATTCGAAGGGATCTTTCAAGGTCTCCGCAGCAAAGGGGGGTTGCCCGCCGCCACAGAACTGCTGTTGGCGATCTCTCAGTTTGTTCAACATTACTGGTGGCTGATTCTCGGCGCGGTGGCGGGAACGGTGCTGTTGCTCAACAAGTATTTGGATACTGCGGAAGGCAAGCAGCGGGCGGATCTAATCAAGATCAAAATGCCCTTAATCGGTCCCGTTTTCTTGAACTTGGCCGTGGCTCGATTTTGTCGGGTTCTCGGAACTTTGCTGAAGAACGGTGTTCCTATCCTTAAGTCGCTCGATATCAGCCGCAATGCCGCTGGCAATTCGGTGTTGTCCAAAGCGATCGAAAGTGCCAGCACCGAAATCCAAGCAGGTGAACGGCTTGCCAAGCAACTTGAAAAGTCGGGACACTTCCCCCCTACGGTGGTGGAAATGATCTCGGTTGCCGAAGAGTCCAATACGTTAGATAATGTGTTGGTCACGATTTCAGACAATCTGGAAAGAACGACGTTTCGCAGATTGGAAACCGTGGTCGGCTTGCTAGAACCGGTGATGTTGCTGATTCTAGCGGGTTTAGTCATGTTCGTCGTTCTTGCACTGATGTTGCCAGTGCTCAACAGCGCGAACTCCTTATAATACTGACAGAAATAATTCCTGGAGAAGTAATATGAAACGAACTCGTCCCTCTCGCCGCTCCATCCGCCGAGGGTTCACGCTGATGGAAGTCCTCTTGGTTCTGATCATTTTGGTGGTGATCGCCGGATTCGCGATCCGCAATTTCACTGGAACCATGGAACTAGCGAAGTCCAAAGCGGCTACGGCTCAACTGAGCCAAATTTCCTCTGCCATCAAGCAATATCAATTGATGGTGCAGCAGTTGCCCCCAAGTCTGGATGCTTTGCAAAATCAACCTGCCGATATCGCCAATCCAGGGGATTGGACAAAGCTGATGGACAAGATCCCCAAAGACCCATGGAACCACGACTACGAATACAAACCCAATGGTTCGAGCTTCGAACTGAGGTGCGTTGGAGCAGATGGTCAATCGGGTACTCAAGATGACATCGTCTCATCCTGATCTTGCGGGTGCTTCTCGACAATGTCCGAGTGGTCCACTGCGGATGAATGTCAGGTTGTTGGCTCCAGGCCGACGACCCTGGGCAATCTCGTTTTGGAAACAGGAGTGCCGGAGATCTGCACTGCGAAACCTCAATTACCCCGTTCGACGGGGTTTTTCGTTATTTGAACTGATCCTGGTTTTGATCATCCTCGTTACGCTGGCCGGTTTTGCCATCCCAACCTTGGATGCGATGGTCACGAGTCGGCGACTGACGCAATCCGCAGAGCGGCTTCAAAACGAACTCCTCGAAGCGCGCATTGAAGCCATGAAAACAGGGCAGGCACAAGTCTTTCGTGCGACCATTCACGGCAACGGCTACACGATCTCGCCGTGGCTGAGCGGTCGCGAAGATTCGGACGCTTCGGCCGGCGCGACGATCATGTCCACCGGCGGCGCCGTAAAAACCGAACGCACCCGATCGGGGTCGGTCGCGTCGACAGCCGCCAGTACCGACGCCTCCTCGAAGACGCTCGATACCGACGTGCTGTTTCTAGGTATCGAAACGTTGGTCGATGCCCGCAATGCGATGGAAATTCAAAAGTCGGGTGAAATGGTTCCAGGTGCAGGAACGAGCAATGCGTCCGGATCCGCTTCTTCTCCGTTGCTGCTCTATCCGGATGGCTCATCGACAACGGGGCAAATCATCCTTGCCGACAAACGTGGTCGCAGGATGGCCATCCTCATACGGGGAATCACCGGTCGATCGACTTCGGTTCGTCTGTCGTCCGTCGATGCATCGACCATCCCATCGGTCGTGACCTCCGCGACTTCTGCGACGTCGAACACAAGCTCAGGTTCGAAGGGGAAATAATTTATGCTCGGAGCATCCATTCCTATCCGTCATCGCAACGGCATGACTTACGCTTTGAGTCGCGCTCGAACCCATTCCAAGGGCATTCGAGGTTCGCGTAGGCGTAGGGGCATTTCCTTGCTGGAAGTGGTCCTGGCGCTGGCCATTTTGGCGATGTCGACCGCGATTCTGGCTTCAATATCCCGTACCGCAACCGACAATGGCTTGCTCGCACATCGCTTGTCAACCTCGCAAATCTTGGCGGAATCCAAAATGGCCGAAGTCGTAACGGGAGCGATCTCGTTGCAAAGCGGTGGAAGCTGGGCTCCCATCAATGACATGGTCCCTAGCGGGACATGGTATTACCAGATTCAACAAGAACGATTGACTCGCAAGGATATGGTCGGCGTGCGGCTCGCCATCACAGATGAAATAGGGCTCGCGGAAAATAAGGAACTGTTCTTTATCGTCCGATGGATGATCGATCCCGCGCTGGGACTGGATACTCCACCCTCGACCACGACGACCGGATCGGGTGGATCCACTGGAACCGGCGGATCCACCGGTTCAGCGACTGGAGCGACAGGAGGTATTCAATGAGCATGCGACTATTTTGTTCATCCCATGCTAGCTCATCCCATGACCGGGCAACCAGCAGAACTCGTCAATGCGCAGCCAGTGTTCGGGGCGGGTTCACGTTGCTAGAGATGCTTTTGGCTCTCAGCTTGACCGTGATCGTTGCCATGCTGATCGGTGGATTGGTCCAGCTCTTTTTGCTGAATGAAACCCGGGGCCGTGAAAGCGTCCGCCAAGCTCAGATGGCACGTGCCATCCTCAATATGATCTCGGAGGATGTGCGCACTTCGGTCCGCTACTATCCCTTTGACACCAGTGGCCTTCAGCAAATGCTGAGCAGTTCAGCAGGTGGAATGCTGGGTGGTGGTGGCATGGGAGGTGCTGGTGCTGGCGGCGGTGGAGGAGGCGCAGCCATCGGTGGGGGTGGTACTGGCGGTGGAGGTGGCGCAGCCATCGGCGGGGGTGGAGGCAATCCAGGTCCATCTACAGGTGGTGGTGCTGGTGCTTCGCTTTCCGCGGCAGGAAGCGCTGGCGGCGGAGGTTCGAGCGGTAGTGGAATGGGCGGTGGAGGTGGCATGTCGGTTTCCGGCATGCCCAATATGTCCAGCATAGGGGGTAGTGGCGGAGGAATGTCTGGCGGATCAGGCGGATCGACCGGCGGTGCGACAGCGACCGTCATCCCACCAGGAGTTTTCGGTTCTGCCACCTCGATCGAGATCGATGTCAGTCGATTGCCACGACCCGACGAATATGTCATTCAACCGGGCGACATGTCGCGCGGGACACTGGGTGATATGCCCAGCGATATCAAAACCGTCAGCTACTATGTGCAAGCACCGAAAAGCAATGGTGTCTTTGATCCTTTGTCGAGTTTGACGTCGCAAATTGCAACCTCGTCGGGGAGCACCTCCGCCGGCATGAGCGGTGGATTGGTCCGTCGATCGCTGGATCGGGCGGTAACACAATATGCCTACACGATGGGACGGACCGATCAGTTGTCTCGAACTGGGGAAATCATCGCGCCCGAAATACTTGCCATCGAGTTCGGATATTACAAAGCGAGCCTAGGGTGGCAAACACAGTGGGATTCGAGTTCCCAAGGATTGCCGGACGTGGTCAAGGTCACCATGGCGATGCAGAGCGAATCCAAAGCCCGTGCCAAGCCACTCTCACCTGGGATGAGCATCTCCGCTATGAACTCCAGTATGGTGCAAGAGTACGGCATCCAGTTTTACTCGACCAATATCATCATCCCCGGAGCGAATTTGCTCTCTGCTCCCGCTCCGACGACTGGGACCGGAACCTCCTCGAATGGAATGAGTTCATTAGGATTATGAAAGCTTCAATGAAAACTCGGACCAAACATTCCAGGGCTCGCTCGCTCTCTCCACGATCACACGGGAAACGCAGAGCGTTTCTGCTACTCGCAGTGCTCCTGGTGGTGTCGGCAATCACCTTGGCATCCTTGGCGTTCATGCAATCGATGCTTCTCGGCCATCAGGAGTCGCGATTGACCGGAGAGAGTATTCAAGCCCGATACGCGGCCGATTCGGGAATCGATGCGGCCAGACTGTTTATCGCTTACAACCGGACATCGCGATTGCAAGCAGGTGGAACATTTAGCAATCCCAATACCTTTCAAGCGATTCCTGTCCTGCAAGGAAAGGACCCAGCCAATCCTTGCAACTATTCGTTGATCGCTCCCAATTTGAATGAGAGCGGCAAATATTCTGGTGTTCGTTTTGGAATGATGAATGAGTCGGCCAGGCTCAATCTCAACGTCTTGCCCATGATCGATTCCGCCATGTCCGGATCTGCGGCCCTTCTGTCCGCAGTCTCCTCAATGACAGGTGGCTCCTCGTCGGGTAGTAGCGGATCTACGTCTGGCAGCAGCGCATCGGGCAGTGCATCCGGCTCCGGTCAAAGCAGTGGGTCGACCACCAGTGTCGGCCGAGATCTTTTATTGGCGCTACCTGGAATGACCGAACAAACAGCCGATGCGATTCTGGATTTTATTGATACAGATGAGGATGTTCGCGAGTTCGGATGCGAGCGCGATTACTACGCACAGCTCCCAAATCCCTATGCTCCTACCAATGGGCCCCTGACATCGATTGAACAATTGCTTTTGGTTCGAGGGGTAACGCCCTATCTCTTGTTCGGAATGGACCAAAACAGAAACGGCGTCCTCGAATCCTCCGAAGAGAATGCCGCCCTTTTCGGAACCGGATCGGGGACAGGTGCCGCTGGGGGCAGCCTTTCGGGCTCGACCAGTGGTTCCACTTCCACCGCGAACTCTTCCAGCAATACACCTCCCAATCTCGGCTGGGCCATGTACTTGACTCTTTATTCGAAGGAGAAGAACACGACCGCCGATGGATTGCCGCGAGTCAACCTCAACGGCCAAGACCTCAACCAACTCCGCACGGATTTGTCCTCTGCCTTGGGCGAGGATCTAGCGACCTTCATCATTGCTTACCGGGTTTTAGGAGGTGGCAATGGCGGAGGAGGGGGCGTCGGAGGAGGTGCGGGCGGAGGAGGACTCCCCGGTGGTGGCGGAGGTGGTGCTGG
>JBAWXH010000120.1:0-7834 GCA_037144155.1 Planctomycetota bacterium | reverse complement strand
TGACTGTCGCGGCTCGGATTTGGCTGATAGGCTGCAACGGATGACCGTCTGGAAGACTATCCCACGAGTCCAAACTCGCTGCGTTAGGATGGAATCCATCGATCCATCACCAACAAACGAAAAAACCGCCGTCGATAAATCGGCGGCGGTTTAATGTTCAATAAGCCGGAACGCGTTCGTATCCGGTTGCCATTTTGATTCCACCGACAACCGGGTGCGAACGCACTCCAACGAATGGCTTTCGTGGCCCGCAAAAATAATAACTATGCCTTCGCAGCGGCCAATCGCCTTCGAAGGCGAACTGCACCGGCCAAACCCAACCCGATCGAAGCGATCGCAAACGAGGCTGGCTCAGGAACTGGAGCAACGATTGCCTTGTGCAAACGACTCAATTGGACTAGGCCCAATTGATCCCCTAATACACCCCCTACCTGATAGTTATCGCTGTTGGATAAGAGTTGGACCTGAACATACTTACTATTGATAATAGTCTGGCTGTAGCCCAAACCTGCCGGCAACGTGTACTGGAGGTAAATACTTGTACCGTGAGCCTGAGACGCTTCGAAGGGTGCCGAATAAGCATACGTTGGAGATATACCCGTCGTACCAAAATCAGGTGCCGACGCGTAGGTAATGTTGTCAAACGAGTACTTGACGGCACCGATCGTAAACGGGGTATTGTTGGATCGAAATCTGATCTGAAAAAAATCATTGCTCGCTATGTTCGGGTCAGTGAATCGCACGGTAACAGGAGTCGCTGTCGCGGGATCAAAAGTCACAGCCGTATTGCCGTCGACGACTAAATCGCCAGTCACAGGGGATGCGTAGCCAGTGGTTCCCGCCACGGAAAACACCGCCAAAGCCGCCGCAGCAGCCAGGGCACGAGCAGAACACAGGCATTTCTTAAACATAAGCGGAATCCCCTTGCTTGGGAAAAATCGAAACGGGGTTCGTCTCCATGGATTAGGAAACGACCCCCTACCAACTATAGGCAATCTCTGATTCGCAATCCAGAGGATTCTCGTTTCTTCCGTTTTGCTGCTAATCATGGCTCTCTAGAGCACAAGAACAGCGCAGACCCAAGATCCCCCCGGTTCAAGCTCCCTTCTTCAATGAGCCTGAGGCGCTAGCCGATCCCCTCCACTTCCCAACAAGCCATAGATCCTCCTAGCTGCCATGACTTCCCCACCAAGCGGTTTATTTCAGCCTGAGGCGCTAGCCGATCCCCTCCACTTCCTAATAAGCCATAGATCCTCCTAGCTGCCATGACCTCCCCACCACCCTCGCTTCCCCACTTCCGCATGAAGCCATCGTCGATCAAGACCATTTTCAAACGGGCGATGATTTTGGCGTGGATCGGCTAGCGCCTCAGGCTCATGGGGAAAACCATCTCCTACCGCTTCCGCTGTCCGGCCGTGAAATAAAAAAAGCCGCAGTCGAACAAATCGACTGCGGCTTCATGATCAAGCAGACCAAAAGTTTTAATGGGCAATTCGGCGGGCTGCGTCAGTGTCCATTTAACCCTGTGTGTCCATTAACTAGGCCTTCTTCGCGGCCAATCGCTTGCGAAGACGAGCTGCACCAGCCATTCCGAGACCGATCGAAGCAATCGCGAAAGTGGTAGGTTCTGGCACAACAGGAGCATCGATCGCAGTGTTTCTACGAGTCAAACTAACAAAACCGTTGTCCAACGTGTCGTCCAGAGATCCGCTCGATGTCGAGCCGTTGTTGTTCGCGAGCAAGTTGACTTGCGTGACCTTTTTGTAGTCCACGCCAGCTGGAATCGTGTACCGAAGATACAACGTAGTTACGCCCGAAGCGGCGAGGGTCTTAACGCCTGATTTAGCGTAAGCAGGGGACGCACCAATCGTTCCGAAACTGCTAACGAGCGTGTTCCAAGTGGAATTGTTCCAAGAATATTCGACCAATCCAATGCTGTACGTAGTACCGTTGGTTCGGAAACCAACTTGAAAGTTGGTGTCGGATGCGAGATTCGAATCCGTAAAAGAAACAGTGACTGGCGTCGCTGTCGCCGGATCGAAGGTTACAGCGCTGTTGGTAGCGTCGCTCGTAACTGCACCGGCGAAACCAACACTTCCAACCATAGCCACAAATGCCAAACTGGTTGCAGCCGCGGCGGCGCGAACCGACTTCAAAAATGTCTTAACCATAGATTCTCGTCCTCTCGGGAAACACGAAACAAAACTGTCGCCGTCGCTCGGGCGAACACGCTTCCCGAAAGAATACCCGTCGAGGGGGGTGTGTCAAGCGAAGTGTTCGGTGTGGTTGTTCTGAAAATGCCGAATTTTCCGTTGAAAGAAGCCAAGAAATGCGACGTACTCCGCCCTCCACCCGGAAAAACAGGTAATTGACTAGCAAAACATTCCCAATCCGCGGTTGGGCTAGTTCTCGAATGCGAAGAAAAATTCTTGGATCCGATTGAAAAAGGGGCTGAATGTGGAGTGGCATTGAATGAAACGGTGATCGCAAACGGCTGCCAATCAGAGCCCGAAGCGTTTGGGCTGTGGAACATTGGAACCTGCATCTTCGGGCGGGTTTAGTTTAGTAAAGACATGGGACCTAGCACTACCAGCGCCCCACAGCCGGTCGCTGACGCTCGCTGCTCTGATTTGGCTGTTTCGCTGGACAGATGACAGTCTGAAAGACTATCCCACCGCCCGAAACGTTAGCGGACGTTAGCGCTTCGCTTCCTCTGCTAAGTCGCCCGGACGATTTTCAAAGTTACTGAATGGAAAATTTCCCTCCTCTTTGCTATGCTTTTCAGGCGTCTTATCGAGAACCAGGGAAGGTTTAGAGGCACGCATCGTGCCAATGATCCAGTGGTCAATGGCCACTCGCTGTTGAACAGCAACCGAGTCTTTCCCGCGGCGGTCGGTTGTCGAGTGAATGGTCACCCGCAGGGGCGTCAGAGAGGGCATTGAGCAAAATTTCAGTGCCGGAAGCAGAATCTAGCCCGGAAGCAGATCCAATTGTCAAATGAACAGTAAGAAAAACCCAAAGCAGCTTTCGTCGATTGCCTTTAACTGGAGATTGCTGCTGGCGACGATCGCTCTTTTTGCAGTCATTTTCGGGGCTGCATATGCCATACGAAACGTCCAAGCCCGCTCAATTTCCAAGGAATACCTCCGCCTCGCCGAGGAAGCGAAGGAGTCCGATTCCAACCGCAAGGCGATCGAGTACTTCGAAAAGTACTTGATGCTGAACCGGAACGATACCAAAGCCCATGCAGACCTAGCAGAATTGATCGATGACACAGCGAAAAGCCGTCCCGAAGTCAATCGAGCCATTACTGTGTATGCGGCAGCCATCGGCCACTGCGAATCGAAAGATGAATTCAAAGCCAGAGCGCGTCATTTGCGGCATCGACAAGCCGAACGGCTGTACGAGGTAGGTCGCTATGAGGACGCTCTCGAACAAGCCGCTGCGTCAGCCGACAGCGAATGGAATGCCGACATCCTCCGTTTGATCGCGTTGTGTCGCTACAAAATGAATCTCGCAAACCGACCGGATCGATGGTCACCGAAAGCGGAAGCGGTCGCACCCGAATGGTTGCGTTCTCAGGCTCAAAAGCACTTTGCTGTATTGCTGGACGAAGCCTTTCGGACCAACCCCGGCAATGTGGAACTCACCAACGCTTTTGCAACGGTTTTGCTCAAAGAGCCCCAACGACTGAAGGATTCCCCCTTTGAGAAAGCGAACAAGGAGGAGCTTGAGAAGCGGGCCAAATCGTTAGCCTCGACGATGCTGCTGGCACATACCGACGAGCCCGACGCCTGGATGGCCCATTACAACATTCTCAAAATCATCGATCTCAAAGAAGCCACCGATTCGATCGAAGACGCCCAACAAAAATTCCCGGACAATAAATTCGTTCGGCGAACCGCTGGCCAGCACTATCTCGATGCCGCACGCACCTCGGGATTGGATTCGACTTCGCAGAAATACCAAGACCTACTAACGAAAGCCGAACAAGAGCTTCGCGCCTCGCTCGACGACCCGACCCGAGTCCCAACCGTCACCGCATTGCCACTCGGTGACCTGCTCATGGTACAAAACAAATCGGACGAAGCCATCGCAGCCTGGACCAGTGGGCTCGGTGGCCAACCCCCCACGGCCCAATTGCATTTCCAAATCGCGTCGGCATGGATCCAACGCCAGGATTGGGAAATGGCGGAAAAGGCTCTGAAGGCGATGGATAAGTCCATCAACCAAGAAACCCCATCCTTGCCGCGCATCACGTCCCAGACCATCGCTTTCGTCGCGAGGCAAAAATGGGCAGAATTCTATTTCGCTCGAGGCAACCACGAAGCGGTGATCCGTCTCCTAGGACCCGTCGCGGGCGAAACTGCCAGTGCGTTGGATGGGCCAACTCGGGCGAGATCCCTCGCAATCTTGGGTGGCGCTTACATTAGAGCAGGACAATGGGACAAAGCCGGAACGACTTTCGAGCAGGCCGCAGAGCTCGACACCGAAGAGTTGGGGTACAAGCGCAGCGCCGCGGAAGCCTGGGTAAGCGCGGGTCGGTTTGACCAGGCTCTCCAACAGCTTCAAGCGATCGAGCCGAAAGACTCCAGAGATTGGTACGTCTTGGCACTCACCATCTTAAACCTCCAGTCCAGTACGGAAGCGGTTCCCTCGCTTTGGGCTACGTTTGATCAAGCCATCGCGGAAGCGAAAAAGGGAAGCGTCCTAGGCCAGATCCCCAGCGGTCAGACCCAGGTCAAAGATTGGCGGGTTCGACAGCTTGAACTCCTCAGCCTGATCTCGCGGGCTGATCCAGAAGGACGATCCGAGAAAGCCGCCGTTGCAGCCCAAGAACTCATCGACCTGTGCGAAGCGAACCCGACCGACGTGGAACAATGGCGTCGCACCATGATTATCCTGGACGAGTGGAAGCAGCAGGAAGCGTTGGAAAATACCCGAACGAAATTTATCGAACGCTTTCCGAACAGCCGCGATGGAATCTTGACGCAAGCCCAAGGATTGATTCGCGAACAAAAAATCGAAGAAGCTCGCAACCTCGTACTGGAGAGCATCCTTAAACACCCTGAACGGGAGATGGAACCGCAGGATGCGTTGAGGCTGTGCGATTCAACCGAATCCTTCGAAGCGACAACGGGTGAACTGATCAAGTGGGCGGACCAGTCCTTGGTGAAGAACAAGCAATTGGCCGAATTGACTCTCGAAAACCTCAATTTTTGGCTCAGCAATAGCGGCTCCGAAACGCAGCCGGCCAGTGGCTTGAGCACCGGAGGTAAAGAAACCCGAACCGCAGCGCTCACTGCCTTGGATGCGTGGAACCGCGCACTTCAAAAAATCGAAGAACAGATAAAGACGCTCGAAGGTGCCTCCGGAACGGAATGGAAGGCGGTTCAGGCCAAGCGATTGATCGAATTGGCAGCCCGCGATGACACCCAAAATCTCAACTCCGTTGCAGAAATCGTTCGATCGCTGGAAGCCCAACGGCCTCTCTGGGCCGAGACCCACGTCGTCGCCGGATTCTACTCGGAGAAGAAAGGGGACCTAGCCAACGCGATCAAGTCGTACTCGCGCGCAGTCAACCTGGGCAAGCGGGAACTCATCATTTTCGAACGCTTGATTTCGTGCATGTACCGACAAGGGATGTACACGGAAGCCCAGCAATTGCTGAACCAACTGGGTGATCGGGCAGGACGCTCGAACAAATTGGAAGAATTTGCGATGCGTATTCCGGGCAAGAGTAAATCCGACATGCTCTCGATCGCTCGCTCGGGAATTGAATCTCGCAGCCTCGATCCAATGTCCTGGGTGGTTTACGGTTCGGTGATCGAAGCCACTTCGCGCAATGCGTCCAAGAAGGACCGCGCCGAACAACTGAAGGTCGCCTACGACGCGTTTGAGAAAGCCGAGAATCTCAATTCCGACGGCAGCGTCAAGGTCCTCAATGCCGAGCTCGGCTTCTACGGCTTATTGGGAAACAAAGAAAAATTGTCGGCACTCTACGAACGTGTAAAGAACACCAATCGCATCGACGAAGCCGGTCGATGGGAACTCATGGGGAAACTGGAACAGTCCCTCGGTGACATGGACGCCGCGGAAGCCAGTTTCATTAAAGCCATGGAATCTGGCGGAAGTCGCGTTGCGATCGGAATCCTGCTCGGCAAACACTATCTAGTCACTGGGAAAAGCGACCGGGCCATCGAGCTATTTGAAAAACTCAACCGCGATTTCCCAAAGGATTTCGATATTCGCCAATCGTTAAGCAGCTTGCTCGCTGCGAAAGGTTCTCCCGAAGATTGGGAGCGGATCAATGCCGTCCTGCAAGACCCGAGATATGCCAACGAAGTTTCTGATCGTCGGTTCCTAGCGATCCTGCGTTATCGTCGAGGAACCCCAGGCGATTTGGAAAAGGCTCGTACTCTCCTCGAAGACATCGTCGTCGATTCCGCGGCGAGAACCGATGACGACTCCTACATGCTTGCCGTGATCGCTTCCACACAAGCAAAAAGTCGTTCTGGTAAGTATTTAAACGAACGTGAGCGTATCAAGAGCGAGCAGCTAGCCGATCGCCATTTCCAATTGGCGACCGCCAGCGGAAACCCAAACCCGGCCTACCTCTCCGACTACATTGCGTTCTTGTTGGAATTGAAACGCTTGGACGATGCTGCGAGCAAAATGCAACAGTTCAAAACGATCCTGCCGAATTCGTTGACGACCGCCCTCTTGGATGCCAAGATCAAGAAAGCTCGCAACAAGAATCAGGACGCCAAAGAATCCATCTCCAAATGGAGAGAGTCGCGCATCGCGGAATTGGGAGAAGAGGCGTCCGACACAGATCGCATTCCTGTCGACGCAGATACCGCCTTTGCGTTTCTCCAGTTGGACGATTTTGAGGCCGCCGATCCACTGTTCGATCAATTCATCGAGAAGGACCCTGCCATCGCTTTCGAATTGGCAATTCGAGGAGCCCGCTTGGATACCCTTGCAGGCAGATCGTTTGCGCTGAAAAAACTTGTCGAATTGATTCGCACCCGGCCCGGTGCAGACAACGCCATTCAGATCATGCGCCTGCTGAAGTCCAAGAACTACGAACCCGATGCCACACAAATGGCGGATACCCTGCTGATTGAAATCCAGGCGGGAGAACTGGAGAACCAGAAGTACCTCATGGCGATGGGGGATATGTGGCTCGATCGAAAGATCATCGGTAGGGCCATCGACACTTATCGTAAAGTCTTGGAACTGGACCCAAACAATGCGATTGTTCTCAACAATATCGCGTGTCTAACCGCCGAGGAAACAGGGCTTACCGACGAATCCTTGACGCTCATCGACAAAGCCATTGAAATCGCTGGCCGCACAGCCGACATGCTCGATTCCAAAGGCCACATTTTGGTGATCGCAGGTCGTCATGCGGAAGCGATTCCATTCTTTGAGGAAGCGTCGAGCAAAGGGTCGGACCCTCGCATCCTTCTCCATCTTTACAGCGCATTGAAGAACTCTGGGAAAGTCGAAGATGCAGCTCGTCTTCGCCGCAAAATCGATCTCGATGGGGTTCGGCGATTGCACCTCTCTCCTGACGAGTTGAAAGAAGTGGAAATCATCGCAACGGAACGCTTGTAGTAGGCCGGCTCGCCTGTAGTAGGCCGAAAAGGGTATGTTGTAACCGGCCGTTCGTCAGAGCCCTAAGCGTTTGCGCCGGGCTGTGGGACATTGGAACCTGTATCTTCGATCGGGTTTGCGCATTGCCACTGGAACTAGCACTACCAGTGCGCCTCAGCCGGTCGCTAACCGGCTTGTTGATTTAATCGGTTACTTTTTTGGGGGGATTGCG
>JBAWXH010000119.1:0-8025 GCA_037144155.1 Planctomycetota bacterium | reverse complement strand
GAAGCTCCCAAGGGTTTGGCTGTTCGCCAATGAAAGCGGTACGTGAGCTGGGTTCAGACCGTCGTGAGACAGGTCGGTCCCTATCTACCGTGGGCGTACGAAACTTGAGAAGGGTCAACCTTAGTACGAGAGGATTTGGTTGGACATAGCTCTGGTGTCCCAGTTGTCGCGCTAGCGGCACGGCTGGATAGCTAACTATGGAAAGGATAAACGCTGAAAGCATCTAAGCGTGAAGCCCTCTTCAAGACTAGGTTTCGTAGCTTTATAGCGAAAGTCCCCTGGTAGACCACCAGGTTGATAGGATGGATGTGTAAGCACCGTAAGGTGTTCAGCTAACCATTACTAACGGACGAACGCTTGACCATCGGTATCTTGCACTTGAACGTGCCGAATACTGATTTCAATCTCTATCGCATGCCATTACCAATCCAACATAGGGTGACGCAGGCTACCGCCTGTGTCATTCTCTCCCGGTGACTTTATCGGAAAGGATCACCTGTTCCCATACCGAACACAGTAGTTAAGCTTTCCGAGCCGATGATAGTGCCCACCAGTGCGAAAGTAGGTATTGCCGGTTTTTAAAAAACCCCGCGTGAACGTAAGTTTCCGCGGGGTTTTTTTTCGTTTTTGCAGTACGTGTCGTGGGATATTGGTTTATCTCGATCCCCCTTTTTGCTCGGATCCTAAGCGGGAAGCGTTGGTTTTTTCAATTCCGGTTCGTTTTGTTCGAGTCGGGTGGGTTGCCGTTCATTCTTTTGAATCCACCTCGGCAAATTCGACCTCGGCTAAGATGGTCTTCAATCGATGGCTATGGAATTCATGCGTGGCCCCAACCATTAAGCCGAGGACTTGTTCGTTATGTCTCAACCAATTCTGGATGGGGATTCTTCTCACGAGCATGTCCTCCAGTGCATGGAGATTTGGAACGGGAATCAATCCGTAGAGAGTATCGTCTCGTCGCCTGGAATGGATGTGTGGATCTTTAGCCAGACCTACCATGGACAATTGCAGGGAGGGGATGTTCATTACCTGTCCCTTTGTGTCGGTGGAATCATCACGCGTATTCTCTTGGCGGATGTTGCGGGCCACGGGGACGAAGTCGCGGATACGTCGCAGTCGCTGCGCCAGTTGTTGCGTCGATTTATGAATGCTAAGAAGCAGAACCGCTTGGTTTCGGAATTGAATCGTCAATTCACCGAACTGGAAAGCCAGGGAAGATTTGCGACCGCTATCGTTGCGACCTTTTTGAGTCACAAATCAAAATTGTTACTGACGAACGCTGGACACCCGCATCCCCTTTTCTATCAGAGATCTGCGGATCGCTGGGTGTACGTCAATGACGCGATGCTTGCCGCTGGGCAGGGGGACAACTTGCCCTTCGGCCTCGATAGTTCGTCAACCTACCAACACTTTGTGATTTCGGTAGAGGCTGGTGATTGGTTGCTGCTTTATACGGATTCGCTCACCGAAGCATTCAATCCGAGCGATGAGCAGCTCGGAGAAAAAGGCCTCATGGATCTCGTTCAATCCATTTCCAAGGCGGATACTGCTTCTTCGTTCGGTAAAGAACTGTATCAGCGGGTTCAAGCGTATTCCAAAACCGTTGCCGAAAGTGACGATTCGACTTTGATCGCGATTCGTTTCACAAAGGACCGCCGGAAGCCAGGAATAACCGAACGGTTGCGAGGCTATACAAAGCTCTTCTATTGATCGTTTAACGCTGAGCGAAGTGATCAAAAACACTGGCAAAAAAATTTGATCCTAGGATTTGATAAGTTTGGTCTTGTCGGAGTTGGTCCTGCGGAGTGATGCGTAACCGCATTTAGGTTTCCTTCCCTTGCCTTTTGATGCGCTGTCCCTCTGGTGGCAATATCGAACGGCTCTAGACCTACCTGCACGCGAAGACCTTCTGCATCTAAAAGCGTTCCAAGCCGATGTCGCCGTTCGCTCCGCGAAAGTTTCACTGTGTTTTGGAACGATAGAAACGTCGATCGATAAAGCAGTTCAAAGTCGCGGAAATTTCCCATCGCAACAGAAAATACGGTCCACGGATTCGCTTCTTTGAGCATTCCCGCCTAAGCTACAAGGTTTGCTCTCCTGGATGCGCAGATGTTCGCCACGACTTTCGTCGCAGTTCCAGCATGGCAGAATATGGCTACGAAACCCGTTGCGGAAGCAAGGGAGAAGTCTAAACGCAGATTTTGTTTTTACGCGAAGCCAATCCGGACGATGCCTCGCCAGGGGCGCGACGATTTATCCAAGGAAGTTCCTATGATTCCGATTCGAATGCCCTCGCTGTTCGTAGTTTTTTCGCAACTCGTGATGCTTTCGTTGTTGGTCGTTTCGAGCCTCCATGCAGACGAAATCGCGGTACATAAGGGGCAAAGGAATCAACGGTTGATCGTGGTGGCGCCCGAAAGTTTTGAGCCAGCCTTGCAGGAATTTATCGAATTTAAAAAGACCCTGCGACCCACTGAGTTTGCATCTCTCGAATCGATCCTGAGTTCATCGCAGGGTGTCGACGATCCCGAAAAGCTCAAGCGTTGGCTGTTCGAAGAGTGGAAACAGCGGGGACTTGGCTACGTACTGCTCGTCGGTGACGTGAATATTCTTCCGGTCAGGTATATGGTGCTCGATCGCGTCACACCTGCCGCCTTCGACGTTGCGTTCTATCCCTCCGATTTGTACTACAGCGATCTCGCTAAAAGCGATGGATCCTTCGAGGACTGGAACGCTGCCAACGAGTCTTTTCACCATGGCTATTTCGGCGAAGTGCGAGGAGAGAAGAACAAATCAGACCCGATCAACTACGACCAAGTGGACTATCGCCCTGACGTGTCGGTTGGACGCTGGCCAGTAGAAACGATCGAGGAGGTGGAACGTGTTGCACGAAAGACAATCGCCTTCGAGAAGTCCGTCCTGGACGGCACCCGTCCGCATTTGCATCGTGCGGCCTTGATTGCGGTCGGCGGTTGGGTGGACAGTCGAGGTGTCATGGATCGCCTGGCTCAACGTCTCGAACCGAATTGGACATCGACGAAGCAATACTACTCGGACCGAGCGAGGCCTTCCAAAGAAGTACCAACGCGCCCGGCGACACGTGCGTTGCTGAACGATGGGGTGAGTCTGATTGTTCATGCAGGGCATGGACAATCCGATGCGTGGGAACAGTGTTTTTCCGTAGCGGACTTGGATGAAATCACCAATGCCGCGCAATTACCCGTCGTGATTTCTGCAGGATGTAGCACTGCGTATTTTGCACCTTTGCCTCCTTACAACGCGTACGTGGATGTGCATGGTGTGGAGCACCAAGGAACGGATCAAGGAGAACAGTTTTCATCGCCACCTCCGCCACCGAATCCACTTCAAACGGGTCGATTCAATCCTACCGGGTTGGGGGAGCAGATCCTCAAACGAAACGAACATGGGGCAGTCGCATACATCGGGTGCAACACGGGAAGCCAACCATGCGGACTAACCCTCGTGGAAGGTTTTATCACTTCGGTAGGTAGCCACATGAATCCCTGCCTGGGCGACTGCTGGAGCGATGCAGTCGAATACTACTTCGAAAATGAACATCTCGCGGATCTTCAATCCGACGACGGTTGGTATCCCCCGAGCATCTTCTTTCAAGGGATGAAGTTCATGCTCTTCGGCGATCCCAGTTTGACACTTCCATAGTGTCCCTATTCTCCGATGTCTTGAATCGTATCCCCGAAGGATGGAATTCGCGAGGCATTGAAACAACTCCAAGTGCCATCGATCAAACGCTCGATCGATCGAAGAATCACTTGAAAGTGGCAAATGGGGCCACCCATCCTTTGCGGCATTCGTTTTGCCATCAGGGATAAGGCTCCGGTAATGGTTTGACTAGCTAAAGAAACAAGCCTACCGACAAGTGTGTCTGGCCCTAATGTCTGGTTCTAAGTCCGTAAAACACGTGCGTTTGGTCCCCTCGTAACACTACACTGATGGAAGTGGAATGGATACGCGGAAGGATTACGACCCTCACGTCAAACCCTCTCCCGATGGCATCACGGAACACCTCTCTCCCTAATTCCGAGGATACTTCCATGCATTCGAATCGATCTCGACGTGCTTTTCTCTCCCGTGTTGGACAAGGAACTTTGGTTGCCACGCTCGGTCCCAGCATGGCACTGGATTTGGGGCTCGTTCCCCGTGCGTTTGCCAGCGAGTTAGAAACTCCGCTGACCTTTGGCAGCTTGGAGCCGTTGGTCTGCGCTATGCAAGAGACACCCATTGGGAAGTTGCAAAGTGATCTCGCGCAGCGATTGGTCCAAGGTGAAACGCTTAAGAACCTTGTCGCAGCCGCTGCTCTTGCGAACGCAAGGACTTTCGGTGGTGAAGACTACATCGGTTTTCACACTTTCATGGCACTTGCTCCGGCTCTCAAGATGGCGAGCTTGATGCCGAAGGGACAAGGGGCACTCCCTGTGTTCAAAGTCCTCTATCGGAACACCAACCGCATTCAAGAGTTTGGTGGACGAGGAGCCGAAGTTTTGGGAGCCAACGCCGCTGCCGATATCTCCAGCAAAGGATCCAATGCGAATGCCTTGCATGATGTCGTTCGTCAACGCAATCTCGCGAAAGCCGAAACGATGTTTGCGTCGATCGTCGATCAAGATCGCAAGAAGGCTCTGGAATCCCTATTGCCCCTCGTGCAAGACAATCCCGAAGTCCATCGTGTCGTTTTGCCGTATCGAGCTTGGGACATGCAAGACATCGTCGGGACGGAGCATGCGTTGACCTTGCTGCGTCAATCGTTGCATTACTGCGTGCAGATGGAGCCTCAACGGCGTGCTGATTGGGATGAACACGGTGTGATGTTGTCAGGATTGATGGACGAGTTCCATCTCGAAGGCAAATCATTAGGGGCGAAGCCAGCCAACGATGCATTCATCGAGCATCTTACCGAGGTGTTTTCAACAGCTTCCGCCTCGGATGCGGCTCGCGCGGCTGCAACCGCGATTGCGGATGGCTTTTCTCCCCAAGCGATCGGCGAAGCACTGTCGTTATCCGCAACCATGTTGGTATTGAGAGATGCAGGTCGCGAGCCGCAGTGGGAAGACCGACTCAAGCCGGCAGGTTCGGTACATGGTGATTCGAGGGGAGTGCATGCCAGCGATGCGGCGAACGCATGGCGCAACTTGGCAAACGCCACCACTGGCCACTCTGCCATGTCCTGTCTCCTGATTGGTGCTTGGCAAGTGGCCCGGGACAGGGGAGATGCATCCAATCTTTTGTCCGTCGCGTTACCCGCCAAGCATCAGTTGAATCGGATTGCAGAAAAGGACGCAGACAAACTTTTGGTATTGCTCGACGATTCGATTGTCAACCATTTGCAAGGGAACGCGTGCGCGATTGCTCATCGCTATGGCGAGCTCGGATTGCCCGTGGAGAACATTTTCGGGACACTCTTGCGCTACGCGGTCAGTGAAGATGGAGCGTTGCACGCAGAAAAGTACTTCAATACAGTGTGGGATGATTTCCATGCAACCCGCCCGAGCTTGCGATGGCGACATATCAGTTCGTTGGCCCGGGTGACAGCCAGTGAATACGGAAAACCTGCCGCGGGCCAAGCGGAAGCTCGTGAACTTGTTCGGACGATCGATTCGTAAGCGATCGGAAAATGGGGCCACCCATCCTTTGCGGCATGTCTTTAGTCCTTAGGGTTGGCGTTCCGGAAATGGTTTGACTAGAAAATGAAACAAGCCTGCCCACAAAAATGACTGGCCCCATTGTCCGGGCCCCTCCGGGCCCCATTGTCTGGTTCTCAGAATCTGGTTCTTAGAATACGACGTGAAAGAAGTCTCAGTATCCAACGCAACTACGCGGGAGCGCGATCCGAGGGAATGGGTTCGCCAGCCGTCATATCCTCTCTCTCTTGACGTCGATGGAACGACACCGACGCTACCGCGATAAGAAACAGGCTGGCGATGGCGGAAACCACGCAAATCCCAAAGAAGATTTGAACCATGGTACCAGGGTGCCCCGAGATCGACTTAGGCGTAAAGGTCTTCAGAATCATAATGACCACGTAGCCAAAATAACCCAAGGAATCGGCGACGTACATGAGGAAGCCGACGTTCGCACGATCCCGCGTCCATGCGATCATGCGCTCGAAGATCGTGGTATGGACCGCGACATAGGGCAGGTACAAACCAGCTCCGATGTAAACCATCATCATCTGCGGACTCACCGACGCAAATGTTCTCAAACCGATTGCCAGAAGGGTAATCGTAAATCCCAACGCACAAACAGCCAGCGCCGATTGAAGGGCAATGCGGTTGTCACGAATGAAGACTGACGCGCCATTGACAACCATGACCACGAGAGCCACCCAAAAATCGATCGTTGCATAGTCGTTGGCTTGGACTTCGGCACCTAGGCCCGCCAAAATCTCTGGTGCAAAATCATCACGCAGACTGCGCATGATACTGACGAACAAATAGACGATCGCGATCGCACCCAAACCGACAGCGTAGGTATTGAGAATGCGCCATCGATCTTCGCTCCGCATCGGTTCTCGTTTACTGCGAGCCAACTCGTCGTGTTCGTTAGGTGGCGGGATCTGACTGAGCATGTACACGAAAAAAGTGATTGGGATCAGGAACAACGCACCGGCTAGGAACGGCATCCACCGTTCGCTTTGGGAGAGATCCCATCCCCATTGCGATTGCGTGAATTGCAGGATGCGCTGACCGACCGTCTTCGAAACACCACCTGCCAGAATAAAACTGGCACACAGCCCTGCCGTGAGGGCCTCGGTCATCCGTCTTCCTTCCAAAAATCCCAAGACCAATCCGAACACGATTCCGAGTGGCAACCCATTCAGAAAAATGCAGGCGATATGCCAGGGGGCGGGCACGATTGCGAACAGCAGCAATGCCGCATGCGATACTAGAATCAGTGCCATGAGTAGACCGGCTCGTTGGGCCCGAGTCACTTCAGAGACAACGCGAATGCCGATCACTTTGGAAATCATGTAGCCGATGACTTGCGCCGCGACCAAGACTGCTTTTTGATCCCAGTCGATCCATCCGTCACTTTTAAACGCAGCCGCCGTGAAGGGCTTGCGGTACATGTACATACAGAAGTACGTTCCAAAGGCCGCCGTGACAGCCCATAAATGGAGCCACGCATGGCTCATCGCGACAGGCTTGGTTTCTACAGTCGTGGGACTCAATCAAAACCTCGCGTGCCAGCACTAGTAAGCTGGCTCAAGGACCAGGGACTCTAACAATGGCAAGTACTCTTCCAAGGTCGGAGTGACCATGTCTGGCTGAACTGCCATGTCATCCCAACGCCTTAATTGTACAGCTTCAAATGCGTAGGGTTCGTCCCGAAAATCGTCCAGTTCCGCACCGCTCATCGGGCCGCCGAGATCATAGTAGTTTCTACGAGCTATTGGGGACAATGCATGGATGTATTCAGGTTCAATCGTGCAGAGGTACCGTTTTGCCTGAACATGCAATCGAATAGGATCCGCGACCGCATGTCCAAAATGTTCTTTGAGCCAGCAGAAGGCTCGCTCTTCATGCATGTCATGGAGCGAATGCTCTTGAAACTCGTGCGGTTCGTGATCGTCAATCAGATGGCCGATGTCATGAAGCAACGCAGCCGCAACCAGCGTGGACTCGGCTCCTTGGCGTTTCGCGAACAGGGCGCATTGCAGCGCGTGTTGCAACTGGGTGATCGAGTGTCCTTCGTACCGTACCTGGCCTCGATCCTGAAACAACTGAAACAGCTTGCTAACGGCTGACGGATGCATAGACAAGACTCCAAGCGTTTCGAGGAGATTAATACTGGTCGCGCTATCAATCCATTCACAACACGCCATTGAACTCGTGGTTTTTGTGCGTTGAAATCCATTTCAGCGGCAACCATCATGGTTGCGAATCAATGAATGTAGTCCTCGCCAATGGGCATTTCGTGTGATATCGATGAAGATTCGATGTGACTACGATCAATGCACCAGGGAAATCGAGATAACCTGGGGGGGAA
>JBAWXH010000118.1:0-8216 GCA_037144155.1 Planctomycetota bacterium | reverse complement strand
CCCCCAAAAAAGTAACCGATTAAATCAACAAGCCGTTACGCTCGCGGCTCTGATTTGGTGGGAGGAATGACAGTCTGGAAGACTATCCCACGCTCCTGTCCATCCTGGACCGCAGCGTCAGCAAGGGACTCACTTCTTGGGGCGAACGAACACGCGAAGTCGCTTGGACGAATAGGTTCTTGCATTGTTTGTAAACGTCCAGTCTCGGGTTTGACCCTCGCTATTCCCGATACCTAGATCTGCAGAGGGGCCCGCGTTCCAATGGTTGATCGCAAACACCGTTTGACCGGCGCTCGTGTGATGGACTTGCATAGAACCGTAGCCGTCTTGGGGTGGCACGAGTTCATCTCCGAAATCATAAATAGCATCTGAGGCACCAGGAACATTTGCTTTATTAGGCATCCCATAATTATCTGGCCAAAACTCGATGTTCCCAGACTCGATCTTGGTTCCGGTTTTCAGTCCGTTGACATTCGAGAAGATATCGAGCGAACGGACCGGAATCTGAAAGCGTGCGCCGGATGCGGCAGTCGGTATACCGATCTTCTTGATATCCGTCGTGAAGGCATCCATCGACACGAAGACCTTCTTTTCATCCCCACTCGCAGTGGTCAATTCCAACAAGTATCCGATACGGTCAAAGGGACCGATGGTCGAACTGTTATCCACGTCATAGGAAATCGGCCCTCCCAGTTTCCCGAGGTCCAACTCGTAGGCTAGTTTGTACTCTTTGGCAACCGAGAGGCTGCTGACAAAATCAGGGATCTCACCACCCCGGAAGGCTCCCACGGGCAATCCGGTACCGCCCGTCAGATTGGGTTCCGCCAACATATGCCAAGCGAATCGAAAGGCGGTCGGCGCTGCGACTTCGCTGGAGGTCAGGATCACACTGTCGCCGTCGATCTTTGCAGTGGCAGGTCGAAAACCATTCGATCCAATACCGACAACTTCAAAGTGGGACGGGGCCTTGCCATCCCGAGTTTTCAGTCCACCTCCAGTATTCTTAAAGTCGATTTTTAAGCGATCTGTAAGTACTTCCAGCGACTTCATTTCCGGGCTGTTTGCAACGACCTCTGTCTTGCCATGATCATTCTTCAAGGACAGCAATGCCAATCGCAAGCCGACGTCTTGTTTGTTGGGTGGATGGATGTCGCTAAGAGTTGCAATATCGTTGATGACCACCATACCCGTATTTGGGATCGATTGAACAGCGGCCTGTGCTTCCCAAAACGTAGCCAGGATGGCGGGATCTTCACTGCCGTACTGATAGGGGGCGATCTGGACGTAATAGAATGGGAATTCACCTTGTTTCCAAAGCTCGCGCCAGCCACCGATCAAGGCCCGCTTCTTTTCCAAATAGAGCATCCCTTCACCGTGATTGGATTCTCCTTGGTACCAGATAGCACCGCGAATGGGATATCCCACCACGGAATGGATCATGCCGTTGTAGAGCATAGTTGGATCTTGGTTGCTGGTGAAGGGCGACAGTTCATTAGGGAAGGACGGGCTCGCAGAAACGCTTACCGATTTGCCGATGCTGTCCTTGGCAGTAGCAGTCCATTGCTCGATAGCGGCGATATGAGCGGCTAGCCGATCGATGTATTGCTTTGTTCCGGGAGTACGTCCAAGCACGGAACGATAGATCTCTTCAAGAGCCGGGACGCGTTGGAAGCCTACGGGTGGTGTCCAAGGTTCGACACGAGTTCCACCCCAGGAAGCATTCACCAGTCCAATCGGAACATCGAGCTCCTGATGCAGCTTGCGGGCCATGAAGTAACCACATGCGGTGAAACTGCCGACGGTTTCCGGTGAACATACTTGCCATTCGCTTTTAAAGTCATCCAACGGGACAGTGGATGGGACCAAGGGTACTTTGATATGACGGATGGCTGGGAATTTTCCAGCTGCGATCTCGGCCGCCGCGTTGGTGCTGGCAGCCACGGGCCATTCCATATTGGATTGTCCCGAGCACAGCCATACTTCGCCGATCAACACGTCGTTAATTGTCAGTTTGTTCTTCCCTTGAACGGAAATAGCAACCGGTTGCTTGCTCGCTGGCCGAGCCGGCAATTCGACTTGCCATCGTCCGCTCTCATTCGGGGTTGCCGTGGAACTGGCATCCCCGATCTTTACAGTGACCGTTTCTCCTTCGTCCGCCCAACCCCAGATGCGGATCGGCTGTTTTTGCTGCAGCACCATGTGATCGTTGAAAATCGCTGGCAAGCGAACATCACCGTGGGCCATCGATGCGAAGGGCAAAAGAGTGCCGAGTGCCAGGAAGGCTTTCAGAAGTTTTTGCATAGTTAGAAGAGCTTGACGAAGAGGAAAGGAGGGTCAGTACACTGCGGCCGCAGCGGAGGTGCGGTCGAATGCGAACTCAGCAGAATACTCCCTTTGCGATGGAATGTGTACCTCGATGGCCCCGAAGACGAAGAGAAGGAATCGAATGTTGGGAAGTCGCAGTGGCAATGGACGGGTCGAGAATCGGTGAAAACCATGCAATTCATCGAGCAGCCTAGGACTTCCTACCCAGTCGCCATCAAGGGTGTTTGGTACCTAGCCCGAAAGAAATATGTTAAGCTGTTTTCCAACGAAGACTCGTACTACTTAGACGTCAAGGTCATTTCCAATGAAGTCCCTCATCGCATCGATTGTCACATGGATATTTTTGATTTCTTGGACTGGAGCCCAGGATATCGAGAAGCCAGTGCGGGACATTCTATTCAAGATTACCGCCACGACGCGCAATCCCGACTTTCTTCAACCGTGGAACAAAGCCAAACCCGCGGAGGTCTCAGGGACCGGATTTCTCATTGAGGGAAACCGGATTCTGACGAATGCCCACGTCGTTCGTTATGCAACTCAGATTTATGTGCAACCGGATCAGTCCGATCAACGAATCGGTGCAACCGTGGAATCGATCGGGTACACCGTCGATCTGGCTGTGCTGAAGTTGGATGATGAGTCCATTTTGGATGGGCGGGCTGCATTGCCTTTCGACGAGGGTTTACCTCGCGTGCGTACCGACGTGACAGTCTATGGGTATCCCATCGGTGGGGATCAGCTTTCGGTGACGAAAGGAATTGTATCTCGAGTAGAATTCGCGGGGGGCGCATTGAGAACGCAGATCGATGCCGCCATCAACCCAGGCAATAGCGGTGGTCCGGCGATTACCGATGGCAAAGTCGTAGGGGTTGCATTCTCAGGTCTACGACAAGCAGACAACATCGGTTACTTGATACCCATTTCCGAAGTGCGACTGTTCTTGGATGATGTCGCGGATGGCAAGTTCGATGGCAAGGGCAATTTGTGGGATGCGCTCCAGACAGTCGAGAACCCGGCGCTGCGCGATTGGCTGGGACTGCCGAAATCTGCCGGCGGGCTAATGGTTTCCTCTGTGCAAACCATCGAAAAGGATTATCCACTCAAGCCTGGTGATGTGATCACGAAAATTGGGGATACCCCGATCGATTCCAAGGGCTTCGTCAAGATTGGAGACTCTCTGAATTTGTTCTTCGGGTATCTCGTTCCGAGTACCATCGCGGATGGCAAAGTTCCATTGACCGTTTGGCGCAAAGGAGAAGAGAGCGTTGTTCAAGTACCAACGGCCAGCAATAAACAAACACCCCTGTTGTATCGTCCGCTGGATGGTGATTATCCTCGGTTTGCAATCTTCGGACCGCTGACGTTCGAAGCAGCGTCGGCAGAATTGGTCATGGGCATCATCCAGTCACAAGGAAATGCAGCCCTGCTTTCCGCAAAAGCGAGTCCACTTCTCAAGGGTGCCGCCGCATGGCGAGATTTTGAGGATGAAGAAATCGTGGTTGTACCAGCCATGCCGTTCGCACACAAACTGATGAAGGGTTACTCGTCGCCAGTGCTGTGCACGGTCAAAGAGATCAACGGCATACCCGTGAAGAATCTCAAACACTTGGTGGAGATCCTTCGCGACTCCGAAGACGAGTTCTTACAGTTTCGTTTTGCAGATCGCGGGACCGAATTGATGACCTTTCACCGTAAGGATTTTCTCGGTGCTACCGATGAGATTCTGACCGACAACAATATTCGCAAGCAGTTTTCCGACGACCTGGAAGAGGTATGGAAAGGGAAATAGGCTTCCTTCCTACTTCCTGATTCCATCGACGGAGCATTGATTCCCCGGGGGTGTGGAGCACTCCCAAAGAGTGTAGAGCCAGATGCTTCGCAAAACCCCCCTCAGCCGAAGCGCGTTATCTTCGTAGTACTCCATCCGCCGAAGTGCGTTAGCACCCCGTTTTTCTGAAGGTGTTCCTGCGCCACCGTGTGCGGTCTCGTCGATTCAATCATCATCCGATGCATGAATGACAAACGGGTTACCCCGTCATCTTGGCTGTGACAACGAGCTGGACCCTGGACGTTTGCGTTGCAATCGAGGGGATAGGGGTGCGTTCTTGTTAATGCGAGGTAGTTTTTTCAACGATGCATGAGGTTTTGGAGCGTTCCCAGGCGTTGCCGAATCATCGTCACCGCCGGGTCCTTCAGAATCGGATAATGTGATCTCAGTTTCCGTTAGCTCGTCGTCCGAGTTGTAACGCCGTACCACCGTGCGGTTCATGGGACGCATATCCATTGTGGTCAGTTGCATGGTGGTCATGGTAAAGCGGGATAGCCCCTCCATCCCCCAAGGCATTACCCATACATACTTTTCGTGGTAGTTTCCGATACAGCACGCTTCTTTGGGAACGTCTTTGGAGCAACCACTGCAGAACCAGTCCCGTGGCAGCGTTTGTTCCATTTGCTCCTCGGTTTCAATCTCAAGCATTTCCGTGAGTGCTTCGAGACTGGTATCGTCATCTGGACCACATTCTCCTGCGACGACGTACTGAAAAGCCGTTCGCAATCGACGAAGCCTTCCGCTATCGGTGACGGGATCGAGCGTCCAATTTTCCGTAACGCCGCGTGCTACGTTTGGGTTAAAGAACAAACTCAAGATAGGAAAGCCGCCGATTTGATCGACAGCGGTGATGGTGGGCGCGTAAGTGCCGGCGCCTCCAAGCGTGCTTTGATCCATCACTGAAACCGCGCCGTTGTTCACTATTGCAATCGATGGGATGGACGATGGATTCGAAGTGAACCGGGCGACATTATCGAGGACCTGCTGATAATGCATGTCGGCGATGGTGGACGCCGTTTGAATCGTATGCTTGCGAAGCGATAGATGGGTTTTGCAACCCGAGCCGAGCAGGATGAGCGATGAGAGAATGAGGAAACGGAACATGCTTACGACTCGCTCGGCCTCCGATTCCTCTGTGGGCTGCCTTTACAGACAATTCGACCTTTAACGATCGTATCGGCAGAGGAGAGCTGCGACCTTAACGCTTATCGGTCCTTGGACGAGAAACCTAGCACCCACAGCGATAGGCTAGCATTTCGAAGGGGTAGCTTGCGTGGAGTCCACCCCACGACCCCGGTGGTTGTTATACTTCGTTACCGTGTTTCTCTTCGTGGACATAGCCTTGGACTCTCGAATCGGAAAAGATCATTTCAAGGTCGTGATTCTAGTGAATTCAAGGTCGCTCGCTGATCAAAACGTCTCCTTGAAATGTCCAATCGACTCCTCCGTATCGATTTGGGCTCGCGATTCAATTGTTCGTTTCTAATTTCCGAGGGTGCATCCAATGATCGAACATAATAAAGTACCGGTCCCCAATTGGTTTTGGGTGATCGCGGTCGTCTCACTTCTTTGGAATCTCATAGGCTGCATCATTTTCTCGTCGGAAGTGTTTGCTCAGGAAGCCATTATCGAGTCCATGACGGACGTGCAGAAAGAGTGGGTTCGTTCCACACCGAATTGGATCTACTTTGTCTTCGCGATCTCCGTGGGTACTGGCCTTGCCGGTAGCATCTTGTTGCTCCTGCGCAAGAGGTTGTCTGTTACGCTTTTTGCAATCAGTCTCGCGGCGGTTTTACTTCAGATGGTTTACACGATGTTGATTGCCGGAGGGTTGCAAGTGATGGGACCATCTGGGGCCGTAATGCCAACTGTCGTAATTCTGTTGGCGATTGCTTGGCTCTTGTTCTCATTGTTCTGCAAGGGCAGAGGATGGTTGCTTGCCAGTACTGCGACGTCGGCATGACAAAATCCCCTGTCTCCGCTAGGTGCAGCAAGGCAAGAAGTCGCAAAAGGCCATGCGAGTCGGTTTGGTTCTAGCCTTCTTTTACTCGCCTCAATGATGTCACCCGGCGTCTCTTCGAAACGTCGATTTACGTTCCTTGCGAGGACTGGTTTACTCGATGCAGTAGAGTGCTTCGTAGGTCCGTAGATACAGCCGATTGCCAATCGCGATAGGGGTTGCGACCGCAAACCCATCCAATTGATTTTGTGCGAGTAGCTTCGGTTGTGCTTTATCCAAATCCCCCAAGACAAACGTGGTCGCATCTTCGCGCGTGCAGTACAGTTTGCCATCTGCGATCAGGGGAGAACTGCTGAATGACTTGTTGCTTTTCGGCAACGATTCTTTCCAGAGTGTTTCGCCCGATTTTGGATCGAGACAATAAACGGTCCCTTTGTCCGATAGAAGGTAGACCCGGCCTTGCCAGTAGGCAGGGGTAGGCACGTCAGAACCAATATTGAGTTTCCAGGCCAGGCGTGCCGCGTCCGTGATCTGAGGATCGGAGTGGACCGCGGTCAATGTATTGCCCCGCGCGTAGGGACAGAGGATCAAATCATCGCACACGACGGGAGAAGCAATGGAACGAAAGTATCCATCGTTATCGGGATTGAATCCACCCAGTTTCCACAGGAGTTTGCCGTCGCTGGCGCGATGGGCGGTGACGTGATCCGCACCCACGGTGACGATCGCCATTTGTCCATCGATGGATAGCAACGTGGGAGTCGTGTACGCTTGATTGGCTTCTTCGCGAACATCCAACCAACGGTCGGCCTTCCACAGTTCTTTGCCTGTTTCTTTATCGAGGGCGACGAGAAAACTAGGGCCGGTTTGCATCACGGTGATGATGACTGCATTGTCGGTCAGGATCGGTGATGTCCCGAGATCCCACCAGAGTGAGTCTTCACCATATTGGGATTGAATATTTGTGCTCCATTGAAGTTTTCCATCCTGGGTGAAGCAACCCAGGTCGCCGCTTTTGAAGTACGCATACAGAAGTTTGCCATCGCTTACAGGTGACGAGTTAGCGCTGCTGGCTTTGGCGTGTTTGGCAGGTCGCTCATTGCCAAGAGTTTGTTCCCAGGCGATCTTGCCAGAGCGATCTACGGCCACGATGCCATTCGTGCCTTCGATCCCCATGGTTACGATAAGATTCCCAGCGAATTCTATCGGTGTCGATGCGCCGCGACCCGGTAGTGGAATCTTCCATTGAATATTCTCCGATTCACCCCATTGAGTCGGCGCGCTTGTCGCGTCTGCGGTTCCATTGCCTGCAGGGCCGCGCCATGTGGGCCATTGGGATTGGGCCAAACCAATCTGGGGATCCACGGTTAGTACGAACAGGATTGCAAGACGGCAAAGCGTTCGTGTTGCGGACTGCGTAGGACTCGACGGAAATCGGTCGCCGAATACGTAGAAATGGGAAGTTTGCTTGAGTTGGTAGGAGAAGCGATCCAGCAAGCGTTGCATCATGAATCCAAGGGAGGCAGGGTAGGAGTGAATCAAACCAAGGCAAGATAGGGGATCGGTGGTGGTTGGCCTTTGCCATTCCAAGGAACCAGCTTAGACCACAGTCATCACGGTGCAACCCCACCCAGCGTTCAGGCAACGGAAAGGGGACGCATGGCTAAGTCATTCGGAGCGTATGTTTGTCGTGAAAGGAATCGGTGTGCCCCGTCTGCATTGCTGAAAATTGGCGTTCTAAGGAATGGGTGATTGCACTACGATTTCGCACTGTTCGCGTCTGTTCGCGGATGAAAAGATTGCGTTCTGCATAGCCTCAAGGAACAATCGCGCTCTATGGCACCACGGTATTGCATTGGTATCGATCTCGGGACGACGAATAGTGTTCTCGCGTTTGCATCTTTGGACGAATCGGAGGCGATGATCGGCGTGCTACCGATCCCGCAAGTAACGGCGCCGGGGTCGGTCGAAGCGCGGTTGAGCTTGCCTTCGTTTTGGTATCTACCTCAGGCGATGGATAGTTCGTTTCTGGTTCCTGGATTTAGAGGCCAGCAGGGTGTGGTTGGGGAGTATGCGAGGAACATCGCTGCCGAACAACCGGAA
>JBAWXH010000117.1:0-8436 GCA_037144155.1 Planctomycetota bacterium | reverse complement strand
CAGTGCGTTCCACGGCAGGAGCCATGGAACGAGAGGAGGGGTCGGCAACGCCACGGAAGTAGCCGGATACAGTACACACGGTTCGATTGGAAACAACTTTAGACTGAAACGCCCGAACGATTATGAACCAAACTGAAACCATTCTCGACGAACGCGAAATAAAACAACGATTCGTCACTCGCGCTGGCATCACGCTGGCCATCGTGGCCTTTGTCAGCCTGTCGATTTTCGGCATCTATTCCTTCCAACAAGGGACCGTTGCCCGCGAGCTTCTTCGACAAGCCAAAAGCTATCATGATCAAGGGGACGTTGAAAACGCGATCCTCACGATGGATCGCTACCTCATTAAGAAACCGAAGGATGTCGCGGCTAACATCGAAATGGCAGAGTGGATGGAGCAGGTCGCACGGACTCCAGACAACATCGATAACTTGATCCTGTTCCAGTTCAAGACCATCGGACTGTGCGAAGCCTCTCCAGAACATAAAAACGAGATCCCTGCGCTTCGGGCGCGGGCTGTCGAGCTACTGATCGCAAGTGGCCGGTACGAGGAGGCCATGCTCCAGATCGATTCCATGGTCGGCACGGAACCCGTCCCCATCCTTCTGCGAAACATGACACGATGTCGGATGGGCCTCCTACTCGCAGGACGTCCCGAACCCCGTCCAAAAGATGCGATGTCCGGAGATTCTGAGTGGTATCTGATGGCGAAATCGACCACGCCAGTGGATCTCTTAGTCAATACGTTGTTCGATCAACCGAACGATCTGGAACTGACTCGACTCCTCGCAGAAGTTTGCGTGCGTCGACGCGATCTGGTTGATAACTCGACCCTCTCCTCCCAATCGAAAGAGGAGCTTGAGCAAATGGCGTTGCAATCCGCCGATCGGATGCTGGCGGAGAACGAAAAATCCAGCGGAGCATGGCTGCTGCATGCCAGCGTGGCGGCGGTCGTGGATCCCATGGTGGCGGAAACGGACTTCGACCGAGCTCAGACGCTGTTTCCAGATTCCATCAACATCGAACGGGCGGCAGGTCTGTTTTACGTCGATCAAGCAAAACAAGAGATGCGTTCGGGACGACCGGAATCGCGCGATGCGTACTTGGCTCGTGCGGAACCGATTCTCAAAAAGTTAGCTGCCTCGCGGGCGTATGCTGACTTGCCAGTTTTTGCAGCCCTCGGGGATCTCCACGCGATACGAGGGGAACACAACGATGCAGTGCGGATCTGGGAATCGGGTTGCCAGATCTGTCCGCCCCCCACGCTCGAGCTTCATTTCCGAATAGTCGAATCGAAGCTGGCGTCGGGTGCGCCCGATGGAGCATTGAACGCACTCACGAGTTTGGATGAAGCGTTAAACCGGGAATCGACCGTGCTGAAATCGGGTGTCCATCGTGACCTGACGCATCTCTCCAAGGAGTACTGGATCCAATATCACATTGCCAAAGGGGATAGAGCCGCCCTGCAACGGATGCTCGATTCTCTCGTGAAAAGTATTGCGACAAATAATATCGAGACACGTGCGGAAACGATGGAATTCGTCGCCGCCAGCTACATGAAGATCGGAAAGTGGGAAAAGGCCAACGAGGCGTTTCAGGAAGGGCTGTCCCTCAAACCTTCGGAAGATCGATTGCTCCGCGGTGCGTCCCAAGCCTCCTTGCGCTCCAATCAAATCACCGATGCGATCGCCCATCTGCGACTCATTCAGGACAAGAAGTACAACGACTGGATACTGCTGGCGTCACTCTCGCTCGAAAATTATCTGCGACGACAGGATCCTGATGAGAGGGCATTGGAGATCACGCGCGATGCCCTCTCTCAAGCCCGGACTGCCTTAAACACCGAAGCGCAACTTCCGTCCAATCCATGGTTGATCGACCTACTGGAAAGCGAAGTGGCCATTCGAATGGTTTCTCCCGAGGAACGGGCGAGCTTGGTCGAGAGCGCTGTCGAGGAACTCGTAACCCTTTGCGAAGTAGGTCCCGAGTACGTCGACCTATGGCAGACGGCAATGTTAACGCTGAATCGCTGGGGACAGGTCCCCCGCGCCGACGCGTTGATGGAGAAGTTTGAGCATAATCATCCCGATCATGAACTCTCGATCGTGCATCGCGCGAAGCAATTGGCTTCGACAAATTCCAAGGAGGAGGCACGGGAAATCGTCTGGTCGGCGCTCCTCGAAAAACCGATGAGTGATTCGCTCCTGCGAGGCTATTTTCAGTTGAGTGACGGATCTCCAGCCTGGGGTTCCGAAATGAACGAATTGCTATCGCGATTTAGCAATGACGCCGATCGTATGGCGATGCTAGGAAGACTTGCCGTTAAAGTTCCATTTCAAATGATGCGCGATGATGCGAAGGAGCCTAACAAGACGCGTTACGACGCCAAGTCGTGGGGCCTCGTGCTTCAGAAAATCGAAGAGCGATTGAGAGTCTTGGAAGGAACCGAAGGGATCGAATGGCGAACCCTTCGAGCGCGTCGACTGTTGAGAATGGCAGAGGTCGAGACCAAGCCCGATTGGAACCAGGTCCGTGAAATCGCGCGCTACCTGACTATCAAACAACCTTCCCTTCCTACCGGCTACATGCTCAGTGGCATCGTCTTAGACCGAGCGAACAAACCGCTGGAAGCGTTGCCGCTATACCAAAAAGCGATTGCACTCGGGGAGTCAGAGCTGGGTATCTACGAACGGGCCTGCGAATTGCTTTATCAAGAAGGAAAATGGGACGAAGCAAAGTCCCTCATCGATCGGCTGGGTGCAGGAAAAAACAACTCGGCTCGTGTCGCGTCGGTAGCGCTGCAACTCTCGGGCGATCAACCCGAGCAGTTGCTCGAAATCGCGAAGGCTGGGATCGAAGCCAGGCCCTCCGATCCGATGGCATGGGTATGGAACGCAACGGTGCTCGAAATTTCCTCGCGCGACGCGCCCGAGGATGAGCGTGCGGCCCAGATCGCGTCGGCAAAGGAATCGATCGATAGGGCAGTTGCGTTGGCTCCAGAAGACTTGCGGGTGATCAATGCGGAATTCAACTTTCTCGGATTGACCGGTCAAGTCGACAAATATCCTGCCACGGTCGAGAGACTGCGGGACGCGGAATCGATCCTTCCGGTGCAACGGTTTGTTACGCTGGGTCGCATGGAGTTCGTGCTGGGAAAGCTGGATGACTCGATCGTCAGCTATCAAGAGGCGTTGAAGGCAGGGGGAGACGAGGTGCCGATCTCCCTGATGATCGCGCAGTCGCTGCGGGCTCAGCGAAAAGTGGGTGCAGCCATCGAGACTTTGGAAGGAGCTTACAAAAAGAGTCCGCAGCAGGCAGAAGTGCGTCAAATGCTTGCATCGGTTCTGGCGGAGCGAGGGAACTCCGCCGATTGGTCGCGACTACAAACGATCCTTACGACGCGACCCTCTGGGAACACGAACCAGGACTTGAGTTTGTTGGCCTCCTTGTTGGCACAACGGGGCTTTCCAGCCGACCTGGCCAAAGCCAAGTCCTTGTTGGAAAAATTGAATGCGAATGCATCGGAAGCAACGGGCGAGGATCTATTTAGGCTGGGAATGATCACTTTCCGCGCCGCCAATTTGCAACGAGAGTTAAACAACACACAAAAAGCGGATGAGCTATGGAATGAAGCGGAAAAGTACTTGAAACAAGCAGTATCCAAGGAACCATCCCGAGCGGCCTATCGTTATGTCTATGCGAATTTATTGCTGGACCGCAAACGGTGGGAAGAGGGATTGGATCAAGCGAAGATTTTACGGCAGATCGATGATCAAGCATTTGAATCCCATTTAATATTGGCACGTGCACTCCACGCGAATGACGATCCCAAAGGAGCCATCGCGACACTGCAAAGTTGGGTGGAAGCGGAACGAGAAAAACATGAATCTGGACCCACTGCGGAGAGATTGATCGCTTCACTCGGCAATGCGGCTGCGGGATTCATGTTGTTAGGCTTGCGCGATCAAGCGAATGGATTGTTGCGCGAGATGGAAGTTCTATCCGCTTCGGCCAGTTTGGCGATCCTGGCGACACTCACGGGAGTGGAAGACATCAGGCTGCGAAGCACGGCCATCGAATTGCTCTTAGAGAAGGCAAAGGGACTTGGGGCGAATTCACCGGCCGTCGTGCCGATTGCGGTGGTGGTTTCGCAAGCCATGAGTGGGAAAAAGGTTGAAGCCGATGCAAAAGCAAAGGGGGATGCGTTCTTACAAGAGATTCAACCTAGAAACATCGAGGATTCGACGTTGCAGCGTGCATTAGCCGACTACTGGCTGATTCAGGACCAGCCCCTTCAAAGCATTGAGTGTCTCCGAGCACTCATCAAATTGACCCCTGAGGACCCGGTGGTTATGAACAATCTCGCCTGTCTACTAGGTAGGACAGAGGAGGGAAATGCGGAAGGACTGCAATGGATCGAGCGTGCGATTGCGTTGGTGGGGGAGGTTCCGGACTTGTTGGACTCGAAAGGAATCATCTTGATGAAGGCGGGTAAGTTGGACGAGGCCATCGCAATTTTTGAGAATGCCGCAAAGACGGGTGAGGATCCTAGGATCATGTTGCATTGGTACATGGCATTGCGGCGTGGCAATCGACTCAAGGCCGCGAAATTGGTTCAGTCGCGGATCGACGTGGAGCGATTGCGTCGAGCTCCTTTGACCGAAGAAGAGCAGAAGGAACTTCGTTCGTTGCAATGATGATTGGCTTCAATGCAACACCGTCCCAACTATCAGCCGGAACGCGTTAGCGTCCGGTTTTTCGACCGGCATCTATCAGCCGGAACTCGCTATTCGGCCAATTTTCCGATGCAGTACAAGTGCGTATCGCCTCGCAAAAACAGTTCGTCTCCCTCGATGGCCGCGGAAGCACTGATCGATTCGTCGAGACGATTGACAGCCACGATTTTCGGATTCGCTTCATGGCTTAGGACGACCGTGGTACCTGACAGGTCGGTGACATACACGTATCCGTTTGCAGCGACGGGTGACGCGTAGATGTTTCCGAGGACCCCCAGTCGAATCGTTCCAGGTTGATTCTGACCCGTCGGTCCATCGACGCGCGTCATCACATTCTGGTAGTGGGTAAGAAAATAAAGCGCGTCATCATATAGCAACATCGAAGGAACATAGGGTGTACTTCGATTGCGGGTCCAAATCACGTGCTGTGTGTCGGTGATGTCCCCAACGGCTCCCTCAAGGTTGATTGCGATCAGAACCTTTTTCTCGTAACTGCTACCTACGTAGAGCATGCCATTCGCGTAGACCGGTGTTCCCACGACATTGGATGACATACCGCGGCATTCCCAGACGAGTTCGCCGTCGTCCAACTTATAGCCGCAGACGCGATCGGTTCCACAGACGACGATCTCAGGGCGTTTCTTGCCATCGCGATGGGCACGTTGGATCACAATGGGTGAACTCCAGGACGTATCCTCGGGTCGGTCTTTCCGCCAGAGATTTTCGCCCGTTCGCTTGTCCAGGACCACTAAAAAGGAACCCTCTTCGTGATCCCAATTGACCACGAGGGAATCACCGAACAGTGTCGGCGAGGCTCCCTCACCGTGACCGTGTTTGGAATGCAGCGCACCGAACGATCGCTCCCAAACAACGTCACCTTGCAGGTTAAGGCAATAGAGGCCGTGGGCGCCGAAATGCGCGTAGACGAATTCACCATCGGTTACCGGCGAAGCATTGGCGAGGCTGCCCGTCACATGCCCTGCTTCTAGCGGCACTTCTTCGCGAACGACCGTTTTCCATAAAATCGTGCCATCGCGACGATCGATGGCCATCACTACAAATTGGAACTTACTGTCGATGAGCGCGTTATCGTGTTCACCGGGTCGCCCACTGAACCGCGCAGTCAATTTAGGTCCGATCGGAATTGTCGCTGTCACCAGCAATTGGTCTTTCGCTAGGACCGGTGAGCTGTGGCCCTTGCCTGGCAATTCGGTCTTCCAGCGAATATTTTTTTCCGCGGACCACTCCACGGGTGGCGATGCATGGAGCGCTACGCCGGTCCCCAAAGGACCACGCCATTGGTACCAGTTGCTTGGAGATCCAAGGCTCAAACCCTGAGCTAGGCACGGGGCTGGAATCCATGGGGCCGGAATCATAGACAGGCAAGCGAGCACGGATAACAACCATCGACTCATGACGTAGAACTCCTTTGTTGGTACTACGGCGATCCCGCTGCCCGGTTTAGATCAATTCCTGGGATGCGGAGTGGTTTTATCCGTACCCCCTGGTCCATTGTTGTCCATGCTGAGGGGTGGCATGTGTCGGAACGCCCCTAGGGTGACCCCACCGAACCCTTCCACATCGCCCCTTTCGACTAAGACTTTGATGCGTTTGCCTTGCAGACCTATAATGGATCGCTTGTGAACCGGATCACGACATCCCGGATTACGACATCAACGACAAAGAAGAGTCGGAGTCTGTGTGTTTGGTCAAATGGATCAGGTCCGTGACATGGGAGAATGCTCAATGGAAATCGAAGTCGGGATGGTACACACCGCCGATGGCTCGAGCATCACTCGAATCACAACCGAGCGCGATGAAGTTCATTGAAGTTCATGGAAAATGAAATTGGAGTCGATCTGAAAAAGTTTTTGAGATCGGAACAGATGGTAGGTTGCCCGCGATCGCTATTGTTCATTAGAGCTAACCTATGAACGAAGCCGAAACCAGAGTCGACCCTATTCATCGCGCGCTTAATCGATTGACAAAGCAGAGTTGCGGCACTGGTCGTTCCGCTGGCAACGGTAAACACACCTTTCCACACGGATTTTTAATCTGATGAATTTCCTCTCCCGTGAAGCGACCGTCGCGAAACCTGGATTCAACCGTTGGCTGGTTCCGCCCGCTGCCATCTCGGTCCACATGTGTATCGGTGAAGTTTACGGATTCAGCGTCTTCAACGTGCCGCTGACGCAAACGGGCGCGGGCTGGACAATTCCGCAGGTGGGCTGGGTTTACTCCATCGCCCTGGTCCTACTCGGCGTGTCGGCGGCGGTGTTTGGCAAGTGGGTGGAACGTAGCGGGCCGCGCAAGACGATGGTCGCCAGTTGCATCTGCTTCTGTGGCGGATTGCTCCTATCGGCAATCGGTGTGAAGCTGAATATTCTCTGGCTGCTTTATCTCGGCTACGGTGTCATCGGAGGTATTGGCCTCGGACTCGGTTACATCTCGCCCGTTTCCACGCTGATCAAATGGTTCCCCGACCGCCCTGGCATGGCGACGGGGATGGCAATCATGGGATTCGGCGGCGGCGCTCTCATTGGCGCGCCGCTGGGAGTGAAACTCATGGAGCATTTCAAATCGGAGGCGTCCGTCGGAGTTGCCGAAGCATTCATTGTCATGGCTGGCTTGTACGCGATTTCCATGCTGTTCGGGGCCAGTCTGATCCGTGTGCCGCCCGAGGGCTGGAAACCGGATGGTTGGGAACCAAGTCAGCATCACAAGCCGATGATGACCAACGCCAATGTCGCCGTGGATGTCGCTTGGAAGACTCCCCAATTCTGGTGCCTCTGGGTCGTACTGTGCATGAACGTCAGCGCCGGGATTGGCATTCTTGGGCAGGCATCGAAGATGTGTTCCGACATGTTTGGCGTTAGCGCCGCCGTCGGCGGGGGCTTTGCGGGGCTACTCAGCATCTTCAACATGGGGGGCCGGTTTGTGTGGTCGTCCATCTCCGACCACACCGGGCGAAAGACCGTCTATTCGATCTATTTCCTTCTTGGGGCGCTCCTGTATTGCGTGGTGCCGTGGACGCAAAGTACTCAGAACAAGACGCTTTTCGTCGTCGTCACGGCAATCATCATCACGATGTATGGCGGCGGCTTTGCCACCATCCCGGCGTATCTGCGAGACATGTTTGGGAGTTATCAGATCGGCGCCATCCACGGACGCCTGATCACGGCGTGGTCCGTCGCCGCGATTCTCGGCCCCAGCCTCGTGAACTACATCTCGACCGCCAAGATCGACGCCGGGGTACCTAAAGCGGAAGCCTACAACTCCACCATGTTCCTGATGGCGGGACTACTCATCATTGGCCTTGTCGCCAATATGTTGGTGCGACCGGTTGATCCGAAATACCACGTCACGGAATCTTTCGATGTCTAAAACAATGAAGATAATCATTCTCGTCATTGCCTGGAGCTGGATCGCGGTGCCTTTAAGCTGGGGCGTGTATCAGTCGTTGCAAAAATCGATGCCACTTTTCCGGGGGCCATGACGTAATTTGGGGCCACCCATCCATTTTCTTTGATAGCTTTTTTTAGCTTGCATGATGTTACCGATTTCGCAAGAAGGCAGGCGAGCTGCTATCAACCAGTTGGAAGCGAGATGGAGCGAGAGCTGCTCTCGCCGAGATCTCGCTCTGTTCACGAAAGCCCACAGTCTTGTGTTTGACGTCCTTCAAAAGAAAGAGACTCGCAGC
>JBAWXH010000116.1:0-8513 GCA_037144155.1 Planctomycetota bacterium | reverse complement strand
TGCTCGTGCTCAATCCGCCTAGGCGGATGGTGCTCGTGCTCGTAATCGAACGGGCTGATTCGAGCACGATAACGAGCACGAGCACGAAAAAGCCGTGATTGGCATCCGCAAGAACCTGCCCACTACATCAATGAACTCAAACCAGTTTGTATGGCCTGCATCTCTTGACGCAGCCCTTGGAGACCCCGCTTGAGCAGTCCCGCAATGGCCATCTCCGACTTGCCCATTCGCTCGGAAATTTCCTTGAGTGCCATCCCTTCCAAATAACGCATTCGGATCGCTTCTCTTTGGGTATTGGGAAGTCGCTCCATGCATGCGGCCAAGATACCCGCCGCTTCATTCTTCATCACTCGCTGGCTCGGAGTGGATGTTTCCGCAGGCAGGATGTTGGCCATTTCTACATGGCTTCCGTCATTGAAAACCGATTTCCCCAAATGCACTTCGCGGCGTGCAGAACGCTTCTGAGTCGCCAAATGTTCTTGATGGGCGGTCGATACATTGTTCCGCAGGATATGCCTCAGCCAAGCCAAAAACGATTCGACCGTGTCACCTCGAAACTGTCCGAAATCTCTTGAGGCTTCGAAGTAGGTGGCTTGAACGATGTCGGAGTAATCGAGCCTCCCCTGGACTCGGTCGTCGAGTAAACGCTGCGCGATGACATTCAGATAGGGACGGAATCGGATCAGCAATTCGCCTTTGGCCTCCTCATCTCCCTGCCTTGCCGCATCGAGTTTCTTTTGCGAATCGAATAGCATACGCACCCGACCAAACAGTGGGACATGAGGAGGGCTATAGCAGATCACCCAAACGCGCGTCTTACTTCGACTGTGCGACTGTACCCGTGGAATCGGAGGAGACAGGTTTCGGTGGCGGTGGGACCTGCGCAATCGACAGAACGTAGTTCACTAAATGCCATACGTCGTCTTCGGTCAGACCCGGTTCATCACGAGAAGTAACTATGTTCGCGGCCGGCATCGGGCTGCCTGCTATGCCATAACGAATCCGGCGGTAAATATCGCTGGGTTCACGGCCGCCTCGGAGATGTCCTTCGACAATGTTCCTCGGCTTGAGTGCTTGCGGCTTCATCCCACCTCGGGCCATCAATGGGGACAACTCATTGAGATAGATGGGGGACAATTCGATTTTGGTGGTCCATTCCTTGGTCCAATCATCGTAGTCGGGCAATTGGGTCGAAACGCCGTCTGCGTTCACGCCGTGGCATTTCGAACATGCTGAGGTTTCTTTGACGAACAGTTCCTTCCCCTTGGCGATGGACTCTTGCAAGGCGACTTGTTGATCTTCCGAGGCAGAGCCATAGAGAGGGAAGTCGGGGGGTGGATATTCTTCGACGGCATCCGGTGCATGGATCCAACGCTCCGCGATCGCGGTGAGCATATCCGATGCATTGGTTCGTTGATCTTCGAGCGCCTTTTTGGCGTCGGGAGTATTGTTTCCGAGTAGCGCGACATCATAGATCGATTCGCCGGGAGACTCGATGGCTGCGTTTTGCAGTAGCTTGCGCTCGAACTCACCGCGGACACTGAGAAATACGACATAATCGACCAGAGCTTTGATCTCCTGATCGCTCAAATCGGAAAAGACAGGCATTTGCGATCCGGAAAGTCCCTTCCGCAGCACGTGCTCAATATCTTCTTTTAGTGGTTTGGCACTTCTTGGGGACGTTTTGAATTTGAAGACCCCCGCGCGGAAGTCGCGAGGATAGGGGTCTTGGCTGGCAGCCACGGGCCCTCGACCTTGACCGGTTGGACCATGGCAGGAAGCGCACTGCCTTTTGACATACAGCCCAGGTTTGCTAGGTTCGCCTGCAGCCAGTTTCACATTCTCGAAGGAGAACAAGTCTTCGAACTCGGAGTCATTGAGTACTTCGGGGATCTTCGGATTGTCTATGGTTCCAAACCATTCCGTCAGCAGTGCGCGGGCTTCTGCCAGAGGTTTATCCATTTCCTCTTGTTGACTGATCTCCATCACCTCGGCGAAAAGGTAATTGGGTTCGTGCCAACTTTGCTCAGCCGAGGGCTTGCGGCAGCCAGCGAAACTCCCCATGCCACTGAGAATCGATAGGGATGCGAGGATGGCAATGCGTTTCATGATTTGTTGAGCCGAATGAAATGAAAAATGTTCCGGATTCACTGGATGTTCGAGTTCCGTCCCTTCGCGGGTCGCGCGATTCCAGTTGCATTGCAACACGCGAAGCGATACTCGATATGCCTTCAACCGCAAAAAGGAGCACGGTGACTACTTCAGTTCGCGGATTTCAATGTTTTTCCATTGCACATCGAAGGGGCCTTGGTCCTTCCCGATGCCATGCACCTGGAGTGCGATGAAGCCAGAATCGTGGGAAAGGGAGTCGGTAATATCTTCGATCAAGTGCCCGTTGATCCACGTTTGGATGCGTTTCCCTTTTGCTCTGATGTGGTACTGATTCCATTCTCCGTTCTTCAAGTGGGAATGGGGAGGCTGTGTTGGCGAGATCCAGTTGCGACCGGTGGCTTCGCCATAGACATAACCCGATTCTCCTGGGCTGGCTTCGATTTCGACTTGAGGTCCATGCACTCGGCCGGCATCCTTATCTGCAATGCTTTTCGATCGGATTTGGACTCCGGAGTTGAGTTCGTTGTGGACTTTGACTTCGAATTTAAGCTCGAAATCTCCGTAATCGGCTGTGGTGGCAAGGAACGAATTGGGGCTACCTGTGGAAGTGACTCCCCGAATCGAATCCCCGTCGATGCGATAGACCGCCCATCCATTGCGTTGCTGCCATCCGTCCAAATTCTTGCCGTTAAACAGCGATTTCCAACCCTCCCCACTGGGCACAGGCAGTCCGTTTGGATTTTCGTTCCGGACGACGGCTTCGGTGGATTGTTTCGCATCCTGGCTCAGGGATAAATTGCCTGCTGCCATGGCGGTACATGCGGCGGCGAAGAAGAACGGAAAGGATCGGCGGAGCATGGTTGCCTCGTGGAAAGGATATATGATCAAGGAAATGTCGATCGCAAGTCGATCTCAATCCCATTAGTTTACCTGCCGTAGACAGGTGACGCTACCTAGCCATCAGCCGTCGCTGCCCCCTTCACCATGCAACCATTGTCTTCGTTCGGTTCTTTTCCATCCACCCGGTTGCGTCGATTGCGCCGGTGGGAATGGGTGAGGCAAATGGTCCAGGAGACCCACCTTTCTCCAGCCAATCTCATCTGGCCAACATTCGTTATCGATGGCCAAGGCCAGCGGCAAAGCATTCCCAGCATGCCTGGAGTCGAACGTCTCAGTATCGATCTTGCCGTCGAGCGAGCTCACGAAGCGTCCGAATTGGGAATCGGTGCGGTCGCAATCTTTCCTGTGACGCCGTCCGAACGAAAAGACGACCGAGGATCGCACGCGCTCGATGGAGAAAACTTAATGTGCCGGGCCGCACGTGCGATTCAGGAACGCTGTGGGGATCGAATCGGAATCGTGTGCGATGTGGCACTTGATCCGTACACGACGCATGGCCATGACGGGATTGTTGTCGATGGGTACGTGGCCAATGACGAGACATTGGAGATTTTACGCCAGCAAGCGGTTCTACAGGCTGCATCGGGCGCCAGTATCATCGCTCCCTCGGACATGATGGATGGACGTGTGGGCGTTATCCGCCAAGCCCTGGATGCAGCCGGATTTGCGGATGTTGCCATCATGAGTTACGCAGCCAAATACGCTTCGGCATTCTATGGACCATTCCGCGACGCGGTCGGTTCGGCGAAGAGTCTGGGAGGAGCCTCGAAGAAAACGTATCAAATGAATCCGGCGAACACCGACGAAGCCATTCGCGAAGCGGCATTGGATATCGAGGAAGGTGCAGACCTGATCATGGTCAAGCCCGGAATGCCCTATCTCGATATCGTTCGACGGTTGCGAGATGCGTTTGCCGTGCCGATCGCTGTGTACCAAGTCTCTGGCGAATACGCGATGCTCAAACTCGCCGCCCGAGCCGGCGCACTCAACGAACGAGAATCGGTGCTCGAAAGCATGATCGCATTCCGCCGCGCCGGTGCAAGCGCGATCCTGACGTACTTCGCCCACGACATCGCCACCTGGCTACGTGAAGGTCAGTAAAGCCATCCGCAACCATATTCAACCCCTGAAATCCCGATTTTCTCATGATTTCACGAACCATCGCCATCAAGTAGGATGAAAGCGTAACGTTGAATCGCTATCTCTTCTACGCTTAAAAGTTACCTCTATGCACTAGTCTTTGACCGTCCACGCTCCTTAAAAAACGCCCATCATGTAGATCAGAGTCCGTCGATGCAATACGACACCCGCCAATGCGAATTCAACCAAATCTTTCAAGCCGTCGGCCTTAGCAAAGGTTGGATCACCACCCACGCAAAAGATCCTGATCATGGTGCTCTTGGCCAAACGATCCGTTGGGCGGAATCTCAATTCGAAGAGATCCCAAACGCGTCGTATCAAAATCCTTCGGTTCTACCAACCGACACCCTTGCTGCGATCGATGCGGGCAAGCAGAAAGCGGTCCAACTTTTTTCCAGCGAGGCCATTCGTGTTCGGTTCCCCGATCCATCCGTGCCAAAGATCCAGGGAGTCCTCCGCCTAAAGCGCAACGACCGACTGGTGAATAGCCTCCCATTCAGCGAGATTCAACCGGGTACTTCATCGCTCCATCTCTTGGAGTTCCTCAGGAACACAAACGCATCCCGAACGCGGACCCTTTCGCTACCGGATCTGGTGAGCTTGGCCATCCACTCAGGCGGCTCGATCGCCGACTTCTATCCCGATTCCCACGTTCTGATCTCGAATCTGGCTTCATTTCTGATTCGAGTCCACGTACATCCCGGTTCCGAAGCGTCGGATGTCCGACCATCTGGGAAACTCCTTAGTCTTCGAGATACATGGGAGACCTATGGTACGCGATTCCCACGCGTCAGCCATCGTGGGATCGAAACCAACGACGAAGGTCCACTTCAACGGCAGTCGGCCATGTTTCTTTACGGATTATCCGTACTGCAATTCGGACCGATGGTTCCCGATGCCCCGATCGATCGCGAACAGTTGCAAACAGTCGTCCGCAAGATGTTCGATCGCGGATTCACTGTTTGGCCGCAACAACTCTGCGATTTCCTCAACCACCGATGGCGTCAAGCCATAGATCAACAGGATACGCTCGACTTTTGGACCGACGAAATCGCGTCCATCGCGGGCCGAGTCGGGCAGTGTCTGCTGGGCCAGTTTCCGATAGCCTCCGATCTGCTGCGATAAGTCTATGTCACACCACTGGGAAGAGTACCCGCAGGCTATCAAGGAGGAAGTTCTTGCCGACCCAACGTGCCATGACGCATTGATCGAATCGCTGTTCGCCTGGCCGATGCCCTTGGGAGGGCTGGAGATCGATTCGATCCCGGGCTACCGATTGATCGAACTGTTGCAACCAGGTCAATCACTCAACTGTGTCTATCTCGCGATCACCGATCCAGCCATCACTCCGCTCGACCAACGTCGCGCGGTTTGCATCAAGGTCGCCGATCAGAGCATGTTGCAGAGACGCTTCAGTCCAACCGAGCTGATCGATTGCTCGACTGCCATCGAACGTGAAATTCATGTTCTCAGGAACCTGACGGAGGTGCCCGAATTGCATGGAAAGATTTCCAACTTCATCGAGAGTGGCACGGTAAGAGTTGGCCCAATCCCAATAGAGTCCCCGTTTCTGGTAACCGAATACGTCTCCGGTGTGCGCAACGCCGAGGCGCGCGACTTGACAAGTCTCGCTAACATTCAACAGCTCTTGCGCATTCTCGAAACGATCCATCGGCAGGGCGTCGTGCATGGCGATCTCACGCTTGAGAATTTGATGGTCCCCCGGTCATACGATATTGCCTCATCAGGATCCAGCACAGAAGTCCCATGGAGAATCATCGATTTCGGCAGTGCATTCATGCGGCCGCGTTGGGGGGCGTTGAAGGAGTCCAAACGGCCGGCATTCGCGCATCGGCTTGCCGGTCCATTGGATGAAATCCGATACGCGTGTGCCCCAGATGCGTCCTACGATGTGGCGTGCTTGGCTTTGTTGATTCAGGAATCCACAGATTTGAGATTCACCGATGCAACGGAGGGGAGCGATAAGGCGCTCGCAGCTTTTTGGGCGCTCGCCACCGAACCGAGACCGGAGCTGCGCCCCAAAGACGCTGGGGAATTCCGAGACGGACTGGAATACGTTTGCCGTCACGAACGCCTTCCCTGGCGCTGGAGTCCCTTACCCAGGATTCGGGCCAGCGTGCGGCGAAACCCGAGAACTGCGGGCTTGGCAGTGCTCATCACCGGAGCATTGGCCTTTGCCGCGACCTATGCCAATGACCAGCATCAGCTGAACACTCAATCCCGCGAACTAAACGCGAGGTTGAGTCAGACGGTCGACTCGCTCATTCAGCGCAACGCCAGCATGCTCCGACAAATCACCGAATTGGCTGCGATGGAGCGAATTGGAGTCGGCCAATGCCAAGCGCAAATCGATGGTCTCATCGACGAAAGCCTCACCCTTTGGGGAAACAACAGCCTCCACTCCGATACTCGGATCGCGGCGTTGCATCTGCTGGTGGATGTAGCCGATTCGATGTCGGAGTTTCAACACGCGGAGGCCTCTGCATCGTGTTTGGAACGTTGCCTGAATGCCATTGAGCGAATAGCAGGCGAGCCGATCGCAAGCGACCCGATGGTGCAATTGCTGGAGATCCGAGCCAAAAGCAAACTGGTGCGTTTGGCGGCAGATTACAAACGACCGATGCCCTCGGGTGAACCTGCTGAAACCGTTGCCCAAGCAATCATTCAATCGTTTCTGCGAATGCAGTTCAAGACCGGTCCAAGCCGGGATGCGAAGCCATCGAGCCGTACTCGCGACACGCAAGTTGCTCGCGAATCCCTGAGATGCGCTGAGAATCTGCTCGCCAACGCTCTCTACCCTTTTCGAGGAGCCGACTGGGTTTTTGGTCCGCCCCCACTGTTACAGCAGATCTACGATCACACAAAACAGGGAATCGACTCTGAAGATCCCAACCTAGCAGTTCCCTTGGCCGACTTCGAATGCCAGTATGGGTTCATGTTCCACAAAGGATTCACGGATAAGAAGTCCGTGCAACGCATCGACTATCCAGAGTTTGCTGCAAACGTGCAAAGGGCGCTTCTTCGGGCCCAAGCGTTGATTCACAGCGTTCCCGAGGGCTTCTTGAAAGACGAGGACTCGGTGTTGTTTCGGGACTTGCGCTCGAGGATTCCCAATTATCTTGGGATGTCCTACACCGGCGAGGGGCGATTTGAAGATGCACGCGATGTGTTGCAAGAAGCTTTGCAACAGCGTCATCGTGAACTGGATCAGGCCCCGAAGTCATTGATTTGGCTGAATCGCACGGCGAACACGGTCTGGAATCTTGCCGATTCTTATATGACGGAGTTGAACGACCGTGAGGAGTTAGATGACACCCGTCGACTGGAGCTTGAACGAACTTCGCTCACCTATCGCCATGAGGCCATTGCGTTGTGCGAAAGATGGTTGGAACGCGATCGAAGTCTAAAGTCCGAGGAAGGCTACGTCGTGAATGCATTGCGAGCGTTTCGTTCGGATTTGGCTTTAGGAAACATCGATCAAGGTGTGGCATTATTGCGACGCGCCGAACAGCGGGTTGAATTACAAAATCCAACACGAGGCCATTCCAGTGGCGAAGAACTCATGCTTGGCGCATCCCTACTGCACCTGAGCGATCCAAAGGAGTTGCGGTATCGCAAGTTATACGAGACGAGCATCAGCGCATACCGCGAGTGGCTGCTTGCTCTTGATCAACAACAAGAACCGATTCCCCCACTCCAACGCAAAAAGATTGGGATGGTAGCCAGCACGATGCGGTGGGAAAGCTATGCGGGATTAAGAACGGATGCCCGATGGCAGGAAGTGATGGATTTATCGGATCGACTCTCGGCGCAGTAATGATCGAGGAAATGTGTGTTCGCATGCACGATAGTAGCGTCGCAAGTATTACATATCGCAAGAAAGTGTCCCTCGAATGCGTTTGATATGTGGAACACCTTCCATGTGCTCTCACGCGGCCCCAGCAACAAGACATCATCTCCCCTCGCCCCGTTTCGGGGAGAGGGGTCGGGGGTGAGGGGCTTATGCGCATCCACCAAAAGCAGAAACGCTCGCAAGAACAAATTGCCCTTACTCGAACGAATCGCAAACAATCGAACGCATTCAGCGATGACGCTAAGCAATTGCACGGCATAGGCCGTGGCAATGGTAGATGCACGTACGCCCTCGGCCTTTGCCCCCAACGGGGCGTAATAAGGTAGCCCAGGGCAACGCCCTGGGAATCACGTAAGAAAATGCATGTAGGGCTGAAGGCCCGCGATAAACAATGCGTGGAATCGACGGCGCGCGATGCATCTACGGTTCGTTTATTTCGCCCTTACAGGGCTTAGGTGATGTGGTTGGCTCGATTCCTAGGGCGTTG
>JBAWXH010000115.1:0-8655 GCA_037144155.1 Planctomycetota bacterium | reverse complement strand
GAGGTCCACCGCCCCCAGGACCGCCGGGGAATCCACCCCCGGGGAATCCTCCAGGTGGTTGTGCTACAAGAGCCGACCACGAAGAGATGCTAAAGAATCCAGCGATGGTTCCAACGAACAGCGTAACGAGCCATCGTGAAGTCGGGTGACGTTTTTTGGCCATGGATTGTGGATTGCAAATGCGATAGAAATCAGGAAATAGAGACGGCTTGGTCGAATCCAAAGGACTGGAGACTGCGGGAGCTACACCGCAAGCGGACAACGGGACAGGATTTCATCGTCGCCAATCGATGGATTGCGCGTTCATCCGGTGCCTCGTGTCTTTGCTACCCCCTCCCATCTTAAGCTGGGCAAGCCTGTTTTTCTTATTAACACTCAGAAATGGAATATGTTTTTGCCGATTCCGCAATTCCTTTAAACCGAATGGGGACGGGGATTTGTGGTGTTCTGGGTAAAGGGTTACAATAAACGCTCTGTTGCTCCTTTTCCATCGTTAGCAACCAAGGGGATTACCCGTGCAAGTCAACGTTTCCGCTCGTCATGGCCACCTCAAATCCGAGGATCAGGCGATCATTGTAGAGAAAGTCGAGAAAGTGCGACGACTTTTCGACAGGATCAACGCCATCGAGGTTACGGTCGACCTGGAGCACCTCGACAAGCCGACGGTGGAAATCAACGTTTCTGCCGAGCATTCTCCCGATTTCGTGGCTACCACGGAATCCTCGACGGTGATCTCCGCACTCGATCTGACGATCGGGAAAGTGGAGCAGCAGATCCGAAAACACAAGGAACGAGTGACGGACCACAAGGGGGGCCCTAACGCGCACCACACTTGATCACCTGGGCCGAACCGCAATCCATCGGATTTTAGGCTCAATACCGACCGTACGAGATACCGACCGTACGAGATGGGATTTGAGTCTCGATTCGGTCGACACTCGCTTTCAACAGCAGTTCGAACGGTCCGAGGATGCCATCCGGAACAGGAGCTTGGTTCCGTCGGACCTGCCGTTCGGGTCCCGCTTGGGTTGAGCCGATGCGAGTCCCCTCGCAGAATTCATCCCTTTTCATAGCCCTGTTCACGGCCGTCTCGGCCCGAATTACGAAATACATCCTAGGTTGACGAAACAATGAAATTTTCTGTTTTCATATCGCCCAAGGCGATACGCTCCGAACTGACTTCATCCACGAAGGAAGGGGTTATTGCGGAATTGGTCGACGCGTTGGTCTCGGCGGGAGACATCAAGGCCGCTGACAAGGACGATATTGTCAAAGCAATTCTAAAGCGGGAGGAACTCGGTAGCACAGGGATCGGCCGCGGAGTGGCTGTGCCTCACACCAAGCACGCGAGTGTTGAGAAGCTGATCGGAACGGTTGGGGTCAGTGCCGAAGGGCTCGACTTTGAATCGCTGGACGGCCAAAAGGCATCGCTTTTCTTCTTGCTGGTATCGCCTCCAGATCGTCCAGGGGATCATTTGCGTGCTCTCGAGAACATCTCGCGACAACTGCGAGATGACCAATTCTGTCGTTTCCTGCGACAATCCAAAACGGCCGATGACATCCTGCAATTGCTAGAAGAAGCAGACCGAAGCCAATTTGGCTCCTAAGGCGAACATGAGTTCTGCTACCCTGCACCGCACCGTTACTGTTCTCAATCCTGAAGGGTTGCACATGCGCCCTGCGGACAAACTGGTGCGTGCTGCCGCGGCGTTTCAATGCCAAATCGAATTGGAACGGGCTGGCCAAATCGCTGATTGCCGATCCATGATCAGCTTGCTGACACTCGGCGCGACGCAAGGCTGCGAATTGGTCTTGCGCGCCTCGGGACCCGATGCGGATGCCGCGATCGAGACGATCGGACATCTCTTCGATTCCCAGTTCAATGAATCATCCAACTAACACTTAATACCTAGTAACGTCCAGTCACAGCGGACCACGCCGAAGCGTTGTTCGTCCTACTCTGGACCTGAGTTCACTAAAGCATGCTGGAATTGCAGGGCATCGCGGTTTCCCCCGGTGTCGCGATCGGAAAAGCTCTCGTTTTCGACCGCGAAGGCTACAGCCTTGCGCGCTGCTTGATCTCCTCCGAAGAAACCGCCAAGGAATGGACTCGCCTGATCGAAGCCATTGATCAGGCCCACCAGCAGCTCGAAACCAAACGGGAAAAAACCACCGCTACGCTTGGTGAGCGGCTCGGTAGCATCTTCTCCGCCCAACAACAACTCCTGACCGATCCGCATGTGCGTTCGGAATTGGAGCATCTCATCCAGCGCAAACTCTATTCCGCGGAATATGCGGTTAGCGAAGTTTTCGCCAAATACGCAGCGGCTTTCCGACGCGCCAGCTCCTCATTCCTGGCCGAACGTGCCGCCGATGTGCGTGACGTCGAGCGACTGCTGCTCGAATCGCTGTCGGGAAAACCAGCACCCACGCTCCGCGAATTACCTCATGAAGCCATCGTCGTTAGCCATGACTTGACCCCGGGTGAAACGGCCAGTTTCGATCCGACCAAGGTCCTCGGAATTTGCACCGAAGCGGGTGGTCCCGGCGGTCATACCGCCATCGTCGCTCGAGGGATGGAAATCCCTGCTGTAGTCGGTGTCGGAAACTTTTTGCATAACATTCGATCGGGAGATTTGGTCATTATCGATGGCCATGTCGGCCGGATATTTGTCTCGCCCGATGATGCCACACTCGAAAGGTATTTGCTGCGCCGCAAAGCCCGCGAGTCGATCGCCACGCAACTGCAAGAACTGAGAGACCTGCCCGCAGTCACGACCGATGGCGTTCGCATCGAACTCATGGCAAACGTCGAATTCCCGCATGAGACCCAAGCTTGCTTGGCTCGCGGAGCCGATGGCGTCGGTCTCTATCGAACAGAATTCCTCTATCTCGGTCACGAGTCGGAACCGACCGAAGAGGAACACTATCAAGCCTACTTGCAAGTCGTCCGCGACATGCAGGGCAGACCCGTCACTATCCGCACGCTTGATTTAGGTGCGGACAAGATGGGAATGGTTCGGCCAGCGGAACCCGAAAACAATCCTTTCTTGGGATTGCGTTCGATTCGGCTCAGCCTTCGCAACCCCAGTCTCTTTCGTGTCCAAGTTCGAGCATTATTGCGAGCGTCCTGTGCTGGTGATTGCCGCATCATGTTTCCCATGGTCACGACGCTGGACGAATTGCGAAGCGCTCGTTTCTTGCTCCGTAGCGTTACGGAGGATCTTGCGGCGGAGGGACATCCGGTCCCTGCGTCCATCCAAGTCGGCATTATGGTTGAGGTGCCGGCCACTGTTTTGATGTTGGACCGCTTCATCGACGAGATCGATTTCGTCAGTATCGGTACCAACGACTTGACCCAGTACACGCTTGCCGTCGACCGAAGCAATGATTCGGTCGCGGACCTCTATCAAGCGTGTGATCCAGCTGTACTGAGATTGATCAAACAAACCCAACAGATCGTCTCGGAACACGGCAAATCCACCAGCGTCTGCGGTGAAATGAGTAACAACCCTGCTCATGCACTGCTGCTGGTCGGAATGGGAATTCGATCGCTGAGCCTCACGCCGGCCGCCATTCCTATTATCAAAAAGGCGATCCGCTCGGTGACCATCGGCCAATGCGAAGCCATGGCCTGGCGCGCGTTGCGATTGAGCACCGCGCGCGAAGTTGAAGCCTTTTTGATGAATCAGCTCGCAGGGTTAGTACCGGAAATTGTGCTCCAGGCATGATTCCTCATTCGCGCTGTAGCCACCGATGTCGGTCGCTCTGCACACCACGTAAAACGACAACAAAGACATTTCGAACAATACAAACTAAAAGGAAAATGCATTCACGATGAAGAAGGAAATGCTCATCAATGTTTCACAAGCCGAGGAGTGCCGCATCGCTCTTCTCGAAGATGGAACTCTCGAAGAACTGTACACCGAACGGACCAGCCAAAACAATTGGGTTGGTAACATCTACAAAGGTAGAATCGTCAATATCGAACCCAGTATCCAGGCCGCTTTCGTCGACTTCGGTGTCGGCCGCAACGGCTTCCTTCACATCAGTGATGTGGAGGCTCAGTACTTTCGCCAAGCCGGTTACGATCCCGCCGAAATCATGAGTGGTAATCATGCAGGTATCGATGACGATGAGGACGGGGATGAGGAGGACGAATCCTCCGATGACTCGGGCACCCCACCAGGCCGCTCCGGTGGACGGCATGCCAAAGGTGGACGCCTCCGAAGTGGCAGACCCCGTTTTAAGCCCCCTATCCAAGAAATCTTTCGACGGGGCGATGAAGTCGTCGTTCAAGTCATCAAAGAAGGGATCGGGACCAAAGGCCCTACCCTCTCGACCTACATCAGTATCCCTGGCCGGTATCTCGTCTTGATGCCATCCCTGGGCCGCGTCGGTGTCAGTCGAAAAATCGAAGACGACGAAGAACGACGCAATCTCAAGTCGATGATGCTCGAAATGAATATCCCCAAAGGGGTGGGCTTCATCGTTCGAACCGCTGGCCAAGAGCGATCCCGCAAGGAACTGTCACGCGACGTGGCTTACCTGCTACGCCTCTGGAAGGTGTTGGTGAAAAGGATCAAGAATGAATCGGGGCCATGCGATGTCTACGAAGAAAGTGACATCATGATCCGTACAATCCGCGATACCTTCACCGAGGATATCGATTCCATCGTTATCGATCATCCCGATGCGTTTAATCGCGCCAAGGAATTCATGGAACTGGTCATGCCTCGCTACGCCAATCGTATCCAACTCTACGATGGCCGCGAACCGCTATTCCACCGCTACAAGTTGGAACAGGAAATCGCCAAAATCCACCAACGTGTAGTTCCTCTAAAGGGTGGTGGATCCATCGTCATCGATCCTACCGAAGCCCTGGTCGCGATCGACGTCAACAGCGGGAACTTTCGAGGCAATGAAGACAACGCGGAAGAAAACGCGTTCTATCTCAATCTGTCGGCGGCCAAAGAAATCGCTCGACAACTGAGACTACGCGATTTGGGCGGAGTCATCGTCAACGACTTCATCGACATGCGCAAAGATTCCCATCGCCGCAAAGTGGAGAAGTCACTCCGCGATGCCATGCGACGCGATCGAGCTCGGACGAAGATCCTGCGCACCAGTCCGTTCGGCTTGATCGAAATGACCCGTCAACGGATCCGCCCTAGTTTCAAAAGGAGCGTTTACGAAGATTGCCCTTGCTGCCGAGGGAGAGCGCTTGTGAAAACCGCCGAGAGCATGTCGATCGAAGTCACGCGGTTACTTATGCTAACCTGCCAACAAAATGGTGCCGCCCGGGTCGTGGTGCGAGTCAACGAAAGTGTCGCTTCGTATCTCAACAACAAAAAACGGCGCGAAATCATTCAACTCGAGGAAACGTCGGGTGTCTCCATCCAGATTCTGGGAAGCGATTCGCAATTTCCGGAACACCTGGAGATGGATTGCCGCGACAAAGAAGGTGGACTGGTTCCCCTTCCCTTCCTCGCCGACCCAAAATAATCGCTGTCGGAGCAAATCCTTCATCGGTCTCGAAACCCATCAGCCGGCGTGCGTTAGCACCCGGTTCTGGGTTTTGTCCCTCGAATCCCATCAGCCGGCGTGCGTTAGCACCCGGTTCTGGGTTTTGTCCCGTGCAACCGTAGGCTAACGCGTTCCGGACAATTTCAGACGTAGATTTGCCGATCAGCGAAGAATCGGAATGCTCTGGAGAACCGTCGAGCCATCTATTACGCTATGCAAAGTGAGTGGCCCATGTGCTGCGGTAACGACTCCATCGGACTGTCTCTAAAAACGCTTTCCGGAGGTTTCATGGGGTTATGGTTTCGCTCTCCCTAAGCTTGCCTGTGGCCCCAACGAACTTCCTGTGAGGATCCCGACCAACCCATGAACGTCGCGCTGCTGATCTTTGTTTTGCTCTATCTCGTGGGAACACTTGCGGTTGGGGCATGGGCCGGGACGAAGATCAAAAACACGGAAGACTTTGCAGTGGCCGGCCATAGCTTGCCCCTCATCATGGTCATCACCACGAGCTTTGCGACATGGTTCGGGGCCGAAACCGTGATGGGGATCCCTGCCAAATTCGTCGAAGGTGGATTGCGAGCGGTCGTCGAAGACCCCTTCGGCGCATCGATGTGTTTAGTCCTGGTCGGACTGTTCTTTGCCACGCGACTTTACAAGCTGAATCTGCTCACGATCGGCGATTTTTATCGCAAGCGCTACGGCGTGCTGATCGAAGTCCTGTGCTCGATCATGATCATTCTCAGTTACCTAGGCTGGGTTGCAGCCCAGATCACCGCGCTCGGATTGGTCTTCGATATTCTTTCCGCAGGGAAGATTGGTCATGAGTATGGCATGGTGATCGGTACCGTGTTGGTCCTGGTCTATGTGATGATGGGTGGGATGTTAGCCGTGGCTTGGACCGATTTCATCCAAATGATCGTGCTGGTGATTGGATTGTCCTACATCGCATGGACATCCGCCGAGATGGTGGGTGGATCGGGCAAAGTTTTTGAAATGGCCCGTCAGAAGGATTGGTTCCATATACTGCCCCCTCCGACCCTGAAGGATTGGTCCTTTTTCATCGCGGCAGCGATTACCATGATGTTCGGTTCGATCCCGCAACAAGACGTTTTTCAACGTGTCATGTCGGCCCGCGATGTCCGTTCCGCACGATTGGGCGCGGTTATTGGTGGGCTCTGCTACCTGGCTTTTGCCTTTGTGCCGATGTTTATCGTGGCCGCAGCCTTGATCAAGATGCCGGAGCACGCACAGGAGTTGTTGGAAGCCGATCCACAACGTGTCCTTCCGAACATGATCCTGGATCACATGCCTTTCCTCGCCCAAGTCCTCTTCTTTGGGGCGCTCGTCTCTGCCATTAAATCCTGCTCGTCGGCAACCTTATTGGCACCATCGACAAGCTTCGTGGAGAACATCTTGAGGCACATTGTTCCCGGGCTACGGGATAAGCAATTGCTTTTTTCGATGCGGGCAACGATCCTGATTTTTACGTGCATGGTGCTCATCTATGCGATCCTCACGCGTGGGACACCGATTTACGAATTGGTTTCCAGTGCCTATCAAATCACGTTGGTCGGATCGTTTGTACCGTTAACAGCGGGGCTGTATTGGAAGCGAGCCACGAGCCAAGGTGCATTTCTATCGATCGTGCTCGGCGTCGTGAGTTGGGCCTTGGTGGCCTTTTCCGGTTTCCTGCCGGGGTTGGATGGTATCGATAAGATCCTGCCTGCCCAATTGACTGGTTTGGCGGGGGCCATTTTGGGTATGATCATCGGTTCGTTGGGACCGCAATGGCTGTCGAATCGATGCCTGTTGAACCTCGATGAAATCGGCAACCTCGAATCGTCGCATCCACACGAATACCATCACCACGGATACGAAGAGCCGAAGAAACCATAACCACACAGCTCTAAACGTCCTTCAGGACGCAGAACCGTCTAGAGTACAAAGGGAGGGCGAGGCTCCTGCCGAGCTTTGGCTGTTCTGGCTCCGCAGGAGCGTCGCCCTCCCAATCCGTCGCCCTCCCAATCCGTCGCCCTCCCAATCCGTCGACCTCCCAACCAATGAATGAATTGATTGGGCTAGGCCGATGAAAAGATGTTTAGAGCGAAAACATAAGCCTCCCCTTGATAACCCGCCGCGTGAGCGAGAGGGCGCTCGACCTCGAACAACCTGTTTCCATTTACCGAACTCCATCCTCTAACAACGACGAGCAATCCATCATGGCAAAGAAGAAAGCCTCCACCAAAACGTCTAAAAAGAAATCCACTGGCCGTATCGTGTTGCGAACGGGCGAGGCCTTGGTCGAATCTACCGAAGCTTGGTCGGCTGCGGAGCCCGAGGTCGTGATTGGTGAATTGGATGGCCCCGTGGGCTTCTCGATCGCGAACATGATCGGGAATCAAGCCAAGGGGCATTCGAAGATCTTCGCGATTCTCAATTGCGACGTTCAAGTTCGCCCGGTGACGGTCATGGTCAGTAAAGTGACGGTGAACAATGAGAAGTACACCAACATCTTGATGGGGACGGTGCAAGCGGCGATTGCGAATGGTGTTCTGGATGCGGTTCGCGAAGGGCATATTCCGAAGGCGAAAGCGAACGACTTGGGGATCATTGTGTCGGTGTGGTTGGATCCATCGATTGTGAAGTCGGAATACGATCCCGAGGTTTTGTTCCGAACCAATCGCGAAGCGACGACCAAGGCGATTGCGAAGGCGATGAATAACGAGCCCTCGATCGAATGGTTGCTAAAGAACCAGGACTCGGTCAAGCATTTTTTCCATCAACTCGCGGTCGAAGGCAAGCTGTAAGTTCACTGGCAAAGTACTGGGCATCGTGCCAGCCACATTTCATAGGCCCTAACAACGGAAACTTCCAATCTCCCCATTCATCCCACCCAACCCGAATCGCAAACAGCGCAGCCGGAACCGTGCAGTTGGTCAGGAATGGGGAAAAGGGGGATCAAACAGCCCTTCAAAAGGGGGGGGAAACCCAGTACAATCTTCTACAAGCAGTGCAGGTTCAAGTCGGCAATCGACGGGAATCAGCCACTTTGCCCGCACCCATAGCTCAATTGGATAGAGCATCGGTCTACGGAACCGAAGGTTTCTGGTTCGACTCCAGATGGGTGTA
>JBAWXH010000114.1:0-9040 GCA_037144155.1 Planctomycetota bacterium | reverse complement strand
GGCAAGTATGCCGCGTCTTCTCGGTGTCGATATCCCCAACGACAAGCAAGTCGTTTATTCGCTTCAATACTTGTACGGTGTTGGTCCGTCCATTGCGCGGGATGCCTGCGTGAAGACGAAGATCAATCCTGCGAAGAAAGCTCGAGAGCTCGACGAAGATGAGCTCAGTCGATTGGCGAGCTTGTTGGAGCGGGATTTCACAGTGGAAGGGCCACTGCGTCGTCAAATCGGCCAATCGATCCATCGATTGCGCGAAATCAAATGTTACCGTGGCGTCCGTCATAAGCTTGGATTGCCGGTTCGTGGTCAGCGAACGCGAACCAATGCGCGGACCCGAAAGGGACCTCGAAAGACGGTAGCAGGCAAGAAGGGGGTCAAGGACTTGCGATAGTCCTTGGCGCACTTTTTCAGTCGAAACACGGTCCTTGCATCGAAATGGTTGGCAACGAATCGATGCGAGGAAGAGGAGCTTGCAAGGGAGTTTTGCAAGACGATTCACGGGACGCCGAAAAGGCTTCAAACAGAGCAAGAAAAACGAAGACAAGATAAATCGTGGCGAAACAACAATCCAAATCAGATGCGAACAACAAGCGCCGCAAGGTGCGCCGCAATGTGACGACGGCGATCGCATTCGTCAAAGCGACGTTCAACAACACCCATGTCACGATCACCGACACGCGCGGGGATACGTTGTGCTGGGCAAGCGCTGGAACGTGCGGGTTCAAGGGCTCTCGCAAGAGCACTCCTTTTGCTGGTCAGATGGCAGCCCAACAAGCTGCTGAGAAAGCCGCAAAGTTCGGAGTCAAGGAAATCGAAGTTCGAGTGAAGGGTCCGGGATCGGGTCGAGAGTCCGCGATCACCGCTTTGCAGGCTGCAGGGATTACTGTCAAGCAAATCGAAGATACAACTCCCATTCCGCACAATGGCTGCCGACCTCGCAAGCGCCGTCGCGTGTAATTTCCATTATGGATCGTTGAAGGGGCGGATCGTTTGAATCGTCCGACGGTCCAACTACGACATGCCCAAGTGACGACCTGCTGAGGATCCTTCAGCAAAGAACCTTGGGCATCCAAGAAACAACTGTTCGGATCGAAACTTATTGGAGTTATACCTATGCACGTTCGTTGGCGTGGTCTAGAGCTACCCAGCCAGGTTAGCGTTGATCGAGCATCGCTCACCTCCAGTTACGGCAAATTCACGGCGGAGCCATTCGAGCGTGGATTTGGCGCAACGATCGGAAACAGTTTGCGACGGGTTCTGTTGTCGAGCTTGGAAGGGAGTGCAATCACTCAAATCAAGATTCGCGGAGCCCAGCATGAATTTAGCTCCATCCCGAATGTCCTTGAAGACGTCACTGAAATCGTTCTGAACGTGAAGTCGCTCGTGGTCAAAAACCACAGCGAGAATACACGCGTTCTGACGGTCTCACGGAACAAAGCCGGTCAGATCACCGGGGCCGATGTCCAAACGGATTCGGATGTGGACATCATCAACCGGGACCATGTCATTGCGACCTTGACCGGTGATGCTGAGTTCATGATGGAAATGGTGGTCGAGAATGGTCGCGGTTATGTTCCTTCCTCGGAACATAGCGCGGGTGACCATGAAATCGGAATTATCCCTGTCGATGCCGTATACAGTCCTGTTGTTCGCGTTCGCTACACCGTTGAAGAAACGCGTGTTGGACAAAAGACGAACTTCGACCGATTGATCATCGAGATTTGGACGGACGGATCACTTCAGCCTGAACTGGCAATGGTCGAAGGTGCGAAGATTCTTCGCAAGCACCTCAACCCATTTGTGCAGTCAAGCGAGTTGGGTCGTCAAGTTCACGCCGTTGCAAGAGGTGGACCTGGGAGTGCTGAAGCACAACTTGAATCCAAATTGAACACGTTGATCAACGATCTGAAATTGTCAGTTCGTGCCAACAATTGTTTGGAGAGCGAAGGGATCCGATATGTCCGAGATCTGGTTCAGCGGACCGAGGACCAACTATTGGAAGTTCGCAATTTTGGCGAAACCACGTTGACCGAAGTCCGAGAAAAACTGTCGGCGATCGGATTGCATTTGGGAATGCGAATTCCTTCCTCGATGCGATAAACACCGAACCTAGATTTATTTGAAAACTGATTCTTTGTTGGACTGATAATCATGAGACACTTACGTAAAGGTCGTGTGCTGGGGCGGAGCCCATCGCATCGCAAGGCCCTCTTCCGAAATTTGGCATCGGCAATTTTCTTAACCGAGCGGGATACGACGGAACTGGAAGCTAACGCTCCCAAGGTTCCGGGTCGTATCATTACCACTCTGGAAAAGGCCAAGGAAATCCGGCCGATTGTCGAGCGATGCATTACGATCGCATGCAAAGGAATCGAAGCCGAAGCGGGGGCCGTTCAATATGCCACCAAGGCGGAGCGGGGAACCGAAGAATGGAAGAGTTGGCGTAAGAGCGACGCTTGGCGACAGTGGTGCGATGCTCGATCGCCAGGGGTCAATGCTCGGCGTCGTGTCCTCCGGATGTTGGGGGACAAGCAAGCCGTCTCGATTTTGTTCGAAAAGGTAGCTCCACGGTTTACCGATCGACCAGGTGGATATACCCGGATTCTTCGGTTGGCCAAACCGCGTGTCGGCGATGCCGGGACGAGAGCTATTTTAGAATTCGTTGGCAAGAACGATCGGGTTCGTAAAGCGTCGAGCAAGCCTAGCTTTGAGGGTTAGGGGCGGAGAATTCCTGCCGGTCCCGCGATGCTCCTTGAAACATGAAACGCCGACGATGAGTCGGCGTTTTTTATTGTTCCAGCGAGAAATGTTTGTTGCAGGGTAATCCCAGCGTGCAGTATTCGCTGGAGGGTGATTTTTTAGGGAGATCCCAATCTTCAGCGTAAGCCGGAGCGAGGCGATTGTTCGTTTACACAATGCATTGCGATTGCATCGAAAAAACCCTGGACACTGCGATTCGTCGATTTCTTTCGCATTGTTTAGGCTAATCAGTTTGACCCCTTTCAAGTACGCTATGACAGAGCGAAGGCTATGGTCGACTGGCATCTAGCTGCGAGAACCGCATGGACAGAGAGATTGGATTTTCGATCACCGTACGATCGGAGCATTGGATCCATCGGGTATCGCATAGTGACCTTGCTTCATGAACCATTGGAGAGATGATGTTGCGTCGTGAAAACTGCAATTTAGAACTCCCCGGCCGAATCCGTGAGCGCATCCATATTTTAGACGGCGCCATGGGGACGATGATTCAGCGATTGAATCTGGACGAAGCCGCCGTTCGTGGACATCGGTTTGCGGGTCACCATAAAGACCTGGTGCGGTTCAGCGACATTTTGTGCCTGACGCGCGCGGATGATATATCCGACATTCACTACAAATACTTGGAGGCGGGTGCGGACATCGTCGAAACCAACTCGTTTGGTGCATCACCGATCGGGATGGAGGAGATGGAGCTCCCATCGGAGTTGATTCGAGATCTGAATTATGCGGCTGTTGATTGCGCCCGGAAGGCGGTCGATAGGTATCTGAAAATCGATCCATCCAGGCCTCGTTACGTGGCGGGAAGTATTGGACCGACGACCAAGCAGCTTGCGATCAGTACGAAAGTGGATGACGCGGCCGCGCGCGATATCGATTTCATGCAGATGGTCGAAAGTTACAAGATTCAAGTCGCCCATTTGGTCGAAGCGGGTGCGGATCTTTTGCTCCCCGAAACCGCGATCGACACGTTGAACCTGAAGTCCTGTTTGTATGCGATCGCTGAGTACTTTAGTGAGACAGGTCGTCGCATACCCGTCATGGTCAGTGGTACCTTTGATCGAGGTGGACGGACGTTTGTCAGCGGTCAAACGGTGGAGGCTTTCTGGAACGCGATTAGCCATTTTCCGATGTTGACGGTCGGTATGAATTGCGCGCTCGGCCCGGATATCATGCGGCCCCACGTCGAGGAACTGTCGCGTGTCAGCAGCGCGGGAATTTCATGCCATCCCAATGCGGGCTTGCCCAATGCCATGGGGGAATACGATCTTACTCCAGAAAGGATGGCCGACTACATCGAGGATTTCGCAAGCAACGGATGGCTCAATATCGTCGGGGGATGTTGTGGATCCAATCCGAGTCATATTCGGGCGATTGCGAATCGGATTGGCAAACTGCAACCACGCCAAGATCCTGAACCGATTATTTGGACGCGACTCAGCGGCCAGGAAGCGACAACGCTGCGTCCGGAAACGCAGTTCACGATGGTTGGAGAACGAACCAACGTCACCGGCTCGAGAGCGTTCGCAAACTTGATTCGCAATGATAAGTATGAAGAGGCCGTAGAAGTCGCGCGTCATCAAGTTCAGAATGGCGCGACCATCATCGACATCAACATGGACGATGCGCTGCTGGACGGTGCCGCTGCCATGACGCGGTTTCTGAGGTTGGTGGCCGGGGATTCGGTCGCTGCTGCCGTACCCGTGATGATCGATTCTTCAAAGTGGGACGTATTGCTAGCAGGGCTGCAAAACGTCCAAGGAAAGGCCATCGTCAATAGCATCAGCTTGAAAGATGGTGAGGAAGAGTTTTTCCGTCGAGCTCGCATTATTCGTCAATATGGCGCGGCGGTCGTGGTGATGGCATTTGATGAGCAAGGGCAAGCCGTTTCGAGTTCCGAGAAGGTGCGAATTTGCAAGCGAGCGTATGACCTATTGGTTGGCAAGCTAGGTTTTCAGCCTCAGGACATCATTTTCGACCCGAACATTTTGACCGTTGCGACCGGTATCGAAGAGCATGACAACTATGCCGTGAATTTTATCGATGCCTGTCGCTTGATCCGCAAGGAATGCCCTGGTGCTCGCATTTCCGGTGGAGTGAGCAATATCAGTTTCTCGTTCCGTGGAAACGATGTCGTGCGTGAAGCCATGCATTCCTCGTTCCTCTACCATGCGATTCAGGCCGGGATGGATATGGGGATTGTCAATGCTGGGCAATTGGCAGTCTATGAGGACATTCCCAAGGAACTCTTGGAACATGTCGAAGACGTTTTGCTCAATCGCCGCCCTGATGCCACCGAGCGAATGTTGATTTTGGCAGAGTCATTCAAAGGATCTGGGACAAAGAAATCCGCTGGAGAGAACCTGGAATGGCGTGACAAGCCCGTTCGAGATCGGCTAAAACACGCGCTCATCCATGGGATCGACAAGTATATCGACATCGACACCGAGGAAGCTCGGCAAAGCTGTGTGAGATGCCTTGAAGTCATTGAAGGTCCGCTGATGTCGGGTATGAGTGTGGTTGGAGATTTGTTCGGCGCAGGAAAGATGTTTTTGCCGCAGGTCGTCAAGAGCGCTCGGGTCATGAAAAAAGCCGTCAACTACCTACAGCCATTCATGGAAAAGGAAAAGCAAGAAGCGGGTCTCGAGGGACAATCGTTTCGAGGCAAGGTTTTGATGGCGACGGTCAAGGGAGATGTGCACGACATCGGAAAGAACATCGTCGGCGTCGTCCTCGGATGCAATAACTTCCAAGTCATCGACTTGGGTGTTATGTGTTCCTGCGAGAAGATATTGGAGGAGGCGGTCAAGCACGGTGTCGACATCATTGGGCTATCCGGTTTGATCACACCGAGCCTGGATGAAATGACCCACGTCGCACGCGAAATGCAGCGGACGGGGATAAAGATTCCTTTGTTGATCGGGGGCGCGACCACGTCTGCCAAACATACGGCAGTGAAGATCTCCCCCTATTACCACGAACCTGTCGTCCATGTGCTCGATGCATCGCGTTGCGTTGGCGTGGTGGAATCTCTCTGTAACCCGGAATCAAAACCGACTTTTGCCAAGAACAACGTCGCCTTGCAAGAGGAGCTGCGCGCGAGTTATGAAGCCCGCCAAATCAAATTGGTTCCGTATAAAGAAGCGCTCGCCAAACGGTATGCCACCGACTGGAGCTCGGTTCGAATCGATACTCCGAAGTTTCTTGGCCGTCGTGTCTTGAAAGAATTTTCGCTCGACCAGATTTCAAAATACATCGACTGGTCCCCCTTCTTTATGGCATGGGAACTGCGAGGCAAGTATCCCAAAATTTTCACGGATGAAGTGGTGGGAAGCGAAGCGAAAAAGCTATTTGATGATGGCAACGCAATGTTGTTCGACTGCATCGCAAATCGCTATCTCAAGGCGGATGCGGTGTATGGTTTTTGGCCTGCTGCCTCGGATGGAGACGACGTCATCCTTTACACGGATGAGACGCGCACGAAGGAACTCTGTCGATATCACTTTCTTCGACAGCAGTGGGAACGCAAAGGACAAACCGATTACCGTTCGCTAGCGGATTATGTGGCGCCGGTCGATTCGGGTCGCAAGGATTATCTTGGAGCCTTTGTGGTGACCACCGGACATGGCGCGGACGAACGTGCTCGGGAATTTGAAAGCCAATTAGACGATTACTCTGCGATTATGGTCAAAGCAATTGCAGATCGGTTGGCCGAAGCCTTTGCGGAGCTTCTTCACGAGCAAGCACGTTTGGATTGGGGTTATGGGATCGAGGAAACTTTGTCGAAAGAACAATTGATCGACGAACGATACCGAGGCATTCGCCCGGCGCCGGGCTATCCCGCTTGTCCCGACCATACAGAAAAGAAGATCTTGTTTGAGATGCTCGATGTTGAAAAGCAGATTGGGGTGCAGCTGACAGAATCCTGCGCGATGTGGCCGGCCGCCAGTGTGAGTGGATTCTATTTCGGCCACCCAGAATCACGGTATTTTGCGGTCGATCGAATTACCTTGGATCAAGTCGAGAGCTATGCGAAACGCAAGGGAATGTTGCTGCGCGATGTCGAGCGATGGCTGGCACCTAACCTTGGTTACGATCCTTCTTAACGGCAGGTAGGTAGTGAATGTCGCGGGATCGCATTCGTGGGATACCGTGTGGCTTACGGGCAACTTCGGGGTGAGGAACGTTTATGATGATGGAACGTCTTTTTGAGTGAACATTCGATAAGAAGAGGCATCGAAGGAATCTAGTCCGACGCAACCATGACTGCCCTAGCGATTGCATTGTTTTTATTTGTTGCTGCTTTAGTCGTCTTTGCGATTGATCTGATGATACCGACCGGTGGAGTGCTCATCGCAGTCACTGCCATTCTCGGTTTTGGAGCGGTCGTTTTTGCGTTCCGACATAGTCCCGTCAGCGGGTTGTGGATGTTGGTCGCGACGCTGGGTTTGATTCCGATCATGCTCTTCACGCTGTTGGTGATTTGGCCGAGAACACCCTTTGGAAAGAGAATGATCACGGTGCCGGAGAGGGCTGGTGACTTCAATTGGTCCGACGCTGCCACAGCCGATCTCAAGCAAGTGATCGGGGCGACCGGAATCGCCGACACGGAGTTTCTCCCGCACGGCACTGTGCGGATCGGCGATCGATTGTTCGAGGCGGTGAGTGAATCAGGGCCGATCGATCCGGGGCAATCGGTTCGCGTCACTCGATTGGATGTGGGGCGTTTGGTCGTCGTGCCATTGCGTAGTCGGCCGGGCGATGCGGCTACGATGTCCGAGGGATCCGGACTGGATCGTCCGATCAGCGAATTGGATCTCGATTCGTTGGAATAAGGAACGGAATTGGGAGTGCTCTATTGCCCATCGAAAGCCAAGGAATATGTTAGCCAAGGAATATTTTGGGCGATGTTCGGCGTTCACTTGTCTTCTTTGACGGTAGGGAAGCCGGCTTTGGCGAGTTCTTCGTAACCAGGCTTGAGCGGTCGTGCATCGTAACCGTATTTTTTGAGGATCTTGGCAGCGCGGAGCGAACGATAGCCCACGGCGCAGTGCGTGTAAACGATCAGATCCTTATCAATCTTCTCGCGCACGTCCTCTTCTTTGATTTTGTCCTGGAGATCGCGCCAGGGCAGAAGAATTGCATCTTTGACGTGACCAGCATTCCATTCGACGAGGTCTCGGACATCGACCAGGACAGCTTTTTTCTCTTCGATCCGTTCCTTGACGGTTTCGAGTGAGTCTTTGGAATGCTCCTTGGGTTCGTCGTCGCGATCGTCGGCCCGGAGGGTAGGGCTGATGAGCATCGCTAGAAGAATGGCGAAGGGGACCACGGACTTTTTGAATGGGTTGAACATGTTGGGGGGCATTGAAAATGAAAAGGGCAAAGAGAGGGCGTTCCACCGGTGGAATCCGCCGTGAGGATGGCGTTGCCGTCTGTTGAGTCAGTTATACGGGCTGGGCGTGTGTGCTTGAAGCCCCGCGTGGGAGAGTCCCGGATTCTCGGCAGTCATGGGTGCCTGAAACTTCGGTTTTCGCGGTCGTCTTTTCGCAGTGTGGTCTCTTCGCAGTGGTCGGATGGAGTGCGCGAGTACGACCGAAGTCAAAATGGAGCAACGTCAGAACTCATGCTGCGGGTAACCGACCGCGGCAGATTGCCGAGATAGGGCGTGGGGATCGAAAGGACTCAGTTCGTCGGTTGAGAGGATGTCCAGCTGGCTGCTTCCAATTGGCGATCGGCGGCGGCCAACAGGGAGTCGACGCGGGAATCGAGATTGCCATTTTCCGCGTGTCGGGAGCAGGCCTCGAAGTTTGGTTCGGATTTGGCGGACGATTGGAATTCTGCTCCGCAGCCATGGCAGCGGACTTGGAGACCAAGCATTTCAACGGGGACAAAGAGGACTCTGCCGCACGTGGGGCATGTTCCAGAGAACCGGATCGATCCTGCCATATCTAAGGTTCCTCGTAATTCGTGTAGTTGCCAAAGGGGCATCGTGGGGTGCATTCTGCACTTTGGGCAGACGCGATTATTGTTGTTTTAAGTCGCCCTGTCAATGGTCTAACGTCGCTTCAGTTGCCTGTGAGGGTTTCTTCATCCTTTTGTCGGGCTTGGATAAGATTTTTTTCTGCGGATGACCGAAGGTGTCCGGAGGGGCGAGTCTGATGTTTTGGAGGGATGCATGGAAGTTCGTGGACGGCCGCGATTTTGGATGCTAGCATTTGAGGGAGCATTGGGGGTGACATGGGAAGCGGCTTGGATTTGCAAGGGGTGGGTATTGCGG
>JBAWXH010000113.1:0-9049 GCA_037144155.1 Planctomycetota bacterium | reverse complement strand
GTCCCCATGACGTCGGATCGATGCCGTGGAGCCTTGATCCGAGCCGGGGAGAGTTTGCGAGCGGCGCTCGAAGCAGTCCAAGGCGGGGCAGGGGATGAGGTCGTAGCGGGTGAATTGCGACTGGCGCTGGAGGATATTGGTGAAGTGGCCGGGGTGGTGGTCAATAACGATATTCTGGATGCGCTGTTCAGCCGATTCTGCATTGGAAAATAGCCGTTATCCGCACTCTGGTAGCCGAAAGAACCGAGTGCTAACGCACTGCGGCTGATAGAGTTGATGGTTCAATGTATCTACGATGATGGCCCATACCAAATCAGCCGGAACGCGTTAGCGTCCGGTTTCCACGTGCGTTCAGTCAAAAACCGAGTGCAAACGCACTGCGGCTGATGGAGATCGATCGAGAATGTGGCTTTCCGCATAGCATTTAAACTCCCCATCAAACACCTCAATGAGGACTTCAATGATCCCTGCTCGACATTACAGATCGTGGTTATTCGTTTTGGCTTGCTGTGGCTGGAACACTATCTCCCCGTGTTTAGGCCAAGAAACGTCGCCGCAGGGTGGTGTTGCGTTCGACATCCAATCCCTTTCCCGGCCGCCCGAAATTTTCCCGACGGACAAGCTGTCCGAGGAGGGTGTGCAATCCATTTTCTACCGGGGCGTTCCCTACCAAGGCAACGAAACGCAGGTCTTTGCTTATTTCGGTCTCCCGAAAAGGTCCGATCCATCGGAAAAGGTTCCTGCGGTTGTGTTGGTGCATGGTGGTGGAGGAACGGCATTCGCTCGTTGGGTGCGGCTTTGGAATGATCGTGGTTATGCGGCCATCGCCATGGACCTATGTGGTTGTATTCCCGAACAGTCTAGCGCGGGTGGCTGGGAACGGAATGCTAAGGGAGGTCCTCCCGGATGGGATGCGAGCTTTGAACAAATCGATGCACCGATCGAAGATCAGTGGCAGACACATGCCATTTCGGCGATCGTTTTGGCAAACTCGTGGCTGCGATCCTTGCCCGAGGTCGATTCCGATCGAATCGGCATCACCGGCATTTCATGGGGAGGCTATTTGACGTGTATTGCATCGGGGGTCGATGATCGATTCCGTTGTGCGGTTCCTGTTTATGGGTGTGGCTTTCTAGGAGAGAATTCGGTTTGGGTTCCGACCCTTCAACGCATGGATCCAGCGCGAGCGAAGCGCTGGCTCGATCAATGGGATCCGTCGGTCTATCTACCAAAATCCAAGATGCCCATCCTTTGGGTCAACGGTACGAATGATTTTGCCTACCCGATGGATTCCTGGCAGCGATCGCATCGCTTGCGGGGAGCAAGCACCTTGTCGCTGCGTATTGAGATGCCGCATGGGCATGGTCCGGCGGGAGAAAACCCCGAGGAAATCCATGTCTTTATGAACTCGATTTTGAAAGGAGGTGAACCGCTTCCTTCATTGATAGAAATTCTCGGCGAAGGCCCGCACTGGAGCGCTCGGTTCCGTAGTCCCGTCCCCATAACGAAAGGGGAGCTTTGCTTTACTCGCGATGGTGGCAATTGGAAGGATCGCAAATGGATTGCGATGGAAGCGAGGTTGACTCAAGAGTCGATTTCGATCGATGTTCCTGCCGATGCGACGGTGTGGTATTTCAATTTGGTCGATGATCGCGGTTGTGCGACCAGCACGCCGTTCCATGAACGCCGTATCGTCCGCGAGAAATAACTAGAACCGTAGGCTGGTTACCAGTGTCTGAAACCAAATATCAACCGGACTGCGTTAGCTTTTACTGCAGTTCCATTGCATGCTGATGGCAACAGAACTCGATTGATTCCGCTTGCGAGGAGCAGTTTAATTGCGTGATTCAAGATAATTGCGATCGTCGACACTCAGCTTGCTGAGCGGGACGGTGATTTTCTGTCCGTCGGCTTTCTCTAGTTGCACAGAATCAGCGGTGACTTTGACCAATTTCGCCTCCACGCTGAATTTTCCAGTCGTGTCGCTCCAGTTTCGAAAGGAGTCAGCAATCGGTTTCGCTGACTCTTTTGACAATTGAGATACCCATTGATTGATCGATTCCTTGTCGCCTGATTCTTCGAGCGAGATTGTCTCGTTGAAAGCAAAACGTTCTGCAACCGGGCCACTTTGAGGAATGCTGTATTGGATTTGAAGTGATGAGATATCAGAGATTTCATTGAATCCGACGGCAGTAAAGTCCAGCATTGCATTGTTGCCTGACATGACGAACCGCACTTCATCGGCCTCTAATGTTTTGTCAGCGATCATTTGCTTGAAGATTTTACGAGCATCGACGAGAATCTCTTTTTCAGCATTTGTGCTCATTCTAACACTTCCCACGAAGTTAGCCCTCTTTTTGGTTCCATCGGGCAAGACAGCCGAGTATTCAAAAGACGGTTCGGGGGTCAGAAGAGCCAATCGCTCGAGAACGGTTTGCGTGGAACTACTTGTATTACGTTTGGTATTTTTCTTCTCTCGGAAGAATCCCAACTTGATGCCAAATCCATCTTTGACGCGCTCCGAGCTGAAGGGGAAAACAACCAATCCAGAATCTTTACCGATGGTATTACCGATTTCTTTCTTCGTAATTTCCATCGTCCCTTGGATACTTGGCGTGCGCAATAGGATTCCGTCGAGCTGTTTGATGCTTTTGGCACCTGGAGGGATTTCGACGAGAAGAGGGGCGAGCCGGTAATCCCAAGAGTAATTGTTGACTTCTTGAACGGGTGAATGGGATGCGAGAGGCCAGTAGCGGCATTCTTCGCCTGTGTCAAAGACGGCACGAAACGCAGAGCATGTCTTAAGGCTGGCAGCTGGGAGCGTGCCGTCCGCGTTCCGAAGCAAAAAACCGAGAACCAACGTGTTACCAATTGCAGCGCCCTGGATACGTGTTTTCTCCCACGGGGTGATTCCCAATTCGGAATTCAATTGATCCAACATAGGCTTTTCGGCAAACGTCAGGATGCGGTCTCGGAAGTCAGGGCCAAACGGTTTCTTGATCACCGCATGCAATTCCAAGATGCGATCGCCGACACGGGTGGTCGCGATCGGAGACGACTGGGCTTGCGTTGCCGCGATCGGGAATATGCAGCATGAAACCCATATGACAAAGGAGATAATTGCAAGAACGGTGCGATGCATAAGAGACACCTTCTATGAAAAATCATTCGGAGGAGAGAATAAGGGGGCTGCTCAATTACCACGCATAGTCTAATGACCGCGAGATCCATAGGCAACACTTTCTTGAGACAGGGCTTTCAAGTTAGGGAGTGGTGCGGGAAAGGGGCTTGGCCCAGAACAGAGAGCATGCGAGATTGGGCGGCCGAACTTAAAAAAGTGGACCAGCAAGAGATCGCAATCCTCATAAAATCGACGTCCCCTTCTGCTCCTTCACGATCATTTGAATGAAATGCATCTTGCGGAGGACAGCTCGCGACATGACGAATGGATAGTAATCGTGTTGTCCCATACTGCGTGCTAGTTCGTTCAGCACCGTCGTCAATTGCACCCAAGAATTGACCAGTAGAATCACTCGTTCCGCATCGGGAGCTGTCGCGTCGTACAGATCGTCGATGGTGAACGGTTCGTAGATTTGCTCGACATCTTCTCCTTGCAAGCCGAATCGGAGAGCGGTGTCGATACTGTCGACGACGTGCAAGAAATGAGCCCACGTCTCGGCCCAATCTTCCCATGGATGAACCGAAGCGTAGGAGCTGATGTACTGGTCGGCCCAATTGGCCGGGGGACCCTGCTTGTAGTTTCGCTTAAGAGCCGCCGCATAGTCTTGGCGTTCATCCCCGAACAGCCCGCGGAATTTTTCTAGCCAAGGCGTTCCTAGAACCAAGCGATCCCAATAGTAGTGTCCGATTTCATGCCGGAAATGCCCCAACAACGTGCGATAGGGTTCATGCAACTCTTGCCGGATCCGCTCGCGCAAGGAATCGTCTGCTTCCTCGACGTTGAGAGTGATGAGGCCATTGGCATGTCCAGTCAGAACGCGCGGACCCTTTTCTGGAGATCGCAAGAAGTCGAACATGAATCCCCGTTCGAGGTCTTCGCTGACTTTCGATGCGACTGGCAATCCCATGCTCAGCAATTGAGCTACCAATCGCCGCTTGGCGTTTTCTATCTTGCGCCATAACAACCGATTGGTGTCGTTGTCGAGGGTCGGGATGGTATGGTTCAATCGACAGGATCGGCAGAGCCCCTCGACTTCTTCGGCGGGCACCATCCAATTGCACCCAGCAGCCGAATCGAAATTCTCGCAGCGTTTCCATTCCGACGTACGGCTGGGCTGTGAATCCAGTTTCCAAAGACCAGGTTGCGTCGCGGGTAGCAAGGAGGTGACTTGGAGGGACTCGGTTTCAAAGCCGAGTGAGGCTTTGCATCCCAGGCACAAGCTGTTGTGGAAATAGACGGGTCTACCACATCGGCACGCAAAGGTGCTGCGACGCCCCAAGGGTTCGCCCGATTTCCAGGACTCGACCAAACGTGTCGTGATCGACTCAAAAATACTCAGCATCTAAAGCTATTCGGCGGCAATGGACCATTGGGACACGATCATTACGTGTCAAGAATTCTAACATGTGCGGGCATCGGCGAGATGTATAACCAAGATCAGCCAATGAAAACCGTGTGTTAACGCACTGCGGCTGATGGATTGGTGGTCCTCCATGCTGACGACAATGGCAAACGCAGTATCAGCCGGATCGCGTTAGCGTCCGGTTTCCGGTTACTGTCAACGAAAACCGTGTGCTAACGCACTGCGGCGGATGGATGTGTCGGCTACCAATCGTCCATGGCGGTTTGTTACTCAGCGCATAACACCGGCGCGCCTAAAACTCTTTGGACGCGTTTTGAAATGCGGTCTCCAGATCTTCCCAAGCCGATTGTGCACCCTTCTCGACATCGGTCCACGCTTTCGCGGTCGACGCTTCCACTTCGGTCAACTTGGCATGGGCTGACTTCCGCTTTTCATCGAGCTCCACCATTTTCAAATCCCAGTTTGTCTTTGCATCGTTTGCTAGACTCTCCCCTTTCAGTCGAAGCTTTTCGATGCTTGTGTCCATGGTTGCCAGTTGTTCTTTGAGATTTTTCACGATTCGATCCTTGTTCTGTTGAGAGTATGCGACGGTGGTCTTCAAAGAGGTAGCTGCGTCGCGCTGGACATCGTCCATGGTGACGGATGGTTTGTTAACAGCGACTGGTTTCGAATCCATGGACTTTTGATCACAGCCATTCGCGGTTAGTAAGGCAATGGCGAGAACCGACAAAAAGAATCGTTTCATCTCAATAGTCTCCTTGGTACGTGTTCCAATCAGCGATGCGACAACCAACGGTTATCGAGACTGGAGCAATCCGCACTGTCCAGTTGCGTTCGCGTCCAACGACGGAATCGCAAGCATCTATATACAAGGTCGCAGAGAATAAGAGCATCGAGGAAACCTCGAAACACACTTAATGGAAACCGCCAGCGTTCTCTTAGTGCATATCAATTAAGCGGGTTTAGAGTGCGATTGCCACGAGCGTGTGGCGGCTTCGAGGATCTTTTCTTGGGTCGCTTCTGCGATTGGAAACTCGGCCGTCTTGCGGCCTTCGCTGAGGACCATGATACGATCGCTGAGAGTTAGCAGTTCTGGCAGTTCGCTGCTGGTGACGATCACCCCGAGACCTTCGCTGCACAAGCCTCGAATCACTCGGTAGAGTTCGGCTTTTGCGCCGACGTCGACGCCACGCGTCGGATCGTCGAGCAACAGGACTTTCGGGTTCGTCAGGAGCCAACGTCCGACGATGCACTTCTGCTGGTTGCCACCACTGAGACTGCCGATGGGTGGTGTCAATCCAGCCGTTTTGATGCGTAGCTTTTCTACCATCGATTGGCTCAAAACGTTTTCACGACTCCGCTCTAGTAATGGGCCGACCGTTGCCTTTTGCAGCGAGCACATCGAGATGTTGCGTCCGACATCCATGGTATTGAAGATACCCAGTCGCTTGCGGTCTTCGGTTACCAGGGCCAAGCCATAGCGTTTGGCTTCGGCGGGATGGCGAGGAAGGATCGATCGGCCATCGAGCCAGATCTCGCCCGTCGGAGTCAATTGCGATGCGCCAAATAAGGACTCCAGCAATTCCGTGCGCCCTGCTCCCATCAATCCCGCAATGCCTAGGACTTCGCCACGGTGCAATTCAAACGAGACATCTTTTAAGCGATACCCGCGCGCATGGCCGGGCCAAGCCAGCGACAAGTTTTTGACGGCAAGGATGGTTTCACCGATCGGTGAGCGCGGTCCTAGGTCAAGCGATTCAATATCGCGACCGACCATGAGATGGGTGATCTCGGCGGGATTCGTTTCGCGCGTGTTGCGGGTCGCGATGAATTGGCCATCGCGCAGGACGGTGATGCGATCGGACAAGTGGAAGACCTCGTCCATCTTGTGCGAGATATAAAGGATTGTGGTGCCATGGCTGCGCAGTTTAGCGATGACGCGATAGAGCCGTTCGACTTCAGCTTCGGTTAGGGCGCTGGTCGGTTCATCCATCACCAGGATGCGGCTATTGAGGCTGAGGGATTTGGCGATTTCGATCAGTTGTTGATCGCCGACCCGGAGTGAGCCAGCGAGTCGATGGGTAGGAATATCGCAGTCGAGGGCGTGGAGCAATTCGGTAGCGGCTCGTTCCATGCCGCGATCATCTCGGAATACTCCACCCCATCTTCGTTCCCGTCCTAAAAAGATGTTGGCAGCGATGGAAAGCTGTTCCACCAGGTTGAGCTCTTGATGGATGATGCTGATGCCGGCCTTCTCTGCATCGCGCGTGCCAGAAAAGCGAACCGAGTTTCCATCGACTTGAAGGGCCCCATCGTAGGAGGTGATCACCCCCGAGAGGATTTTCATGAGGGTGCTTTTGCCCGCACCATTTTCGCCGCAGATGGCATGCAGTTCACCCGGCAGCACATCGAAGGAGACTTCGTGCAGGGCTCGCGTGCCACCGAAGTGTTTGCTGACGCTTTGGATGGAGATGATAGGTGGGGTCATGATGGACCGCTGGTGTTTTTTGATCGCGATTCCAATACCGCTCGGACGGCCAAGGCGGCGATGACGACGAAGCCGAACAGGAAGGCTTGATAGGGTGCATACCATTCCCGTTTGCCGAAAAAGAGCAAGAACGAAAGACCAGACAGGATGCCCAGGGGTGGAATGACACTCCAGCCGATCTCGTTCGCAAAGTACTTTTTGTCGGAGAGTTTGCTGCCGCCGCGCTGGCTGAAGGTGACCGCGAGGACGACCACAATCCCAACGATCATCCCTTCGAAGACGTCGGCACCGGCGCCGACGATTTTGGTTACCGAATCGATGACGGTTCGCAGGAACAAGCAACCCAGGACGGTGCCAGGGATGGTTCCGATGCCACCTTGGAGGGAGCATCCTCCGATCACCGATCCCGCGATCGCGTTGAGTTCGTAACCGCGAGCCATGATGTCTGGCTTGGCGGAACCATCGTCGGCAAAGGTGATGATGCCGACGATGGAGGCGGAGACAGCGCCGATGACGTAGGCTAACCATTTTAAGCGATCGGTCCGAATGCCGCTGAGTTTGGCGGCATGTTCATTCCCTCCCATGGCGGTTAGGTGACGGCCGATCACCGTGCGGCTCATCAAGAACCATAGCAAGATGGCGAACAGAACGAATGCGATGGTGATGGAGGTGACATCTTTGAGTGCTTCGCGCAGTTTGTCGTCGGGGAAGTCAATTTGTGACTTGCCCATGGTGACGGTTGGGGTGAGTCCTCGGCTGAAGCTGCGCAGGCCGACGAGGGTGGCCAATGTGGCAACGAATGGCGGGAGTCCGACCCCGGTGATGAGCCACGCATGGAGGGTACCGATCATGGCACCCACGAGGAGGGTGCCGGCGATGCTCAGGATGACAGCGGTGGTGGAGACGGAGCCATCCTTGAAGCCTTGAGGATCGAGCACGATCATCAGGGAACCGAACACGGTGGCGCTCATCGCAATGACCGATCCGCTCGAGAGGTCGATGCCTCCCGAGATGATGATGATCGCGCTTCCTAGGGCAAAGAACCCCAGTAGCACTGTGCGGCGCAGGATCAACTGCGCGGATTCACCGGGCGCATTGAAGTAGGTGTGGTTGGTGTCGAGAAGCGCTGTGGCGATCACGACGACTAACCAGGACAGAATGAGTTTGAATTCTACGCTCGACCACAGGCGACTGATCAAGCTTGGAGAGTCGTTGCTCATGAGCTCGTGAGGTTGTAGCGTTTTAGCCAATCTTGGAAGGCAGGGAGTTCGAGGAATTCGACACTCTTGCCGTAGGACTCGAACATTTCTGGTTTCAGTTTTGAGTCTTTGGGAACGACCACTTTGAGGCCCGTGTCATAGATATCGCCGCCGGGTTGGCCTTGGTTCGGGAAGAGTTGCTTGATTGTTTCTGTGTCCCCTTGGGCTTTGGCAAAGGCGTAGCGGACCGATTCATAGCCCATGGCGAAGGGGTTTTGGACCACCATGGCATCGATCATGCCATCGGCCATTTGTTGGATGGCGATGGCTTCGGCATCAAAAGTAACGATGGTGAACTTGTCGCGTGCTTTTTTTTCCTTGACGACATCGACGATGGCGGGGGCGTTGTAGGACCAGATGCCGACCAACAGCGACAGGTCAGGGTATTTCGCGATGACATCGCGCACGTTATCGCGAGCTCGAGCGCGGTCGGTATCGTCGAGTTTGCGATCTTTTTGAGGATAGGCATCACCGACGGAGGCAGTGAAACCCTCCATCCGTTCGATGGCGTTTTGTTGGCTATCGACCCCGACAAATTGAACGTAGGGAGCGCCATCGGGTTTGAGGTTCTTGGCTGCGGTGCCGAGGACTTTGCCACCTGCGATGTTATTGGTCCCGACGTAGAACTCGCGATGTTGTTGGTACTTGGCAGTCAGGTCGCTATCGAAGCAACCGATGGTGATTCCTTTGGCTTTGAGTTTCTTGAGTTCGTCGGCGATGGCGTCAGCATAGACGGGCACCGGAATCGCCCCGATGAT
>JBAWXH010000112.1:0-9052 GCA_037144155.1 Planctomycetota bacterium | reverse complement strand
AGGAAACGGCATCCAGGAAACGGCATCCAGGAAACGGCATCCAGGAAACGGCATCGTGTACGAGTACCGTTTCCGTGATTACGAGTACGAGAGAAAGCCGAAAAAGCACAACTTCAAACGTGCGCCTCGGGTGCGTGTTTGTCGTCTGCGTCAGAATAGCTCAGTCTCGGTTACTGCGACATATTGACATCGGTCAGTGCGACATATTGACATACTGTGTTATTGAATGATTCATCGTAGCTCATCGCTGTTTCATTGCGATGGAATACTCCCTCGCTACGAAACCTCTCTGCATCGCAAGGTGCATTCGCCGAAGCGGATGGCGGCCAATATTAATTCACAGAAATGTCGCGTAACAACTGCGCGAGAAATTGCACAATTGCGCAACGCGGGCAACTGGGTCCTGTGAAGTCGCAGAAACATGGCTTGACAAAATTACACCGTGAACAAAAGTATCCACATCAGAGATGAAAGATTATCGAGATGTCGAAAGAAAGGCGCACACTATAACTATCTTTGATGTGTGAGTCGCAAGCGGGGTCCGGTTCGGCTGGAAAGTCCGTTTTGTAGGGTGAACTTGTTTGTAGGATCGGAGCGTGCGCTGTACATCCGTTGCATCGTAGCCGGGCCACTACCAAAGCCGCTGGAGTTCCGTTCGCGACCGAATCATCACGATGATTCTGTAACCCATGGAACGACGACGCGATCGAACATGGGATGTTCGACGCGAGTTGGAGAGAAGCGTGTGTTTGCAAAGTTTTTTCAATACGCCTTACGAAAGGTTGCAACGAAATAATTTCATGGGACTTGCATGGGATTGGTAGTCATCTTGCATGATTGCCCGAACCAGCCATTCACCCTGAGGGTTCAAATTTGGTCGTTGTTATGAGATCATGGGAACTGAAAACAACGCGCTTCGATGGTTTTCGCTGGAGATTGCCTCTTTGAAATCCTTCCTAGGCGATACCGATCGGTTTTGGATCCGGAGACGACGAACGGAAACGACGAGGAGGAGCCATTTTGAAACATTTGAATCCAACGCTTGATGCCCCATTCGAAACCATCTCTTCTCATTGAGTAAAGTGATGAACTGTCAGTCGCGGAAGTGGTGGGCAGTGGGTAGGTTCAGGACAGCAAGGCGTAACTCAATGGGGCGGGATGCACCACCAAATAGAAGCGAAGGGATTCGCAGTAATAGGTTGAAAACGAAAATTGAATTGATAAAGGAAAAGAGAACATGGTAGATATGGAACGAGTGATTACGCTCGACGAACTCGTGGAGAGCGTTCCCGAGGAAATGGTACGTCAAGCAGAATCGCAGAGGACCGAGAGTCGCAAATCGCCAAAACACGCCAAGTCAAATTCACAAAAGGGATCGATCGATATGACCAAAGAGCTCAGCAAGGCCCAGCGTATTCGTAATTACCTGACGGCAAACCCGGAAGCTCGGAATCGCGATGTCGTAGAAGCATTGCAGCAATACAGTGTGACCGCCGCCGACGTGGCCAACGTCAAGAGTATCTCCAAGCGCAGCGGCGAAACCACCGAGCGTTCTCCCCGAGCCAAGTCGGAGTCGACTGGAATCTCATCGCCTGGATCCAGTATCACTTTGCCTGAGCTGGAATCGGGGGTTGCCTTCGTCAAGGCAGCCGGATCGATCATGCGCGCCAAACACTTGCTCATCATCATTGAGCAAATCAAGGCTTGCTAGATCGCAAGACGCATGTTCCTAGGGCCGTGTTGACATGGCCCGTAAGCCGCGTTCATGAGATTGGAAGATTAGAAGTGGAGTGTCCCATTATTCCTCGCGTCGCATAGGCAGTGTTGAAATTAGACCGGGATCGCGGTGGAATCGGACCATCGCGGGACTGGTGATGACACACTTGTTTTAGAATTCCACGTTTGTGCTTTCTCTCCTGCTCGTGCTCAATCTGCCCAGGCGGAAGGTGCTCGTGAAGGTGATCGATCAGGCTTCTTCGAGCACGATTGCGATTGCGATTGCGATTGCGATTGCGATTGCGATTGCGAGCACGAGCACGAGCACGAGCACGAGCACGAAAAGCCAAGGAAAGCCAAGGAAAGCCAAGGAAAGCCATGACAAGATACGGCTTGAGGCTCCGAGAGGATCAAAAAACGCGTCTCAATGGAGGGCTCGCGAGGCGTCTCTTTACTTTCGCCCCTCTTTGCTGGGTTCGGTGGTCCATGCGGACTCGGCTGCAATCAACGTGTTTTCGAGGAGCATGGCAATGGTCAGCGGTCCGATTCCCCCTGGAACAGGGGTGATGGCGCTGGCGATCTGGGATACGGCTTCAAAGTCAACGTCTCCCACCAAATGGTCTCCCACGCGATTGATCCCGATATCGATGACGACCGCTCCAGGTTTCACCATATCTCTCGTGATCGACTTCGGTTGGCCTACGGCGACCATTAGCACGTCCGCACGGCGAGTCATACTGGCCAGATCTTCTGTTTGGCTATGGCAGCATGTCACCGTCGCATTGGCGTTAGAAGTTCCGCCGGGACCACTTCGCTGCAAACAGAGACTGACGAGCGGTTTGCCAACGATGTCACTCCTGCCAACGACCACGACTTCCTTTCCGGAGATTGGAATTTCGCATCGATGCAAAAGCTGCATGACTCCATGAGGAGTGCATGGAAGGAATCGTGGACGCCCTTGGGATAGCAACCCCACGTTTTCCGGTGCAAATGCATCCACATCTTTTTTCGGCTGAACTCGGTCGAGCACCCGCCTCTCGTCGATATGCTTCGGCAATGGCAATTGCACGAGAATTCCGTGAACATCGGGATCGTGATTGAGCGTGTCCAGCAACTGCAACAAGATCTCCGTACTTGTATGCGAGTCCAGCCGATAAAGTCGACTTTCGAAGCCAGCCTTCTGGCATGCGACCTCTTTGTTGCGAACGTAGACATGACTGGCCGGGTCGTCACCGACCAGTACTGCTGCAAGGCAGGGTGTGATTCCCGATTGTTCCTGGAAACGTTTCAATCGCGCAGCAATTTCACCACGAATATCCATGGCGATTTTTTTGCCGTCCAAAATACGAGCGGACATGTCAAGCCTTTCTCAACCCAAAACATATGCCCATAACATGTGATGGGGGTGGTGGATTCCGTCGGTCCGGCACAGCGATTCGAGGAGAATCGTTTGCAAAGGGCATGAGCCACAGTGATCACGCCCGTGCTCGGCCAAAGTAGTTGCCGTGTCTACCCAAAGTTGTCACCTAAGGGGTTCTTTGGTTAGCTCCGCATCGGCCGCATTCGGTCACTAGAATGACATACCCAAGGTCCGAAGTCATGTTATATACTGTGCGGATAGATCGGCGAGGGGCTGAGCTTGAAATGCAAGTTGCTCGTTTTCATTCCCGTTTCCAAATCATCCGCACCCTCATCATTCGAATGGATACGCGTTTAGTGGATGCGATGGAGAACCGAATCGAACCGACGATCGAAGCGAGTTGGTTCGACCTGCGCTTCGGTGCATTCGTTGCGGTGCATTCGATAATGCCAATGCACGATCGTTCCTTTGGATTCGGCCGTCTCTTGGATTCGGTTCCCTCCAGACCCTAAAACAAAGCCCCGCTCCATCGCTACATCCTCTCCGTTCCAAAGAATCGTCCCCGTTTCTTTTCGAATGCGCATTCCCATCCACTCCCATCCAACAAGCATTTCATGTCCGAAACTTTGAACACACCGGATTCGCCTCAAGAAAAATTGAGCGCCGTTGAACTGATCAAGGATGCCAGCCACTACTTGCGAGGCACCATCGGCGAAGAGTTGCGAGGCACGTCCAGCCACTTCGGCAAGGAGGATTTGCAACTGCTGAAGTTTCACGGTACGTACCAGCAAGACGATCGGGAGCAACGGGGCGGGGCGACGGAGTCGGGCAAGTCGGAAAAACTGTATAGCTTCATGGTTCGTTCCCGTATTCCAGCGGGAATGATGACGGCTGAGCAGTTGCTCGCCCACTTGGATATCTGCGATACGATCGGGAACTCGACCCTCAAAATCACCACCCGGCAAGGCTTGCAGTTGCACGGCATTTTGAAAGAAAATCTGCGCGAGTGCATGCAAAAGATCAATCATTCCATGCTGACGACTTTGGCTGCCTGCGGGGACGTGAATAGAAATACCATGGCATGCCCTGCGCCCTACCGCGACAAGATCCGGCCCGCCGTGCAAAAGCTGGCCCACGACATCTCCGATCACCTATCTCCTCGCACTAGGTCCTATTACGATTTGTGGTTGAAGGATCTATCGACTGGCGAAGAGACACTCGAAGGAGGGAGCGACGAGGAATTCGAACCGATCTATGGCAAGACGTATTTGCCTCGCAAGCTCAAAACGGCCATCGCGATCTCCGATGACAACTGCACCGATGTCTATACGAATTGCTTGGGCTTTATCGCAGTGGTCCGCGACGGGGAAGTGATCGGATACAACGTCATTGTGGGAGGTGGTCTCGGCGTCACACCCAGCGCTAAAAAGACATTTCCACGCTTGGCGACGCGCATGGCTTTTGTGACGCCAGATCAAGCCGTTGCCGTGGCGGAAGCCATTGTCAAGGTGCAGCGAGATTTCGGGTATCGGGATGATCGCAAGCGAGCGAGGCTCAAGTATCTGGTGCACGACCGAGGGATTGAATGGATGCGGGCCCAGGTCGAAGAGGTGTACGGGACCAAGCTCTCGGATTGCACGCCGGATGATGTCACCGAGCATCGGGACCACATGGGTTGGGACGAGCAAGGGGATGGGCGTTGGTTCTATGGATTCAACGTCGAGAATGGGCGTCTGTACGATGATCAGAATCGAGCATGGAAAGCCGCCCTTCGGGACATTTGCGAAACGTTTCAGCCCGAGATTCGGCTGACCGCGCACCAGAGCCTTCTGTTTTGCAACATTGAAGAGAAGGATCGGAGCCGACTGGAAGGATTGATCAAGAAACGCGGATTGCCACTCACCGAGGAGATCTCAAATGTCCGAAGGTGGTCGATTGCGTGTGTAGCGCTCCCCACCTGCGGACTCGCAATTACCGAGAGCGAACGGGCATTGCCGGGTGTCATTGACGAACTGGAGAAAGTTCTCGAAGAGCTGAATTTGGAAAAGGAACTTTTCACGGTCCGAATGACAGGTTGCCCCAATGGCTGTGCAAGGCCATACAACGCGGATATCGGTTTAGTTGGAAAGGCGAAAGGGAAGTACACGCTGTATGTGGGTGGGTCACGGTTGGGTACGCGACTGGCGTATATCTTTAAGGATCTCGTTCCGCTGGAAAACATTGTGTCCAGTTTGCGTCCTCTTTTGATCGCCTTTCAAAGTCAGCGACAAGGGAGCGAATCCTTTGGAGATTTTTGTGCGCGGTTGGGCCTAGAAGAGGCACTGAAAATTCAGTGAATGAGAAATTCCGTCGCGTGAAAAACAGTCACTTGGATTTATTGTGACCTGAAGCTACCGCGACATGTCGGCTTCGGACGGGAGTGGTCGTTCGTACGAAACGTGGCATCCTTGCCAGCGACAGCTTTCTCAATGAAAGGATGTCGACCCGAATCCATTAGGTACGTCTCGTTCGAAGGGTTCGATGCCGCGCGTTGGGCCCGACTTCGAATACGGAGCAAATCTCAATGAAAGCAACATTTGGCAAGCATCGGTTGGCGGTCATCGGCCCCATCGAGGGATAGGGCCGAATCTGCTGAGGCAAACGTTGGCCTGAACCTCTACGCTGCAGCCAAGCTCAATTGGCCTGTTCGGGATTGAATGCCTTCGAGGAATTCTTCGAAGATACGAATGTCCAAGGCACTGGCAGCGGGTGATTCCGGGTGGAACTGGCATCCGACGACGAACCAATCGTCGAGGTTGCTTTCAATCCCTTCGATCACGCCATCTTGGCAACGGGCGGTCACGCGGAAGGAATCGGCGAGCCGATCGATAGCCATGTGGTGGCGGCTAGTCACTCGGATTTCTCCTTCGCCGTAGACACGTCCGAGGATTGAGTTGGGTTCGACCACCAAGGAGTGACGATGGTTGGGGTCCTGGGGATCGCGGTGAGGGATCGCATTGGGTAGGTCGATCGGAATATGGTAGTAAAGGTTGCCACCTTCGATAATGTTGATCAGTTGGAGTCCGACGCCGATGGCCATCAAGCTCATTCGACGGTTTGAAATTTCCTGCGCGAGGCGTCGGTCGAAGTTTTCGCGGCGGGCTTCCATTGGACGGACCGAACTGTGAAGCATGTAGCCATCATTGCGAGGATCAAGGTCTCCTCCCCCCACGAGCACGAAGCCATCGAGCATATCGAGAACGCGTCCCAGACCATCCACATCCGAACTGGGGGGAAGCAAAACAGGAGTGCCTCCCGCATTGACGATCGATTCAAAGTAACCAGCGGCCAAGTAGCAATAGGCTGGAGTGCCTTGATGCGTACCTCGGAAATCACAGTTCAAACCAATAAGTGGCTTATGCGCCATCGTAAGGATCCTCCTACAGACAGTTAAAAATAATTTCACGCAACTGGGTTCGCGTCATGCGTCCACGCAACGATGGGCTCACATCCAAGGGCCAAGGAGGATGAAATGATCTTCACAAACAGCGTCGACTCCGAGCTCGCTGCATGGAAAAATAACTTCCGGGCGCCATTCGATTCTGTGGTGATAGACCAGAGTGCCATACGATTCGCGGGATTGAACTTCGCGGAATTGAACTCGAATGCCATCCGTGCATTGAGCCCGTCCGCGTCCCGTTCGGCATGTGCGATCGGTGCTCGGCGAGAGCACGTGATCTCAAACATGCCATCCATGGCTACGTTCGGTCTACCGGTCCTCAAGGAAAAGGGGTGATGAGCAATCCATCGCAGTGCGTTGGTCGCACTTCCGAAATTGGTTCCACTTGACAATCCGCTTGCCCCACTGGCCGACTCGAGTGGCTTGATCTCCGCATCGAACTCGACCCAGGGACATCGGCGTGCAAATGTCGGGGGTAAACGTAAATGAAGGAAAGGCAGAAAACAATAGACCCACAACATTTAGCGGTTCTTTTAAATGCTAGCGCAATATCTATTTGCTAGCACTTGCAATAAGTGGGGCAACGGTGTGCTGTTGCACCGATCGGGCCGTTGCGCCATCGAACCTTATCGTGCTCGTGCTCGAAGATACCCCATCGAGTACGAGTATCGCCATGTTTAGGATGCGCTTTGCGAGCGTCTCGGAAAATCAATCCATGATCTTCCTCGGTATTTCGTACTCGTACTCAGCGATAGCGGTACTCGTACTCGTACTCGAAAAGACCCCATCGAGTACGAGTACCATTTCATTGAGTACGAGTACGAGTACGAGTACCCCATCGAGTACGAGTATCGCCATGTTTAGGATGCGCTTTGCGAGCGTCTCGGAAAATCAATCCATGATCTTCCTCGGTATTTCGTACTCGTACTCAGCGATAGCGGTACTCGTACTCGTACTCGAAAAGACCCCATCGAGTACGAGTACCATTTCATTGAGTACGAGTACGAGAGAAAACCAAAAAAGCTCAACATCAAATACGAGCGCCTTGCAGCTCACTATGCGGTTGTTGACACCCGTTTTTGAAAAGGGCTGCAAGGATCATTCGTGACGCTTTTCCAGCGTTGCTTCAAATCATCCACGTTGCAATCATCCATGTTGCCGGTCGGGACGTGCTCGATGGCTTCCCCCATAAACTCTAGAGACGAACCATGGTTTCCAGCGCCACACTCCTCCACTTTTGGCCTGCCGTCCACTTTTGGATCTAGGGGAGATGGGTAAGATCTATTGGACCTTCGATGAGCGATTTTCTCCCGCCTGGAGTTCGATTGCTCGTCCATGTTGTGAACCGCTACTAAACAGGCTTCGAAGAGGGACGATCCATGGCATCAGATACTCGATTGAAGGAGCAGCTCCCGCGACTGACCGAGGATATTGTTCGCTCGTATCACGCTGCCGATCGGATCAACCATTTGGGGCACTGCCCCCTTCCTCGGTACGAAGTGGTGGTGCAGATCCTCGAGGACATGAAGGATATTTTCTATCCAGGATTCCGCCGCCGTGAAGGGTTGCATGCTGGGAATGTCACTTATCATGTTGGAAACTTGATTGACTCGCTGCATGATCGACTGACGATGCAAATCACTCGTGCCCTGATTCATCAAAGTCGAATCGCCCATCCCGATGTTGATGCATGCCAACAAGCGGATGATTTCGAGATCAAAGGGCAACGGATTGCCATCGCGCTTCTAGAGCGCATTCCCGAGTTGCGAGCCATGTTGGCCAAAGATGTCGATGCGGCGTACGCAGGAGACCCCAGCGTAACCAATCGGGACGAGATCGTCTTTTGTTTTCCGGGGCTGGAAGCAGTCACGGTGTATCGAATCGCGCACGAATTGTTTCGCTTAAAAGTCCCTTTCATTCCCCGGATGATGAGCGAATGGGCTCACAAGCAAACCGGGATCGACATCCATCCAGGCGCGACGATCGGCGAGTATTTCTTTATCGATCACGGGACGGGAGTCGTGATCGGTGAGACGTGCGAGATCGGCGAGCATGTCAAAATCTATCAAGGAGTAACGCTGGGGGCATTGAGTTTTGCAACCGATGGCAACGGCGATCTCGTGCGCGGGAGCAAGCGGCATCCGACGATCGAAGACCATGTGGTGATTTATGCCAACGCGACTATCCTCGGAGGGAAAACGGTTATCGGGCATCACAGTGTGATCGGTTCGAGCGTGTGGGTCACCGCTTCCATCGCTCCGCGAACGACGGTCGTCTTAGAAAAGCCTCGGCTCAAGATTCGCAACGGCACGGTCGATGACTCTCTGTTCGATACCAATTACCAGATCTGAGCCCTTTTGTTCTATGCAAACGCTAAGGCGTAGGACAAACACAGTGGGATAAACACAGGGGGATAAACACAGGGGGATAAACACAGTGGGATAGTCTTCCAGACCGTCATCCGTTCGTCCCAATCGGACAAATCAGAGCCGCGAGCGTTACGGCTTGTTGATTTAAAGGTATTTGATCGGGAGATT
>JBAWXH010000111.1:0-9234 GCA_037144155.1 Planctomycetota bacterium | reverse complement strand
AAGCCTATCGAGAGCCACTCCCAACGGAGTGGCTCTTTTTTTGTCGTGAAATGCTAGGAACAAACGACAAAAGTGTCTTGGATAATCCCTACGGCAAGATGAATACGGCACCGGTGACAAATTTGGCTTGTTCTACGGCACCCCTCAAGCTGATCGGAACAGGTCCGATTGTCCACGGTGCACAGGAACCAGGTCGATAGTAGCCAAGTGGGTATTGGCATTCGTTTGGCGGATGAATCCCCATCTTGTAGGGCAGGATCGCTATGTCGCCGAAGAACCGGACGGTGGACGCGACCGGTTGCACCACTGGCCCCCATTCATGCCCGTAACGTTCCAGTTGCACATCCTCAAAGTAGAGTGGTTTGTGGCATGCACCGGAGGCTTTCCATGTCATCGTCGTTGCCGCAAATTGACGGGTCGGAACCGAATCGTGGCCAATCGAGCAAGTGATCGGGACCCCCCAGGATTCCGCCACGTAGACTTGGTCGGGATCGCTTAGTTTGCGATGCAAAAAGGAGACGCGCGTTCCATCCGCCCTTTCGATGATGACCGTGCCAAACACCACGTCGACCAAGCGACCTTCTGCGACCTGTTCACCGGTGACGGCACGCCATACCCTATTGGCGGATTGCTTATTGAAGGAGTCCTTAGTAAAGGATTCCGTTCGATCCGACCCTTGGTAGCCTTGAACAAAGCTGGGTGACGAGTCGACATTGACTCGGCGAATATCTGCGCTCTCGGCAAAGGTACGTATGGCATCGCAATTGGCCCCGACACGGTCATTGCGCGACGGGGGAATGGGAGGCAAATCATCCTCTTCCGAAGGAGGATCGTTATCTTGTTCACGATCCGATGGAGAGAGATCTCCATTGGTCTTTTTGCGTGGTGGGAATGGGCTTGGGATTGCGGAGTCATTACCAGCCTGCGGCAGGCTCGATCCCACTGACGAGGGTAGCTGTGCTGGCGGCTCCAACAACTCAGTCCCTTCCTTTCGGGATGGAGCTGGCAATTGGATACCAGGATTCGCACGACTTTCTAGTCGTTGAGGCAGGGACGTTGGCGGCAAGTTTTCCGCAGCTCCCTGTGGATTTGAGAATCCGCCCCGGGGACCCGACGGGATCGGCAGAACAGGACTTGGAAGACTGGGGACTTCTCCCGATGGGTTTTGGCTTGCGTTCCCGGGCGGCACAACGTCTTGAGCTGCCAGACTGTCTTTTCTCACCAACAGACTGCGACGGGAGTTCGATGGAATGGTTCGGGTTACGGAGGGTGCATTGTCCAGTGGAACGGCATCGGGCAGTCCTGATGCTCCCGTCTCACCTCCGCGTTGGATCCAACGGGACGCGTTGGACGTGGACGATGGTGTAGAAGCTTCAGAAGGTGCTTCGCTGCGACTCGACGGACTCTCGGTCGTTTGGTAGCTGGTGAGGGCAATAGAATTCTCACGATTGGATTCCGGCACCGGTGGCCCCGAAGGATTCAGTCGAAGCCTGAGAGCCGATCCTGCTGTGGAATTCGAATGGGATGTCCCGACCGATTCCGCGGAGGCCGAGACCATGGAGGAGGAGTTGGTGGAGCGAACATCCTTTGCATTGTTAACAAACTGCTGCACCGAAGTTGTTCGGCCCGAGGGAGCATCGATTGTGTTTGCGTAGGACGCCTGATTGTTGGACGGCAAAGATGCGGCATCCAGTTTTCTCCAACGCTGGACGGGAGCATCTGGAGATTCGGCGTTCGTGGAGGTCGATTTGGCATGCCCGGTCGTCGCGAGGGATTGACCTTGCGCTGCGACCATGCTTTGACCCTGAGATGCTCCCTGGGAAATCACGTTTCCCGATCTGGAGGAGACCGACGAGGACTGCGCTCGACTTGGGACTGGGGCTTGGTAGGGAGACGGCGACCACGCGGGTTGCAGAGGCGCAGATTGCTGCGCATAGGCAGTAGGCAGTTGGTTTGAGGACGCGATCCCCAGAATGCCGAGTGCCAGCCAACGAGCAATGCGTTGGCGTCGATTCGTCTGAGAAACACCCGGCATAGGGGTGGCCGTTCGACGATTGCCACAGGGAGAAGAGTTCGCCGAAAGAGGCTCAGCTATCGCTGGGACTGTGAACCTCCGGGCTGTAATTGGGCGATTCTTGCGTGATGGCGATGTCATGTGGATGATTTTCCCGCACCGTCGCGGCCGAGACTTTGATGAAACGTGCGTCCGAGCGAAGTTCCGCGATGGATTGGGTACCGCAGTAACCCATACCAGCCCGAAGACCGCCCACAAGTTGGTAAGCGTAGTCCGCCAATGGACCTTTGAACGGCACACGCCCTTCGACTCCTTCCGGAACCAACTTGGAGAGTTGATCCTGTGTCCCTTGGCGATACCGTTCACTCGATCCTTTGACCATCGCTCCCAGCGATCCCATCCCGCGATAGGCCTTAAAGGTTCGGCCTTGGTACAGAATGGTTCGTCCGGGGCTTTCGGCTAGCCCTGCGAACAAGCTTCCAATCATGACCGTTTGAGCTCCAGCGACAATCGCTTTGACGATGTCGCCCGAGTAGCGGATACCGCCATCGGCTATGGTTGGGATGCCTGCTGCAGCACAAGCTTTGGTGGTTTCATAAATGGCGGTGATTTGCGGGACACCGACACCTGAGATAACACGGGTGGTACAAATGGAACCTGGGCCGATTCCGACTTTGACCGCATCCGCGCCAGCTTCGACCAATGCTTTTCCGCCGGCATACGTTGCGACGTTGCCAGCGATCACATCGATCGTCCACTGACGCTTCAAATTCTTTACCGTCTCGATGACGTTGGACGAATGGCCGTGAGCGCTGTCGACGACGAGGATGTCCACCCCGCGTGCGATGAGCTGTTCGGCTCGTTCATAGTCATGCACTCCGATCGCCGCGCCGACCCGAAGCCTTCCCAATTCGTCCTTGCAGGCCGAGGGGTAGCTCTTCATCTGGTCGATGTCTTTGATCGTGATGAGTCCGGTTAGTTTGTATTGATCGTCAACCAGCAAAAGTTTCTCCACCTTTTTATCCGTCAAAATTCGCTCAGCTTCCGCAAGCGTTACATTCCCCTGCGCTGTCACCAAGTTCTCGCGGGTCATGACAGAGGTAATCGGACGATCACTCGACTCAAGAAATCGCATATCGCGACGGGTGAGAATGCCCACCAGCTTGCCAGTTGATTCCACAATCGGAATGCCAGATACGTTTTGCTTGCGCATCACGTCTTGCGCCGTTGCTACGCTGTCGGTCGGCAACAACGTCACTGGATCGGGAATGATGCCATTGGCCGATCGTTTGACCTTTGTCACCTCCGCCGCCTGCGAATGGACATCCATATTCTTGTGGATGATCCCTAGGCCTCCCACTTTGGCCAAGGCAATCGCCATCTCGCTTTCGGTCACCGTGTCCATCGGCGACGACAAGAGAGGTATTTCGAGACGAATCCGGGAGGTCAACTGCGTGCTGACGTCGACCTGCGAGGGAAGAATTTCGCTGAAACTGGGCTCGATGAGAACGTCATCGAACGTGATGCCCTCGTACGCGAGCTTGTCGTCCATAGGGTGCTGTTTCCTGGAAAGGTGTAGAAGATCCTGGAAACCTTCGTATTGTGGCAGAATTGCTAGCTTCCGCAACCGGCGTCCCGTCCCCCGGTCCACTGTCTGTCGGATGCTGCGGTCCCTGGCTAAAGAGCATTGAGATCCTGCTGCACTCTCGAAATTGCAAGGAATCGGTCCTCCGCCATTGGAATGGTCGATCTGGCGAACTTGGGCAATTCGACATCGGGGAAAATGTCAAGATTTAACGAGTCGGTTGACTTGTTTGGTTGAAGCGACTCGTCCGAATGTTCCGATGATTCGGACTACTAGGACTCTGCGCTGTGAGTCCTTGAGCATCCCAAAGTGAGGCAAGATCCCGTGAACAAAACCAGGCACGTTTTTCACCGATACGCACAGTCCCGGAAATCGCGCGTCGTCCAAGACCAGTCCCGTTCCCGGAGAGTTCAATTCGCGAAGCATTTGCGCGCTGCCGGTCTTTGGGCTGCGTGCGTTGCGTTCGGGCCTCTGGCGTTAGGACAAGGGACCCCACTAGGGAACCGTGCGGGAACTCCTGCAGCGCAACCGCCGCGAACCGGGACTCTTTCGCAGCCAATGATTTTGCCATCGCAACCCGGCAAATCGGTACCGACGCAACAACCAAATGGCGTCCCGGCCGTACCCCAATCCGCCAGTACTAGCGACGCTCGACTTCAAGTCTATGACATACCGCTGGAACATGTCGGCGACTCCGTCCTGAGCCTTCAAGCCAAGTTCGGTTCCGACCGACGTATCCGAATCACGACCGAGCCCAATAGCGGCAGACTCATGGTCCTCGCTCCGGAAACCACGCAACGCCAAATTGCTTTGGCTGTGGAAGACATCAAGACGCGGACGGGCACATTGAAGACCGATGCCCGAGGACACATCGTCCACGACTCGGTTCAGTCGCGTCAATACAAGCTGCAGATCGTAACCTGGCGCGAACTTGAGGATGCCCTCTCACACATCGCCGGATCGAGATTGACTATTTCGACGATCAACAACGGTGAGATTGCTCAGCTTCAGATGCTGACCGATGCGGGCCCCCGCGAAGTAATGACCATCGATCGTCGCAACGACGAAGTCCGCATGCAGGGGAATCCGAAGGATGTGATGGCGTGGACGTCAGTCGTAACAGCCATCGATTTGGCACAAGTCGATCCCCAGCGTCCCACGCAGATCATTCCCATCAACCCAGCCACACCCGAACGGATCGAGCGTGCGATCCATTTGGTCAAGCAAGCGTCCTACCAACAGCCGCTTCAAGACGAGGCCACGGGTACCATCCAAATTCCACAAGATCAGGACAATGCTCCTGGGGCGGCAATCGGTAGCCCAGACAGTCTGAGCAGTGGTACAGGCCTCATCGGCGATGTGGATATCTCCTTCGTTCCTGAATTGGGACTGGTCATCGTCAAAGGGGGCAAACGGGACGTTCAGCGCGTACTCGACGTGATCGAACAGATCAAAAAGCAGAGCCAAGACACGCAGCCCGAAATCGAGATCTATCCCCTGAGACACGTCAATGGCGTGGTTCTAGAACCGATCCTAAAGGACCTCAACGACAAAGTCTTCTCTCCGCGTCAAGGACAGATCAGCATCTACGCGTTAGGACAACCGAACTCACTGTTGCTCATCGGTCGTCCTGAAGCCCTGACAGGGATCAAAGAACTGGTCACAAAACTCGATCAACCGATCGACCTCAACAACCAACTCAAAGTCTTCCGATTGGTGAACTCCTCGGCAGTGGATGCCGAGACAATCATCCGAAACTTCTTTGGGGATATTTCCGGACAAACCGCACCGGCGGCCAATGCAGCCGGTGCAACGCAATTGGCAACGCGTGTGAAAGTGGTGGCCGACTATCGTACCAACTCCCTGATTGTCCAAGCTTCGCCGCGCGATATCGCCGAAGTCGCGCGATTGATCCTCGAGATCGATGTGGAATCGACGCCGGCTGAAAATTCGATCAAGGTCTTCCCAGTCAAAAACGCGATTGCGTCGGAACTGCAGCCCATCTTGCAATCGGCGATCAACGGCACCTCGTCCGGAAGTTCCTCTAGCAACAATCAACAGGGTGGTCAGCAACAACAGCAACAAACCTCATCCTCATCCGGATCCAGCCGATCAACTCCCCCCAGCAGTGGATTGTCCGTTGTGAATCCGGAAGGTGACGAAGTCAGCTCGGGTATTCTTGCGGGCGTGGTCATCACGAGTAATCCGAGTATCAATGCATTGATCGTGAGAGCCCCGAAGAAGAGCATGCCGCTAATCGAGGCATTGATCGCACAACTAGATCAAATCCCGAACGCCGAAGCTCGAATCAAGGTCTATCCGGTAGTCAACGGTGATGCAACAAGCCTGGCATTGACACTTCAACAAGTATTTGGATTGCCAGCCACCGCTGGTGCTTCCAACACGAACATAGCAACCATTGGTTTGCAAAACTTAGCAGCGCTGACCGGTGGCGAAGGGAGTTCGCTGGTGCAGCTTCGCATCTCGGTCGACACCCGAACCAACGCGATCATCGCTTCGGGTGCCGCCTCGGACTTGGAAGTCATCGAAGCATTGCTCTATCGCCTCGATGAGTCCGGTGGGCAACAACGCAGCAACGAAGTGATTTGGCTTCGCAATGCGAACGCGATCGATGTCTTCACCGCGCTCAATTCCTTGCTGAACAACCAACGCCAGGTTATCAACCAACAGCTGGCTCAAGGCCAGGCGATCAGCTTATTCGAACGTGTCGACCGGGAAGTCTTTGTGGTCGCGGAACCGGTGACCAATAGCTTGGTCATCAGTGCGACTCCTCGCTATATGAACCAAATCCGCGAAGTGGTCGAGCGGCTCGATCGCCAACAGCCATTGATCTTCGTCGAAATGATCATCGCGGAAGTCACACTGGATGACAAATTTGAACTGGGCACAGAACTCGGACTGCAAGACTCATTGCTGTTCGATCGCAACGTGTCCACGGGTGGAACCTTGACCAGTCCCGTGTTCAATATTGAAAATCCTCCCACAAATAGTCCTTTCAAACTGACGAGCCCACAACGACGCCCCAGCAATATCGCAGGGCAGAGTAGTAGCGGATTCGCAATGGGTCGCGTATCGGAGCTTGGCTACGGCGGTCTGGTCTTGGCTGCCAGCAGCCAACAGGTTGGAATGCTGTTCCGAATGCTCCAGGATGTGAACCGCGCTCAGATCCTTTCCAAGCCAACATTGACCACCATCGACAACAACATCTCGGTGGTCCGAGTGGGTCAGCAGATCCCTGTTATCGGCCAAGCCAACGCTTCGCTCGGAGTAGTCACGCAGAGCGTTGTCTACGTGGATGCTGGACTCACGATGCAGATCCAACCTCGGACGAACCAAGACGGCCTCATCAAGATTACCGTCGGAGTTAATCGTTTAACCATCGACAGGTTGAATGGCATCAACGTAAACGGCTCGGAATCTCCGGCCTTCAACCAAACAGAAGCCCAAACGACGGTGACTGCTTACGATGGGCAAACCGTGATCTTGGGTGGCTTGATCAGCAAACAGCGAACTACCTTATCGCGACGTATTCCTTGGTTGGCTGACATTCCCATCGCCGGTGCTCTCTTCCGCTTTGACAAGGAATCGGAGAGCCGCAGTGAACTTTTGGTCGTCATGACACCGCGTGTGATCAATTACAACGATCCAGACAAACTCGAGATGATCAAGCAAATGGAGACGTCACGCATGAGCTGGTGTTTGGCTGACGTCCTCAACTTATACGGCGACAAAGGCCTCTCTCCCGGAAACGGATTATGGGGTCCGGCCACCTCTCCCGTCATTTATCCGGACGAAACTCCGACTGTCGATTTCGCAGTCGATCCCAACAACTGCATTCCCGGCGGAATGGGACAACCAACCTATGTCGATCCCGGCATGCCAACTCAGGACTTCAATCCCAACCAGCCTATGGACAACAACATCATCATCGATAGCGCTGGCCAACGCCTTCCCAATCCAATCAGCGAACCAGCACCCTTGAATTCGTCGAGCAGAATTCCCGCGAGAACTCTCTTGCCATCCGAGGGGAACGGAGCGTCTGGTGCCGTCGTCCAGCCCGCAAACCCGAATCCCAATACGTACTACGCACCTGCGCCCAACGCGGGACGCGTCGAACGACCAAACTACCAGTCGACACCAAACGGTTCTGTACAGAACTCGGTTGGACCAGGGACTCAAGGAATACGACTTCCTTAGTCGCTGCGACGAACGTTTGTTGATTGAGTTCCAAAATTCTACTTCATCTACTATCCACCAGAGTACCGCGTTCTATGACCACGACTCATCTATCGAGATTGGTATTGGGATCCATGCTGTGCGTGGTGATGTGTGCCGGATGCGCGTCGCTCACCGGGGACACATCCAAAGGCAAGAAAAAAGAAAGCTCTTGGCCGTGGGCGAAGAAAAAGGAATACCAAATTCCACAGAGTGTAAACGTGACGTGGTCGCACGACATCTTCACCGCAGAAGGCAAGCCTCCCACCCGGGGATTTGGTGGACGGCTCTATTTCTACAATGAGAAGAGCCAAGCGATCCCGGTTGAAGGTGAGCTGACGGTGTTTGGATTCGACGACACGCACCGAGATCACTCTGGGATGTCGGTCGAGTCTGCGGATAAGCGGTTCAAGTTCACTGCAGAGCAATTCACGCAGCACTTCTCGGAAAGTCAGCTCGGGGCATCCTATAGCATCTGGATCCCGTGGGATGCTGCACCCGGTGAAGCCAAGAAGATCATGTTGATCCCTACCTTTCGGACAAAAGAAGGACGATTGATCAAGGGCAAGCCCGCATCGCTGCTACTCCCAGGTCCACCGGGATCAGACGGTTTTGACGAAGTCATACAAGCTTCTGCCAAGCGTCCGGCTGGAAATGGGGCTCGATCCAACGCTTCGTCCTCAATTCCGCCCTCCGGAGCCACTTCCGGTACGACTCCGCGCACCACGACATTGCAGATGCCAAGACATTTGCAGGGCCGTCCTCAAGTCCCACCCGAGCGCGCCGCAGCGATGTTGCAGCAAGCCCTCGAAGCCAATCTCAGTCAACAGCAAGCCAGTGCATCGGCTGCACACACGATCCGTCCACCCGAGGAAACTGCGGTGATGCCGGCTGCCGCCTTCGTTCCTACCGCGACTTCCAATTCCAATGCTACTGCGCCCGAACCCATCATCACAGTGGATTCGAACAACACCCATTCCGCAGGCTGGAGCGTGACCCGTACCAAAGGTTCCGCCATCAATTTGAGCGGATCCTTGCCAGTACGACAGAATCCGGGAGGAATGCCAACAGCAAGGCCATTCCGCTTCGTCCAACCATCAAGTGCACCCCAGAACGACGGTTCCGCCCCATCCACCGATAGCAAGACGGACAGCAGCAGTGGAGGATCGATCGGATTGAGCAATGTTCCAGCGAACTCTAGCGGTTCCGCACAGCTTGGACCGACTCCGATGGGGTGGCCTGGACCGTCAGCTCATTCCGGATCGAATCTACCCCGGGCTCCAACTTCATCAAACGCTCCATCAGGCGCTTATCTGCCTCGGTAGCCACCACGCCACGAAGAACGACTTCACCAGATTCGTAGCTCGCGTTGACGCTCCGAAATTTCTCTGGGATAGGA
>JBAWXH010000110.1:0-9486 GCA_037144155.1 Planctomycetota bacterium | reverse complement strand
CGTACTCAGCGCTAGCGGTACTCGTACTCAGCGCTAGCGGTACTCGTACTCGATGCGGTATGTTCGAGTACGAGTACGAGTACCATTTCATTGAGTACGAGTACGATAGAAGCAAAAACAGCGCAACTTCGAAAGTCCTGCCTCCAGGTAGTCGTGTCTGTATGCTTGGAATAGACGTTCCTATTCGACTCTCGTCGACGCGAACGACCACAGACTCCGTTCCGTGTATCGCGAAACGAGGCCAGTTGGGTGACGGAAGAAATACATGAATGAGGTGAAGCGAGATGGAACTAGGATTTGAAACCCGAATCGCATTGCAGCGGCTTGCGGTTCCATTGGCGCTATCCATCGCAGGTGGATTGCTTTTAGCGCGCCACGGACGGAGCCAAGCAACGGACTCCGAGTCGCGTGCATCGGTACCATGGGCTATGTTGCTCGGAGCGTTCTTCGTCGCGGCAGGTCCCCTGGTTTCCGATCTGTGGCAACGTGAACTGTTGCTCGAGCCAACGCGCTGGAAGGAATGGACGGCAAGCGAACCATGGATGTGGATGGTTTGGATTGTGCCAGCCAGTATTCTTCTGCTGGCGATCGTCCGTTGCCTGATCCCATCCGTGGTTTCGTATGCCTCGTGGATACACCCTCTGAGCACAACTCTTTTTTTGGTTGGCTTGTGGTTTTGCTTGCCTTCAGGCAAAGGCTGGGAAGACAAGGTAACCGATGTGGTCGTCTGGTTGGTGGTAGGAACATTGGCTGCCGCATGGAACCAACTGGCCATCGATTCGATTGCCAGTCGGCCGGGTGGAAGATGGATCCCTCTCGTCCTCGTCATGCAATTCGCCTGCATTGCCGCCTTGGCTCTTCAGTCCTATGCGATGCTGGGGGAGTGGTCTTTGGTGGGGCTGGGCTTGGCGGTGGGATTGAGCGTGGTCTCTCTTGGAATCTCCACACCAACGGCATTGCCGATGGGCTGGCCGTTGAACGTCGCGATCATACCGGTCCTTTGGATGGGGGTGGCATGCTTGGCGGTGTCCCAATTCTATGTGTCTACACCGCCGCCAGTTTGGCTGACAGGCGCGGTCCTACTCTTGCCGAGCGCGGTGGGGCTAGCGGATGCCACGATTAAGAATCAACGCGTCTGGATTCGGATGCTGGTTGGAGCGATGTTGTCTGTTATCATTTTGGGGAGTGTCATTGCGATGGTGATGCAGAACCAGCCAGAATGGTGATGCGATCCGCTTTTTTCACTGCGAACCCCACTGAGGAATCTTCGATGACGAAAACACTCGACCATCGACCGAAATCGTTGCCCGAGGCTTTTCGGCATGTTCGCACGACCAAAACCCCGTTAGGGACGGTTGCGCTGGTGAGCTGGGGAGGTCGACTCCGCGAATTGCACTTTGATGTCCGGGATCTTGCCACTGAGGAGGCAATCGCCGATTGCGCCCCTTGCAAACGCATTCCAGTCCAAATCGATTGGGACAGCGATGATGCGATATTGGTCCAAGCGGAAACGGAGCTGCGCGAGTATTTTCTAGGTCAGCGGACTCGGTTCTCTGTTCCTTGTTTTCTTCAAGGAACCGATTTTCAACAGCGCGTATGGAAGTTGCTGTGCCGTATTCCCTACGGCGAAACCCGCAGCTACGGCGAACTAGCTCGCATGATGGGATCACCGAATGCATCCAGGGCCGTGGGTGCAGCGTTGGGCAGAAACCCGATCGGATTGATCGTTCCCTGCCATCGCGTGATCGGCAGCACCGGAAAACTCGTGGGTTTTGCTGGGGGGATCACCGTCAAACAGCAATTGCTCGACCACGAGCATCGGTTCCACGCCCCGTCAGGGCGAGTAAAATAGATTGGCATATGAGCCGAATTGCCAAATATCGATCCTTGATTTCGTTTCGAATCACTTTCTATTTCCTCATCCATTTGGTCCTACTGGCAACCTTTGGCTGGATGGCGATGGGGCGGGTGGGATTGGTCATTGCATTTTGGGTTGTGCTGCTTTGGTTCTCCGCCTGGCAACGCCCTCTCCGCTTGGAGTTCTTTTTCATCGCGGCCATCGGAATTATTTCCGCGGCCACCATGCTCCCGCCTGCCTTGTGGGATAACATCCCTTGGCTATTCGGATTTTTGTTGATCGCTGCATCTCCCTTGATCGACTTTTTCATACCCATGTTTCGCGGCAACAATTAAGGTTGGGTCGCATTTCCAATCCTGGGGCACGACCCTATCCCGTTCCCTACTTTCCCGTCGGAGTGCCAGCATGAATGCGTTTCTCAATCCTGCGAGTGGGCCGGGGCCAATCGAGGCGACGTCGTCGGCAACCGCAAGCGGACGAAAGATCAGCATCGATGTGTATCGCGGTATGGTGATGTTCCTGATGCTCGCAGAAGTGCTCCACTGGAGCCAACTGAATCAGCACAAGTCGGGATTTCCAGATTGGGTGCAAACGGCGTTTGATTGGATCTCGTACCACACATCGCACGTGGAATGGCGAGGCTGCTCACTGCACGACATGATTCAACCGAGCTTTTCATTCCTCGTCGGAGCCGCGTTGGCATTCTCGACGACGAGACGGATCGAAACCGGACAGTCGTGGAGTTCTATGTTCCTCCACGCGCTCTTTCGCAGTTGCCTCCTCGTGTTCCTAGGGATTTTTTTGCGCAGCCTGGGCAAGCCTCATACGAACTTTACGTTTGATGACACGCTGACGCAAATCGGCCTCGGATACTGGATTCTGTTTTTGTTCGCTTCGCTAGGAACGCGATGGCTCTTCCTCGTGACAGCGATCCTCTTGGGTGGCTATTGGGCCCTGTTTGCGCTTTACCCGTTGCCGAGCCCCGATTTCGATTCCACAAGCGTAGGGGTACCTGCCAACTGGCCCGAGCACTTTACCGGCTTTGAAGCGCATTGGAACAAGAACAGCAATCCAGCATGGGCTTTTGATACGTGGTGGATGAATCTGTTTGCCAGGGAGAAGCCGTTCCTGTTCTCCGCCGGCGGTTATTGCACCCTCAGTTTCATCCCGACTCTGGCCACGATGGTCCTGGGATTGATTGCAGGTAAATGGATGCGATCCGAACCCGATCTATGGAATCGATCGATGTTCTTGCTGACCACCGGTCTTGCGTGTTTGTCGATCGCGTTGATTCTCGACGACTTCGGAGCGTGTCCAATCGTCAAGAGGATATGGACGCCCAGTTGGACCCTTTGGAGCGGTGGAATTTGCTTCCTATGGCTACTGGCTCTGCATTGGATCTGCGACGTGGCTCGCTTTTCATGGTGGGCATATCCGTGGATGGTCATCGGAGCCAACTCAATCGTCGCCTACGTAATGAGCTGGACCATGGAGCAACCGACACATGCGGCTCTCGAAAGGCACTTCGGATGGCTGATCGATCGCTTTACGAACGAAGCCTTTCGACCGATGCTGATCGGAGCCATGACCTTGGTCTTCTTCTGGTTGGTCCTCCACTGGCTCTATCGGCGACGGATCTTTGTTCGAATTTAAAACCAACGCATGCAGCAAACACAGCCGCGCCAGCATTTATTGCGCGACCGTCAAATCCGACCAAGTTTGCTCAACTTCCGTAAGCCGCAACGCCGATCCTCAACAACGAGGTGTTCGTATCTCCCATGGGCATCGCTCGTGAAACGCTAGCGTTTCGTTGAGCTGGCCCAGTTTACTGTCGCTGGCCTAACGCTTCCATGCTTGGCGGATTGCGTGCTTGGCCCATAGGCTTTGGGAGTTCGAAGGCCGAAGAATTGTTGCTAGATGAGCCGTATTGCTCCACCGAAGGATCTGTTCCATGTGTCGTTCGAATCATCTGTCGCACCATTCCAAGAAGCTCGCCAGGCTAGCATTCAGCATCGCTGTTGCTTCCTCACTCCTTTGGGCAAACGAAGCCTCGGCACAGCTCCGAACTGGCCGTCAAACCCAACGCGACTTTTATCCTGCCCCATCGGAGACGGATACCTCGTTTCCCAGTGAGGATCGGCGATTGAGCGAAGATTCAGATTCTTCTGCCAAACCTGCTCCTGCCAAACGCCTCGTAAAAACGACCGGCATTCGCACAGGCTCGGCTGTTGCCGAAACCTCTTCCAATGCCAGTCAAGCTCGAAGAGGGACGGCATCCAAGGCCAGTTTTGTCGAAGTCCTCACTGATGAACCGTCAGAACCAGTTCGCCGATCGCAGGCAAGAAAAGAAGTACCGACGGGGAGTTCAACTCCTTCCACCCAACAACCCCTACGCGTCATTCCCAATACCAACGTGCGGACTGCTTCGGATCCGAATGCAGTTCGGGTTGTATCTCAACCGAAAATCGGATCCGGCAAGGCAGTCATCGACGGTTCCGTTCAAACCGCCTCCTGTCCCAATTGCCATCCAGGTCATTCACACCAACATTCGGTCGCCCAATCGCATGGGTCGGCAGAAACCATCGTGAGTGAGGAAGCGATTCCAGATCCAAACATTCGCGATGCAGGATCCTCCGAAGTCCTGCAGCTAGGGGAGGGTGAATGGATAGGTACTGAACCGTATCCCAATTTGCTGGGATGCGACCAATGCGGTTCGGCCTTTGGGATGTGTGAGTGTGGCTCGGTCCCTTCGCTGAACATTCAAATCTCATTTCCTCACTTGAATCAACTCAACCGCATCTCGGCCCGCGTCGAGGCTGCCACGTTCTGGCAAACGAATCAGAACATACCGGCTCTCGTTCGGACGGCTGCCATCGGCACCGCAGGTTCCAGTGACCTGTTTGGCGGTACGAATGCGATGGACGAGACAGTTCAGGGTTGGCGAGGGGAATTGGGTTGGACCTTTGGTCAGAACCGATGCAATATGATTCAGTTCCGATTCTTTGATCCAAGCTCGCAGTCTTTGGTATTCGATAGCAACGTTGCCAACCCAACATCGATCGTCCGCCCGTACCTGGATCCGACGACGAATACCCAGCAGTCGATTTCCGTGTTGGAACCGGGAATCTCTACCGGCTCGTCGTTGTCCCAAGCCAATTCCAACATCTACGGTGGGGATTTGTTGTTAAAGCGCGTGGTGCGACGCAGTTATCTCGGCCATACCGAATTGCTGGCTGGCTATCAGACCGCGCGGCTATCGGACGAAATTTCAGTAGCCACACGCTCGGCGTCGATTCCTAGTCTGAACACTCTCGAATTGCGGGACTATTTCAGCACCTCCAATCAATTCAATGGTGGTGTGCTTGGTATATCGAGAACCGGCTATGCGCGTTCTTGGAGCTTCTCGGGATTGTTTAAATTGGGTCTAGGGAATTTGGAACGGAACGTCACGATCAGCGGTTTCCAAAGCATCACGGTTCCGACCAATCCACCCAGCGTCACGGATCAAGGACTGTTAGCTCGCAGCACGAACAACGGCGTCTACCATTCGAACACGTTTATCATCTCACCGGAAGTCAATGTCACGTTGGGCTATCGACTGACAAAGAACCTTGATGCCACTGTCGGCTACAGCTACTTGGAACTGCCCAAGGTCGTCCGCGCGGCCGACCAGATCGATCCTCAAATGGCATCGAACCTAAGCAATCCATTGACCGGTGCGGCGAGGCCTTCCTTCACGCTCAAAGAAGACAATTTCTCGCTCCACAGCCTCAGTTACGGTCTGCAATATCGATACTAGGCGCAATGCCGGGGGTGGCCTCGCATCTCACCTGTCTCATCGAACATGAGCCCGAGATAATCCTTCGTCACTTCCCGCTCACTACGTTTATCGCCGAACGAGTCTCTTGGTAGAAATCATTCGTGGCGACAGCAGCCATGAATGACTCGGATGCCCTCGTTCTTGAGCATTGAGGGCTGGCGGAGTGTCGTCCGTCAAGTCATTCTCTGTCGAAAACCCCCAATTCCCCGAAAAGGAATTTCCTAACACTTGTCCGGGGAAGCATGGGAGTTTTCCGGGATTGGTTTATAATAAAGGCTACTCCGCTGGGAAACGTTTCCCTCCCAATTTGGCAATCCTCCTTTTGGCCAACGCAGCGTCCCTTCTCAGCGGTCCACCCTTTTGCTTTCTTCTTATTAAGTCTGGAGCCTCATATGGCAAGCGTTGTGAAATCTCAACGTACGAAGAAGGCCGCCACGGAAGTCGACCAAAACCCCGTCGCAGTCGAAGCGAAACCAAAGCGTACCCGCAAGGCAGCTGCCGAACCTAGGATCAAGCTCTACTGGGGCGTTTTCAACCAACACCTCAAGCGCATTGCTGTCTTCGAATACGAGGACGTCAAGAAAGCTGAGAAGCATGCCAAGGAACTGAGCAAGGAAGGTAGCATTCACTTCTTGCAAAAGATCAAAGAAGTCGTCACCTAGCGACGCGTCCGTGGAATGGACGAAACCAACATGTTTTCCACCCACCGGCGTACCGCCGGTGGGTTTTTTTATTGACTGGATGACTCTTTCTCTAATGGCTCCTCGGATGGTTGCAAGGCTGTCCCCCATTCGGAGTTACGGGTTGATTACTTGACCCCCGAGACGATGTGGTAGCGTCGAGACGGAAAGGCCTCACTGTCGCAGAACCATCGAGGCATATTTTCTTCGTACCACGCCGGCTGCTTGGTCACAAGAACCAATCTTCCCCCGCTGCGCAATGACCGATGGGCTGCCGTGAGGAACTTCTCTGCGATTTGAAAATCGCCAAAGTAGGGAGGGTTTGCAAGGGCCATGTCGAAGCGACCAGGTTCCCCGTAAATACCATCGGCGCTGAGTTGTGTCGTGATGTTGGATAGCTTGTTAAGCTCTTTCCCTTTTTGGACACACCAAAGCGCGCGTGCATTCGAATCGACCGCATGGATCTCGGCCGTCGGATCGCGCATGGCCAATCCCAATGCGACCGACCCGCTCCCACATCCGATATCGATGAGTTTGGCTTGCGGATAGACATCGACGGCGTCGAGCAATTGTCGGGCGCCGTTGTCCAATTGCCGATGAGAAAACACTCCTGGCCGTGTGACCAGTCGGATCAATTCATCGCAGTCTCGAAATGCCAATTCACAACTGTAGTCCTTGCGCTTCTTGAGGGGCTTGGTCTTTTCAATGAGATAGACGATCCCATCCGCAAAGGGGCGGACTCGAACGCTCTTTTCGTAAACTTTTAGCTGTTCATGCAGCCAACGATCCGTCGGATTATCGACGGAGACAATCAAAGTCCCACCTACGGTCAGTCGATCGTAGAACTGCTGTAAAAAATCGCGAGCCAATTCTTCTTCGCCGCTGGTGATCAGCGGCAATAGCCCCACATCGAATTCCTGTTCTGGGAGATCGGCCATGCACTCGATGCGAAGATTCGAGGGTGGATCGACCTCCAGGGTCGTCTCACCACCGATTGCCGGATCGTGGATCCTTTGCAACCGAGTATGCTGGATCGCTCGCTCACAATGGAATAGATCGATGTACCAAAGTAGCACAGGTGCATTGGCCGATTGTCGCGCGACGGCTTCGGCGGCCTGGCCACGCCCGGTGGACATGGCTGCGACGCGATCGGACCTCCGCGATTCCTGATTGAGAAAATCCAGAGCGATCTCCATCAGACGCTTCTCTTCGGTCTTTGGCTCCAATCGCAATTTGGCCCGCGGATCACCCAAGCCGAGCGGGCCGCCGGATTCCATTGGGTTTGTCAATGAATCGCTCATCTCCGAGGGGGATGGATTGGAATGGGAGGTGGGATCGTTCATGGTTTCCCCAAAAGATGCTTTCCGACAAAGAGTATCGTCGAATAGAACTGGAAGTCGGCATTGTTCTTTTTTCTGAATCCATGCCCCTCGTCATTGGCCATGAGGTACCAAACCGCGCCGCCATTCCCTTTGACTTTTGCCACAATCTGTTCGGCTTCGCTCAATGGCACGCGCGGATCATTGCCTCCTTGAACAACAAAAAGAGGTTTAGTGATTCGTTGGGCATTGTTCAGAGGAGCCATTTTTTCGAAGAATGCGTTCATCTCAGGGATACGTTCATCCCCATATTCGACGCGCCTCAAATCCCGCCGGTAGCTCTCCGTATTCTTTAGAAAAGTCCCAAAGTGGGAGATCCCCACGACATCCAGCGAACATGCGATACGATCGTTGTACTCCACGGCGCAGGCCAGGGTCATGTACCCACCATAGCTCCCGCCCGTCACCATGATTCGGCTTTTATCAAACTTGGGATCGGCTGCGATCCAATCCAAAAGGGCGCCGATATCTTTGACGGAATCCAATCGTTGGAAGCCATTGTCGAGCTTCGTGAAGGACTTGCCATACCCGACACTTCCTCGCACGTTGGGGTAGATGATGGCGCATTCCAGCTCTTGAATGAAATAGTTATTTCGGCCGAGAAAATTCGGGCGAGACTGCCCCTCGGGTCCACCATGAATGTTGATGATGACCGGCAGGCCGCGGGCCTTGGCTTGCTCGCTGACAACCTTTGGTTCATAGAGGAACCCAGAGATCAATTTCCCGTCGAACGACTTCCACTCGATCAATGTCGGGACGGCCAACGCGTCGGGATTGACACCTCCCATTTCGCTTTCCGTCCAACGCGTAACCTCCAAGCTATCCTTTTGAACGCTGTAGACGTCGGACGAACTCTGCGCCGATGTGACGGTCAGTCCGAACTCGGAGTTGTCTTTTCGCCAAGGTCCCAGAGCAATAACCCCGGTCGGAAGTCCGTCGACGCGCCGACGTTTCTTCGTGGCCACGTCGAGGACGTAAACATCCGAAATCCCAGCGCGATTGATTATCAACGCAATGTGCTGACGGTCTTCAGAGAAACTCCAGCTCTCCACGTCCCAGGGAATGTCGCCAGTCCACGTTTCGATGGCACCCGTCGCTAGATCTAGCCGCGCCAGTTGCTGGAATTCACTCCCGCGATCGGTCGTGACCACCATCGATTTACCATCGGGTGCAAACGCAGCTTCTCCCCACGACACGTCTTCGTTCAAGTCCGTGATCGGCCGGAACTTGCCTGTCGCGACATCACCCAAGTACAGATTGGATTTGTTGATCGACAACGTCTCTTTGATCAGGACTTGAGAATCATCGGCGGACCAATCCTGCACCGACCATCCACCTCCGCTCAGCTCGAAAGCAAGTCGATTGGAAGCCGGATCCTTGGGATCGGCGATCCACAAGTCGCGATCGGATCCATTGCGTCGTGTCGATGCATAGCAGATTTTTTTCTCGGCTCGATTCCAAATCCAACCGCCATTCTGCGATCTTCCCCCATCGCTGAGCAATGTTGATTTTCCAGTTTCTAAGTCCCATCGATAGATCTGCGCAAATTCGTTTCCTCCGACGTCCCGTGTATAGAGGAAATACGAGCCATCCTTCGGAGCGTAACTGGCGGTCCCAACTGGCTCATTAAAAAACGTGAGTTGATATCGCGATCCGAGCGGATGACGTACGCGGTGCACTTGGTTGGAATTCCCGAATGCCGTTGTCCCCTTTGTTCCAGTTCTCAAGGCACTTTCGGAGCTTCTCTTT
>JBAWXH010000109.1:0-9918 GCA_037144155.1 Planctomycetota bacterium | reverse complement strand
CAATCCCCCCAAAAAAGTAACCGATTAAATCAACAAGCCGGTAAGCGACCGGCTGCGGCGCGGTGGCAGTACGAGATCCAACCGATATTCCAAATCCCTCCGAAGATGCAGGTTCCACCGTCCCACTGCCCGGCGCCAACGCTTCGTGCTCTGACGAATCCCTTGTTTTGCCCTCCAGGCCCCTCCTTGGGAATGCTAGCAATCAAATTGGAAAAATGGGGGCTTTGCGAAGCAATCTTGAACCGACTTCCGCCGTTTGATAGAACGCACAGCCGCAATCGGCCCGCATGGTTTGCCGATCGTACTCTACTGTCACCCGCCAACCACGCCATTTGATGAATTTACCAGCCAATCGCAGGGTGATGTGGATCCTTAACCATACGACACTGATGGACTGGGAAGTCCCCATGCTGCTCGAACAGGGCTTCGAGGTCTTCGTCCCCAAACATCTCCCTCAAGGCCCTAACGGTCGTACCGCAACGGTCACCAACAAATTCGACGCATCGCTCAGCATCCCGCCAGCGGATTTGGCGTATCTCAACACGCTCAACTTCTACGAATCACCGATGTCGAAAAAAACAGCCGACATCATCAACAGGCATTTCGGCAACTGCATTTGCGCTTACATCTTTCCCGGTTTGTATTACATGCTGCAAACCTTCCGAGGCACGATTTTCATGCGCGCCTTTGGACATGCTAGCACGTTCGATTACGAATCGGCAACCGATACCGTTCCGCTCGAATCCCTTGAGAAAAACTCTTACTCCAGCACTTGGCATCGTTTTCAAATCGCGTTGCTTGGGATTCATCGCCGGTGGGTTCGGCGAGTCGGTATCCGCAGCAAAAATTCGATCATGAGGGAAATGTTTCTCGCCAGGAATCGTATTTATTTGGCTGCTGCCTATCGGGAGATCATCGAAAACGAAAAGCCGTTTCTCAAATCTCGCTCCCTCTTTATGCCCCTGGCACTCCCCGATTCCATCGCCAGCCGACCTCAAACGTGGCGCGGCGGCGATCCTCGTATCCTCTTCGTCTGTCCGAATATCGATCAAATCGATTATTACCGTCGGATCTATCAGCGCTTCGTCGAAGAGCTTGGCCAGTTCCCGTATTGCATCGCGGGCCGACAAGATCTGGGAGGCCCACCTACAGAACCAACGACACGTGACCCGAACATCCTGGGCTTCATCGAGCGATCCACGTACGATGAACTGATGAATTCGTGCCTCTGCATGTTTTACCATTCGCAGGAAGAACGGCACTTGCACTACCACCCTCTGGAAGCGGTCGTGGCCGGCCTACCACTGATTTTCATGTCAGGCGGATTGCTTGAAAAATGCGGTGGCTCGGACCAGCCAGGCCTGTGCCATAGCTACACCGAAGCTCGTGAGAAAATCCAACGCCTTCAGAACGGGGATTCCGATTTTCGTACGAAGCTTCTCACCGCTCAAAAGCAGATTCTCAAACCGTTCGAGTCCCAGTACTGCACTTCCGAATGGAAAAAAACATTCGTTCCAATCGCCTTGGAATCCCCGCTATGAACATCCTATTCTGGAACCCAACCTACGTTTTGGGAGGGGGACTAAACCTACTCACAAACTTGTTGGATCAAATTAGCCAGCATCCGCAGGTAACCTCCATCACCGCTGCTATCCACAAAGATTACGAACATCTCCTTCCCGAAGGAAGTTGGAACGCAAAAGTTCGGCGCGTCCTGATAACGCCCGATACCCGCATTGAATCAGTCGTTTCCCAAAACGATGTGGTCTATATGACATGGCCCCATGGCGTGGATATCCCGAACGTCTCCATCCCCACGGTTTGTATCTACCAGGACACGATCCTGCTCGATGCCTATGGCTTCCACACCACTCGGTCCTTCATCGAGGAAATGGAACGGGCTGTTCGACATTGCGTCATGGGCTATTCGACCGTCATTGTCACCTCGCTATACACCCAACAGCGATTCCGAGACATCTTGGGGGACGAAGGGATAGAACGCGTGGTCGTCCTACCCCATATCGCATCGCCATCGGATCCCAAAATGCTCAGCCACGAGAGGTCGCTCGCCACGCCAGCCTCAACACCCTTGATCCCGCAACCCTACTTGCTCTATCCCTCCAACGTATCCGAGCACAAAAATCACCTAGCCTTGATGTTGGCCTTGAGCAAGCGTCGACGCAAAGATGTCCAATTGGTTCTATGCGGCTACGGCACCGAATCGATTGGCCATCAGGAACTCAAAGAAAACCCCTACCTCAATCGCTTGAACAAGTCCATCCGCGATCGAGGACTTCAAACCGATATCGACTACCGGGCTTTGGGTTACGTCTCCGATGAACAATCCGAAGACCTACTCTCGAATGCTCTCGGATTGATCATGCCGACCCGCGCCGAAGGGATGGGGTTGCCTATTCACGAAGCCATCGAACGCGGACTGCCGGTCATCGCGTCGGATATTCCTGTTCTTCGCGAGCATTACGATTCAAGGTCGAACGCCATCTTGTGGGTGGATCCCGACTGCCCAGCAGACATTGCCGAGGCATGGGATTCCTTGTGCGAACGGAGTCACTCTCTCAAGTCATTGGCTCGGGCCACGAATCTCGGTAGCGGGGTCTCCTGGGCGGATATCGCCTCGCGAACCGTCAACATTCTCGACGAAGCCATCCAAACCCATCGGCCAGTCCTTCGTATTGCCCCGCTCAAGCGGCGACGACGCTGGATGAAGAAGATAGAAAAGTCGATTAAGAAGCTGTGGCGTCGGGCAGGATAGTGCTTAGCGCTTGCGCTGTTTGAAGTTGTGCCATTCGATTGCTTGGAAACACCAATACCTATTATCCCAGGTTTTTTCGTACTCGTACTCAGCATTAGCGGTACTCGTACTCGACGACTTCGCATCGAGTACGAGTACGAGTACCATTTCATTGAGTACGAGTACGACAGGAAGGCAAATGGCGCACCTTCAACACTTACGCTTGCGGCTCTGATTGAGTGCTTTCATCCAATCTATCTGTCTATCCAGCGGATCCAACCGGCAAATGAACAGGCACATCTTCACCGACATGCCACTCCTTAAAATCATTCAGATCGCGGTGAACCGTGCGATAGATCGTGTCTCGCTCGACCGGTTCCCGACCCGCCTCGGTGATCAAATGACGGATCTGATCCACGCTTAGCATCTCTGGTGTCGTTGCACCGGCATCATGATAAATCAACTCGTGCCGGACCGTCCCGTCGAGATCATCTGCCCCGTATGCCAAAGCAGTCTGAGCGGTGCCTACCCCAAGCATGATCCAATAAGCCTTGATGTGGGGAACATTATCCAACATCAGTCGGCTGATGGCTACCGTCCTGAGGTCCATCAATGCAGAGGGTTTCTTGATCCAGGACAGCTTCGTGTTTTCAGGATGGAATGCGAGTGGAATGAACGTCTGGAATCCACCCGTGCGGTCCTGCAACTCCCGAAGGCGGAGCAAATGATCGATGCGATGATAGGCATTCTCCAAATGACCATACAGCATCGTGCAGTTTGTCTTCAAACCTATCTCATGTGCCGATTCATGAATCTCGATCCACTTGTGCGAGTTGGCCTTGTGTTCGCAAATTTGATCGCGGACTTCCGGATGGAAAATTTCTGCTCCACCGCCAGGCATGCTCCCCAGTCCGACCGAGCGAAGATCCGTCAGAATCTCCTTGCTCGTTTTCTTGGTCAGGAACTCAAACCAGTCGATCTCCACCGCCGTCCATCCCTTGAGATGCAGTTTCGGGAAAGCATTGTGGAGATTTTCGATCATGCCTCGGTACCAATCGTAACCGAGCTTGTGATGCAGTCCCCCGACGATGTGCATCTCAGTACATCCGTTATCGATCGCTTCCTGGCCTCGTGCCAGGATCTGCTCATCGCTCATCACGTACCCCTTCGGATCTCGCAGATCGGAACGGAAGGCGCAGAAGCGACAGCGGTAGACGCAAACGTTGGTCGGATTCAAGTGGGTATTGATATTGTAATAGCCCACATTGCCATTGATCCGCTCACGCACTTCGTTCGCCAATTCACCGACGTCATGCAAAGGCACTTCTGGCGAATAGAGAAACACGCCGTCGTCGAGATCCAAACGGCCCCCTTGTTCGACTTTGTCTCGAACCACTCGAAATCGATCGCGAATCTGCGGAGTCATCATGGCGGTGATTTGGCACCAAAATAGGGAAAGGTTGCGTTGCAAGACGATAAACCGTTACTGTACCGGTTTGTTGACAATCGATCATCCCCGCTGGAATGGCTCGATTCGGAAAGTTTCCTCCGTTACCGTAACCATGCATCCAGCGAACCGGCGACTAGGATGACGACACTCACGATCGCATTCACCTGAAAAAAAGCCAGTTGCATGCGGTCCAAGGATTTTTCGGAAACGACACTGTGCTCGAAAACCAGTAACGCTCCGACACCAAGGATGGCTACCCGAAAAATCCAACCCAACGACAACTCAGGAAACCAAAAAGTCATTCCCATGGCCAACAACCACATCGCCCCATGAAGCCACCGGGCGGCCCGAAGTGCCCCCCTAATCCCGAATCTGGATGGAATGCTATGCAATCCTGCACCACGATCAAAATCGGCGTCTTGGCAGGCGTAAAGGATGTCAAAACCACTCACCCACAGCATGACCACCAACCCCAGGACCGTCGCCGGCAGCAGGTCTTGTGGGTACTGCTGCACGACCTCTCCCCGGATCGCGATCCACGCGCAGATCGGCGCCAACATCAGTGCCACCCCCAACCAAAAATGAACCATCCACGTGAAGCGTTTGCCCAAGCTGTAACCTGCGAGAAACAACAACACCGGTAGGCTCAAAAGAACTGGGAGCCGATTGGGCAGAAAAAGAAGCGTTGAGAGAATGAACAAGATGCCGCAGACGACTGCAAAAACCAACACTTCCGTCCGACCCAACAGCTTCGCGGGCAAATGGCGCCCTGCGGTTCGCGGATTCTCCCCATCCCACTTGTCGTCCAACCATCGATTCATCGCCATCGCAAAACTGCGAGCCAACACCATGCAAAGCAGTATTCCCACCGCGTCGCGAACCTGGAACCCTCGCGTTACAGCCCCCTCCGGCGCCGGAACGCACCATGCCCAAATCGAAGCCAGCAATGCAAACGGCAAAGCGAAGAGGGTATGGCTGAAACGGATCAGCTCCAAAAAACGTTTCCCCTTTAGCCACATTTACTCGTCTCCGGTACGAGCATGCTCCGGCAAACATTCCACTGGATCCACAGCCCAGCGGCTCATCAATGCATGAGGTATCTGCAATTGGTCCAAGATCCGAGCGACGACAAAGTCGATCAAATCCACCGGTGTCGATACTCCGTGATACCAACCCGGCATGGCCGGCATAACCAGCACCCCAGCCTTTGAGGCTCGCAACATGTTCTCCAACTGAAAGACCGACATCGGAGTTTCTCTCGGCACCAAGATCAACTTGCGGTGTTCCTTGAGATGCACATCCGCAGCCCGCTGAATCAGATTGTTTCCCGCCGCATGCACAATTCCAGACAAGGTCGCACCCGAACAAGGACAAATCACCATGCCCCGTGTCAGAAAACTTCCGCTCGCAATCGGCGTCATATAGTCGCGATAATGGTGCTCACGCGTTCTGTCCAGGGCGTGCTCGATCTCGCTTTCATTCAGCGGAGTCCATCTCCGCATCGACTCTCCGGGCGGCGATGCGGAGCTTCGTGCCGGCTCCGGCCATGCATACCTAAACAGGGGCAACAGCCGATCGCGTCCCTCCGTCAATTCAATTCGTAACTCTTGCGAAAGAACCGCCTCACCGGAAGGACTGATCAGGAAATGGACTTCCGTTCCCGCCAAACACAATTGTTGCAGCAAACGGACTCCATAGGCAGCACCACTGGCACCTGTCACTGCGAGAACCAATGGAAGTCGCGAACCATCGCTCATGATGGACTCCCTAGATCCCCGCCGATGCTGGCTTATGGCCGAGATACAGCGTCACGGCGCCTAAAGTCATCGCGTGCCAACGCACCGATTCCATGCCCACTTCTCGCATCCATTTGGCTAACTCTTCGCCACTTGGAAACTGACTGACACTCTCCGGCAGATAGCGATATGCGTCGCTTGAATTCTTTGCAACGGTGTTGCCAATGCGTGGCAAAACACTTCGGAAATAGAAGTCATAAAATTGCTTCAATCCCGGCGCCGTCGGTTTCGAGAATTCCAAGATGGCAATCTGACCACCCGGTCGAGTCACCCGAAGCATTTCACGCAACCCGGCCATCGTATCGGAAACGTTGCGCAATCCAAACGCCACCGTAACGACCGAGAAGTAGTCCGACTCAAATGGCAATTGCATCGTGTCCGCTTCGACAAAACGCAATTGGGAATGATCCCGCAGTTGCCGCTCCTGCTTGTGTCGCGCGATCTCAAGCATCGGGGCACAAAAATCGCTTCCCACGACCTCTGTGTCGCTTCCCAATCGTTTGGACATGGCCAATGCCAAATCCCCAGTCCCAGTGCAGACATCCAGCACCGGCAACCCAGGTTCCAGCGTTAACCAACCCAACGATTTCCACCGCCAATATCGGTCGACGTGGAGAGATAACGTGTGGTTGAGCAAGTCATAGCGCGGTGCGATTTCCGCGAACATTCTCTGAACGCGCTCGCCCGATTTATCTATGGTCGCTGTTTCTGATGCCAAGACGTTCTCCTTTCTCACAATCGATTTTCATGGAACCGCATTGTGGGTCAGGATGTAACATCCGTGAAGCCGTGATGCTCTGCATCTACGTCAAAAACTCGAAAGTAGCCACGCCTCCATACTCCGATTCTTCGGCAATATGGCCGCAATTCCGCACGTTCACGCATGCTTTTTCGTGGAATGGCATTCGCTCGAATGCGCTACGGACATTCCCACCAACATCCGCGCCGAAGGGCTTAGTTGGCTGGCTTCGGTCGAATCACTTCTCCGCGATTGATGGAGCTGGGGGTCGGTGAACCGATGTAGGCTCCTGGGGGCAACACGGAGGAGCCAACGGGAATTCCGTCGATCGTCCCGCCAACAGTTGAGCCCATCGGGGTTTCATAGGACCCAATCACCTGTTCGCCGTATCCGCTTTGTCGAGCGGTTTCCTCACACGGATCGCAATGCGAGCCCGAGGAAGCACCTGCGTTGCATGGTGCTCCTACATTGTTCGCACCTCCCAAGCAATTTCCCATCCGACCAAAAATACTCGGTCGCATGGAGGTACAGTTCCCACCCGTGTTGCAACCTGCAAAGCCCAACAGGATGGCTGCAATGGCCAAAGTCGTATTTCTCATTTTGTCTCTACCTCTGAAGAACCCTGGGACCGAATCATCCAAACGATTTTTCGTCGAGCAACTCTACGTCACCGTTCAGGTCATGCAAATCGGGGACGAAATAATTTCCACATTCCGTCATCTTTTCCTAACGCTCCTATCCATTTCAAGAGTTACAGTTTTTCGTCAGTTCATCGGAGGATGGATCGCGGATCGGATTCCCATGTTGTCGCCTCGCCATGCAGTCACGGGAAATCATGTTGTTACAAATCCAGCGTTACGTCACCCTCGTGGTACTCCGAACGCATGCCAAAGCAAGCTGCATCATTCATGGCAAATGCCGCACGCCCGCTCAGCTTCAGGTCGCTGTAGCGACCCTTCTGCTGACCTCATTGTTTTCGATGGCGACGTCTGATCATCGTCTCCTGAGCGCTGCAGGCACCCGATTCATCGACGAAGAAGCACCCCTTTCATCTCCACGCATTGCAATGGTTGATGATTCTCCGAGCGAAGTAGTCGCAGGCGAGATATCACAAGCTGGGTTGGGTGAACCAGAGTCTTCCAACTCCGTCATCGAATCCCAATGTCAGAGCGATGAGGAAGCCTCCGAGATCTGGGAGATTTCCACGCGCAATTTGCCGGATCGATTTCGATGCATCAACACAGTCAACCCCGGATTTGATGTCCATCGATTCCGGCATGGCCTTTGGCGAAAGGACTCTCTCGAGAACGCCCTCGTCGATGATGGAAAACAGATCATCTTCTATGTCCATGGCAACTTCATGGAACGAAACAACACACGTAATCGCGTCCGCATCGTCAATGAATACCTCCGAGCCCGTTCCCAACGCCCCTATCGGTTGATCCTGCTTTCGTGGCCCAGCCAACGTGAGCCCCATGCTCTCCGGGATGTCGTCGAAAATTCCCTCGGTGCCGAAGACCAATCCCTGTATCTGGCATGGTTGCTGGAAAAGCTCGGAGATCGTCCTCAAATCAGCTTGCTCGGTTTCTCGTTGGGTGGTCGCACCGTTACCGGTGCATTGCATTTGGTTAGCGGCGGTAGTATCCCAGGGCTTCTCCATCAAAACGTTGCCGAATCGGGCAGTGTTCATACGCTCTATCGTGTCGGTCTGGTCGCGCCAGCCGTCGATCGAACGTGGTTGTCTCCCAATGGAAAACATCATGCCGCCCTAGATCGCGTGGACGCTATGATCAATCTTTACAACTCGAGCGACCCCATTCTGCGCCGCTTTCGCTTCCTCGATCGGTTCACTCGCCCTATCGCAGCCGGTTTTGCCGGGTTCGAGAATGTGTCGAATCCTCGTGCCACCGAGCCATTGGCTGGACAACCAAAAATTCGTCAATACGATTGCAGTGGAGTCATCGGCACGACCCATAGCGAAAAGAGCTATTATGCCGAGTGCCCCTACTTTCGGATTCTGATCGACAATCTTCTCTGGAACGAACCGCTTGGATCCTGCCCTTCTCAATAGCGTTGGCCTCCAATGGAATCACACCACTGGCCAATACGATGCTTTGCCTTACGAAGCACTCGCGTGGCCAGTCCATGATCTAGGCGCCACGCATGGTGCCTTTGTCGTTGAACGACTTCGCACTTTTGGCGGAAAATCTCCGTCGCATTCCGCTCATTGGGAACGATTGGCTCGCGGCTTGGAAATGCTTGGGCTTCATTCCCCGCACCGAATCGATTCCAGCCGAATCGATTCCATCCGCGCGGCTGTCGAGCAACTATGCCATCTGAATGCAGATTGGATCCGCAACCAAAGGGACACCAGCATCGTCGTTGTCGTCTCGCCAGGCTCTCACATGATGGATCCCACCTTTGAATCGATCCTTCACTTGCAGCCCTTGCCATGGAAACGCCTCAGAAGCTGGTACGAAGTGGGCACCCCCCTGATCAGTAGCCCATGGGAAACCGGCGCAGGACATTGTTGGCCAGCTGCTACCAAGTCCCGCAGTCGTTTGAATTACTATCTGGCCGATCGCAATGCCATGGCCTCGTCGGACCAGGCCCTCGGACTTTTGAGAACCCACAGCGGGTCGGTGGGAGACACGTCGGTCGCGAATCTCATCCTGGTAACAATCGATGGAGACCTCGTATCGCCGCTCCCTGAGGATGTCCTGATAGGAACATCGCTTCTACGATTGACCCAGCTCCTCCAGGAGAGGGACCAACGCATCCTGTTTCGCGATATCCGACTCGAAGAACTGCAAACGGCCCGAGAAGTTTGGCTGACCGGCAATTCAGGCTGCCTATGGCACGCCTCATCGATCGATGGCCAGCGGATCGGAGATGGTTCCGTCGGACCCCTCTGCCGACAATGGCAAAAGAAATGGATCGAGTCCGTAGGATTTGATTGGTTGAGCCAAGGGCTTTTTAACGGCTAGTCGCTTCCAATTGTTGCTTTCCATTCGGGCTTGCCCCGTCAGAGCACGAAGCGTGAGAGCCGGGCAGTGGGATGCTAGAACCTGCATCTTCGGACGGACTGGAAATAACCCTTGGATATAGCACTACCAAAGCGCCTCTGCCGGTCGCTTACCGGCTTGTTGATTTAAAGGTATTTGATCGGGAGATTGGTGGT
>JBAWXH010000108.1:0-10082 GCA_037144155.1 Planctomycetota bacterium | reverse complement strand
CTCCAAAACAACGTGCGCGCCGTTCGCAACAAAGGCATCCCGGATACGATTCAAACGCATTGTTTTTTCGTCCGGAGGCAACTCGCGGTAATCGTCGAGGGTCAAACCCATGGCATTACCGGTACCAGCGATCGCAATCGTCCAGCATCCTGCATGCCGGCCTGCTTCGATCCCAGCCACGGAATCATCCACCACGAGGATTCGTTGCATGGGATAGACTCCAAGCTTCTCGGCCGCACGATAGTTCTGCCACGGCGCAGGTCGTCCCGCAGCGACTTCGTCCGAACAAACAGTGACCTCGGGCGCATATCCTTGTTCGGCAACGAGGGGTTCCACCACATCCATCAGTTCCCTCGTGTAGCCTGTGGTGGATCCGATCTTTATGCCCCGCGCTCGAAGGTGATGCACTGCCTCAGGCACGCCGGGAATCACCTGGGCATACTGAGCCAGAACCTGCTTTTGCAACGGCAGAAAATCAGCGTACAGGTCCTCGACATCCACTTCGGAGGGCATCCGCCCATATCGGTCTTTCCACAGTGCAGCGATCCTTTCAGTTTGGAACATCGATCGAATGTGATCGATTTTCGCTTGCCCCATCGGCCCTCGTGCTTCTGCTTCGGTGACCTCGATTCCACTGCGTTGAAAGATCTCTCGAAAGACGTAGACCGGGGCCAAACTTCCAAAGTCGATGGTCGTTCCCGCCCAGTCGAGTATCGCCGCCGTAATACTCCGCGTAGCTTTTTTCGCAGCAGGATCAAATGCCAGAATCCCCATCGCGTCACTCTCCTATGTTCTGATCAAGCCATCGGCCCCATGCCCGCTCAGCAATTCCGAAGGACAACGTCATGCCATTCCCCCCCAATCCCGTGCAGACGTGAACCCCCGGTGCAACTATTTGTTCAAAAGCAATGCCCTGCGTAAACTTGGCGTAAACGCCGTGCCAGTGAGCGTCGATGTCCCAGGTTGGTAGCACCATTAGCTTGTGCAACTCTCTCAAGATAAGCTGATCAATTTCGGATTTATCGAAGGGTTCGATCGTTTCGTTGTACTCATGCGAATCTCCCAGGACCACGTGCCCCAAATGGTTTTGGGATGCCATGACGTGAATCCCATAGCGATCGAGCTCAGGGTTTTCTCGCGCAACGCGATCGACCAGTGTTTGCAGAGTGGGGCAAGATCGAAAGTTTGGGTAGTGCCGGAGTGTCAAGCCACCTGCCAAATGAGGCCCCAATCGCCAAGGTGTTGGCTGGGAAACTGTCCGCATCATATGAAGTTTGCAAGCCCGAATCGATTGCCCCGCGTAGACCTCAGGAAAGAGTGTCAAAAGATCGTCGCCCGAGCAGATGATGATGCGATCGGCGGCATACCGTTGGCCATTGCTCGTGATCAGCACTCCACTTTCGACGTGAGATACGGCCGTCTGAAAATGAAACTGCACACCCCACTCTCGGTGGAGCCAATCCGGCAGGGCTCGGATGGCCGAAGTCGGGTCTACGCAACATTCCGTATCGGACCAAAGACTCCCCAGTAATCCACGTGGGTTGGCGGCCGGTGAACGCTTCAAGGTTTCGTCGGCAGTGAGAAGTTTTAAGGATAAGCCGCGCGGACGATCGCGATATAAGTCATAAAACTCTTGCAGCACGTTCCATTCGTCCTCCCGATGTGCCAAATGCAGGGAGCCACACGGATTCACCCATATTCCAGCACCTGAGCCCGCTTTCAACCAACGTTCTCGCGATAACTTCGCAATGTCCTGCGCTTCGTCCGACTGCCCGATGACCCACACCATTCCAAAATTGCGAATCGATGCCCCCGATGCACGCGGTGATCGTTCAAAAACGGTGACGTCATGCCCTCGCTGGGCAGCCGACCATGCATGCGCTAGCCCGACAATCCCAGCGCCGACGACTAGAACCTTTTCGCGATTTGACGAACGGGTTTGTTCGGTAGCCATAAAATCCTCTTCGTACGCGTGCCATTGCCCCCTTGGGATCGCAACGCAACGCGATCGTGACCAACAAGAGCATGCACCAAGGATGATATCATGGACCATCCTGAACACGAGATTCTATACTTGATTCAAAATCCAATGACAACAACGCTGTCGGCGATATTTGATGGAAGCAGTCAACCTTGGCGGTTTTTGCAACGGGAACTACCAGACCTTCGCTCAAATGAAATCCTGGTGAAGGTTCTCGCATGTACGATATGCGGTAGCGATCTGCACAGTGTGGACGGACGCCGTAGCGTTCCACTCCCCACCATTCTCGGACATGAGATCGTCGGTGAAATTGTCGCGTTTGGAGATGATACGGTGCACTGCGACCTCGCTGGATCACCGCTTCATATCGGAGATCGTATCGTTTGGGCTGTGGTTGCTTCGTGCGATCAGTGCTATTACTGCCACCGAAAACTACCGCAAAAATGCGAGATGGGTTTCAAGTATGGTCATCAGGCATACGACGGAGGCAACCCATTTTCAGGTGGGTATTCCGGGCATTGCATTCTGGTCCAAGGGACCAAAATCGTGCGACTTCCCCCCTCGATCTCTCTGGAAGCGGCTTGCCCATTGAGCTGCGCAACGTCCACGATTGCGGCAGCGATGCGTGTGACGGGGATTGGCAAGGATCACTCGGTCCTTGTTCTCGGTGCAGGAATGCTTGGGCTGACAGCCTGCGCGATGGCGAAAGAGAAGGGGGCATCACCCATCGTGTGTGTCGATGTATCTCTCGAGCGAGCTGAGTTGGCAAGTCGTTTTGGTGCCACGCATGTATTCTCTGGGAAGCAAACGGATGCAAGTTCATGGAAGCCAATCACCAAGCATGGATTCGATATCGGCTTGGAATGCACAGGACACAATGATGCGACCCGCCTCGGGATCGAATCGCTCCGGATGGGGGGGCGACTCGGTTTGGTAGGTGCCGTTTTTCCATCCGAACCCCTACCGATCGTCATGGAGCGATTGGTGCGGCGGCAGATCAGCTTGATCGGCATCCACAATTACGGCCCTGAGGACTTGGTGGCGGCAGTGCATTTCATGCAACATGCGGAATCTAAATACCCTTTCGCAGAATTGGTAGGTCCTGTATTTCCATTGAATGAAATCGATTCTGCAATGAACGCAGCACGTTCATCCAAGAACATCCGAGTTTGTGTTCGCCCCACCTCCACACGAAGCACATAGCTCGGTGAGTCGCGGCAATTCGCCGAAACGCGTTAGCGTTCGGTTGAACCGCAAAAACGGTTACCTCTTGGCTCCACAAACATCATCGCGATCTGTTGGATATCAACGAAGTTGCTGCCCATCATTGAATGCAACGGACCGTGCGATGCTTGGCTCTGTGTCGTTCTTCGGCCGCAATCCCGCCGATGTTTCCGAAGATGGCTTACGTTAAAGACTGTCCATACACTGATGGCTAATCCATGGGTTTGCCTCTCAAAGGGTTTGCCTCTCAAATGGATACTCAGCTCAACCATCGAATGGGAATCAAGCCAGCGTAGGGTTCGCAACCGCATTTCAGGCCCGGATGGGCCGACAAGATCCCATGCCGGTGGTCCACGACCACCGGACTCGATCCCCCTAACTGACCCCTAGCCCCGGCAGGGGCGGTGAGAACCATGATGTAATTGTGTCGTAATGCTTTGTAAGGACTTTGGATCTTGTTATGCCAATCGGCACTCTTGCGCCGAAGGTGGGGAAACTCCGGTGGGCGAGACCACCCGCTGAAGATTCTTTTCGTGCCATCCGGCACTCGGAGTACCACTTGTCAGGAAATGATTGAGGACAATCGTTCTACATGGACGCAGAGTTCTGTCATCGCACACCGAGTCCCTCAATACTTTTCAATACCTCGGCCACGCGCTGTCGGTCTTCCGGTCGAAAACGGTGAAACGGGTCTGCTAAAAAGTCATCGCAGATCCCTAACAAGGACAAACTGCATTTGGTTCCTTTGATGAACCGCGAGGCATACTTGCCGACATCATAAATGCCCTGCAACTGTTCGACTTGTTTTTGCAATGCTTCCCACTTCGCATCCTTCGCTCGGACAGAGTTAAACAAGGCCACGAATAGAGCTGGAAAGATATTGGCACCACCTGCCACGCCACCATCCCCACCCAATCGCAATGCTTCCGCGAGTTTCGCTTCGGGCCCGATCAGAACAGTCCAGTCGGGTCGTTGCTGTTTCAGTTTCAACGACTGCTGAAAGTAATCCAGGTCGCCGCTGCTGTCTTTGAGACCGATGATTTGCTTGTGCCGTGTCAAAGTTTCGAGTGTCGATATCTCAAAGGCGACTTTCGTCAAGCTGGGGATGTTGTACAGCATGACGGGCAACGGCAATTGCGGGATCAATTCGTCAACATAGTATCGCAACTCGGTTTGGCCGGCAGGAAAGTAATACGGCGTGGACAACACCAAAGCATCGGCCCCACATTCTGCAGCGAACTTTGCCAAGTGAACCGATTCGATAAATGCCGTATCCGTGATCCCTACCAGTACCGGAACGCGCCCCCGAACGAAATGGACGGTGCGTGAAATCATTTCGTGCCGGAGGGAATAGCTGAGGCTCGGAGATTCTCCCGTCGTTCCCAAAACAAAGACGCCATGAACGCCCCCGACGATGACATGCTCAATCAACCGTTCCAAACCCGCTGCATCCAATCGATCGCGTGCCGTCATAGGTGTGACCAACGGCGGAACAATGCCCGAGATGCGAAGTTGCATTGAGTAACTCGATAGAAACGGCTGGAGCAGGGAATGACCTTTGAAGTTGCGCTTTTCGAGCCTCTCGGAACCCCAATCCGTATGATCCCAGAGTTTTTCGTACTCGTACTCGTACTCAGCGTTAGCGGTACTCGTAATCGGAAATACCGCATCGAGTACGAGTACCATTTCATTGAGTACGAGTACGGGAGAAGCCAAAAGTTCGCAACTTAAAACGAATGACAGAGTCAGGAGTATACCATTCTCAGTGAATTCAAAGATCGGAACTTGAACAGATGGAAGAGCACTCCTGGGCATGTTAAGTTGAAACCAAAGATTCCATCCGTTTCGATCGAAGAGGAGCCAACTTGCGATGAGTCCAATACTCCGAAAGCGTCTGTGGAGATACGTGGCTGCGATGTCCGTCGTTTGTTTGGGTGCCGAGTACGGTTGGGGGCAAGAAACTCCTTCGGATCCAACGCCACCTTCGCCCTCCACAAACCAGCTTGCAGATACGAAGTCCCTTGGTTTCCAGCCTCGTCATGGCGATGAGATCATGGTTTGCGGGCAACTATATCGCATCGGAACTCCCGTCAAACTCTGGATCGATGCCGAGGGCTTCGATGCCTATCGAACGACGCGACGCTTTTCCGATTTCGATCGCCGGGACTGGAAGTCGACGGTCGACGACATGAAAGCAGGGAAAGTAGAGTTTGGATCGTCCCCTCAAGAATTCAGCCCAGATCGTTTTGGGCTGCGGTTCGGGGGTTCCGCAAGCACGGCCTTTACTCCCCACGAATTGGAGCAAGTGCGTGGCGGTGGCTGGTCATTGCCACTTCTCCAAGACAAGGTCGATCAATTCGTTCTGCATTTTGATGTGTGCGGTACTGCAGCCCAATGTTTTTACATCCTGCATGATCGTCGAGGACTGAGCGTCCATTTTCTGCTCGATGTGGATGGCACTATCTATCAAACGTTGGATCTCAAGGAACGGGCTTGGCACGCCACCAAAAGCAACGATCGCAGCATCGGGATCGAGATCGCAAACATTGGTGCCTACCCGATCAACGAGAAAGAAGATGCGCTTGCAGCGTGGTACCAGAGCGACACCGACGGAAAGACCTTTCTGACCTTTCCAAATTACGTACGTGGTGCGTCCCAGTTTCGCGAACGCCTGTTACGACCGCGCCGCAACAATCCGATCCGCGGGAAAATAGGAGACGCGCAGTATCGTCAGTACGACTATACGCCCCAGCAGTATGCAGCACTCATTCGATTGTCCGCGGCACTTTGCGATATCTTTCCCAATCTACGGCCTGAAGCACCGAGAATGCCCGATGGAAAAGTGTTTGATCGGACGCTCACCGATGAACAATGGGCGACCTTTCGCGGCATCCTCGGACACTACCATGTTCAGCCGAACAAATCCGATCCTGGGCCGGCCATGGACTGGGACTATTTGCTGGAAGGGGTTCGCGAACAGCTCGATGCGATCCGGCGTGAGAGAAGCGAATAGCGATCGAAAAAGCCGACGTTGGGCTTCGACGGATGGGCTTCAAGTCGAGTTCTACGAGTGGTTCCGTCTCGCTAGGCGGCGAGTTAGATACACCAGGGATTTGGCGACGGCGTGAGGGTCTGCAACAGCTCCTTTTTTGGGCCTAACGACGAGATCCCATCCAGGGGGCAGCATCGTTCTCTGGCGCCGAAACGCTTCGCGAATAATCCGCTTCCAGTAATTCCTATGAACCGCGTTGCCGACCCGTCTTGAGATCGAAATTCCAAGTCTCGTTTCTGAACTGGAATTCGCGCAACCATGGATCACAAGCACGCCATCGGCCACAACGCGCCCCGAGCCGAACGCGCGATCGAAATCGCGCTGGCGTTTGATGCGAGCGGTTTTTGGGAAACGTTGTGGGGCTTGATCCGACATCACACGAGCGACAGCTCGCTAATCCATGATCTTGGCATTGGCGATAAGCTTCAAGAATTCTTGATTGCTTTGGAATCTCCCAAGCTGCTTGGTCAACTGTTCCATCGCATCGACCGGATTCATCGAATTCAATGTTCTCCGAATCATCGTGACCGCATGGTAGGTTTCCGGATCATGCAATAATTCTTCGCGACGGGTACCGGACTGGGTAATGTCGATCGCAGGCCACACGCGTCGATCGGCCAATTTGCGATCGAGCACGAGTTCCATATTTCCCGTCCCTTTGAACTCTTGGAAAATGAGTTCATCCATTCGGGAACCGGTATCGACCAAAGCTGTGCCGACGATGGTCAAAGAACCGCCTTCGGCAAAAGCCCGAGCGGTCGCAAAGAGCTTTTTAGGAATGTCCATGGCTTTGATGTTCACACCACCGGTCATGGTGGGTCCGGAATTTCCGACCCATTTGTTGAACGCACGTGCCAATCGTGTGATCGAATCCATGAGCAAGAATACATCGCGTCCCATTTCCGCCAATCGGCGGCAACGGTCGATCACCAGTTGACTCAGTCGTACGTGGGAATCGACATCTTCATCCAAACTGCTAGCGATGACTTCACCCCGCGTTACGCTGCGGCGCATGTCCGTAACTTCTTCGGGCCGTTCATCGATGAGAAGAACAAGCAATTCGACGTCCGGATAATTTTCAGCGATCCCACGGGAAATGTTTTGCAACATGATGGTCTTGCCCGATCGAGGCGGAGCCACAATCAATGCACGTTGACCACGGCCTAGCGGAGCCAGAAGATCGATGACTCGATTGGTGATGGGTTGAGGCCCAACTTCCAATCGAAGCCATTTTTCGGGATTGATTGCAGTGAGCGTATCAAAGACTTTAATGGCAGCGTAGTCCTCAGGCTTGATACCCTCGACGTCGAGGATTTCGCGAACGCGAGGGCCTTGGGATCGGCGAGTCTGTTGCATGACCGCTCGGATCTTGACCCCCTGGCGCAAACGGAACTTTTCGATCATCGTCCCGGGCACAAAGGGATCGGAACGCTCGCGGGAATAGTTATTGGAGGGCGAACGCAAGAAACCGTATCCATTGGGATGCATTTCGAGCATCCCGTTGAACTCCACGCCAGGTTCTTCGGTGGGTGCCGAATCGGCTCGTGGGATAGGATTCCCCTCCTCATCCAATTCGGGTTCCGCGGTGGCGGTCCCATCGTCCGCGGGTGCCGGTTCACCTTCCCGTCCAAATGCTTGTTGGTAGCCAGGACCATGTCGGCGACGAGGGCGCCGAACCCTAGGGCGGGGGGCAGATGCAGATCCCCCAGAACCCAAATCATCACCATGAATGCGAGAACGAAATCGCTTCTTCTTTGGCATAAAACCGAATATCCAGCAGAAAGTCGTGTTCGAAGGGTCGGTCTGGTTCCACCAAGGATGGTCCCCGAAACGAACAACCAGTTACGAATAGCAAAAAAGTAGAGAGACGTCCTGAACACCTCGCACTGCATGACCAAGCGGTACGATGAAGCATCCTGGGAATCCAGGACCAATCCAGTTCAAAAAAACTCTTAAATCAAAGGGTTTCGCGAAGCAGTTGCGGTCAAACCGCATGTTTACCGGTGCTCAGCACACGTTGCTTCGCAAGTGCGAACGACGCAGCATTTATTTCCTCGCGAATTGCGATCAACGATCCGCTTAGGAAAACATCCTGCTTAGCAGATCAGTCACGACTTACAGCAAATCGACCGAACGCGGTCAAAAAGGAAACTGGAGAGAACTCCGCTGCCCAAATCCAAACTGGGGTGCCTACATCGCAGTAGAGAGGATCGCAAATCACCAAAGACTGGGAGCGATCCAGTTGAGACATTAGCATAAGCCGTCTCGCACCTTTCCCTGAAATCCTAGTGAATCGCTGACTACTGTCAAGCGTGAATGGCTCCACAACCCGGATTCCATGTCGGTTTTCCCGATTTTTCCCAAATTCCTTAACCCGCACAATTCGTACAACCGATTCAAAGATCACAGATGGGACCCGTGCAGTCCGCGATCGTCTGCCACCAGCCTCTAAGCCTCCAGGGACTCGACTTGCAAGCATTGCATTCCGAAGCCCAACTTCCCATGTTGAGATTGGTATGTTTCGAAACGCATCGAAGTTAGTGCTGGTCGCCTTTGTGGTTGCTTGCTCCACCGTATTAACGGGTTTTCCTTCTTCAGCATCTCCTCCCCCTGGAGACGAGATTCGTTGGCAGGATACGTTGGATCACGCCCTGCGGGATGCGCGCAATCAGCAGCGACCCGTGTTGATCCATTTCTATGGCGATAACTGCCCTCCCTGCGCAATGCTGGAGAAGAAAGCCTTTCGCGATCCAAACTTGATCGATGCAATCAATGATCAACTCATTGCCGTTCGCATCAATGCCGATGAAGAACGCCAAATCGCCAGCCGCTATAAAGTCTCGCGGTGGCCTACCGATGTATACCTCTACCCAAACGGGGACGAGATCTATCGCAATATCAGTAGCCAAGATCCAGCGACCTATGAGATGACGATCGAACGCGTCGCTCAAAAGTGCCGCGACTGGTCTCTCGAAAACACCACCTCCCCTTCGACCTTGGCACCCTTTCCACGGACCCCATCGGGTCAAAACGATTCGGTCGCCAAGAGTTGGACATCGACCGATGTCCCGACCTCCGAGAGCAAGCCGGAAAAGCCTTCGTCGAACACACTTGCTTCGCGGTTCAGTCAATGGACGAAATCATTGCGAGGTTCCAAGTCCAAGTCCACCGGTGAGACTCGAACCGACGCCGAAACGGCCGGTTATCCCAAATCGGCTTCCGCGGCCCCAGTAGGAACGGTTCCGCCAAGCGTCCAACCTCCCAAACTCCCAGCGTCGAATCCGACCGCTTCGAAGGTGGCATCCAACAAACCCGCGGGTGGCCCACCCGCTCGATCGATTCCCACACCGCAGCAATCCAATATGCTCGCTGCCGCTTCCGTTCCATCCATAGAGCCCCCTGCAAAAACCATTCAAGAGGCACAATCAACGCCGACGTTGACGGATGCGACCGAAACGGTGGTTGCCCAATCCCAACCGACGATACCGACCACCACCCAACCCGCAGATCTCTCTCCCGCCGATCAAATGGATTCGGCGATTTCGAACAGTGCGTTATCGCCTGCGAAGATCGCACTTGTTTCCTCGCCACTACCGATGTCGATTGCATTGGACTCGTCCTTAACCCCTTCTCCCGCGAGTCCTGTCGCAGCGACGGAGCCTCCTGCTGACACGATGATTCCCGTATTGCTCCCTTCATCGAACGCGATGCCAAGGACGACGCATGCAATTGAGACGCTTCACACCGATTCCAACCCCCAAACCATTGCGAACCCCCAAACCATTGCGAACCCCCAAACCATTGCGAACCCCCAAACCATTGCGA
>JBAWXH010000107.1:0-10179 GCA_037144155.1 Planctomycetota bacterium | reverse complement strand
AGTACGAGTACCGCTAGCGCTGAGTACGAGTACCGCTAGCGCTGAGTACGAGTACGAAAAACCCTGGGATTATACGGATTGGGTCCGAGACACTCGAACATCGCAACTTCAAAAGGCGATAGCCAAGCTGCTTTCGACGTGCAAAAACGGTTCAGCAACGTGTTGGAAAAAACCGGGTGCTAACGCACTGCGGCTAATGGTGCAAACAGTCGCGATCAGTACTGGAACTCGATTCCGCACTGTGCTCCCTGTAGTAAGAAACCCGAATTCGTGCTCATGTCGAGCGTGGGGGTGTTGGAAAGGGTGCCGATGGGTTGGTGCGCGACGGTCGCCAGTCCCCCTAAATAGGTCCACTCATAGCCACCGAAGGCCGCGCACCGCGAGTTGAATTGATACCGTGCTCGAGCAGCCACTCCAAGCTTGAAGGCCAAGTTCCATTCTTGGTCCGATACGTTGAAAGACCGACCGTTCCCAGAATTCGCGCTCCACGAAGCTTTGTCGAAGTTTCCATACAGCCCCCCAATTCCTTGACCTCCCATTGAAAATCGCTGGCTGAATGGTCTCCAAAGCTCCATGCCGGCGTGCATTCCGGCGAGAAGATTTTTCGCAGAGAAATTCATGGTGGCGGTCCCGCCTGGTGCCATGGATTCGAAGCGATACCCTTCCGAGTAATCGATGATGTTAAGCCCATAAAACGAATTACCCAGCTCGTCCGTAATCAATCGCTTGTTGAGAGCAAACGTTCGAAGATTGGCTGTTTGAAATTGATCATGGTTGTCAGCCTGATTGAAATTCGTGAGCCATCCTGGATCCGACGACTGCAGAAGGCTATTGACGGGACCGGTCGATTGCAAATGGCGATCCCAATTCAACGTGCCCATAAAGTTGAATTCAACCATTTCCATCGGATCGGTCATGAATCCAAGCGTGTAGCTTCCCGCTTGTTCCGTCCCGAATCCCCCCAGGTCTCCTGCCTGGGAAAAGGTCGTGCTATTGTCCCCAGTTCTTTCGAGCCATACGGAGTAATAGCTTCCGAAGATCTGTGAGCTGGGGGTTTGTGGAGAGGACTTCTTCACTGGCAAAGGCTGCCTTGAAACATTGGGTTGCACCGGAGCAGGAGCTATCCACGGTTGTTGCGATGGCCCTGGTGCCGGGATGGCTGAGGCATGGGGGACCGCACCCGAACCAATAGGTTGGCTTTGCCCAGGAGGTGGTGGTGCCCAAATCGGTTCGTTCGAGTCACTGCGCATTTGCGGACTAGGCACCGTCGGATGGAGTGACGTCGGCACAGCAACCGATGTTGCCGCGGGGGGAGCAAGATTCAACACGGGATTGCTCGGAGGTAGATTGGGAGCAGCAAGATTTGTAGCGATATCGCTGGGCGATTTTGCGTTCGCGGGAGGAGGCAAGAATAGAGGCTGATCCCCTGAAGGGGTTTGGCTACTACCCTCGGGGTTGGTTTCGCCACGTACTTGCTTTGGAGCCATTGTTTGAGTGAAGGCTGGTTGGGATGAGGATGCTTGCGGTATCTTCTTTGCGCCAGGGAAGTCGCCACCAAACACGCCAATACCTTTCTTCCCGTTTGCTTCTTCCATGAGTTTCAAAAAGTCTTTCGATGACATTCCTGCTGAAGTCATACCCGGAGTCGCTACCGTCCCGCCCTGGACGATTGACTGTTGTGCTGCATTAGGCTGCACGGGATAAGGCTGCGTCGCGTAAGCAGACCCAGGGTATGTTGGCGCTGCATAAGCAGGTGCTGTATTCCGGGGAGATGCGACCGATTGCACGCCGAGTGCGCCGGGAAATGGTTGGGGCTGAGGAATGCCCGACGATGGCACGTACTGTGCATCGGCCCGCGGAGCAATAAAAACGATCGCACCGCAGGCCCAGAGAAATAGCGAGAGAGAAAACTCGCGGACTTGCATCAACGCACTTCCAACTTGTCGACGACAGGTACCAAAACCATGCGTCGGGTCAATTCCATAACCCGCTTTGCTTTTCCGTTCGAGTCGACTGTGCCGAGAACCCATAGACTGCCATCCGATTGAGGTTGCATGCGAAGGTTGGCCTCAGGAGCCACGTTTGCGATCGCCGCACGCAGTTGTTCCAAGTCCAGGCCCCCTAGTCGGGTGTTCCTCCACGCGCTGACGACAGCCACTTTCACATAAACGGGTTCTACCGACTCAGCGGTTCTCATCGCCACCACCGTTTCGCCCTGCTGATCTCCCACCAAGAAAACGCGACCATTGCTGGCAATCGCCCGACAAATCACGGGGTCTTCGATATGAATACTGATGATCTTTCCTTCCACCAGAAACTCATTGGCCGAATGCGACTCGATTTCTAACTTAGGTGCACCTTCTGGGACAACACCATTTTCTAGCGGACCTGACGAGAACGTGGGGCCACGCGGAATCTGGTTTACATCTTCGAGAATGCGACCGGAATCTCGCAATTGCATCGTCGGAGTGGCGTATTTAGAAGCCGTGTCAATACGCGGCGCGATTGGACCATCTTCATCGACCTCTGCGAGGGTATTCTCCATTTCGTCCGGTTCGGATGTGTTCGTTTCCGAATGGGCAGGATACGAGTAGTCCGGTTCCAACGCATGCGGTGTGGCTAGGATGACTTCGGTTACAGGCGGTTGGTGGATGATCGCATGCACGGAAGGTGAAGGAATGCCTGCCGCGCCCTCATTCGTGTCCTTGAAAGCAGGGGGTAAATCCCGGTCCGTATTGGAGAGTTCATTCGGGGATTCATGGATATGAGAAGGATGACCTTCTACCGGAACCACTTTGACCATGGCCGATTTTGACGTCGATGCAAAACTGATTATTGCTTGTACAGGAACGTCGGCGACTTGAACCGGTGCCTTGGCCGTCAACTCGGCGATGCGGCTTGTGGATGGCTCATTGGTATTGGGCGGGAGTAACCCGGGCACAGGAAAATTGGAAGATTCAGCGAATGTTTGTTTGTGTAGACCAGGTGCTGGAAGTGGAACGCTGGGTGGTGATGGATTCTGCACTGCGTTGCCGGAGGGAATGTTTGAAGCGCTTTGAGACGTAGAGTCCGAAATGGCATATGTGTCGCGGATTGAGCCCTCGACAAGTTGTTCTCTACCATTTTCATCGGATTCGTTGATCGAGGTAGTTTCTGAATACGAATCTAGTGCCAAAGAGGGTTCATTATCCAAAGAGGAATCATGGATGGTTTCAGGGGCAACGACCGGCTGGATGGCAGAAACAAGTGGCTGCGCTGAAGTTTTTACCGATTGAAGGACTTTCGAGTCAGGATCCATTGGACGGATGTTGACAGGTATTTCGGTTCCGTTCCGCATGACTGCATAGCTATTGACGCTTCGGGGAATCGGTGCGGCGGTTACTGATGCATTTGAGAAACTGAGGCGCACCGGAGAATGTGCGGCGATGGCTTCGGACTTGACGATCTTAAGATGGTTCGGTCCGTTGTCGATGGTCGCAGACTGGTTTGAATCGGAGGCTTTGTGGCTCGATGATTGAGACCGTACGGTTTGAGGCTTGACGCGCTGAGGTTGCCGGGATCCTAGAGCCGAAGAAGGTGCCAAAGGCGCTTGGCTATTGGAACTGGCTCCGTGTGCTGACAACATGGAGGGGGCAACATTCGAAGAGGTGAATGTGGAAGAGCTATTTGATCGTAGCCCTGCATCGATAGGAAAAGGCTCTCCAAGCCGAACCGTGACGCGTTCCTCATCGGAGCGAAGCGTATTTCCAGACGCTAGGATGACGTCTGAGGTTGCACTCGCTGGATGGGCGACGGTTGGCACAGAGCCACCAGGATAGCTGGCACCGGTACCGGAGGATGGTGGGGCAGAGGAATTACTAGGAGCCGCAAACAAGCGGGGTGGTTCTGGCAAATTCCCATACGCAGGGAACTCGGCAACCGTCTGCGTGGGTAACGGAGGGGGTAACCCAACGCCAGCGTTCGGAATGCAGGTGGATGAGACGCTGGAATGGGAATAGCACAATCCGATGGCTTGTGCTGGGCCGAACTGAAATACTTGCTTCCCCAATTGGTTTTGAGTGGGGAAATCATCACCAGCGCACCAGGGACTCCAGCACGCGGTTGAGATCAATAGCAATCCAAATAGGCTCCGACGATAGGCTAGCATGCCATCGGAATTCCGCTGCCGCTTGGATCGGTTCATGGTCGATTCCCATTTGGAAATATTGGATCGAGCCAACCGGCAACAGCAACCCTGCTGCTACGACGGACTCAATCGAAGGTATCGGGAGCAAGACGTTGCGGAATTGAGAAAATTTGACGGTTGTTCCAAACATGACGTCTAGGCTGAGATAGATAGCAGCATTTTGGATCGATTTTCTGGAGAGCATTCCCCGGCATTCCTGGTCCAAATGGTGGATGGAAAGGGCCCCCCTCAGAATCGCAAAGTACGCTAGGTTAAGACTTTGAGGTCCCTCGATCGCAATTGTCTTTGCATGCAATTGGCCTAGCCAAAGCCGCACTCTAGTCCGACAATTCCTTCCCATCACTTTCTTTGAGGATCTTCAGCGGGACCCGACTTGTGGAACGTAACAATCGATTCATTGCCTGGTTGCTGTTGGGCTTGGCTATCTTTTTTTTCTTCTCGAACATGCGGCAGCAACAGGGTTTGCAGGAAGCCACGGAGAAACAGAAGCAGCAACAGAGACAATCCCTGAGGGAGCAGCGAGCGTCCGAAGCCAAGGCCATCGCGGAAACGATCGCCGCCGAAAACCCCGACATCCAGATTCCGGTCGAACCGGATCGCCAACGACTCACGCTTGGAAGTATGACCGCCAGCGATGGGTATCGTTTTTTGGTCACTTTGGATAACCAAGGTGCCGTCATCGAGCGGATCGAATTGGTTAGCCAATCCACTCCAGGACTTTTCGATTACCGTTCCCTTCATACGAAGAATATCGTCGGCTATCTCGGCTATCTAGCACTCGATGAACGAAGCGGAGGTGGCTTGGTGGTCAACTCGGTTCCGCCGGGAAGCGCCGCTGCGAACGCTCAATGCGCCGAAGATAAAACACTGATTGGGCTTCACCCGGGAGACGTGATCGTCGGCTGGGAAGATCTGGAGGGACCGGCAACCCTTTACCAACTCGAAAAGAACCTAGTACGAAGCAGCCCAGGAGATCGTCTTTCCTTGAAGGTCGAACGCGCGATTCCGACTACCCCTCGCGACCTCGCACATGAACCGATTGCCGATGCGGGGGGTGTCGCTCCTGCAGGTCCGAAGGCCGAAAGCCCCACTCCCCCTGCGGTTGACTCCTTGACGTTTGATGCGATCTTGACGCAACAACCCGTCTCCGTTCTACGTGCCGAAGATGACTACATAACGGAGCAAGTCAAAGGAAACAATCCGGTTGGATCCTGTGCATTGACCTTGGCAAAGATCGATAGCAAAGAACTCGAAGAAGGGGAACGCGCCATTCTCGGGTTAGAAAAGACGCTCCATGGAAGATGGAATGCAAAGCCATTGGTCGTCGATGGCGGAATGGGTGTCGAATTCACGATGCCTATCGGTGCCTATCTGAAACTTTCTGGCATCGACGCCAACCTCGAGTTGGTGAAGCAGTATCGCCTCCTAAGCGCCACTCAGCAGGAAGGTGGTACCACGCCCGACTCCTGGCAATTCCATTTGGAGTTGAAGACCATCGTTCGGAATTTGGATGAGCAATCCCATGAAATTGCCTTGAGACAGGAAGGATTGAACGGAGTCTCTCTCGAGGGTTGGTGGTACCCGACCAAATTGTCTCCCCACTTTTTCTCTTCGCCCGGCGCTCGCGATATCGTCATCGGTGATCGGAAGTCCCCTCACTCGATCTTTATGACACGCAGCCTGGTCGAATACGCGAAAAAGTTTCCCACCGATCCAGATCAATTGTTGTTTGGTCCTCAGGACACCGAAGCCCAAAGGGATATTCAATACATCGGCCTCGACACGCAAGTCTTTGCCGCAGCCATGCAACCCACGCAGGGTTCGCCGGACTCCATGAAGGGGCTTCAGAAAGCGAAAGCGACAGTCATCAACACCTCCCTGCAAAATCCGGAGGAGTTTGAAAAGTACCGTCAGCAAGCCTACAACACTGGGTTTTGGTTCGTCACGCCCAGCCAAAAGATCCCTCCGAAGTCCGAGGTAGCGAGCACCTATCGGATCTTTGCCGGTCCTAAAAAACCAGAGTTATTGCGAGCTTACAACCTTGAAAACATCATCGAATACGGCTGGCATATCTTTGGATTCTTCGCCGTTCGATTGGGTTGGATTCTGCATTTGTTCTACTACATCATCGGCAATTACGGTTTGGCGATTGTGATGCTAACCGTCATGGTGCGATCGCTGATGTTCCCAGTCAGTCGTCGTATGGCCATCAATAGCCAAAAGATGCAAGCGGTCCAGCCTGAATTGGCAAAGCTTCGCGAGTTGCTGAAGGAAGAGCCGACGAAGATGATGGCCGCACAGCAATTGCTGATGAAGAAGGCGGGTATCAATCAATTGGCTGGGTGCCTACCAGCCATGATCCAGCTACCGATTGTGATCGGTCTTTACCGATGCGTTTCGGTCGACGTTGCCCTTCGTCAGCAACCTTTGATTCCAGGCCTGGAATGGTGTTCGAATCTTGCTGGCCCGGACATGTTCATGGATTGGCATCGCTGGATGCCAGACTTCATCGCAGGACGAGGTACCGGTTGGTTCGGTCCGTTTCTGAACATCCTGCCATTGGTGACCATCACGTTGTTCATCATTCAGCAGAAGGTGTTGATGCCCAAGGCGACCGACGAACAGACCCGGACCGCCCAAAACATGATGATGATGATGACGATCATGATGGGGGTCCTGTTTTTTCGCGTCCCCGCCGGTCTCTGCATCTATTTCATCACTTCGTCGACATGGTCTCTCGTCGAACGATTCCTCATCAAACGGTTCACGCCACAAGCCGAAATCAAGACCCTGCCCGATAACGTGGTCAACGAAATCGTCAGCGCCGTTTCCAAAGCCGGGCCTGGGCAACGCCCTAGCCTCCCCTCCCCTGGGGATAGCGACAAGCCAAAAGCCAAAGCCACCAAACCACCCGAAACGTTCGCCGAGTTGTTCGAGCCCTTTTTTAAGAAGAAGACCAGCAGCGAGAGCAGCGGAGTTTCGCCGCGCGATGGGAAATCGGGTCGGGGGGATCGAGTTCGGCCAAATAAGGGTTCGAACAAACAGCAAAAGCCCAAACCGAAACCTTAGTTTGGTATCCTAAAGACACTCCTTTCCGGAAACAATCCACAGGATTGCTTCTATGGCTTCGATGTCTTTCAGGTTGAACATGTATCTCCCCACGAGCAAACTCTTTCTGGCACTGATTCTTGGTTGCATTGGCTGCGTTGGCTGTACTCCGAACAATTCCGAGAGTTCATCCGCCAACAATTCCAGTTCCAAACCCGCGAATTCTCGATCTTCTGCAGGGACCGATAGCAGCGACTCCTCGCAAGGCAATCGGACCACCGCAACGAAAGGCAAAATCGGTCTTTCGATCCTGACAAGCTCGAATCCATTCTTTGTTGAGATTTCCGATTCTGTACGCGATGCAGCTCAAAAGGCCGGATACGAATTGATCTCCGTCAGCGGAGATATGGATTCCAACAAACAACAAAACCAAGTCAAAGACTTCATCGTCCAAAAGGTCGCAGCAATCATCTTGACGCCATGCGATAGCCGAGCTGTCGGTACGGCCATTCAAGAAGCCAATCAAGCTGGCATTCCAGTCTTTACTGCCGACATCGCGTCGATCGCATCGGGAGCCAAGGTCGTGACCCATGTCGCGACCGACAATTACAGTGGTGGCAAACAAGCGGCCATCGCAATGATCGAAGCCATCGATGGCAAAGGCAAAGTCGGTATTCTCGACTTCCCTCAAGTCGAGAGTGTCATGCTCCGCACCAAGGGGTTTCGTGAGGAGCTAGAGCAACAAATCCGAGACAAAGGGGTCAGCATCGAAATCGTCGCCTCACTCCCAGGAGATGGTGCTAAGGACAAAAGCTACAAGGCCACGCAAGACCTCCTGCAGTCCCATCCCGATCTCAAAGGGATCTTTGCTATCAACGATCCGTCTGCCTTGGGTTGCTATGCCGCGTTAGAAAATGCAGGTGTGGCGGACAAGATCGCGATCGTGGGCTTCGATGGTCAAAACGATGGCAAGCGCGCTATTCGCGATGGAAAAATCTATGCGGATCCGATCCAGTTCCCGAAACGCATCGGACAAGAAACCGTAGCTGCGATCCTCAAGTATCTCAATGGCGAGGACGTTCCGGAGACGATTCTGATTCCAACCGAACTGTATCGTCAGTCCGATGGCGCCGCCGATCCAGATCTTTAAGGGTGATAGCGCATAGTGCCTGCTATTGGATCCGTTGCTTCTATGGGATCCGTCGCGGCGATTGGATCGGTGAGTCGTCGTTGTTTCACTTCAAGATACTCTTATCCTGATAACTGATTGCAAAGAAGGCTAGTACTAACAGAACCAACCCGTTGAGAACCAGCCAATACCGGGTCCAATCGACATCACCATAGGTTTCGCACAGGGCCAGCAAGGCGCCTGTGAAGAGGTAACCCGCCAAGTTGCCGAATCCGCCGGTCATCATGCTTAGTAGTGCTTGAGCTCGCGTTCTCCATGCTGGATCGATTTTCTTGGCCAGATAAATTTGAGTGCTGATGTACGTGAACGTATAGGCGAGTCCATGCAGGCCGACACCCATCAGTAGGGCTGTGGTCGTGTCGATCGCATACAGTCCGTAACGGATCAACGAGCACATCAAACCGGCCATGATGACCCAGCGCAATGGCCATCGCGCCAGAATGCTTCCGATGCAGAACATGGCAGCCACTTCGGTGGCTTGACCCAAAGACATCCAGGCGCTGGTCCGTTTCAATCCCAGGTCCGTCATGTGGGCGGGAGTGTAGGGGTAGAACGCGGCCAGCGGAATGGCGAGAAGCGCGGCGGTTAAAAAGATCACTCGATGATCATGAATTTTCAAGAGTGACAATGCATCGAGCCCGAACCTTTCGCGCAGCGTCATCCGCGTGGTTCCAGGCGTCTGGATGGTTCCGTTGGGAATGCACCATGTGAAGACCGATAGTACCACCCATAACCCGGCGCTCAATAGAAAAACATCCGGGCTGGCATCCAGTTGCAATCCGCTCACTAGCCAACATCCTGCCATCCATCCGACGGTCCCCATAGCGCGAATGGCTCCAAAGCGATGGTGCGAGTTGGCGATTTTTGCAAAGACGATCGAACCGGTCAGGCTATTGGTGGGCACGCTGAGCAACGACTGCAATTGAATCCCCAACAAGATCCACCAGCGGTTCCAGCCATATGCAATGGCCAATGACACGACGGAAGCCAGAATGGCCGTTCCGAAACTGATCCAGCGCAAGACGCGCAGCGGCGGTACGGATCGATCGGCCATCGCACCAAAGAAGAGAGGGGATAGGAGCGCTGCGATGGCCGAGGCTGCAAAGGCAAACGGAGTCAGACTGCGGAGGCCGACTCCTTCGAGCACCGATCCCATCGGAACGAACCAAGCGGCCAATGCCATGCCATGCAGAAAGAGCAAAGCCATCAGCTCGCCACGTTCCATCCTTGTTAACTCGTGTTGCACGTCTCGCTCACGTCCTGCGTTTAATTCATTGGGCATTTCACCGAAGTGACGTGCCCTTCCTTCGCTTCGAAGTTCTGGTGGTTGCGACAAAAAATGAGCATGCGGTGATTGTCGATGGTAATGCCCAATTTCCCACCGCGCAAGTCCTACCACGATCTACCCCACTTCGCTCGCATTTTAAAGAGATCTTAACTTCGATCCCGTTCTTGTCGCCCCTGCCGGGGCTCTTTGTATATGGTAAGGATCGAAACCGATGGCCCAGGCCATCGGCATGGGATCTCAGCGCCCCTCTCGAGGCTAAGAACAAGATTTCAGCTAATGACGTTTACCGCCGTTACATACGGCTTTCGTTTCACCGTTAATGACGACCTTCGTTTACAACGTTGATGACGGTGTCGGAGTGCCGATACGCACGAAAAGATCCGTTGCCGGAGGGCGTGCCCTCCGGACTCAAGCCATCAAGCTCCACCCTATGTCGTATTCAATCGCATCGTCAAAGTTCAATCGCAT
>JBAWXH010000106.1:0-10248 GCA_037144155.1 Planctomycetota bacterium | reverse complement strand
GTGACGATCGCGCACGGCCGAGCAGCCGAGACGGTGACGATCGCGCACGGCCGAGTAGCCGAGATGGTGACGATCGCGCACGGCCGAGTAGCCGAGACAGTGACGATCGCGCACGGCCTAGCAGCCGAGACGGTGGAGATCGCCCAAGGCCTAGCAGAGACGGTGAACGAAGAAGCTCGGGTAGCGATGCAAGCACTGCTGGCGGCAATCCCAGGCGGTCGGAGAGAGAGCCGCGAGGTGATCGAGTCCCTCGCGAGGGAAGACACAGCGGTGCTAAGGACCAAGAAAATACTGACATTCCCGTTCGTCCCTACGCATCGGATGAGCGCGGTCCGTCGAGCAGTCAGGACGCGCGTCGAGAACGATCGGGTACCACCTCGTCAGATTCAGCGGATCGTGACAGGAAGGGGCGCGGATCCCGTTCGGAGGGAGAAGTGAGTGAGCGGTCGGAGCCTCGCCAGCGATCGTCAAGCGATCGCGGGGGACGTACGGGTCGTTCCACAGACTCCGAATCACGAACGCAGGAACGCAACGATAGGCGATCGTCCGCCAGGACCACCGACAAATTCCAGGACAAGGATAGTCGCGCTGGCGGAGGATTCGGTGCGGGCATCGGTGATACGCTCGATGATCGGATCGAAGAAGAACCATTCGGCTTGGGTGCTGAACTCGAAGCGTTTGATCCCCTCGATGATGACCCTCGCGATGACTTGGATGCCGAGTCGATATCGGACGAAGGATCGGACGGCGATGACGGTAGGAACACCCGTCGGCGTCGAAGACGTCGCGTCAGCAAGGATCGGGATAACGACGAACCGAAGGATCGCGTGAAGGCCGGTCGTCGCGAAGACGACAGGGACAGCGATGAAGTGGATGCGGATGGAGACTCCGATCATGCCGTTCGAATCAGCAAAGTCCCTACCTGGACGGAGACAATCCTAGTCGTCGTTGAAGCGAATATGGTAAACCATCAAAAATCTCCCCAATCAGGTCGTGGTCCGTCGAGAGGGCGCGGGCGTAGGTAGCAATTTTTTTGCTAGAAACAATTGGGCCAGCGTCGCGCGAGCAAGTTCGGGTGACTTAGACGATTCGATGACGTAGACGATACCTTTAGGCATTTCAATGGAGGTGTCTTTGTCGTATCCCATGTCTCCAATAGGTTGAGTCGTCAAATGGGGTTGTTGTCGGATGTTTGGGACTTGAGCATGATACGATCGCATGCAGTTTCGCGCAGTGCGTCTTATTCAGTGGTCTAGTAAGCTCCTTTCTGACCATTACTTTGTCTGCGCTGCATGACGACACCTCGCGCTGTTCGTTTCCGAAGTGTCCTGCAAAAGGGATTTCGAGATCGTTATTGTCGTATGCAAGTTCATATCGTCCCTGCACCTCGTCCATACAACGCAGGATGCTCAAAGAACTTGGATCGAACGGCGGCAAAGAGCGATTTTTCTGAAGAATATTGTCAATCCTAGTTCTGTTTCCTGTAATCCACCGGGATACGATAGGTCGCCATACGACAGTATGTCAGGGGGACTTGTTGCGCACCTAAATGTCTTAGGGAAGGAATGAAAACAGGAGCAGATCTCTTGAAAACAATTGGATTCTGAGCATCGGGGCGTTTCGACTTGATGGCTCATCGGATTGTGGGATACTCTCGACCCCTACAGTGCGAAAGGGGTCCTCCACTTGGATGGACTCCTATGTCCTTGGGTGCAGTCTTGTGTTCCGAAGCGGAGCTTGATTCGGACGAATCAACACGCTGGCTGCACGGGCGATTTCGAACTGTTCGATGCTAGTCAATCAGTTAATCCGTCAATCAAGGAGAGAAAATCCGTGTACAAGAATCTGAATGCGAACATATTGGGTGTCACTGGACGACAGAGCGAACTGATTGAATTGGCGATGACTTATGGCTTTCAAGGGCTGGACTTCGATGCGGTGGACTTGCTCAAGCGGGTCCAGCGCACTGACTTTGAAAACGCTTCAAGGTTTTTGACCAGTTCCAAAATGCGAGCGAGTGGATTTGAGATCCCGATCGATTTGGATTCGGATGATGCCGAGTTTGAAAAGGGTGTTGCAGGACTGGCTCCGCTTGCGGAAGCGGTTGGCAAGTTGGGTGGTAGCTCTGGTTTCTTGCGAGTACCAGCAGCGACCGATCGATTAGCCTTTCCTGAATATTTTGAAACCGTTCGCAAACGAATTGATCGGGTTGCTGACACTTTTTCACAGGCCAATGTACTGGTCGGTTTGGACTTCTCAACCGCGGAAGAGGACCGAGCTGGCAAGCAATTCAAGTTCGTTCAAGACGTCAGTTCTTTCCTAGCCCTATTTAAGGCTTGCACGTCGTCGGGAGTTGGATTGGTCATCGATTCGTACGATTGGGTGGTCGGTGGGGGAACTTTTGAACAATTGGCTTCGATTCCGGGGAACAAGATCGCGGCAGTACGTATTTCGGATGTTGAGCAGGTCCCCAGCATTGCCGATTCAACCCGTGCACAGCGCCTGATCGCAGGAAGCAAAGGAACGATCGACAACGTGCAGTTGGTACAGTTGCTTCACAAGAGCGGTTATGAAGGCCCGATCACCAGTTTCGCCGATCCCAGCAACTTTGCGGGAACGAAGCGCGATGCGATCGTCGCCCGCACGCAAGACGCGCTTGATCAAGTTTTGACGGGAGCGGGACTTCCGACATTTACTCGGCGGCCAGAAACAGTGATTGAGGCTTCCAGCACAGTCCATGAAGAAGTCGGTTTGGAGGCGTAGGACCGACGCGAATACATCCGCGTCAAATGAATTCGGTGAATTTCCCAGGAATTGTGAAGTTACCCGTTCAATTGATCGGGAGGTCGAGTGAATTTGAGTGCTCCTCCCCGGTGGTAAAGTGATAAACTCCTCGCGGTGCGGCAGCACACTTGGAGTTATAATGGCTTTTGAGTGGGCTGGTCCGAACTGGATGCGATCAGCCCTTTTGAGAGTTCTTGCGGTATTGTTTCGAGGTGCGCATGTCTAGATTGACCCTTCGAGTCGTCCAAGGGGCTGACCGGGGACGGGTCTTTTCCGACTTGAAGTCCCCGATTTCTATCGGTCGTGAACAAGGCAACACGATTCAGCTCAACGACGAGCGAATCAGTCGGTTTCATTGCAAGATTCAAGAGGACAACACCCATTTGGTGCTCACCGATTTGGAAAGCACCAACGGTACGCGTGTAAACGGCCAGGATTGCCAATTGCGAATCTTGCGATTCGGCGACCTAATCTTGCTTGGCCGAAGCGTATTGCTCTTTGGAACACGCGATCAGATCTTAGGCGAAATGTCGCCGAGCTCCCCGGAAGTTAAGAGAAACCTCCAAGTCGCCGGCAACGAGGGGGACTTCGTTGTCGATTCCGATCTTATGAAGCAGTCGGCGGAGCATGCCGATGCGCAAAGCGGACCTCATATTCCGGAACGATTGAGCCCGAGCCAAGCCGCCCAATTATCCGAAATGCTGGAGTACTTTCACAATCGAATCGGTGAAATCATCGATTCGACAAATATCAACGACAAGAAATCGAACATCACCGTAGATTTAGCAACGTGGCAAAACCTTTTGCAAGTCTACAGCCGGTTGGCTGAAATGATCCGTGGCATTGGAGATCCCGATTTTCGCCTCCCCGGATGATTCGGTCGCAGTGTGGACCTCGTCAAAACGATTCTGTGCAGGACGGCAGAGTTATTGCGCGATGCAAACTAAAATTGCCATCGGGCAAATCTGAGGGCTTGCTTCTCCTGCTAGCGTGCCACCGCGAAGCTTCATGAGCCCCGCGCTGAACTCCAAGGAGCTTGCAACAAGGCCGCTTTCATTCCGTCAGGAAAGCCGGACGCACACGTGTTCCAAAAACGTGCCGTGAATGGCATCGCACAACGGAAGAGCCGTAAATGCGATGAAAGCCAATCAAATGATCGGCTCGTAAATCCACCGCGTTCTTTCGGTTACCAGAGGCCCAAGATTTGACGTTGCGCCTCGCGAGCCTTTCGGAGTCCAGGTCCTTATTTTTTTGTGTTTTTCGTACTCGTACTCAGTGTTAGCGGTACTCGTATTCGAAGGTACGGCATGGATTGCGTGTACGAGTACCATTTCTTTGCGTACGAGTATGGGGATGAGAGAACGGCACAATAGCCAAATTTCAAAAGGCCCAAGTTGGGGGATTGCATTCCTGACTAAAGAATGGTGAGCAACGGTGAATTCTTCGCTAGAATAAGCGAGAACTGAGGCATTTCTCTGGAACGTTCAGGATCAGGATATCGAGATGGATCATCTGACGACCGAACAAGCAAACTTGGAATCGATTGCGCTAGATTCGATGACACCCATCGAAATCGTTCGATTGATGAATCACGAAGACGCAAAGGTCTTGGCTGCGGTGGAAGCGGTATCTGAAACGATCGCGCAAGCGATTGAGAAGATCACTCAACGCGTAAGGGATGGCGGTCGTTTGATGTATCTGGGAGCGGGTACGTCGGGGCGACTCGGAGTGTTGGATGCTGTCGAATGCCCAACCACGTTTAGCACACCGCCAGGACAGGTGGTAGGAATCATCGCGGGAGGGCTTGGGGCATTGACGCATGCTATCGAGGGTGCCGAGGACAACGAATTGTCGGCCGTCGAAGATTTGAATCGATTTGAACTCTCAGCTCGCGATTGTTTGGTAGGTATTGCAACCAGCGGACGAACTCCGTACGTGATCGCCGGGTTGCGTTACGCTCGTCATATGGGTGCGCTGTCGGTAGGTATCACGTGCAACATGGCATCCGAGTTGGAATCGATTGTTGATCTTGTGATAGCTCCTGTTGTGGGGCCAGAGATCCTCAGTGGATCCACGCGGCTCAAAGCGGGAACAGCGACCAAGATGGTGCTCAATATGATTTCGACAGCGACCATGGTGCAATTGGGCAAAACATATGGGCACTGGATGGTCGACCTGCGTGCGAGCAGTACGAAGTTGAAAGCGCGTAGCGTTCGGATCGTTTCCGCCGTAACAGGGATGGGTTTTGAGGATGCCACGCATGCCTTGGCAGCGAGCGGCGGAGAAGTCAAAGTAGCCATTGCATCCACCCGATTGGGTATTTCTGCGCATGAAGCTCGATTGAGGCTTCAAGCGGCGAATGGCCGTCTTCGAACTGTCCTGGAACGAGATTAGTCCACGACAGGTGGCGAGTGCTTGAATCGCGGCGCAGGGACCGTATGGCCCATGCGATTGCAATGAAATCAGAATGAGGAACTATGAAGAAAAAGCATCCGATCGAATGGATTCTGGGGATTGATGGAGGTGGGACAAAAACGACCGCTTGGCTCGCATCGCATGATCGAAATCAAGAGCCATTGGGGAGCGCGATTGAGTGCGAAGGACGGGGCGAATCGGGACCCGCCAATCCGAGGTCGGTTGGAATGGGTAAGGCTTTGGAAAACCTCCAGCTAGCGATCGAATGCTCGTTTCAAGATGCCAAACGAGTTCGCGTCCCTGTGGATTCGATTTGCATCTGCATGGCCGGGCTTGGGCGAACAGAAGAGCGAGAGCCGATCGCTCGGTGGGCGCGTGATCACAAAATCGCGCATCGCATTTGTATCAGTGAGGATATCACCCCGATTCGATGGGCCGCACGCTTCGAGCGTGAAGAGTCATTGCACGCATCGCGTGGCGTTGCACAGCAGAATGTTCGCGACCTGAACCGCGAAGCATTGGCATGGCGGCACACCGTGACGCTAATTTCAGGTACCGGTTCGATCGCGTCGGCCAATGACGCAGCCGATGGGGAATGGTCGCATCAAGAATTGCGAGTTGGAGGTTGGGGGTACCTGCTCGGCGATGAGGGGAGCGGCTTTTCAATAGGGTTGTCTGGGCTGAAAGAAATTTGTCGAGCGCATGATCACGGGGAAGAGATGACTCCGTTTCATCGGGCGTTGATGGAAGCCATGGGTTGTGCGGCACCGCTGGAACTGATACCTCGCGTTTATATGCTTCCCATTCCCCGTCCAGAGATTGCGGCTCTAAACCGCATAGTGATGGAGCATCCGGAGGACCCGGTCGCTCGGCGCATTTTGGCCCAAGCCGCTGAGGATCTCGCGCGCTTGGTGGTGAATGCGGTCAACAGGAAAGGGTTTACGCAGGATCGTTATGCATTGGCCTTGAGCGGTGGCAATCTTGGTCCTCATTCCCCCTTGATTCCAGCGATTCTGGAACGGCTAAAGCAGTGGAATCGGGAGCCCTTCCTGTATCACCATGTTCAGAATCCGGTCATTGGTGCATTGGTCATGGCCGCCAAAAATCCTGTCGACGGATCCAATGTTTTGTGAGTGTTTCCCATCCCTTTTTTGCTCGATCACCCCTAGTAGACATCCGACGGAACGCACATTGTGCATGCGTTCGCAAATCCCTGCCCTTCTGAACCAGGTATTCACTGCATGGCAACCGATGCACCTTCTTCGATCGGTAAATCCCCTAGCGCCTCTCGACGCGTCGTTTCGATCGATGCGCTGCGAGGGTTTGACATGTTTTGGATCATGGGCGGAGACGCGTTCTTTATCGCGCTCCTGGGATTGGTGAGCAGGCCATGGGCTTCCAAGTTGGCGGAACAGTTGGAGCATGTCGATTGGCAAGGCTTTCACTTCTACGACTTGATCTTCCCGTTGTTTTTGTTTGTGGTCGGATGTGCGATTCCCTATTCCATGGAAAAGTACCGTTCGCATCCATCCCAGGTTTTTTGGCGGATTGCGAGGCGAACGCTTTTGCTGGTGTTGATGGGACTGATCTACAACCGCATTCAAGACTTTCAATGGGAGAGCCTGCGTTGGATGGGAGTGCTGCAGCGAATCGGCATCTGTTATGGGGTGGCAGCCTTGCTCTACGTGAATGTTCATTGGCGATGGTTGGTAGTGATCTTTGCGGCCATCCTGTTGGGCTATTGGGGAATCTTGATTTGGGTACCCGTCCCTGGAGGCGCGGCGGGTGATTTGTCCCCCGCAGGAAATCTGGCGGGTTATCTCGACCGCACATTGCTCCCCGGCAAGATCTTGGAGAAGTACTATGGTTACGGGGATAACGAAGGCTTGCTCTCGACGATTCCTGCCATCGCAACCGCGCTCTTAGGTGTGTTTGCCGGTATCTGGTTGAAGTCGGGAGTGAACGAATGGCTCAAAGTGTTGGGGTTGGCGGCTGCGGGAGGCATCTGCCTTGGAACCGGAGTTGCATGGGGTGAAGTCTTTCCGGTGGTCAAGAATCTGTGGACCAGTTCGTTCGTCCTGGTGTCAGGAGGCTGGAGTTTGCTCCTCCTCGCGGTTTTTTACTTGATCATCGATGTGATTGGGTGGCGGTCATGGGCGTGGATTTGGGTTGTGATCGGCGCGAATGCCATCACGATTTATATGGTTCAGCACCTTATCGATTTTGAGGAACTCTCACGCTACTTCCTTAGCGGAATCGCGGGATGGAGTGGCCAATACCAGAACTTGGTCATTCTTGGGGGAGTGTTAGCACTGAAGTGGGCGTTACTTATCTTCCTGGTTCGGAACAAGATTTTCTTGCGGCTGTAAGAACATGGGATTCGATCCTGGGAGTCTCTATGGCACGGGATTGTACAGAGGTTGGGAAAAGCCGTATACTTTTGGTTACGTCGGAACGACCCAGCAATTTGTTTTTGGGTTTCGGCTTTTGGGCGATCGGATGCTGGCGGGGCGACCGCGCCCTTGCAGGGGCCTTTTTCAATTCAAGGATTCTTAGAATGAAGACTACAATGCGTCGCTTTGCAGCGATGGCTATCTTGGCGGCGAGCGGATTCTCGTTTGGCTATGCAGCGACTAACGCTTCGGGTGCTGACGATGTGTTGACGATCGGCTCCGATGCACCGAGTCTCGATATTGAGCATTGGGTTCAAGACGGAAATGGTAGGTTTGGGAAAGTCACCAAGTTCACCAACGGCAAAGTCTACGTGGTCGAGTTTTGGGCGACATGGTGTGGACCATGCATCGCTAGCATGCCGCACATCGTTGAGTTGCAGAAGAAGTATGCCGACAAAGGGGTTCAAGTGATCAGTATCAGCGATGAACCGCTGGATACGGTAGAAGAGTTCCTCGAGCGTGAAGTCCCTCGCAGTGAACAAGCGAAAACATTTCGGGAATTGACCAAGTCCTACACGTTGACCACCGATCCCGATCGTTCTTCGCATGAATCCTACATGGAGCCAGCCAAGCAAAACGGAATTCCATGTGCATTCATCGTGGGTAAGGATGGCAAGATCGAGTGGATTGGCCATCCAATGCAAATGGATGATCCTTTGGAAGCGGTCGTTTCGGACAAATGGGATCGAGAAAAATTCGCTGAGGATTTCAAAGAATCGCAAGAACTCGACGGCTTGATGCAGGAAATGCAAGTCAAGGTCGGTGGTCTTGTCCGCCGCAAGAAATTCGACGAGGCCTTGGAAGCGCTCGATACGTTTGTCGACAAAGTGAAGAAGCCTGAGCTGAAGCTCAACTTCACGATGATCAAGCTGAATCTCCATCAGATGGCAGGAAGTAAAGATGAAGCGGTCGCAACGACTTTCAAGGATGCATTTGCCTTGGTAGGAGATAACCCTCTCGCAGCAAACCAAATCGCTTGGACCGTGTGGGAGTGGAAAGACCGTGGGCAATTGGAAAACAAAGAGACACTCACCGCAGCATTGGAAGTCGCTAAGAAAGCGGCTGCCAAGCAAGAAGGGAACATGAGAGGAATGACTCTCGATACCGTATCCCACCTGGAATTCGCACTCGGGAATTTGGATGCTGCCGTGAAAGCCCAAGAGGAAGCCATCAAGCTGGTGGATGGACCGCAGCAACCAGACATGGAGTCATTTCTTGAGGAATTGAAGGGCCTTCTTAAGTCCAAGAAATAGGGTTCGAGAAGAACGTGGTAACACATCCGTGAAGGATTCACGTCGTTGACGATTCGACCACTTGCCATCGCCGTGTTGATTTCCGGCGGTGGAACGACGCTCAAGAATTTGATCGATCGCCGGAAGGCATCGATCTTACCCGTCGATTTTCGATTGGTGGTTAGTTCGCGCGCGTCAGCGGGTGGATTGGATTTTGCGAGGGAAGAGGGAATCCCAATATCGGTCCTGGGACGCAAGCAGTTTCCCGATGGGGATTCTCACTCTCAAGCGGTCTTCGATGCCATTCGCTCCGCTGGTTGCGAATTGGTCGTCATGGGTGGTTATCTGGAACATTTGTTGATCCCGCAAGATTATGAGAATCGCGTGATCAACATCCATCCTTCGTTGATTCCTTCTTTTTGCGGGAAAGGAATGTACGGGTTACGCGTTCATGATGCAGCCATCCGGTTCGGTGTAAAGATTTCCGGTTGCACCGTCCACATCGTCGATAATCAATACGATCATGGGACAATCTTGCTGCAACAGGCGTGCCCAGTACTGGAGGATGACACGCCCGAATCGCTGCAAAAGCGAGTGTTTGAACTGGAATGTGAGGCGCTGCCGGATGCGATCTGCTCGATTGCGAAACGCCGTTCGAACGGGTAACGGTTGAACGCGTTACAACCAGCATGGAAACACCTGGCCAACCGGGCAGAAAAGAAATTGCAACCTTTTCTAATCCCCTCCGAGCTTCCAAAATGGTTCTGCGTTCTTGAAAATCGTGGGTTTTGCTGACTCATGGTAACCGCAAAGTAGTCGAGGGATTGGCTAGGGCTGACATTGCATTGCGGTGTTGAACCGGCTATGATCCAGTGGATCTCGCGGTCTTAAACGGTCATTGATTGGGTCTGAGTCTAGTCTCGTTTTGTTCGTGTTCGGTTTCGCGGGGTTGGTTTCGATGTAGTCGCAGCAATTGTATTGCTGCATGTGAGCGCGGCGAGCGTGGACTGTCGGATTCATTGGTGGTTTAGGACCTTCTCGTTGGTGACTCAGGTAGTGTGTATGGGCAGCGCTCATTCCTTCTTGTTTGCTTCTGGACGGTCGATCAAGCCATCTGTTTGAGATGTTTTTTTGAGGTGTGTTAGTGACCAATATTTACGTTGGAAATTTGTCGTTCAAAGCTACAGAAGGCGACGTTCGCACGGCGTTTGAACAGTATGGTGAAGTGGCTCGCGTGAGCATTATCGTCGACCGTGAGACCAATCGATCGCGAGGATTTGCATTCGTTGAAATGCCTAACTCGGAAGAGGCCCAAACGGCCATCACGAATTTGAACGAAGCGACAATCGCCGATCGTCGTATTT
>JBAWXH010000105.1:0-10694 GCA_037144155.1 Planctomycetota bacterium | reverse complement strand
CCTAGCAATCCGCTAGAATCATGGATACCTACCCACTAAAATTCCTCAATAAACCGTAAAGGAGGGAACGTTTGACTGTCTCACCGTTGACGTTTCACACGGTGTTCAATCAATTAAGCTTGCATTAAACAAATTGCGTGCAATCATGAAAATCAGGCAAATCCTCATTCTTTACATGGCGGAATCCATCAAAACATGAGTGGTGGAAAAGGCTACCGTGAAATCGAGGAATCCTCTATGGCCGATGGTGGAAACCACCATGGCATCCGCGCCGAGTAGAAAATGTTCTATGCGGTAACGAAACAAGGCCCCGCGATTGCGGAGCCTTGTTAATGAGCTTTGCTTAGAATCCCTAGGAGGGAAGTGAGAACTCCTCCCTAACCCGTGAGTGTCGAATTACATCCAGCCTTCTTGTTCAAAGAACTGGTCGACCGACACGAGGTAACCCTTGGCAGTGATCGGTGGAGTTTGGATATTCACCGGAGTCCAAACCAGATCCGAAGAGCTGGCGAGGATACGGACCAGTTGGTTTCCATTGCCGGCTGGGATTCGGATGTATTGCTTCTTCTCGATCAACGTGGCGGTGAAGACTTGGTCTTCACCACGGACTGCCGTCAAGTAAGCACGCGACCCATCATTGCTGAGGACGACTTCATGGAAGAGGTCCCCTTCAAAACCGTCTTTCTTGGATGTCCATTCGGTGTATCCGGTTGGGTTCACGATGGCGTACATGCCTCGCGAACGCAAGGTGGCGTCCTTGAGGTAGAAGCTTGATGCCAAGTACTCAATCGATGAGCCGTAGGAAGGATTGATGCCGAGAACAGGGAAGTCGAAGACAAGGTTTTTGTCCCCTGGAGGATCGATGGTGACCGTACGGGAACGAACCGTATTGGTGGAATCGATCATGGATACGGGATTCACGTAGCTGACCGTGTACGTTCCAGGTGGGAGCAATTCGAAATCATACGATCCATCCGCTTCGGTCATCTCGGTCGTTGTGATGAACTTGGCAGGATTGGTAGGATCTGCATAGCTGAGGGTGACTTCGACACCACCGACGGGGAGTTCGGTTTGCTTGCCGTTGCCATTGGTATCGATGGAACCGTTGTTGTTGTCATCGATGTAGAGGCGTCCCTTGATGGAACTGGGGATGAACGGCAGGACTCGCAATGCGTAGCGACCGGTGTCTTGCAGTGGATCCAGTTGTCCGACGGTGGTTCCGTTGTCCCGAACCACGAAATCGAAGTTCACCGTGGTATCGGTATCGAGCGGAGCCGTGTAGGTAACCGAAGTGCCATTCGGGTTCAGAGTCAACGTTCCGACGAAGGGTTGGATCGGTGTGACACTGACGATGGTCAAGGTTTGACCATTTTCGTTGGCAGCACCGCGCGACATAGCGGCCAATTTGTCCTTCAGGTCGATGACGGTGGTCACACCGGCAAAAGCGTTTCCAGACACGTCATCCGCGATCGGTGGATCATTGACTTCGGAGACGAGGATGGTCACTGTTCCCGTCGACTTCAACGCTGGGTCGCCGTTGTCGGTCACTTGATAGGTGAAGGTGTCTGCGCCGTTAAAGTCCTTCGCAGGAACATAGGTGAGCAGATTGCCGGACTGAGTGATCGTTCCTCCTCGTGAGGTCGTGACCGGACCGGTCAGATTCACGAAGGTTACGGTTTGATTGTTCTCGTTCGAAGGTCCGGGCAGGTCACCCTTGATGACCGCGTCGGTGGAGAACGTGAACTGTTCGTCTTCTCGAGTTACTGACTCGCCAGTGGGCAAGGTCTTATTGACCGTGACGGGGAAATCGTTGACTGGAACGACAGAAATCGTGAGGGTGGCTGTGCCTGTCTTGGGGTCGAGAACACCGTTGGTCGTGCCGTTGTCACGGACGGTGTAACGAACCAGAACGTCTCCAAAATAATCCTTGGTCGGTACGAATTGCACGTCGCCGTTGGGGGTCAGCGTAACCGTTCCCGCGCCGCTGGTGAGCAAGGTGGCTTCGGTCACGGTCAGTGTTTGATTGGCTTCGTTCGGAGCACCGCGACTCAGGTTCGTAGTGATCGTCGGACCAGCGATTAGCGTGGTCGTGTCTTCTTGACCCGCGTAGATCTGGTTGACAGCGATTGGAGCATCGTTCACTTCCGTGATGCGAATGAAGACGGTACCGAGCGAAGTCTTGGTGATGTCCTTCGAATCGGTCATTTGGTACACGACCGAAGTTGTACCGTTGTAATCCTGTGGTGCAGTGTAAACAACTTTGTCACTGGCGACCGAAGCTGTTCCCTGATCCGCTCCTGGCTGGGTAGTGATGCCGACCAAGCTCTTGGTGAAACCAGTATTGAACAAGTCATTCGACAGAACATCAATGGAGAAGGGATTGTTAACGCTGTCTTCTTCTCCGACGAAGTTGTCATCGATGGCATACGGCAGTTGCGGTGGTGCCAAGAAGACTTCGGCTTTCGCGGATGCCTTCAGACCAAAGCTGTCAACAATGGTGTAGTCGAACGAATCGACTTGGGTGAACTTTTCCGCTGGCGGGGTGTACAGGACTCGGGTGCGATCCTCATTGAGCGTGACCGTTCCGCCGAGTGCTGTGGTGCTGGTTGTAAATGGGACAATGCGAATGAAATCAACCGGCGGCTCTTCGAACGGCCCAGGGCTGTCGTTCCGCATCACATCGAGGGAGGATTGGATGCTAGGCAAGCCAATCGCTACGAAGCGAGCGTTCCCTGTGTCTGCCACGGCGATCGGGGCATCATTCACGCTGTTGACAGTGATGGTGATGGTGGAGGTGGTTGACAGTGCAGGCGATCCGTTGTCGGTTCCGACGAGCACTAGGGTTACTGTGCCGAAGAAATCCTTGGCTGGCGAGAACTGGAGTGCTCCACCTGGCTGGATCGATGCAGTACCCGCACCTGCAGCTGGCCCACTTACGATGGTTGGACCGCTGGAAATCGCCAGCGTGACCGTTTGCGAGGATTCGTTGGCTGGACCCGGAGTGAAGAGTTGGTTCACGGGGATAACCAGAGGCGAAGCTGGATCTTCGGCGACCGAGAAGCTCGTGCCTACGATCCTAGGTGCGTCGTTGACCGCTGTTACGGCGATGGTCAACGTGGCATTGGTCGACAGTGCTGGGGAACCGTTGTCGGTACCTCGAACAACCAATGTGACGGTGCCGAAGAAGTCTGTTGCTGGGGAGTATTGCAGTGTTCCGTCGCCAAGGATCGTCGCTGTTCCCGATGTCGGCGCGGTCACAATTGAGGTGAAGGTAACTGTTTGGTCCGACTCATTGGCTGGCCCAGGCGAAAAGACCGAGGCTGGCAGGAAGAATGTGGAGGCTGGATCTTCCGAAACAGAGAAGTTCGTTCCGATAACAACGGGTGCGTCGTTGACCGGAGTGACATTGATGGTGACGGTGCCGGTCGCTTGATCCGGCGTCGGGGTCACGTTATTTCGAATGGTGTAGGTAAATACGACCGGGCCGAAGTAGTCCTTGGCAGGAGTGAAGAGGATGTTCTGCGGATTCGTTCCGGTTCCGATGGCGACAGTGCCACCTACCGTAGGTTGGGTCACGGAGACGATGCCACGGGCGGTACCGAACTTGTCGACGTCATTAGCGACGACGTTGAACGACGTCTGGGCAGCGTCTTCAGCGATGGTAAAGCTGTCTGGAGTGGCGGTCAGACGATCGTTGATGGTAATCGACGCCGGAACCATCAAGACCTGAGAGCTTTGCAGATAGGCATTGGTTGCCCCATAGAGTGCGATCCCTACTTTGTCACCGGAGGTACCTTGGTCAGGAAGAATGGTGACCGATCCGAGCAAATTCACCTTACCTGGCACGGTTGCCACGAACGCCGTGTCCATGATCACCGTTTGGTAGGTCGGGGTTCCGTTGTAGGACAATGTATCTGCGAATCCACCCATCAGGCGGATGGTCCGCTTGCCGCTGCTGACAGCGGCATTGTCTAGATAGCCCGCAGGGCCATTTCCATAGCGCGTAATCTGTGGGCTGATGGGATCGTCGGGATTGTTGGGAGGTGCAGGAATGACTGGCGCATAGTTGAAGGCACCTCGAGCGACTACGGAGTCGGTTGGATCCGGACTTGCTTGCGAAGATATCGATTGTGTGACGGTCCCGGAGGAGACGGTCAAGTTGACCGCTTCCAAAGTTGCATCAGGAATGTTTGTGCGGGCTTTGGAATTGCGGAAGTAGATGTCGAAGTTGTGTCCAGGGGAAGGGTCGATAGTGTTGACCGAGACCACCACATTGCCAACTCCAATGCCAGGGAGGGCTTCAATGGCTGTTTGAATATTTCTCGCTGTCGTTGTTGGGTTCACCGTACCGTTGGTACGGTTGGCAATGGCGATACTCGCGGTGACATCGGAACCGTATCGAATCTTAAAATTGCCACTCAGCAGACCCAGTGGGCCGCCGGGGACAGCGGGTGTCAAGGTAAACTTCAGGCCGTTGTATTCCGACCATTGCAATTCAATCTTCTCAGCAGGAGTTCCGTCGGCGTTGGTGTAATTGAAGTCTTCGTAAGCGCTGAACACACCCGATGCATTGGTGCTGCGCAAGTCCGTCATCAAGGTTCGTACAACGAATTTTTGACCTGTAGAGACAGACGCCTCACTAACGGTGTCGTTTGGATTCGGATCCAAGTTAGCACCGACGGTACCGTCTGCATTGAGGGCAAAGAATTGATATTTGACTTCGACCAACTCGCCAACGCCTTCACCACGATTGACGCTGTTGATCACGCCCAGTGCGTCCAGCGGCGAGAGGATGTTGTCGCCGTCGACGTCGATCATGCCTTTGCGGTTGTTGGGCGTAGCGCGATTGCTCAGCGATCCTGTACCCTGGGAATTGATCGCGTTGATAACGTTCAATGCATCCAGAGGAGAAATCTGAAAGTCACCATCCACGTCGGCTGGTGCCAATGTGTTGTGGAAGGGAGAAACGTCCGACGCCATCAGTTCGCGTCGCTCCAACGATTCCATTCTCAAAAGCCGACTTATGGCTTTCTTGCTTGCTGTTTTCCGGCCGAGGCGGCTGCGAAATTTGCGATTTGGCGACAGGGTCATCGAATTCTTCCACCAATGAGAGTGAAACTGAAATTTTGCGAACGGAGGGTGGGACTATGGGGTCCCCGGCAAATTCTCCGTAATGTGAAAGTAGTTGGCTTCTCGCTGTTTTTCAACTTAGTTCTTGCGCAGGCGTCCCATTTTGCCCAAGCCGAAGGTGGCCCTGCACGAGTTTGCCGTTGATGGCGCGAATGCCATTGGTACGGGAGCTTAGAGTTGTGCCCCTACCTAAAGTTCCATCCCTGGAAAAAAACATGGATCCCAATTGCTTTTCGGCCAGGGCGCACCCGGATTCTAGGGAAATGGCCATGGAGACGCTGCAAAGGACTGTTGCCATTCCACCGATAGGGATTTTGCCGGTCGTAGAATTAGTCCCAGGACGATAGACACTTGTGCGTTTCGAGCTCTCTCGAATCACATGGGGACCGGCTGGATTGCGGGGGAAAGGCGATTACTTTTTTGAGCCAGCAGATAATCTGGCATCGCACTCCTGAAGCCGCAGCCGGACACTCAGGATGTAGGGAGGATCGCCGGCGGTCCAATGCCCGTAGGTCGTCGTCACAATCGTGCCATCCGGCAAAACCTCGACTCCCGGATAAGCGCAATCCGAGCCTTTCGTATTCTTCTTCAGACGGATCCGGTAGGAACCAACCCGGCCGGCTACCAGATCGTCGAAGGTGCCAACCCAAGCAACCCAATCGCCGCGCGTCGGACTTTCCGTCCCCTTCCTTGGGACGTCGCGAAACGAAATAAACAGCCTGCCATCCGGCGCGACCTTGGCCGTATGCCGATCGCCAGTCAGTGAATCCGGCAGAGGGCGCGGTTCCGACCAGCTTTCTCCCTCGTCATGACTGAAAATGATATGCGAGTTCTGCAGCCGGCGATTTTCTCGAAGCAACACGGCGATTTGCCTCCCATCGGCTGCGACGATGGCCCCGGGTTCACAAAGATGGATCTCGCTCGAAGCAAAGATCGGTTCGGGCTCCGACCAAGTCGTTCCGGCGTCTTGCGTGCGCGTTTGGTACAGCGTGAAGCGTCCCTGAGTGGTGCTGGGGGTGGGACGAAAGTAGCGACCGTCATCGTGAAACAGGGCTAAGTAGTGGCCGGGTGAGGTTCCGATCGGCAGGACGGATGCCATCGCTACGATTCCACCCCATGGCCCAATCGGACGAAGCTCGGACCACGTTTGCCCATCGTCGTCGCTGATCGATTGGCGAATGGGATGCAGTCCACTGAAGAGCAGGATCCGTTTCGGGCCGTCTGCGCGGATCACACGATGCAGGGTTGGGGTTTCCTGTGAAGTCGCCCAATTCGGCGGTGTCGGCAGCCGTTCGGACCAGGAGAGCCCTCCATCGAAACTCTTTTTAAAGACGATGGCTCCCTTTCCATGTCCCTTTGGATAGACGCAAAGAATCGTTTTTCCATCTTCGAGCAACAGCGTGGTAGGGTGGCCCAGATACTGGCCCGGTTCCCGATCGACGATGGTTTGCTTCGCCTCGTCGTCGTTTAAGTCGACCCGTGGAAAGTCGTCCGCACACGCAACCGAAAGGGGCGGGAGTGTGAAGGCTACCCAAAGGATCGTTCGCCAAAACCAGGATTGCATCGTACCCTCCCAAGAAGACCGCCAGTTCTGCGAGCCGTTCGTGACGAAAAACGAAGTCGACGCTCGAAGACGCTGTTCGTCAGCGACCATCATGGCTAGGCTTTCCAAGCAAACGGGTCCCAACAGATCGTTCATCGAGACTCTCGGAACCGAAAATCTTCAATGCTATTCGTCTTTGGCGTCGTCTTTCGAATCGTCGTTCGATTCGTCGTTCGCGGATCGCTGGAAAGCATCCGCTAAGCTCTCATCGAGACCGACCGTCCAACGCTTGCCATCGGTTTCCACTTCCATGAAATTAGCACCCACGTCGACGACCTTACCTTGAACATCCCCTAACTTGAGGGAATCTCCTTTGCGGAGATAGAGGGTTTTCCCTTCGGTCTTGGAGCGCACCCAGGCTTGTGGGCCCTTGCCGTCCGATACCAAGGCGCTAACGAAGGCTTGCGAAGCGACATTGAACTCGATCGGTTTCTTTGTCGCGGGAGGCGGATCGCTGACTTTGATGGAGACCATTTGCACAGAGGATCTGGCTGGGATTCCAGAGTCGGTCGCTCGAACGGAGACCTCGTAGTCTCCCAATTCGCTGGATGTCCAAGTCAGTTTGCCGGTGGAGGGATCGATCTGCATGCCTTTGGGAACGTCTCCTTCGAAGGCGTAGGAAATCGACTGGCCGGGGTCGTTTTCTTTGGCGTCGATACCCACATCCATTTTCAACCCCAAGGTGGCTGCGACGGTGCGTTTCGGGTCCAGAAGGGGGACGTGATTCGTGGGCGCAAAGATATTTCTTCCGGCGATATTTGCGCGGTAGTCCTCGACGGATCGTTCGATGCGAGGCGAATTGTTGCCTGGCCTAGGCTGGTCCCGTTTGGCGCTATCCAGTGCCAACGCCTCGCAGTCCATCGAGATGGTCAATCGATTGGGAGGATTGTTGTTGGCAAGGGGTCGCAAATCAAATCGCAACACGCGATGGAGATAATCCTTGGCATGGAAGGCATGCAGCAACTTGGTCGCGTCTTCGATGGTGCCCGTTCCGGACACTTGAAATCTGTAGGAATGAAAGAGATTCGGTTCGACGGAATCTCCGAGGGACCGAAATTGGGCATCTGCCAAACCCGATTCCTCAGCGAGATCGATTAGCCACTGCATGTATTGCGCCGACGCTTCCTGCTCATTGCTAGGAAGGGACTGCGCTACGAGGCGGTTGAGTTTGGCCTTGGCGACGGAGCCTGCGGTGACTTGCAGATTCAAGTTGTCACGATTCTGTTGCAGGCTGGCGATCTTGTCCTGTTTGTCGACGAAGCCCTTCTTGATCGATTCCCACAAATAGTTGCCGACGAACAGAAGCAGGATGAGGGCGACAGCGCCGCCCAACAATTTTTCGCGTTTGGATAGATTCATGATGCACCTCCAAGAATCGGAGCGTCAACAGGTGGGGTGGATTCCGGCGGATTCGGTGTCGTCTCGGGCACCGATGGCGTTGGCTCGGGCGTACCCGGATCTTTGGATTGAGGATCGACGGCGGGAGTCAATTCAGGGTTTGGGTTCGTGGCCGCGTTTGGGTTCGATGCCTCCTTTGCATCCGATGGGACATCGGACGCAGGTTTCGGCAACGCGGTCGCCTCATCGTTTTTTGTTTCCAGGGAAACGTCGGCTGGGGGTTCTGGCTTCGATTCTGAAACCGTCGCGGCTGGTTCCGACGTCTCCGGCTCGATCGGTCGGCGCTTGACGTTCCGAGGATCTGGAACTTCGGGAGGGGCAATGGCGATCAATAAATCGGAACCCCAAGGGTACATCTTGTCTGGACTTTGGCTAACTCCCGTTCCTCGCACCGTATGCCCTGCATCGCGATAAGCGGATTGCACTTCGGGGACTAAATCCTTCTCTCTCGCATAGTATTTGGCGGAGATGCTGGCGACGTTGGATCGCGGGTCCAACAAAAACGTCGTGACGCCAAAATAGGCATCGTCTGAATTTTGAGCATTGACCGAAAGGCGTTCTAGCTCATCCAGCCAGCGGATGTCTCCGCGTTGAAACGCTTCCAGTTTCTTCCAGTCTGCGGAGTTTTTCGAAGCGACTTTGACGATATTGTTCTGGCTGGCGATCGCCTCATTCAAGAGTGCAATTTCCGCATCGAGAGCCGTATGGCTGGACGAGTACCACCACCAACTTCCGGCCAAGGTTGCCACCCCTGCGACGGCAGCGGCGATGTATTGTGCGATCGGTTTCTTCTTTTCGACTTTCTTGCGAGGGTTCGCAAAGTCGATCAGTCGACGGCTTTCTTGAGGGAAGTGGAGCGCTCCCAAAACGGGGGCAAATCGGCCGATGGTTTGCGTGGTGGCCGCAATCGAAATGTTGGCTCGCTCGGCCATGCTGAACGGATCCAGCATGGTTACCGGTAGTTCGAGGGATCGACCCAGTTCCTGAGCAAACGGTGCCAGAGACTCTCTGGTCCAGACCACGATTTGGTCGACCTTGAGCCCAGGTCGCTGCGATATGGCCGAGAAAATCGTACGCTTCACTTCGCCCGATAGGAGCTTGGCTGATTCGGCATCGATCGAGTTGGAAGGGGCATGAAACGTGCGCATAAATACGGCGTTTCCTTTTTCCGAAATCACGATATCGGCTTCGTCATTGAGCAAATCGATAAACAGCAGGGTCGCTTGATTCCACTCGGGATGTTTTGCGATGGCACCCGCGGCGGCGGCCATCGGACGAAGGACCATATGGCTCAATGTGAGTCCGGCTGCTTCGACCGTGGATTCAATTTTTTCAATGAGAGCAGGATTGATCGCCCCGACAATGCAATCGATGCTCCCCTCTAAATGCGAAGGCATCGTAATAAAGTCGAGAGGCCAACTGTCATTGACATTGGCAAAATACCTGGGAGCGGCGAATCGAACCATGTCTGGGAGTTCGTTCGAGTCGACCAACGGCAACGTGATCGCGCGCAATTCGATATCGTTTCGGCTGACGCAAACAATCGCATTGCCGGATTTGATTCCCGCCAACCCCAGCAATTCACGCAGCGCTTCGATGGCCTGCGGACTTCCATAAGGTTCTGTTCCTTCGGGAAGCAAAATCGGAGCGCTCATCACATGTTCGACGTTGACGCCGGTGAGACCAGAGGATCCAACGGCCAAGCGGACTTCGTTGACATCGCATTCGAGGGTAAGCAGTCGTGACATGTTCGGATAAAGTGACTTGGTAAGTCGTTGAAAGTTATTGCGAGGCTGAGTGGATATCGGATCGTGGTTCGAATGTTGCCTGCGGATTCACAATTTCGCTCCGAGCAGCGAGTTGGGCTAACGTTTTCCGGTAGCGGGTGAAGCGGTTGCCATAGCGCGTTGACCGAGCGTGGACTGAGCAAAGCCTCTCCCCATGTGATCGAGTTTGCGATACATCACGATCACTGGAAGCTGGCCTGAACCATCGATGACCGCTTCGGTGCGCGCGAATCCAGCCGATTGCTCGAAGTAGCCCACACTTTGAACGCGCATCACATCACCCCCGCCGGTGATCAGCGGAGCGATGGTTTTCATCTGTTGCAAAGTGATGATCCCTTCCAGCATTGGCCATGTTTCATACTTGCGATTCTCTGTTTCCGATGAGGAGGAACGGGCTTCGATCAATTTCTCCAAAATGTCGCTGGTCATCCCCGGCAACCCTCCGAGAATCTCGCGTGGTGCTTCATTGATATTAATTCGACCTGGAAGCATCGTCGCGTCTACACTGGTAACTTTGTCCATCAACATGGGCAAATACATCGCCATTTGGGCTGGTGAGGAAGTCATTGGGGACGCGTAAGTCACATCTTGGCCATTGACCGTCGCCGTGAAATTTGCATCGATCAACTCGAGGACTTGACCGACACGGCCACCCGCCGACTGAGACATATCGATTTTTAGACCGTCGAAAGCGGCCGCGTTCCATGGGACCATTTGAGCGGCACCTCGACCAGCTCCACCTCCAGCGCCGCCACCTCCAGCGCCTCCCAATCCCC
>JBAWXH010000104.1:0-10928 GCA_037144155.1 Planctomycetota bacterium | reverse complement strand
ATCTAATCCATCAGGCTGAGTTGGATGCGATGATTTCCAAGTCCCGCAAACGAGCAATGGAAAAGGATCTCGATAAAGCAGCGAAGTCCGGTGATCGAGATGCAATGCAATCAGCGGCTGAGTCGATAGCCGCAATAGATGCCGAGGAATACCCCATTCCACGGCGAATCATCACTACCGATTCGAGCATTGAAATGCTAGGCATACTCTTGAACGTGCATCGGGCTGGAATGCTACTTTGGGTCGATGAACTTATAGGATGGATGCGGTCACTCGACAAAGATGACAAAGCTGGAGTGCGTCAACAATTCTTGACGCTATGGAACGGACACGGCAAACTCAATGTGGATCGAGTCATTCGAGGTGAAACGGTCGTGGAGTCACCCTGTCTTTCCTTGTTTGGATGCTGTACTCCCGGTGGGCTAGGTTCCTATGTTGCTGCGGCTGTGCGAGGTGGTCGTGGGGATGATGGGCTCGTGCAGCGGTTGCAGATAACGGTGTGGCCCGATTCACCACAGGAGTATCGGCATATCGATCGATGGCCCGATACCCCTGCTCATCAGTCTTTGCGTCATGTATTCGAGTCGTTGGCCGACCTTGAACCGGATTCATTCACTCAACATGATGAGGAGTATGGATCACGGATACCGTGGGTGAGATTCGATGAGGATGCCCAGAGGGTGTTCGACAAATGGGATTCTGAATTCCAAAGTCGAGTACGTGGTGGTGATCTGCCTGAGGCATTCGAATCCCATCTGAGCAAGTACGGTTCGATGATGCCAAGCATTGCCCTCATACTCCATCTGGCGATGGGTGGGCGTAGTCCTGTCTCGGAATCGGCTACGGAAATGGCGGTTCGGTGGTGTGAATACCTAGAATCCCATGCAGCGCGGGTATATGCGATCTCCACGAGCCCAGAGAGGCAAGTTGCATTGCCCCTGCTCAAAAGACTGATTGCATGGCCCAAAGATAAACCGATTCGGGTTCGCTCCATTCGCGAATATGGATGGGCAGGGTTGAGCGAAACGGATTCCATCGAAGCGGCCCTCGATCTACTGATGGAATCGGGATGGCTCCAAGCAGCGGATCATCGGCCTAGTGTTGGTCGGCCCACGAAAGAATTCATCCTTCACCCTGAGGCGGCGAAGTTTTTGAAATCCCTCCTCCAGAGTACCCCCAAAACCATCGAAACCCCCTCGGTGAATAGTTTTGAGGGTTTTGAGGGTGCGAAGTCTGAGGAAACCAAAAATGCATCGGCCCTCGGTCGTCGTGTTCAAGGGGTGATCTGATGACACCAGAGCAAGAGCTGGTGATGGAACTGCGAGCCCTGGGGGTGGTGTTGTGGATCAATGCCAATGGTCGTTTGGCCTACGATGCCCCCGAGGGAGTCGTGACCGATTCCATCTTGGCTCAGGTGAGAGAACACCGGGATGAGTTGCTTGCAGTCGTCGAGAGGATCGAGGAGCGTGCTGCGATCATGGAACATGATGGTGGTATGAGTCGCGCCGAAGCAGAACGGTGGGCGATCGAGGATGTGGTCCTTTGTTCAAGCCGACTGGAAAAAACGACCTCAGCATTTGAGGCGTAATGCGAGATGATGCGGGTGGACGATGATTCAGTCATGGTGAATCCTCGATCGTTCCTAAGGCATCCTGAGTGATTTGCGTTGATGTGTTGCATTGTGATGGCTCAGGCGCTATGGTGATGGGAACCACGGCTAGGGTAGCTCCCGAAAGCCGGATACCCATGCCGGTTGCCGTGGCTTTTGTTTCTTAATGGGTGTTCAACAATATGGGAGTTGAATGATGGCAAGTGTGACAAGAAAAACGCAAGGTGGTCGGTTAGGATTTCGAATCCGGTTCTATTGCGATGGTAGGGCGCGAGAGATTTACTTGCCAGCAACGAGCAAGAGAGCGGAACGTCAAGCAAACATTATCGGCCAATATTGCGATGAGCTGAGCAGTGCGAAATCAAACAACGTCCCTCCATCTCCCGAGGTCGTCGCATGGGCGAATGGAACCGATGGGACCTTGCGTGAGAACCTAGTCGCATGGGGATTGGCGGATCCAGTCAGTGAAAAGCTATCCCACGATGAGGGTCGTTTATTGGCTCCATTCTTGGATGCGTACATTGCGAGCCGTTCCGATGTGAAGCGCACTACCGAAATCAACTACAAACAAACGAGGCGACTGCTCGTTGAGTATTTCGGAGATTCGAAGGTTTTGCGATCCATCACAGCGGCGGATGCGGATCGGTGGCGTCGGTGGATGCTAGCCCGGCCAATGGCAATAGCGACCGTTTCCAAGCATTGCAAGCGAGCGAAAACAATGTTGTCGGATGCCGTGAAAGACCGGCTAATTTCCGTAAGTCCATTTGAGAAGCTCAAAGGGGGCAAGGAATCGAACGAAACTCGACATTTCATGGTCAATGCCGACGTATCCCAAACCATCCTGGGCGCTTGCCCTGATTCGGATTGGCGGGTGATATTCGCACTTGCTCGATGGGGCGGATTGCGTTGCCCGTCGGAAGTATTGGGATTGAAATGGTCGGATGTGGACTGGGAGAAAGGTTGTTTTCGGATCGATTCACCAAAAACGGGAATTCGATACTGCCCATTGTTTCCAGAGATTCGAGCTACCCTCAAGGATGCATTTGATCCAGAGTCGATCTATTGCGTGAATCGGTATCGATCCAGCGAGCAGAACTTGAGAACTCAATTTGTGCGCATTCTTACGGTGGCCAATGTAAAGCCCTGGCCCAAGCTGTTTGTGAATCTCCGATCGACGAGGCGGACCGAGTTACAAGAGCAATTCCCTGACCATGTGGTGAATCGATGGATGGGTCATTCGGGGAAAGTTGCCGAGAAGCATTACCTTCAAGTCACGGATGAACATTGGCAACGCGCGATGGATTTTGGTTCCCATACCGGTTCCCATATCACGAACAATACGGGAACCATCGCTAGCGATCACAAAACGAAAAAACCCAGCGAAAAGCTGGGTTGTGATGGCTCGGGAGTGTATGCGATTCCCTACCTAGTGACCCCGACGGGAGTCGAACCCGTGTTACCGCCGTGAAAGGGCGATGTCCTAGGCCTCTAGACGACGGGGCCGATTTGGAATGTTGTCCGGACAGTGTACGAGCCTCGAAAAGGGTGTCAAGCCTCAAAAAATGGCTCGTGCCTCAGGATCAGAAAACGAGGGAGCTACGGCTGGGTGGGACGCAACCGACCAAGGGAGATTATTTAGTCTCTTCTTTGGTGGTTTGAGGGTCATTTCCCTCGGCGCTGCGTTGAATGGCGTCGTAGACTTCCCGGCGATGAACCGGAACTTCCCTCGGCGCTTCCACTCCTAGTCGGACTTTGTCACCGCGAATCTCCACCACGACGATCGTGATTTCGTTGTTGATGACGATACTCTCGTTCTTTTTTCGAGATAAAACTAACATGACTTCCCTTCCTTCGATCCTTGGGCGAAAGCCCAACTCCTCACCTCTTGAGTCAGTAGACAGCTTCGTCAACGATGTAAGTCGTGAAAATTGAACAGCCTACGTTGCTACTTCTCACACCCAACTCTAAACCCAACCCTTCGCCAGTCAAGAAAAACCGAAGTCTGTCAAGCGGATTTATTCCGAAAATTCCAATACGTCTGCTAATGTTAACCCAATCGTTACGCATTCCGGATTCTTTTGCCACTCATTCAAATCGCAAGCCATGACGGTTCGGACATTTTCCAAGCGGGGTGGCATCGAAATGGGCGGCAATCCAGGGCAAAAGAGTTGGGCCAACGGTTTTGGCCCCGATTGGGTCGGGGTATTTCTCGTCTTTTTCCTGGTTGCCGGTGGGGGAGTACCGGGTGTCAACGAGTCCCATTATTGGACGAAGGGAGCTCATTTTTGGGATGCTGGCTTTGGGCGTGGGGATCTTTTTCTGGAATCTGGAAATGCGCATTGGTTGTTCTACGCCACTTGGGGGGCATTGACCCAATTCTTTGAATTGCCCGTGGCGGTTTGGGGTGCGCGGATCAGTTTGTGGTTGGCGTTGGCGGCGGGGTGGACGTGGATGATGCGGGGGGCTTTGTTGCCAGCTGGAGGGTCCTGCGCCGAGGTGCAGGGGGAGAAAGTTCCTAATTCTGATTCGACAGCGGCCAGCGGGGCGAATGCTTCTGGGTTGCCTTGGGTGGCGACCGTGACGTCGTTGGTCTGGTTAGCGGGGATGCATTGGGGGCATTGGGCAGGTGAATGGGTGGTCGGAGGAGCGGAATCAAAAGTCGTCGCGTATGCCGCGATTTTCTTTGCGTTTGGTTTTTTCTTTCGTGGACAGTGGACGAGAGGTTGGGCCAGTTTGGGGATAGCGGCCGCGTTCCATGTGGTCACAGGACTGTGGGTGATTGTGTGTGCGCTGTTGCTGGTCCTGTGGGATTCGCAGAATACCGCTGTTCCTTCAGGCACCACGAGAAGGGAATCGCAGCAAGACAGAATCGGGAATGGGTGGAATCGGCATGGTTGGGGACTGGGCTGGGCGTGTCTTGGGATCGTTGTTGGAGCGTTACCACCGTTGTGGATTGATTGGGGAGCGCCGTCCGCTGCGACTGCGGAAGCGGCCGCGACACAGGTCTATGGCCGGCTAGGTCACCATCTTTCGCCGTCCAAATTCAGCATGGCGCGTTGGGAATCGTTTGGATTGTTGCTGACGATAGGTTTGGCCGTGTTAGGGATTCTCAGTCGCAGCGTTACCGATAGTGACGAGAAATGTGCCGAGCGGCAAGATTCCGAAACGGGTGGAAAATTGGGTGTCGCAGGTTCGGCGCCGGGACCCCGATGGGAGTGGCCATTTGGATTGAGGTGGTTGGTTGGCAACGCGTTGATTGCTTTAGCGATTGCTGGGATTGGGTTGTTGATCGATTATGGGATAGGTGGGATCGATCGGATTTGGTCAGCGAAGTTACTCAAGTACTACTGGTTTCGCTGGAACGACGTTTCGTTGCCGCTCGCGATTGCGGCAGGGTTTTCTGCGTTGGCATACGGGGTCGTGCATTATCGGGACGGGGCAGTCTCGGCACGCATTGCGAGTTGGTCGATCCTGGGAATCGTGGGAATAGGGTTTCTCGCCACGCGATATTGGGAGCAAAGCCTGGAGTGGATCCCGTTTGGGGATCGCGCGCGATTTTTATCGAAGCAAGACGATGAAGTCGAGCAGCGGCGACAGTATCGGGATTGGTTGGAGGTGTGTGCCTGGATTCGACAGAACACCGAGCCCGACGGTTTGTGGCTGACGCCGAAAAACCAGCAATCCTTCAAGTGGCATGCGCGGCGCGGGGAATTGGCTAGCTTGAAGGATATGCCTCAGGATGCGGTTTCGGTCGTTGAATGGTCCAAACGATTGGACGATGCGTATAAAGTGGACGAGACGATTGGCTTGCTCCCATGGACCGACCAGCAGCTTTGGATGCTCCACGAGAAGTACGGGATTCGCTATGTTTTGATGGATCGCCGAGTCGAGGGGCAACGTCCACCGTTGTTGCCGATGCTGTTTCCGACAGGGAGCAGTGAGAACGAAACCTTTTCGGTGTTTGCATTTCCTGAAGGCCTTTGGGTGGATCCCAAGATGCAATCCCGGTCGGATGTCTCTCGTTTTGGGGGGGCGATTCGGAGGGAAGAGATAGCCAACGAAGCGGCCCAGGGGCCGAATCCATAACCACTTGCAGATAGTCCATTGAACAAGAAACGACCCATCACGACAGCTCCTTCGAAAGCGAATGCGAAGGAGTCCAAAAAAGGGGATGCAAAGAAAGCAGACCCGAAGTCGGCAGCGCCGAAAGCGGCGCTAACGACCTTTAAATCCGTCGCGGAGAATCGGAAAGCCAAGCATCACTATGAGATCTTGGATTCCATTGAATGCGGGATGGTTTTGCATGGGAGTGAAGTCAAGAGTTTGCGGAATGGCCGATGCAGCATCGAAGAAGCCTATGCGCGGATCAAGGATGGAGATTTGTGGTTGGTTGATTGCGAAATCGATGAATACCGACAGGCTTCATTGTGGAATCATCCGACGAAGCGTGTCCGCAAATTGCTGTTGCATCGGCGTGAATTGGCCCGATTTGCAGGGCGGGCCAAGGAGCGAGGCCTAACTTTAATTCCATTGCGTGTTTACTTTGCAGATCGCGGGCTGGCCAAATGTGTGATCGCGCTATGCAAGGGTCGCAAGGTGCACGACAAACGGGAGGTCTTGAAGAAGGCCGATGCGCGGCGAGAAATCGACCGAGCGATGAAACAGAAGAATCGCGGTTCATGAAATAACAGTCGGTTGGATGCTTCCGTGGATCCACCGATGTTGGCGCGATTTCTTACGAGACCGAATACGACGAAAGGTGAAGACGAATGTTGCTGGCGATTCGCGGCTTGAAAAAATCCTATCGCGAACCTGAGGGGGCGTTGTTACCGATTTTGGACATCCCCGAGTTCGATATGGAGCAGGGGGAGCAAGTCGTTTTGCGCGGCGAGAGTGGTGGAGGTAAGACAACATTGCTTCACGTGATCTCGGGTATCGTGTCTGCCGATAGTGGCTCCATCCAATTAGAAGGAGTGGAGCTGCAAGGTTTCTCCGAGGCCAAGCGGGATCGAATAAGGGCTTCGAAGATGGGGTATGTTTTTCAGACATTTAATTTATTGCCCGCATTTACGGCACTCGAAAATGTTCGCTTAGCGATGAGTTTTGCGAGGAAAGCCATTGACTCCCATCGCGCGAAAGATTTGCTTGCGCGGGTTGGTTTAGAGGATCGCATGAATTATTTACCTAGCCAATTGTCGGTGGGTCAGCAGCAGCGGGTATCGGTGGCCAGGGCGTTAGTGAATCGACCTAAACTCTTGTTGGCGGATGAGCCGACGGCCAATGTCGATCCTGCCAATCAAAATCGCATCATCGAATTGATTCAGTCCACATGTCAGGAAGAAAACGTGGCCCTGTTGTTGGTCACACATAGCGATGAAGTGTCCCGAAGATTTGGGCGGATCGAACAGCTTGGTGAACTCAATCGAGCGGTTGCACTGGTTCGAACCAGTGAGGATTGATCTAGTCATGGTGTTGCATTGAGTCTTGCGTTTTTGCGCCAAACCGCGCGAAGAACAAAGCAATCTTTGCGGAAGGACCGCAGGTTGGCCGGATTGCGTTGTGCAGGGACCGGATCGGATTCAGAGTCAGAGAAGCTGGAGAGAGAACGATGAACTTGCTCGCTATTGCCATTCGCAATTTGAAGTACCGACGATTTGCCTCCTTCTTGACAGCCCTCTCGATGGCATTGGGAGTCGCGTTGGTAGTTTTGGTACTTACGATTTCGGGGGTCATTGAAAAGACGCTCGAGAGGAGCAGCAACGTTGGATACAACTTGATCATCGGAGCCAAAGGGAGTCCATTGCAGTTGGTGTTCAATACGGTTTTCTTTCTGAGCCAACCGGTCGAAAACATTCCCTATTCGTATTACATGGAGTATTTGCCGGAGGATGGTCGGCAAAAGGAGCTCGCGAGGATTGGGGGCGAGCTGAAGGATCCCGAGCGGAAAGGCTTGTATTCGTTCTTGATGAAGGGCGGATTTGCGATCCCGTTGTGCATGGGGGATTACATTGAGCAATTCCGATGCGTGGCGACTACCCCGGAGTACTTTGCGCTGCTCAAGCACGGGGACAAGAACGATCTGGATTACACCTTTACAGCCGGGCGAAACTTTGTCGATTTCTCGGAGGAGTATGGTTATTTTGAAGCAGTGGTGGGATCGCAGGTCGCGAGGGATTTGAAGTTGAAGATGGGTGACGAGATTTTTGCATCGCATGGAGCCGCGTCAGGGGATCAGCACACGCAGGGCTTTACGGTGGTGGGGATCTTGGAAGCGACCGGGACGCCGAACGATCGGGGGGCGTTTGTGAACATCGAAGGTTTTTATTTGTTGGAGGGGCATATCGCACCGGATCGGGACGAGGGATCCGGACTGGAGAAAGCCAACACGGCGCAGGGTCCCAAGCGTGAATCCAAGTTATCGCGGGCGAGGTTGCCGGTGGAGAAACGGGAGGTGACCGCGATTTTACTCAAACCCAATGGATTTGCCGCAATTGGGCTCGAGAAGCAGGTCAACAAGACCAAGTTTGCGCAAGCGGTGTCACCGATTGCGCAGATCGAAGGCTTGCTGGGAGTGTTTGTGAGGCCCCTTCGGTGGGCGCTGTTGGCGTTGACGAGTTTGGTGTGTGTGGTGAGTGCGATCAGCATTTTGGTGAGCATTTACAACAGCATGAACGAGCGGAAGAAAGACATCGCCGTGATGCGTGCGTTGGGAGCATCGCGGGATCACATCACGGCCATTATTTTGCTTGAGTCGCTGTTAATCGCCCTCGTAGGAGGATTGGTGGGTTGGTTGGTGGGACATGCGTTGGGACCGCTGAGCAATCCATGGACGATGCCGGCGACAGGAGTGCGGATCGAATGGTTTAGTTGGAATTCGTATTGGGAGGGTTGGATTATTCCCGGGTTGATTTTGGTGGGGACGTTGGCTGGGGTAATTCCGGCCGTTTCGGCGTACCGAAGCAGTGTTTCCAAGTCTCTGTAAGGAAGGCAATTGGCTTGCGACCGCCGATTGGAATGGTGGATCGGGGTTTTTGTGGGGGGCAAAAAGGGTCGGATTGGGATGGATTTACTGAAGTTGCCGTGCGTCATGGGACGATGACGGGCGGGCTGTGACCGATGCTTTGTGTGCCGCCGATTTTTTCCGTTGACAGGTGGAAAGCTTGCGATACACTTGCCCGTCCATTTTGACAGCAAGATGGGCAGCAAGGAATGGGCTTCGCGCACATAGCTCAGTTGGTTAGAGCGCGTCGCTGATAACGACGAGGTCCGTGGTTCGAATCCACGTGTGCGCATTGGCGGTTTGGCGAATTCAACACAGCCAGAGAGTGGTTTTGTGTTGAAGCCGGTCGCTTGAATGGATTCGTGGTAGCGCATGAATGGATTCGCAGAAGCAGATGCTTCGACCGATGGCGATAGAGATGGGTGGATACAAGACGGGGGTGTAGCTCAGTTGGGAGAGCATCTGCTTTGCAAGCAGAGGGTCATGGGTTCAAGTCCCTTCACCTCCACTAGCGAGAAGTTTCGAAATTCGTCCGAACAGGACTTGCGTCCTCGGCGGAAATTTGGATCATTCTCGCTCCCTTGACGGTGGCAACGAAAACGCTTCGGCGGTGTTCGAGCCCGGTCGAGAAAACCTTTCGAAAAGTTCCTGAGTGGAGTTGACTCCGCTCGATGAACCCACTAGAATGGTGACCCCTCGCAAATGCAGAAATGCGGCCGCGAGGTTTGATCTTTGACAATTTGGTTGGATTGGTAGATGGCATCTAGAAGCATGATGCTAGGCGAAAGCTTGGTGTTGTGTGACTACAATGTTTGAATCGGTCGATTTCCCAACTCCTTGTGGGTTGGGGTTCTGAACCGTTTCGAACGAGTGCAAATTAGAGAATGAAAGCGGGAATCCGGCTTGAGCCTGATGCGGCTTGAGATTAGCGAATTGAAGCGATTGAAAGATGGCTTTGCGAAGTTAGTTTTAAGTTGGTTTGGTTTGAGTATGAGATTCCGATGGTCAAGTTACTAAGGGCGCACGGGGGATGCCTCGGCATTGAGAGGCGATGAAGAGCGTGGAAGTCTGCGAAAAGCTTGGGGGAGCCGACAAACAGGTGATGATCCCGAGATGCTCGAATTAACATGCACTGAATACATAGGTGCATGTGGCCAACCCAGGGAATTGAAACATCTTAGTACCTGGTGGAAAAGAAAGAAAAATCGATTCCGTTAGTAGCGGCGAGCGAAAGCGGAAGAGCCCAAACCGGAGGGGTTTCCTCTCCGGGGTTGTAGGGCCACTCGCATGGGAGTTACAAAGCGACAATTAGCTGAACAGTTTGGGAACGCTGACCATAGATGGTGACAGTCCAGTAAGCGAAAGTTGATCGCCTCCCGAGTGGTACCTGAGTAGGACCATGCACGTGAAACGTGGTCTGAATCTGCGGGGACCATCCCGCAAGGCTAAATACTCCTCAATGACCGATAGTAAACTAAGTACAGCGATGGAAAGGTGAGAAGAACCCCTGTTAGGGGAGGATAGTGAACCTGAAACCGTGCGCTTACAAGCGGTCGGAGCACTATAAGAAGTGTGACGGCGTGCCTTTTGCAAAATGATCCGGCGAGTTAGTGTTTGCAGCGGGTTAAGGCCTTACGGGCCGTAGCCAAAGGGAAACCGAGTCTGAATAGGGCGTTGTGTTGCGGGCACTAGGCGCGAAACTGCGTGATCTACCCATGGACAGGTTGAAGCGCGGGTTAAACTGCGTGGAGGACCGAACTCATCTGGGTTGAAAACCGATGGGATGATCTGTGGGGAGGAGTGAAAGTCTAATCAAACGCAGAGATAGCTCGTTCTCTCCGAAATATTTTGAGGGATAGCCTCGAGCAACTATGCAGCGGGGGTAGAGAGACTGAATCGGACGGGGGCCCTTCCTTGGGTACCTCACCGAACCAAACTCCGAATACCGTTGTAACTATCTCGGGAGTCAGTCTGCGGGGGATAAGCTCCGTGGTCAAGAGGGAAACAACCCAGATCGTCGGCTAAGGTCCCAAAGTTCTATTCAGTCACTAAGGAAGTTGAATCTCTGTGACAGCCAGGATGTTGGCTTAGAAGCAGCCACCATTTAAAAAGTGCGTAACAGCTTACTGGTCGAGAGGTTCTGCGCCGATAATGAACGGGAGTAAATAGAACACCGAAGCCGCGGGATTCGCCTTACGGCGGATCGGTAGGAGAGCGCTGATGGGGAGATACAAGACGTACCGTGAGGAGCGTTGTCGGCCCCATCAGGTGATTATGCCGGAATGAGTAACGATTAAGCAGGTGAGAATCCTGCTCGCC
>JBAWXH010000103.1:0-12170 GCA_037144155.1 Planctomycetota bacterium | reverse complement strand
GCCCCCACCGAATCCACCGCCGTTTCCGAAAATCGAAGGGCCGGAATTGGAGCCTGGGAAGCCACCGATAATGATCGTTCCTGAGCGAGAGGCCTCGGCAGCTATCCGTTCGCGACGTTGCCGTTCGGCCTTTTGCTGCTCTTCAAGCTTGCGGGCTTGCACCTCGCGTTCCATGCGTTGAATAGCTATTTGGGCTGCTTGTTGCGCTTGGCGGCTAAACTCAAGTACGGCTGCATAGTTGCCGTTTTGCAGCTGACCGCGTGCGGTCTCGAGCGGACGGATCCCCGGCGAATCCTTGATGCGCAATCCCCATGGGCCCGTCCAATGCTCGGCGTTGTAAACCGATTCGGAGGCGACTTGGAATGCTTGAAGGGCTTGTGATGCCGACTGAAGTTCGGAGCTGAGTTGTTTCGACGTCGATGCCAAATCCGATTGGAGTTCTGCGGCTCTTCGCACGACGTCCTGCCAATCGCCGTGGTCGGTAGCGATATCGCGCTGAACCCCTAAGACACTGCGCTCCAGCACATCTACGCGTCGGATACCCTCGGTGGTGGCTGGGGAATCAGGAATGTTGTCGGTGCGCGATTGCTGAACAAATTGCTTGGCCACATTCCATTGGCGAACGGCCCCATCGACGGCCCTTGAGGCTTCGGCAAACCCATGGCGATCCGAGACGACCATTCCTTCCAGTTCTGCGATGCGCTTTTGAAAGAAGAGCAACAACTGCGCGAACTCGAACGGATTGGTGCGACTGGTACGATCGGAGTATTGCTTTTGGACTTGCCCAAGCTGGTTGGTCACATCGGCGATTTGCTGCAATGTCGGCATTGTGACCATACGATCGCGCTCGAAGTCTTGTAGGCGTTGCACGGCACCGACACATGTCACCAAGATCTGTTGGTTGTCGACCACTTGCTTTTCCAGCTTTTGCAGATGTTCTTCGACACGTTGCAATCGGCGATCCATCTGCGCGATCAATGTCCCAGCGTCTTGAACTTGTTGCATCGCAGCCAGGACGTAACCCCGTTGGAAATCGGATTGGGCCGCATCGTGAATCGTTCGGCATTGAGCAGCCAAGGCTTCGGCCCGATCTAGCAACTGCGTGGCCCGATCGCTTCCGAGATTGACCCCTTCATCGGCGATGGCGGAAGCGGCTGTGTCGATATCGGCAGTCTGGTTTCCTTGGGTCGAATCCAGCTTTTCTTGGACAGCTTCGGCCTTTTCGTATTCTGTGATTGGGCTTTCGGAAGATGGAGCATCCCAGCTTGGAGATGGCGCTTCGGTGCTCGTGTACGCCAATCGGAGGGCTGCGCCCGAGTAGTTGCGTTCGGCGTCGCGCAACAATCCCGAAAGGCGATGGCATCGTTCCATCGTCTCTTGCAATCGAGATCGTTCTTTCGTAAGTGTCGAGTCGAATTTTTTAACAGAGACTTTGGAACTTTCGATCCATTGGACCGCCTTGCCGACTTCCGCATCGCAACCTTGGATGGCACTTTGACAAGCTTCCACTTTGCCTTGACGCAATAGAGTGCTGGCGGCTTCCAGATTTCTTCTGGCCTGGACTAGCGCACCGTCTGGATTCAGCTGGGGTTCCACTAGCACTTTGGTTTCAGGCAATTTCAATTGCTTGGACAGATCGCCCCGAGCTTGGCTGATTTCGGTCACCAACGTTTCAATGCGAGGTGACGTTTCTGTCTTCAGATGTTCCGCCAATCGCAGGGCTTCTTTTGCCCGCTCCAGCAGCTGTGCCATGGATAGTTTCCATTCCCCAAATCCGACTTCAATCGATTCGCGGGAGCATTGCTCGAAGAGACGGTTTGCCCATTCGGAGCGCTGACGAAGTTCCGCCTCGATCCACTGCGTGGGATATCCCAGGGCTTGCAGGTCTTTGGAAAGTTTTAAGAATTCCAGAAGCTCGTTGGCTCGGAATGAGGAGATGGAATCGCCGAGCGCTTTCGCTTCCGACAATTTTCGGCTAGCGAGTAGGACCGGGCCTTGCATGGCGGATACCGCATCGAGGGTCGCGAGGGACTCTGCGTCGGCCAAGTCTTTCTGCACCGAAGGGATCAGCACATCGAAATCGTTTGGGACATGGAACAGACCGTCGGTTGCGGTTGCATCGGATAAGGTCTTTTCGTGATCGACGATGGCCTGCAATTCGGATTGGCATCGATCGAGTTCATCGTTGACTTCCGAAAGGGAATCTTCCAACGTTTTTAGGGAGGAAGTAGCTCGATGTCGCCGTGATTTGATCGCCTCAAAGATTTCGTCGAATGTTAGAACCACCTCGTCGGGGACGTCTTTAGGAATCTCTTCTCCCGCGTCCTTGGCGCGCTGGCGAACGATATCCATGACCACGCGCGGAATGCCGGTCGCGCGCGTGAAGGTAAGCGGTTTTCCGGAAAGATGGCGTACGCATTCCTCGAAGCGGGAAGCGCTAAAGGTATTGACCAATTGATCCCACATGGCCTTGGGTTCGACCAAGCCGCGTGCATCTGAAATGACGCGTCGCAGCTCCTTGGTCATGATGAACAAGTCGTCGATGTCATCGAGCGCACCGATGCTGAGATCGCGCGTCAGTCCCGTATATCCACGTTCCTTGACCCGTTCTCGCGAGCCTAGTAGTTCCGTGCTTTTGTCGAAGATCTGGTCGATGCCGTCCGTTTCTTTATCGACGGATTCAGCGCGCTGCCTCAGTGTTTCATGGGCGCGGTCCATGGCAGGTTTGCGTTTGCGATTGAACAGCCAGAGAATAAAACCGGTAAGAGCTGCCGTGGCGGCGGCTACGGTGGATGCGACTTGTGCAATGAGTCTGTTTCGGGATTTCTGATCTTCGATCCGTTTCTTTTCGGCATCGATCAGGCGTTCCCCTTCAGTCACTTTCTGGTCGGCCTCGCGGAACAAATCGTTGAGTTCCATATCGCCGTTCACTCGCTTGCGTTCGGCTTGTTCAAGGATCTTTCGAATTTCGGCCACTTTGGCAGCGGCGACTTGGTTGGGGCCGGCAGCCAGATTGACCAAGTCCTTTTCAATGTCTTTGCGGTTGTTTTCAAAGCCCTGGTATGCAGCGTAGCCATTGAGATAGGAATCCAACTCGTCGCCGAGTTGTTTCAAAGGTTGCAGGGACTCTTTGGCATTGCTCTTCGAAAGCCCAGCTTGGGTCCGATCCAGTTTCTCTTTCCACTCTTGAATCGGAGGCTGAGCTAGAGCCCCGGTCGCTCCCTTTTGCTCTTGATTGAACTCTTCTTTCGCGGTGACGATTTGTGCGACGACTTCGCGCAAGTGGGCTACCGATTCCTTGGCCTCCTGAAAGTCTCGTTCTCGTTCCAATTGTTCATTGAAGGCGGCCTCGGCCTCCGACTTGATCATACGGTCCAAACGTTGGTCGATACTGCGAACGGTGTCCTTGACAGCGTCGGTGATCCGGCCGCCACCGCGCATGGCTCGGAAGGCAGGCTGATCCAATTCGCCCAGCCAACGGGCAGAGCCTAGTCCACGACGCGTTTGAGCTTCGGAGGCGAAATAGCTGAACTTGCGCTCCTTAAGAAACAGTGCGAAGATCGCTCCGTCGGTTTCGTGCGTTGCGGCGTTCTCAAGCTGTCCAAAGGCTGTTCGATTCGTCAGCCCTTTACCCAGCGCATGATTGACTGCCTCGAATCCAGTATAAGCGCGTCCGTCGGCCGCAATGAAACGCTCGCCGGCGGCTTCATTCATCAATACCACGGTCCAATGGGGCGCTTCCTTGGACAACCACTTCTGGAGTTCATTCAGTTTTTCTTGCGTGACACCGAGATCCCCTTTGACATACAAGTGCTGATCGGGGGACCAACGCTGAATGACATCCTGCACCGAATCGATGCGAGCATAGTCGCTGCCTACGAATGAAGTTCGCTGCCCCAGTACGAATGCTGGGAACATGCTGATGAAAATCCAAACCAAACCGATGCGCAAAGGACTATTCATGTCGTTATTTTTTTAAGAAGTCGCGAATCGCTGAATGCTCCGCTCCAATTCAGCGGCCCAATCCGCAAGCTGTGTCTCAGAGACTCCTGCGGACGGCGCATATAAGATACACACGATCGACGAAACCGTCTCGTCAATCTTCCCCGCCATCGAATCTTTCACAGGACTCCCCAGGGGTTCCTGAGCGTCGACACTTCCGCACGCAACCATCAGATTTTCCAATTCCAGTTCTTGTCCGGAGGCGTTGAAGACGTAGCGTTCCCCCGTCCGACCCAATCGAAGCCGCACTCCGTCTTGGAATCGGTCCCGCGTGAGCATCGAAATCGGCAGCCCAATCCGGACTGAGAGGGCGTTCAAACAATCGACGGCGGGATGGATCCTGGGAAAATTTCCGTCGGTCAAACAGCGCAGGAGGTACTCCTGAGCAGGCTTGTTCCTCCCAGAGGGTTTGTAGCCACCGGCCCGTAACATGCCGCGGACCGCGTCGCGCCGCACTTCCCACTCGGGCTGGGCGGTCTCGATCCGAGCGGACTCCAACTGTTTTTCAATCCAGCTGTCCAGCGGCGCAGGATCGATCGAAGCGCGAAGCCCGTCGACTTCGAAACATTCAACCCGAACACCGGTCAATTCTTGGAGTAGCGTTAACGCCATACAGAGGTCTGTTTTTCAGTGGGTTGAATCATTTGTACAGATGGTTGTCATTGAAAAACGCATCAGCCGGAGTGCGTTAGCACCCGGTTTTCGTCGTGCGTACAGCACAACCGGACGCTAACGCGTTTCGGCTGATTTCCGAGATCCTATTCGGAATGCAAACGCATTTATTGGATTCCGAATGCACTTCGCAGTGCGTCTATGTTTGCCGGTGCCATGGTCGCGATCTCCCCCACGCAACGTGCATTGATGATGGCTTCCGCAGTGGCTTCGAGCACTTCCAATCGATCGAACGCATCAAGAATACTATCTCCCACGACGACGACGCCGTCGTTCTCCACGATCCCTGCTGGCGAGTCCAGTCCAATGCAATCTTCGATAGCAGTTGAGCCGACTCCATATTGAACGCCGTATGCGATGCGTGCTACATCGCGAAGAAAGAGGTAGCTCTCAGGAATCGTCCGAGCATCCAATGGGGCCGCAGTAATACTGAAGGCTGTGGCGTTCACAGGATGCGCGAACACGATCGCTTGAACGCGCGAATCGCTTCGATAGATGGCTTGGTGCTGGCGTGTTGCTCGACTCGGATTCAATCCCGACTCATGTTGATCATGATGGATCAAGACCAAATCCTCGATCTGTAGCAGTTCGCGATCGCGCTGCGATGGGGTGATCAAAAACGAATCGGAATCGACACGCGCTGAAAAACTCCCTTCGGTGCTGATCAGAAGTCGTTGACGGCAACCTCGCCTTAAGAAGTCGATCAACTGTTTCCGAAGTTCTTGCTCCCGAGCGGTGATCGGCGGAGGGAGTGCTGGTTGCATGGCCAGAGTGCGATCCTGGGCCAAGCGAAGTTGGGCATCGGTGAGGTAGTGGATCGTCCCCAAATGGGAAGCCTTTACAATGGTTTTGCTCGCGAATTCAAACGCCTCGAAGCGTTGGAAGGCTTGGGACAACGAATCGCCACCCACCACGACGCCATGGTTTTCCAGGATCACACTGTCGCACCCAAGGGCGAACTGGGCAGCGATGTTGTCCCCCAGTTGTTGGCTTCCGGGCAATGCATACGGCGCAAAACCAATGGTTCCGCACATATGGTGCGCTTGATGAAACAACCGCGTGTTGGGCATCTGATGGCATATGCTGAATGCGACCAGTGCGACGGGATGTGCGTGCACGATTCCTTTCACATCCGAACGCTCCTCATAGATCGCGCGATGGAAAGGAAACTCGGACGAGGGACGGTGCTTGCCATCGACCGTACCATCCGGGCGAACACAGACGATGTCGTCTCGCGACAGATTTCCTTTATCGATCCGGGCAGGGGTAATCCAGATATCGCCGTTACCATCTCGGATCGATAGATTGCCACCGGAGGTTGTGGTCATGCGATACCGATAGATGCGTTCCATCGTCTGCATGATCTCGTCGCGCGGGTGCACCAAGGGTCGAGTCACCGACATATCCACTCTCCTCTCAAGGGGAATAACCACTGCGTTTATGCAGCGCGTCGATGATCCCGCCGAATGACTTCGCCCTGGTCGTTGACTTCTTCGAATTTGACAGCCACCTGACGCGAGACACCACTTTCTTGCATGGTAATCCCGTAGATCGTATTGGCGACGGTCATCGTTTTCTTGCTGTGCGTGACGACGATGAACTTGGTGGTATCGAGGAACTCATTCAACACCGTTACGAATCGGCCGATATTGGCTTCATCAAACGGTGCATCGACTTCATCGAGTATACAGAATGGGCTCGGTCGATATTGGAAGAAGGCCATAATCAAGGCCACAGCGGTCAGTGCTTTTTCGCCCCCACTCAGCAAGGAATTGCTGAAGGTCGTCTTTCCTGGAGGTGTGGCCATGATTTCGATGCCACTGTCCGGATCTTCGGGGTTTTCGAGCACGATATCGGCGAAACCGCCGCCAAAGGATTTTCGATAAAGTGTTTGGAAGTTCGCCCGAATGGCTTCCAGCGTATCCAAAAACAAGGTCTGCGAATCGATGTCAATCTTTTGCATCGTCTTGATCAAACTCGATTTGGCATCGAGCAAATCCCGTTCGTGACCAGACAACTGATCATAGCGGCTTTGGAGAGCATCGAGTTCATCGAGCGCTTCCATGTTCACGCTTCCGGCTGCAGCGATTTCTTGCCTCAAATGGATGAGTTGGGTTTCGACCGCGCTGCGATCCATTCGATCGATGTTGGATTCCAAGGATTCCGCCGCCGAGCGATCGTCCGCAGACATGAGCTCGGTTTCCGATCGCGTTTCGAATTTCTCAAAAACCTCAGAGTCCTCGCTGACGGATGGGATGATGCCCAGGCTTGCGACTTTTAGCGAATGCGGGCTCTCGAGATCGATTTGATATTCCTGGCTGTATCGAGCGAGTACATCATCGCACTCGTGCACGAGTCTGTCGTGTTCCTCGTTGCAAGCGGCCAATCGATCCTGCAGTTTGTCCAATTGACGCCGTGCATGATCTCGATTCTTGGAGGCCTCCATGACGGCGACCTGCTGCGCATCGATCCGGGATACGATCCCTGTGCGGTCCTGTTGCAATTGCACCAGTTCCGCATCGGAGAGTGCGATCCGCTCCTTGAGTTCCAAAATCCAATCATCCGCCGAGTGGATCTTTTCGGCCAAACTGGTTAGCGATTGCTGCGCTTGTTGCACATGCGTCGCGCGCTCGTTGGCGTCCTGCAACAACTGTTCGAGGGTTGTTCGCAATCCATAACACCGCTGTTCGAGACGCGCCAATTCAACCCGCCGCGCGACAAGTTCCACATTTCTGGTCTTCAGTAACGCATCGCATTGCAGAATTTTCTGATCGAGAGACTCCGCCCGAATGGCCAATTGCGTTTGTTGGGTTTCGAGATCAACGGATTGAAGATTAAACTGCGCATAGGCTTGTTCCATCGCGTGTCGCAACGAGGCCTTGTCGGATAGGTCGCGACGAAGCGCTTCGAAATGGGATTGATCCGCATCGATGCGATCGCGGAACGAACTCCATCGCTGTTCGGAGGCGGCCAACTGCCGGGTGGCATCGACCACTTGTTGCTCGGCCAATCGCACTTCATCGGCTGCGGTGCGCAGTTCGGTTTCGAGCTCCGCAAGCTGTTGCCGCGCGTTGGATAGCAATTGCTCCAAGTGCGCAATCTGTTCATTGGCCGCTTGCATTTCGCTGCGCCGGGAAACCAATCCGAGCCCGGTTTGGAGGGACCCAATCGTGATACTGCCATCGCTGTCGATCAATTGGCATTCTGCCGTGACGAAGCGTAATCCTGCACCCCGAAAATGGCTGAGATCTAGGGCGGTTGAAAGGGACTCGACAAACCATGTCGTTCCCAAGAGGGCTCGCACCAAGGGTTCATGCATTCCATCAAAACGAACCAATCGGTCCGCTCGTCCCACGACGCCGCGCAGTCCATCGAGTTGTATTTTCTCACCCGATCGGCGAGTCGGTAATCGATCGAGGCGAAGCAGGGTCACGCGTCCATCGACCTGCAATCTCCCTTCGTTGATCCAATCGATGATTTGGCCATCCGAGAGAACGATGGCGTCGGCATGGGTTCCCAAGGCGACATCCACGAGGGGCGCTAAGTGCAGATCGGTCGTGATCAAGTCGGCCACCAGCCCGCGTATCGTTCGGAGGCCAAGCTCCAGGGACGGATGTTGTTCGGCCAGAGAATGGGCCGCGCGAAGCAGTTGTTGGGCACCCCGGCCAGCGCTGGCGAATTGCTCTTCAAGTTGCGCGAGAACCAACAATCGCTCGCGGACACCTTGGATACGTGCTTGAAGCTCCAGGATCGACTGTTGGGCAATTCGTTCGCGATCGCAGACGGCATTGTGACGCTCTTTGGCGATCCGTTTGTTTTCGGTCGCCGCGATGCTCAGGGATTGGGCGTCGGCAATTTCGTTTTCTGACCGCTTGAGCTCCTGTCGCAAAATATCGACTTGCTTTTGCAGTTGATCGATATCGCTCTGCCCGCGAAGCAATGCATCTGCAAGCTGTTCGAGTTGGCTAGCGTGTAGCGAAGCGTCGTACCGGACTTGCGCCATTTGCTCGCGCAGTTGGGATTGGTTTTTTCGCTCGGTGTCAATATCTCGACGCATCTGAGCGAGCGATTGCTCCTGCTCTCGGCAATCGGCATCCAGTCCGACGATAGCGTGTTCGGCGGCGAGACGTTCTCGATCGAGCGATTCGAGTTCTCGATTTCTATCGGCAATATCCTCTTCGCTCATCGACACACGGCGTTGCAGCGTTTCGATGCGATCCTGCAGATTCGATTGTTCTGTCAGCCATTCCGAATGCCGTTGCCGGGCGGCGCCCAGTTCGCTGGTAGCTTGCACATGCGCTGTTTGGACTTCCAGCATTCGAACATTGTAGTGCTCGAGTTCCTGTTGCATGGCGGCGAGTTGTTGACTGATTTGGTTCAGCGCAGCTTCTGCGGACGCGACCTGTTCCGAATAGTTGGTTCGATGCCCTTCCGCCAATTCGATTTGCTCCGCCAATTGGCTCAATTGGCTTCGCAATCCTCTCAGGTCGATGATACCCAATTGCGTGCGCTTCACGATGATTTGATCGTTGAGCACGCGGTAGCGCTGGGCTTTGGAAGCCTGGTTTTTTAGAGTTCCCAATCGCTTTCCAACTTCATCGACGATGTCGCGAAGTCGGAGCATGTTTTGATCGACGCGACCCAGCCGACGTTCGGCTTCGGCTTTCTTTGCCTTGAAGCGGGAGATACCAGCGGCTTCTTCAAAGATGGCGCGACGATCTTTCGGGGACGATTGCAAGAGCCGATCGACTTTGCCTTGTTCGATCAAACTATAGGCATCGACTCCCACGCCTGTTCCACGGAACAAATCGCGAACGTCCTTGAGGCGGCTGGGGCGTCCATTGATTGTGTATTCCCCTTCGCCACTGCGAAATACCCGTCGTCCGACTTCGATTTCGTCAGCGTCCAGCGGCAGGATACGGGTTCGGTTGTCGAGAACGAGAACCACCTCCGCACTATTGGCAGGTTTGCGTCCTCCCTCGGCGGATCCTTTGAAAATGACGTCGGTCATTTCTGCGCCGCGAAGGGCTTTGGCGCTCTGGGCACCCAACACCCATTTCACCGCGTCGACGACATTCGATTTTCCCGATCCGTTGGGTCCTACGACCACGGTAATGCCATCGGGGAATTCGAACCGCGTTCGATCCGCAAAGCTTTTGAAGCCAACTAATTCGAGGGCTTTCAGCATGGGTCGCTACTGTTCGAAACGCATCGAATGTGAGAGTTGCAAAAGGTCGAATCGGCCTTCACCCACCCAGGGTCGGTCGATCCATTGGCATTCATTCAGTGGATGAACTCGGAATCGCGGATCCAGTCGACGACGATTTGGCCTCTTGGATCATCGCTTCCAATTCCGGGGATTTCTTGCGTTTGGTGCTGACGCTTTTCACCCACGAGGGGAAGTCCACCCAAGTCGTTTTCTTGGCAGGCCCACGACTGGACCGATCGACGGTTAAAACCTCCTGGGCGCCATTCGCATCCTCGGGTGAGGATACGGAATCCGGTGGGTTCTTCGTGGGTTGGTCGGCACGTTCCCCCTTTGGCCGCGGGTTCATCTCGACGGGGATCGATATTTGCTTGGTCCGGCCCAACATGTCGAGTATCTGGACGACGTCGTTGTAGTTCGCCTCGATCGAGGCCATGCCCCGGAGTATGGAGACCAGATCGCTTGCGACAACGTTTTGAAGTACGTCGCCGGCGGGATGCCGCTTCGCAATACGAACCATCCCGCTACCCATTGGAATCATTCGAAGGTACGGAGTGGGGGAGAGTTCTTTCGTGAGTTGCACGACTGCATTACCACCAAACAAAACGACTTCTTTTTCTTTTTCGAGGGACACAGCCACGAGAGGAATTTGGCTTGGGACCTGAACAAACCGGAATGCTGCGCCAATCATTTCACCCGTGACGACGGGATCCCGAGCATTCCGTTGGCGAATGGCCCAAAACGCGCCGTACCTGAGTTCGGGCAAAGGTTCTTGCAACAATTCATCCAAGGCCAGCCGCGCATCGGGGCACTCATTGATAGCCAGACCGATCAGGCATAGCGGCCGCAACGCAGCATGAAATCGTGCAATATCTTTCAAGACTGGGACGCTTTCCGGCCGGTCGAGATATGCCAGTGAGTAGGCCGAGTGATAGCGGATTTCCAAATCATCTTCATGCAATCCACCCAAAAGCACTTCGGCGGCAGCCTTCGTGCCAACGGCTTCGAGTTCACAGGCTGCCTGGCGAGCGGTCTCGCGATTCCGCAGCATGACTCGGCAACCATTGACTCTTTCCGCAACCTCTTCCTCGCTTTCATAGAAGCCCAGCGCAAGAATCGTCGACATGTAGTGGACCGGGTCCAATTTGTATTTAGGCAGTGCCTCGATATCGATTCGCCAGTCGTTCCTGCCAACCGCAATCGCTTTCTGTTTGGAAGCATCCTTAAAGAAGAACCGCTGGTTGATCGACTTTTGAATCGCCTTGACGAGGATCACGTGCCGATAATCGGTTTTGACGCGAAGACCTAATAGATGCGTTTCCATCAGTTTTCCGCCGCTGAGGACAACCCCAGCCAGAGGATTGATTTTGCCATCCGCCGAAACCGATTCGGGCAAGATGATCAGATCACCGGATGCTCTGGCTTTGTCGTTGCTGCTGTAGTTCTTGCCGTTTAGCAACTCGATCTGTCGCAAGTAGGTCGGCATCAAGTAGCCGTCGCGCAGGTCGGTCGCGTCGCATTGATCGGAAAGTTCAACGGTGAGGTCGAGCATGTCACCGACCTCGTCGCCAGGATAGGAAAAGACACGAACCTTGGTGGCGGCCGTCGTTGGCGAGTCGATGATTTCGTCGGGATTGTTGATGTCGTGCTTGCGCATATCCGTCATCAGCATATCCCGCTGGTTGCTTGGTCGAACGGAACCTCCAGTCCCTTGAAGATTGGCCACCAATCCGATCGAATCGAATCGGTGCGCGACCATCCCCGAGTTGACTGCGACTTCGCCAATCAACCGGGGGCGATCCGGATCTTGTAGCAACTCTTGGATGCGATCAAGATCTTTTTCCCATTGTTCCTTCTTCTTGTTCTTCATCCAGGATTGGCATCCGATACTGCTCGGTAGCAATACCATGAGCAGTAGCCCAAGGAGGATGCGACGATGGGGGGTGGGGATCCGATGCGACGGGCTGGTAGGCGGACGCCCAAAAGAAAGATCCATCATAGAAATCTGATCCAACGATCTAACATGTGGCCTCAACACCGCACGGCGCAGTATCCCTTGGGGTGGATACCTGGATCCCCTGGTTTACGTCAATAGCGACCGCTTGTTCCAGCCCACCCGGATACAGCCAAAAAAGTTGTTTTTCGTTTTAAATGAGCCTGAGGCGCTAGCCGATTTTTTCGCCTCGAAAGAACTCAGCTAACGCCTTGTGAAGTTGCGTGGTTTTGGCCTCTCTCGTACTCGACGATCCCCCATCGAGTACGAGTACCGCTAACGCTGAGCACGAGTACG
>JBAWXH010000102.1:0-12203 GCA_037144155.1 Planctomycetota bacterium | reverse complement strand
CAAAAAAGTAACCGATTAAATCAACAAGCCGTTACGCTCGCGGCTCTGATTCGGCTGGGCGAATGACAGTCTGGAAGACTATCCCACGGGAAAATCACCATCCGCAGCATGGGCAAACGGACACGCTGAATACCTCTACTTCCTAGCCATCCGCTGTCTGGCAACTTCAAAAAGGAGGATCGAACCACTCACCGATGCATTGAGCGAATCGATTACACCATGCATCGGAATGTGGATAGGAGCGATGCCCGCCCCGCGCCAACGCTCTTCCAAACCCTCCGCTTCATTGCCGATTACCAAAGCTAATTGAGGCGGATACGGCTCCTGTGCGTAGTTGTTGCCGACGTCGGACCGCGCCGCATAGATCGATACGTCTTTCTGTTTCAACCACTCAGCGACTGTGGATTCCGACCCCACTCCGATCGGAACATGAAAAATCGCCCCTAAACTCGCGCGTATGGCGTTTGGATTCCAAATTTCACATACGGGATCGCTCATGAGCACGCTCGTTACACCCGCCGCATCGGCCGACCGGAGGATGGCCCCCAAGTTCCCCGGTTTTTCCATTCGATCCAGGACGAGGTAAAGTTCTTGCTTAACAAGTGCTTCCGCAGCACGGCTTATTGCATGTCGGTCCTTCGATTTCGCGATGCGTTGATCGAAGGTCTCCAGGTCGCATGGCGGAGTGACCGCAACCGCGATCGCATCGACGTCACGCTGGCCGTATTGCAGTCGCTGCATGGCTTCCGGTGCAACGACCACGATTCGGAGAGACGGGTGCGAAACCTGCAATGCATGAAGATGGGAGGTCAGTTCGTCGGCTCGACTGGCGACGAACAAGTCGGTGCAATCGAGTCCGGCTGCCAAGGCATGCTGAATATTCCCCCAGCCATCGATGAGAATCCGCTGTTCCCGTTTTCGATCGCGAGCCTCCCGCAGCGAAGCAGCCCACTTGACCCTGGGGTTGTGGGGACTGGTGATGATTTCCATCGAGGGAAAAGCAATCAGAGAAGGGAAGGGTGGCAAGCGGTCGATCCGTCACAAGTGGCCACTCGGGGAGTCGAACCCCGACGCCTTGCGGCACCAGATCCTAAGTCTGGCGTGTCTGCCAATTTCACCAAGCGGCCTCATGACGAGAGACAGTCTAATATCGATCGCTCAAGATGTCGACCGTTCGTAGGCAAGATACGCTTTGCGACGAACATCATTTACGGAAGCGGTTTTCCTAACCCACAACCGCAAGTTTTGAGGTTGCGCTATCTGCTTCTTTCGTACTCGTACTCAATGAAATGGTACTCGTACTCGATACGGTCTCTTCGAGTACGAGTACCGCTAATGCTGAGTACGAGTACGAAAAAACCTTAGAAAATACAGATTGGGGCTCTGAGAGGCTCGAAAAGCGCAACATCAAGCCGCGTCAGTAAGGGGAACATGGAATCGCCCGCCAAGCTTGTTCAGCGAGGAGCTGGCTTGCGCCACGCGGCGTTTGGGTCCTCAACGGTATCTCCGATGCGGCCGTTGCTACTGGTCGAGGGCAAGGAACCTGTTGGTGGAGCAGCATAGCCCGAGGTTCCCGGCAGACCGGTTGGACTGGTGGCAAAACTGGTGGACGGAGTGACCGGCGGAACGGGAATTGGGTCGCGAGCGGCATCGGAAAGGACTTGGGAAGCCTGGACGACGCCATCCCCCAGTCGGTTGAGTCGGGCGCTGGCCAGTTCGACTTGTGAGTTGATGGAATTGGTCGATTGCACGACGGCATTCCGCGCGCCGTCGGTAGCCGCTTTGAACTGATTCTCTGCGGCCACGATGTTATCGACCAGCGGGACACCGGAGGATGTGTTTTGACTGGACTTGAACGCATTGGCGGGAACACTTCCGGCAGCGGGGGCTCCGTTGGCCGAAGCGCTAGCAGGCCCGGGCCCAGAGTAATTTCCGCCGGTGGGTTGAAAGGCGCCGGTAGCAGGTGGAGGAACGCGCGTGGCTTGGTTCCAACTATTGGCGATACCGTTGAGTGGATTTCCAGCGCACCCGGCGAGAGTAGCGATGCAACCTGCGGTCAACGTCAGCGCGATCTTACGGGATGCGCGGCGACCGGCATGGTTGCGTAGAGACAATGGAGTGTGGATGGAACGGAGTTTCATGGCTGATCCTTCGCCGACGGAAACGATGTACTTACCCCCTACCGACCGATTCGGAGAATAGGGGCAATCCGGAACCCGCCGCAAGACGATTTTCGCCACAGAAGATAGAAAGCAATGACAGAACGGTTGCAGCCCGGGTCGTGCGAAGAGTCAAGCCAAACGCCAATACTCTATGATTGTCTCGACCAGTCGCGGCGTTGGCGGCTGCTGGGGATACCCATCTTCTTGCGATATTTTGTTATCGTTCGACGGGCCACTCCCATTCCTTCTTTTTGGAGCTCATCTACCAAGTCGTCATCGCTCAACGGATTTGACTTGTCCTCTTTGTCGATGATCTCTTGCAGCTTCAAGCGGATCGTCTCGTAGGCCACGTCCTCGCCGTCCGCGCTCTGTGTCCCAAACACAAAGAAGCGGCGCAACGGAAAAATCCCGCGCGGGGTTTGGATCCATTTGTCATCCACCGCCCGTGATACCGTTGTTACGTGCACACCGACTTGATCGGCGATCTGCTGCATCTTCAGCGGCTCGATCGCTTCCGGACCTTCGTCCAAAAACTTGCGTTGGTAGTCGACGATGGCTTGCGAGACTCGAGTCAAGGTGCGTCGTCGCTGCTGGATCGATTCGATCAACCACTGCGCACTTCCTACTTTGCGTTTGATAAACTCCTTTTCTTCATCGCTGGCTTTGGGGTCCATTAAACGTCGGCGATAGTATTCGCTGATCCGCAGATTCGGTAGATAATCATCCACTAACCGAACCACGTACTTGCCGTCGTCATCTTGTTCGAGAACCACATCGGGTGTTACCAATGGCACATACGTTTCCATAAACGATGCACCGGGCTTGGGATTGAGCTTGTGCAACTCCTCCCGAATCCGTTGGATGAGCTCAATCGAATATCCGGTCTTTTTTTGAATGGCCAGCATCCGATTCTCGCCCAGATCCTCCAAGTGGTTATTGATCAGGACTCGCATCTTGTCCGCAAGTTCCATGTCGTCATCCAACTGGTTCAGCAAGCATTCGCGTAGGCTGCGAGCGGCGATGCCCCGTGGCTCGAAAGCCTGCACGATCTGCAGGGCTGCTTCGGCTTTGGCCACATCCTCGGGTTTGTGATCCGGTGGGAGCATGTCAATCATCGACGACTTGAAATATCCCCCGTCCCGAGCGTCTAGGCAGGAGATGATCCGCTCAGCGATGCGCTCGATATCATCGTCGATATCCAATTCGGCCAGTTGATGGAGCAAATAATCGTTGAGCGATTCGGGGCGCTCGGCTGCGTTGGCCATCAAGTCGTGCTGGCGATCCCCATCCTCTTGGACCCGATTGCTAGAACGCCTGAAGTCGTCAAACGTATCGGGCATGTCGTTGTCCATATTGGCCAACCGCTCGAAATCCTCTGCGTTCGACGAATCGTCTTTGACGACCAGTTCTTTCTCGTCCTCGGTCCGGGATGATACCGCACTTTCGTCGGCGTCCACCTCTTCGTCGGGCAATGCATCGTCACGATCCGATACTTCCAGCATCGGATTTTCTTCCATCTCTTGCTCGATCCGCTCCTGCAATGCCAGGATCGGCAATTGCAAAATCTCCATCGACTGGATCATCCGTGGAGCCAGTTTCTGGGTTTGTACTTGTCGCGCTTCGAGTCCGAACGAAAGACGCATGTTCTATTCCGAATTGATTCGTGGTCATTTCCGCATGCAGATCGATCTACACCAGCCCAGCAACCGCCCGGCCTTCGATCGACCCACCTCTATTACTCTATCACCGAAACCTAGGACAGTGCAGTCCGAGAATCGAAAGATTCGTCAAAACGGAACGCGATTTGCTATCAGGTCGTTTTCGGCGGTTTTTTCTTGTGTTTTTGCTCATGGAGGCCCAATCGCTCCAGGCTGTTGCGAATCGTCGTAATCGTCTCCAATAGCATTTTTGAGTACCTATCCCTTGTTCATTTTTTGAGTGGATATCGCTTTCCCTTGAATCCCATTCTCAGTCCCATTTCGATCCCCTCACAAGGGCGACTAGCCCCGTCCCCGACCGGTGCTCAGCACGTCGGGAATGCCCGCACGTTTTTGGTCGCATGGCTGGTCGAGCGGAGTCAGGGAGGAAGTTTGCTGTTGCGGATCGAAGACTTGGATACGCCTCGCACCAAGGATTGGGCGACACAACAAGCCGTCGATGATCTGGCTTGGCTCGGCCTAGATTGGGATGCCGTGGGTTCGCTCCAATCCACTCGGGTTATTCGCTACCAGCAAGTGCTCTTCCAGCTTCAAGCGATGGAGTTGGTTTATCCCTGTACGTGCAGTCGCAGCGAGATCGAAGAGAGCGCCTCGGCGCCGCATGAAAGTGCGCTCGACGGGATCGTCTATCCAGGCACTTGTTCGCAGCGTTCGGTCGCGGATGCACGCGAGTTGGATGCTCGGGGAGAGCGCTATGCGTGGCGCTTTCGGATGCCGTCAGGGGAGATGCGATGGAATGATTTGTTGCAGGGCCATCAGTCGCTCGATGCGCAGCGGCTGCTGGGGGACTTTGTGGTGGCTCGCAATTACGGTCCGACCGCCTACCAATTAGCAGTTACCGTCGATGACCATGATCAAAATATTACACGGGTCGTGCGTGGCGATGACCTGATCTACAGCACCTACCGTCAGCTTGCCATCTACCATGCGCTCGACTGGACACCACCCCTCTGGTTGCATGTTCCCTTGGTGATCGGTCCGGATGGTAAACGGCTAGCCAAACGCCACGGCGATTCACGGTTATCCTTGATGCGTGAACAAAAAATTGTACCGGAGAGATTGATCGGAATTTTAGCGGCATCGTTGGGAATGCAACGAACGGACGCCCCGATATCGGCGACGGAGCTATTGGGGATCGTTAGTGATAAGCCGGATTGGTGGCAATCGATCCCGCGTGCCGCTTGGGTTTACGAACTTGTATAAGAGATTGAGTGAGTGAGCCTGAGGCGCTAGCCGATCCAAGCTGGAACCCGCGAAATCGTATAGCATTGGAAAGATCGGAAGATCGGCTAGCGCCTCAGGCTCAAGAAGACCGTTGCTGTGCAACGGAGCGAAATACTGAATCGAAGCAATTTTTGTGAACTGCCCTCGTTCACAAAGTCCGGCTACAGTCTGCCGCGCCATCGCGTTTGGATTCGCAATCCACGCAGGATAAGCGCCGTCCATTGCAAACTGAGGAACCATGCGACACTTAAAGGGTGCAGCAACACTCCCAGCCAAGATTGATGGAACCGAAGCGCTCCCCACATTCGGGGCAACCAGGACAGGACGATGGAGGCCCCGATAATGCCCCAAGTCCAAGGGCTCGCACCGTACGACCATGCAACCACCAAAAGTATCAGTGGCAATACCGCTGCGCCGAAGAGGAGCACCGTAAAAGGTCCTATCAACACAGGATTGGCGACCCCTTCGGTCGCGTTCTTAAGCAATCCCCTTACGACTTGCGGCAAGGAGTGATACATCCGGCAGCGAGCGATATCCGTGGCATCGAATAGATCGGACATGAGACCTGCTTTACGAAATGCTTTCGGAAGCTTGATCCCATCGTGCCTTGACGAGGCGATCGCCGAATGACCACCGATCTGCATGTACGGTTCGCGCATGGCCATGAACAGTTGCCCACATCCGGCTGCGAAACCAGGCTGCGAACTGGATCGCATTTGATCGATGGGAAGATATCCCAGCAGGACGTAATGCATCAAGGGGATTAGCATCTTCTCGGCGATTGTTCCTGTTTCTTGAAACGGAAAGCCGCTCACAAGGGGTGCATGGCGCAAATCCTGTTCCGCCACGATGCGTGTGATTGCATCCGGGCTCAAGCGCACATCCGCATCGAGAAAAAGAAAGCGATCGAATTGCGCGAGTTGAGACAACTGCCAGCACGCATTCTGTTTGCCATTCCAACCGTCTGGCAAACCCTTGGAGTGGGCCAGTCGAACGCGTGAATCTCGCTGGGCATAGCTGCCGACGATCGAAGCAGTAGCATCTTCGGAGGCATCGTCCATGACGATGACTTCCAACTCGGTGTGTTGACTGGCCAGGATCGAATCGAGTGCCGGTCCGATACTTGATTCTTCGTTGCGGGCAGGCACCAGTACGCTGACTGGAATAATGGATGCGGCCTTCAATCGTTGTGGATCGGAACACGCTGGAAGATAGCGGCGCATGTTCTGCGAAAACATCAGGACGGGAAGAGCCGATAGAAGGATTGCGAGTAAAGCAGCGAGAAACAACAGCATCGATGCGACTAAATTTGTGGTTTCAGAGAGATCTCAGTGTGCGAAGGAAGTGATCGCATCCTACCAAAGAAGCGATGGAAAGAAACTGACGTTGGATTTAGTTTTCCTTCGTTCTTTGGCTTCTGACCAGATTCACAACGTACGTTTTCTTGAGCCTGAGGCGCTAGCCGATCCGCGCTGGAACCCATCGAATGGTTTGGTATGGAAAGATTAGAAGATCGGCTAGCGCCTCAGGCTCAAGAAGAAAGCGGCTTGCCTTGAAACCAGGCCCGCGCGGTGTCGTACCATGATACCCTCGCTCCCCGCGGTGCAATCAAATACGTAAACGCTTCGCTGCGGCGGTCGATGACATCCCGGGCAAGCTCACTCTGGGCCGTACGCAACGCAGCATGAAGGATTCGTCCACATTCCGATTTGGATTGGTCCGGCGAGAAGGTGATTGGTTTCCCAAGTCGTGTCAGAATCGCCGGCTTGGGCTCTTCCCAAAACGGATACTCGATCGCCAGCGGAACAAAGGTCACCGATTGCGTACTGGCCGCCAAATGAGCTAGCCCTGGCATCAAGGGTTGATCATGATCCCTGCAATCGACAAACGTACCTTCCGGCGTGATCCATAACGAGGACTGCGCCGACAATAAGATTTCACGCGAAGTGCGCAGGAACGCCGCGGCTCCTTGGTAGGATTCAAGCTCCAGGCCGTAAAAGCCCAGCTTGCGGAAGATCCAATAGGCTTCCAACGCCTTGGCATCGATCGGAGCATAGAAGGTCCGATCCGAAAAGTAGGCCTTTCTCAAAAGCATGGCCACAATGGGATCCCACCACCCGATGTGATTGGCCATCACTACCAGGGAATGATTCGATGGAACCAGTGTCTCAGGCGGTTGCGCGAACTGGACTCCAAACGAAGTAAATCGTTTGCTGACCATGCGACGTGTGGTACGACAAAATCCATCCACCAACCATGTTTTGGATTCTGGCAAAGCCATTCCGGATGCTCGTCCCAAGTCCTACGAAACTCCAGCTTTGGAAGCGGTAGGGCGAGGGAGTTTTCCTGACTGCGCATCGCCGTCGACCGTATCCCCAGCGATCCAACCACTCATCATGACCATCGGCATCCCGGGTCCTGGATGGGCAGCCCCCCCGGCCAAGTACAAACCTTGTAAGTCGCGCGATCGATTGGCCGGTTTGAAGGCGCCCGTGAAGCGACCATGGCTAGCCAAGCCGTAGATCGCACCGTTGAGTACGCGATAGCGTTTGTGGATCCCTTCCGGAGTGAGGGCACTTTCGCTGACGATCCGATCGCGGATCCCCTTCATGCCACCGGTGGTTTCCAGCTTGTCGAGAATGACCTCACGATACTCTGGAAGCATCTTCGACCAATCATGGCCGGGGCGGAGATAAGGGGTGTGTACAAGGATGTAGAGCGCTTCGCCACCCTCGGGTGCAACTCCTGGTTCGGTCGCTGCCGGGGCGCAAACATAGGCCGTCGGATCAGGGGCCGGTTTGCCTTGTCGGTAGATCGCATCGAATTCGACGTGGGGATCTTTGGAAAAGACAAAATTGTGGTGGAGGAGATGGTCGTATCGCTTTTTCAGCCCGAGATAGAGAACGACGCCCGAGCAAGCAGGTTCGTAGGATCGGCGTTTATCGAATTTCTTTTCTGCAAGCGAACCATGCAACAATTCGCGGTGCGTTCTCACGGCATCGCAATTGGAAACGATCGAGTCGAAGGAATACTGTTCGCCTCGAGTGGTGGTCAGCCCGGTCACGCGTGTGCCATCGTTTTCGATGCTGGCAACATCGGTGCTGGTCTTGAACTCGACCCCCAGTTCCCGCGCTAGCTTCTCCAGTGCCAATGGGACCGCTCGCGTACCTCCCATCGGATACCAAACCCCTTCCTCGGTCTGCATGTGCGCGATGCCACACAGTACCGCCGGTGAGGCTTCGGGGGAGGAGCCCACATATTGAGTAAAGTGATCGATCATTTGAGCGGCACGTTCGTCCTTCACGCACGAACGAACCAAACCAGCTACGGATCGGCCCATGCGGAGACTGAGAACATCTTTCACTACGGAAGGGGAGAAGGCGCCTCCAACTTCCATCGTATCGCCGATACCACCCACGCTTTTCCAAAAGAAGAATTTGTCAGAGACCTCATGCAGCCTTTTGGAAATTTGCATAAAGCGGTCGTAGCCGGCAGCGACCCCAGGAATCGGGGAGAACTTTTCAAGATTGGCTTTCATCGCAGCCGTATCTGCGACCAGATCCAACACCCCACCATCGTCGAAAAAACATCGCCACTGCGGATCGAGCGCTACCAATTCCATGTAGTCTTCGAGCTTGCGACCGGCTTCTGCAAAGATCCGTTTAAGGACCGATGGAAGAGTCAAAATGGTCGGTCCCATATCGAACCGAAAACCGTCTTGCTGATGGCTTGCGGCTTTGCCACCGACCCATTCATTTTTCTCGAACAAAGTGACGTGATGGCCTCGTGCTGCCAAGGTGCACGCGGCCGCGAGACCTGCCAATCCTCCGCCCACCACTGCCGTATTGAGACTACGTCCAGATCGCTCAATCATTCTTTTTACTTCTTTTTCGTTGCGAAAGTACCGCCTGAACTATTTGACGGAGCCCACCAAGCTTTTTTTTCCATCCCCGTCCATGCAGAAATTGTAGCAGGCCGTCTAGGAGTTGTTCATCACCCGGTTGAGGCAATTTGGTATGAGGCAGCCACGCCCCCAGTCGCGTGGATACGACTTTGATGGTGGTCATGGATAACAACCCCTCGCTTCCGCGCGTCACACCAAATCCACTTTCACCGCGGCCCCCAAACGGCAGTCTAGGGTCCGCGGTAGGAACAATCATGTCATTGATGGTGATTGTTCCGGCCGATATGAAAGGCACTAATCTCAAGGCATCTTCATAGGGACCAAAAATCGACGCCGCCAAGGCGTAGGGGCATTGCGAATCGGTTTTCAAGGCATCCGACCAACTTTCCACCGGCACAATCATCAGCAACGGAGCAAAAATGTCTTGGGAATAGAGCTTCATGCCCGCTCGCACGTCGGTCAGCACAACCAGTCCACTGGACATCCAACCCGATGGATGCTGCGTGTTTTTTGGTTGGGTGGAATGACTCATTCGATCCCCGGCAATCAAGCTGGCACCGTGCTCAAGCGCCTCTTGAACCCCATCCCATAGTTTCTTGTGGGTGGAAGGTGCGACGTAGGTTCTCCACTGCTGCTGTTCCGGTTCGGCCAATCGCTCGGCAATCAATCGATGGAAGACTTCCGAGATTTTTTCTGGAACAAAAACCCTTCTCGGCGAGATGCATGTTGCACCTCCATTGAGCCGCAGGCCGAACCGCAATAAATCGCAGACACGATGCAAATCGGCGCCCGGCAGAACATAGACTGCATCGCTTCCACTCAGCTCCATAGTGGCGGATGTCAATGAAGGAATGGCTTGAGACAAGACGGTCCGTCCACTTTGGCTACTGCCTGTCATCACAATGTGATCGACACCGATATCGATGGCGAGTTTGCCGGCTTCGATCGAGCTATCCAAGATCACCATCAAGTGATCAGGGACTCCGCAGTCCAAGAGGATTTCGACCAGCATGCGTGTGGTGGCCTCGCACCCGGGAGCAGGTTTGATGGCCACGGCGTTGCCCGCCGCAAGGGCTTGAAGGATTTGAACGCCCGTGAGAAAGATCGAATAGTTCCATGTCCCGATGATCAGCACTAGACCGTGCGGAACGCGGTGCACGGCTGCTTTCAATCGTCCCAGCCACAATGGACGCCCGGAGCTACCTAAATATCTTGGCGCGAGTACTTCCGGGGCCGATTGACCCACCCAACGGGCCGCATCGGCGAGAGGGAGAAGTTCTGCGGTTAACGTCTCTTGGTAACCACTTCGCGAGGGTACCGTGATGGTGGCTGCCAGTTCCTTCCGCCGGTCGACGAGGAGCGATGCGAAGCGAGCCAATATCCGAGCCCGCGATCGGACGCTGGTTTGGCTCCATGGCAATTGCGCTTGGTAGGCAGCCGAAAAACTATTCTGGATGGCATCTCGCTTTGGAAGCACGATCCGGACGTCGGCCTCTCTCGTGTTGGGGCGTACCTCGACGGAAGGGTTGGCATGCATAGGGTCCGTGGGATGCCCGGCTAGGCTACCTGCTTGACTCCCTGGCGTTTCATGCATGGAAAATCCCAATGTCCCATTCCGTGAAATCGAACTCGCTGATCGATTGCTATTGGTTAACCGGACGCTAACGCATTCCGGCTGATTGTCAGGAGACGCGTGCGGACAGTATACCAGTCCCCGCTCTTTCGGCGAGCGATATCGCCAATCTCAACAGATGGGATTGGGAATAGAAAGGATCGATCACTCGTTGGATTGGGCGACTGCTGTGGCTGCACGCAAAACGCGGAGCGCATTTCCGTAAAGAATCTTATGAATCGCCTCTTCGTTGTAACCCCTTCGCAGCAGCAATTCTGTAATTACTGGAAACTTGGAAACATCCTCTAGTCCGGCAGGGCACTTCGCGATCCCATCGTAATCCGATCCCAATCCCACGTGATCGATCCCGGCAACTCGTATGACTTGCTCGATATGATCGACGATGATCTCCGCATCACCGGCAGGGTAGGGATGGGCGACTTGCCATTGTTTCAATTCGCGATCTTGATCTTCCTTGGATCCGGGGTATTTCGTTTTCAAGGATCGACGGAGATCGGCCATCTGTTTAAGGACGACGGCCGATTCTGGCACCACGAAACCGGAAAAGAAATTGATCAGAACGACACCACCGTTTTGGGGAATGCGAGCCAAGACATCGTCGGGAACATTGCGAGGATGGTCTGCAATGGTTTTCGAGGAGGAATGGGAGAAGAGGATCGGAGCTCGGCTCACATCCAGTACGTCGTGCATGGTTGCCGGTGAAACGTGCGAAATATCGACCAACATCCCGAGCCGATTCATTTCATGGACCACGTCGACTCCAAAGTCCGAGAGGCCATCGCTCTTGGCTGCATCGGTGGCGGAATCGGCCCAATCCAAAGTATCGGTATGCGTCAAGGTCATGTACCGAGCCCCCAATCCATGCAGATGCCGAAGCTTGCCGATCGAATTCTCGATGCTGTGCCCTCCTTCCATGCCGATGAGCGAAGCGATCTTTCCTTTGGAACGGATCCGGTCGATGTCATCGGCGTCGAGTGCGAATTCAAAAACATCTGGATAACGTTCGATCATCTTCTTGACGATGAAGATCTGTTCGCAGGTCGTCTGGAACGCATTTCCAGCAGCAATCGTTTCCACCGGGGTGTAGACGGACCAAAACTGAGCGCCGACATTTCCAAGTCTCAATCGTGAGATATCGGTGTGCAATGTCGGTTGAGGTAGGGCGATATCGAGTTCGTCGAAGCCTCGTTTGGTTTTGGTTCGAATCTCCCAAGGCAAATCGTTATGGCCGTCGAACACATAACCGCGATCATGGATAGCGCGTGCCTGAGGCGAAACGGCAAAGCGATCTTCAGTGGTTGACGCCCGGCTCGTTGCAGGAACAGATTCCTGCGCCTGCGAGCAAGCGGTCCCTAGGCCGTTGAGGATGACGGCTAGCCCGAAACAGATCCAAAACCCCGAAATTGATCGTTTGCTCATAACATGGTGAACCATTCCAAATCGAATGGCTGTTCGACTTCCATCTGAACCCTCGACTACCATCCGGACGTGCCAAATCCAGATGTATCATCACCTCCACCACCCCCGCCGCTAAAACCACCTCCACCCCCGCCACCTCCACC
>JBAWXH010000101.1:0-12215 GCA_037144155.1 Planctomycetota bacterium | reverse complement strand
GCTCACTCTTATCGGTCGTTTCCAGACGGCCTTCCGCCGAGCTTACCTCGGCGGAAGGCGACAATTGGTAGCTACGATTATCTTTTTCGCTTCAGCTCCTTTCTAAGAGAAACTGGACTGCCGAGCGGCTCAGTTCGGCCGCGTTCTTCAAACCCAATTTGCGTTTGATGTTTTCTCGGTGCGTGTCGATCGTATGGGGACTCAGCAACAATTCCTCGGCAATTGCACCGCTGGCCCTCCCCGATCCAATCATGCGGAATATCTCCAATTCGCGATCCGATAGCTGATCGAGCGGGTTCGTCGACTCAATCCGATTTCCTAGTGCTTGAGATACCAGTTTTTGTGTGATCTCAGGGCTGACATACCGTTCGCCACGAAGAACCGTCCGAACGGCTTCGATCACATTTTCACCTGCATCCTGCTTGTTCAAATACCCAAGAGCACCAGCTCGTAAGGCCCGCTCCGCATAGAGAGATTCCTGGAACCCGGAGGAAACAAGGATCTTGATTGTTGGCGAAAAATCCCGAATGCGTTTAATCAATTCGATGCCATGACCACTCTTTAGGGAGATATCGACAATCACCAATCCGGGATTGGTCGTCTTGACTAACCCCATTGCTTCATCTTCCGATGTGGCTTCGCCGCAAATTTCCAGTTCAGGGAATGCGGACAATCGCAAGATCAAGCCTTCCCTGACCAGCGAGTGATCATCCACAATCAAAATCTTCGTTCTCGACAATACTTCAGTCATCGCTTGGTACCTCGTGGAGAATTAAACATTTCATCATCGTCCCACCTTCTGGCCTTGGTAGTATTTGGATCACTCCCCCAATCAAGCTGGCTCGGTATTCCATGGTGCGCATCCCCATTCCGCGTTTAGACGAATCCGCAACTGCAAGGCTGGCGGATTCGATACCGATCCCGTTGTCCGATACCTCCATCGTAATGCGTTCTCCTTTTTGCGCTAGAGAAATCCAGATTTCGTTTGCTAGACCATGATGGATGGCGTTGTTCACCGCTTCCTGGGCGATGCGATAGAGGTGCGTTGCTGTGGTGTTATGAATAAAATTCAGATCGCCTTGAAATGCGACATGGCATTTCAATTGAACCGAATCCATCGACCCGGCCAGTTCCGACAGGGCGGATCGCAGCCCCTCGGTATCGATCTGGACAGGCATAATCCCATGCGCTAAATCGCGAACATGATTGTTGGCTTCTCGGAGCCGCTGCGCCATCAACTTCGCCGTGGATATCATCTTGCGATAATCGGTATCGGTAAACTGCCAATGTTCCAACCCATCCGCCCCGACTCCCGATGGCTTCGCACCCTTCCCCTCGATCGTTTCGATCAAGGCGTTTGCGTACAAGGTGAGGCCGGTGAGTTCTTGTTGGGTTCCATCGTGCAATTCTAGCCCGATGCGCCGCTGTTCATTTGCGGCCAATTCCAATGCGTATTTTTGCATTTCCTTGCGACTGGAAATATCGCGCAAGATACCCGTGAACAGTCCCGTATGGTCGACTTGGCTAATGGCTAAATCGGCAGGGAAGATGCTGCCATCTTTTCGACGGCATACGATCTCTCGTCCGATCCCGATGACTTTCCCTTCCCCCATTCTGAGAAATCGCTGGATATATTGGTCGTGTTCATCGCGAAAGGGTGGTGGCATCAATATGCTTACATTTTCCCCCAGCAATTCGAGCAGTGAATATCCAAACATGGATTCGGTTGCCTTGTTCACATGGTCAATGAGACCATCTTCGTCGATCGTGATGATTGCATCCGAGGCAGTGTTCAAAATCGCATTCAAGCGTTCGTTCGTTTCATGCGTTTTCGTCTCAGCTATTTTCCGTTCCGTGATGTCGATGGATACGCTTAGAACCACGGGCTCTTTTGAACTGGGTAATCGGAATTGTTGCTTGCTCGTCTGCACGAAATGCGTGTCTCCCTTCCAGTCGGTAACCACTTCTTCCATATTGAAAATGGGGATTCCCGAAGCGATAACCTCGGAGTCCAATTGACTGGACAAAAGAGATTGGGCTTTGGCGGTTGCGGAACCGGGTTCGCATTGCCCCACCATTTCCGTTGGGGACTCGCATCCGCACTGGTCCGCAGTGTATTGGTTGACAAAGAGAAATTCTTCTTGTTTGTTTTTGGCGTAGATATAGTGCGGAACGGTGTCCACTACCAATTGGAGGAGTTCTTGATTCTCTTTCAGTTTCAATTCGGACAGGACCCTGTCGGTGATGTCTTGATGAGAGATTACAGCACCACCCCGATCATGCTGGAGTGGATTTGCTTGAAGTACGTACCACGATTTGGTGTTCTGAAAATGGTATGGATATTCAATCCGAAACCCATCGATCTTGCCGGATAGGACGTCCTTCACCCCGGAGATCACTTGGGCTGAATTGTTCGTTGAACCCGATAGGCCAAGAACGGATTCGAGGACTTCGAAGTAATTGGTTCCGATACCGCTGCGGTACCGAGTGTCACTTCTTTCCTTGTCAATCCGATCCCATGCTGGATTCGTGGCAACGATCACGCCGTTGCGGTCGATGACGGCGATCTGGGAAGAGAGAGCCCCTAAAATTGCACGGTTCTCCTCTTCGCTATGCCGGAGTTCTCGAACGGAATTGACCCGTTCCGATATGTCCGTGAAAAGGACAATCATCTTGGGTGATTCGCCGTTTGCTGCTGGAAGGAGTGAAAAGAACTTACTAATCCAAACCTCCTTTCCGTCCTTCCGAAGACAGCGATTCTCGATTTCGAACGAGGTCTTCTTACCGAGCAGCAGTCGTTGGATACCCTCCTTTTCTCGATCTTGATCGTCTGGGTGGACAAACGATCCGCGCTGCATTCCTTGGAGCTCGTGTTCGGAGTAACCAAGGATCTTGCAGTAGGCGGGATTGCACTGTTCGATCTCGCCATTCGTATTGGTGATCACGATTCCAGAAGCCACATTGTTGTAGATTTCACGGAAGCGAGCGTCTTGCTCCCGTTGCTCGTTCTCGTGCCTCTTCCGTTCCGAGATGTCGACGAATGTGATCACCACTCCTTCGGATCTGTTACCCCCGACGCGGAATGGGGATACACGGCGAAGGAAACACCTCCCATCTTCCGCTAGAATCTCCTCTTCCTTTGGCTCAGCTCTAGCAAGAACGGCATTGCAATCCTCGATCATCTTGGGCTGGATGAACGGTGACTGGACTGCCGATAGAAGATCATTTTCTTTTAGCGAAACGGGTTGAAAGAGAGCTGTGGCGGGACGGGTGACGCGTTTGATTCGCAATAGCTTGTCTAGGAACAGAGTTGCGATTTCCGTACTGGCCATCACATTGGTGAGCTCGTCGTTGGAGCGATCGAGCTCGGAGACTTTTTCCAATAGCTGCGCATTAACGGTGTTCAACTCTTCATTGAGCGATTGGAGTTCCTCTTTCGAGGATTCCAATTCTTCGTTCGAGGATTGGAGTTCTTCGATAAAGCTCCGAGTTTGTTCCGCAGAGTTCTGAAGTTCTTCGCGTGTGGCTTTCAGTTCAGCTTCCAACAAATCGATAACGGAAGATTCCGTGGATTCCATCGATGAATCAGGTGAGTCCGTTTGGGACCCTGAAGGAGAAGTTTGTGCAATCGTGTCGCTGGTTGACTGCATGTCTTGAAAGAGGACCAACATGCATCCTTCTAGTAACTTCAGATTGCGAATCGGCCGGACGGTAATCGAGCACTGATAATTGCGCCCGTCCCGCCTGACTCGGGCATGGTCAATCGTGACCTCTTTGGCTTCGAGTTTGGCTTGATAGCAGGCGGCGCGCAGTTTACTTCGCAAGCCAGGTCTGGCCATAGTCAGTAAGTTCTTCGTCATTTCGCCAGAAGGGAATTCTAGAAAGTCAATCAATGGTCCGGTGACATTGAGGATTTCGTGGCCGGGATTGATCAGAGCAGAAGCGGGCGCATACTCATTGAGCACTAAACTCTCAGCGAGTTCTTTGTAGGTCTTACGAGGTGTGATAATAGGAATCGTTTGCAACACCGCCGTTGGTGAGAAATGTTTGACGACCGATAGGCTGGATTGAATAGCACTAGCGGTGCCCAGTCGACGGAAGACACGCCACTTTTTGTCGATAGATTCAAATCGGGCTTCGTCTTTCCCTAGCGTTTCGGATGGCCCAAGAATTAAGTATCCATTTTCATTCAATGCAAAATGGAGTAGAGTGATCAAACGTTGCTGAACCTCCGGTTCGAAATAGATCAATACGTTGCGACAGGAAACTAAATCCATCTTCGAGAAGGGAGCATCTTGAAGCAGATTTTGAACGGAGAACACCAGGTAGTCGCGTAGTCGCTTGTTCACACGAAAGTGCGACTGGTCTTCCGTGCTGAAGAATTGTCGGAGTCGGGATTTCGTAAGATCGTTCGCGATACTGCCGGAGTACACGCCGCGCCGCGCGAAGTCGACGGAATGTTCGTTGATGTCGTTGGCAAAGACCTGAAAGTTGGCAGGCTTTCCAGCAGCTTCAAACGCTTCCAGAAATAACATCGCAATCGAGTAGGCTTCTTCTCCCGTCCCACAACTGGGAACCCAGATACGAAGGGGAATGTCGGTGGAGTGATTGGCGAGCAATGCAGGAATGACGACTTTTTCGAGAACGAGGAAGGCATCCGTATCACGAAAGAATTGAGTCACGCCGATCAAAAAATCATTGCACAGCAACTGCACTTCGCTCGGCTGGTTTTTTAGTAACTCTAGATAGTCCGCAAAGCCTGCAAACTGCAACAGACCCATTCGCCGCTCCACTCGGCGCAACAACATACTCTTCCGGTAGCATTGAAAATCGTATTGGGTATGCCCGCGAATCCACAGGACAATCTGGTTTAACTGTTCTAGTGTGGCTTCGTCTGGACGGGTGACGCGAAGCGACGATCGGAAATAGGGTTGCTTGACAATTTTTTGCAGCGCCTCGGGCATTTGCTCAGGCGAGAGAACCAAATCAACGAGCCCCGTTTCGATGACGCTGCGCGGCATCTGGTCAAACTCGGCCGAATCCGGAGATTGCGACATGACGAGTCCGCCACATCGCTTGACTTCACGACTACCCAACGTGCCATGGCTTCCGGTCCCAGACAGGACAACCGCAATGGCTCGCGGGCCCTGATCTTCCGCCAGGGATCTCAAGAAAAAATCGATTGCTGTTTGCGTGCCGATTTGATTGGGCAGTGGGCTCAAATGCAATTGGCTGTTGGAAACCGTCAAGAGATAGTTGGGTGGGATGACATAAACGTGATCGACTACGATCGTCATTCCATCTGTGACCTCCACCACGGGCATCGATGTTTGCCGGCTCAGCAATTCCACCATCATGCTTTTGTGGGTCGCGTCCAGGTGAGGCACAACGACAAAGGCCGCTCCCAATTCGACGCGGATCGCTTCGAAGAAGAGCTTCAGCGCTTTGACGCCCCCGGCGGAGGCGACCATTCCCACGACAGGAAAACGATCCTCATTCTGTTTTTCTACGCCGGAATCCGACATAGATGGATCAGGCGTCGACTGGTTAGGTACCTCATCAGACGGCGCCGAACTGCGGGAGAGACCGTCCTGAGGATGATTTTGCACGCTCTGATCCTCATCGAGTTACTGAAAGACACGCCACCTCTATGGATTCTATCAGAAGCCACGGACTACGACAGGGTTGACTTGGGACCTGCCAACTTCCATGACGAAAGATCCATGGCGGAATCCACCATGGATCGAATGGTTTTGCATTCGATTGGATTGTATGGGCGGATAAGCACAATGGCGCGGAATGGCTGAATTTGCCCTCGAATGGAATCTCACGACAAGCAAAGGCGAATGGAATGAAACTATCTCCGGTACCGTGCGATAAGGATCTAACAACTACCTCCGAATCACAATGGCTTGACTCAAAACCGCAAACAGAGATTGTGGCAATCGAGGCCCAATGGTCCAACCCCGTCAACACGATTCATTTCGATAACAATTTGTTTCCTGAGAGATCGCTGGATCGAGCGACCATGTCGACTATGGCGGAGTCAACGCCATCGCGTCTCATCGAGGAGATGGGCTGCAGGGTGACCTGCACGGCGACTCAACGCTTTCAACGCAGCCACTATTTCGAGATCAATCGTATTGAGTGCGAGTTGCGTGACGGCCAGCTATGCCTTCATGGACGAGTGTCGTCGTACTTCATGAAACAATTAGCCCAGGAATTGGTGCGATCCATTGACGGAGTTTGTAGTATCCAAAACCACATCGAAGTCGTTCCTGCGAATGCGTTTCTTTCCGCTCGTTCAGGGTGGTCGACAAAGGAGTCAGAGATGCCCGAAGTATTTTTTCCAGATCTGTCTACTGCGCTGGGAACGCTCCCAGTAGGCCGAACGCTCAATGGTGGCACTATCGTCGACAACAACGAGTCTAAGACTTCCGTTCGTCGCTAGGCCAAGAGGTTTGGGTATTTCTCGCGGATACCACGCCGAATGGCATCGATTCTGTTGTTCAAGCCATGCAGCGCATTCCCTGCAGCCACCAGATCGTATTCGATGGGATTGTCGCGCTGCGATTGGCGGCTATTCAACACCCCCACGTTGTGCTTTTGCAAATGGAGTTGCCATGGATGAACGGATTCCAATTGGCATCCCATCTCCGCCAGGATTTTCCACGAAGTGGAATGCTTATTGTCGTGCTTGCAATGATCAAGCGGCCCGAAACGAGACGACTGTCGAGCCGTTCTGGGATCGATATTTTGGTTGGGGAACGCGATCGGTGAGCGGTGTTGGAAACGATCATGATGCTCGAGTGCGTGCATTTGGGATCGGGTGGGCAGAAGGAGTAAAACGTGGCGAGGAACATGCCAGCGAAAAGGAGCGACTAGCGATTTAACAATTCGCTGTCTCTTGGCATTGACAAGAATTTCCGAAAGCCAACGTACCCTCGGGCGATAGGACTCTGCGTTGGCAGCAGCAGGAATGCCGTTAAAATTCTAATGGGTTGACATGAACCTGATGGAAAATACGATTAGTTAATTGGCTTCATCGACGCCTCGGCGCTACCTGTCCACGTACTGCATAGGTCCCCGTCTGCCCAAGTACCGAGACCTGCGCGTTTTTGGCAGGATGATGCCCACCGGGAGTTTTAGGTCCACCGGGAGTTTTGGCGCTCGACAGGTTTTTCTTTTTCCGTTGAACGTGAGTATTGAATCCATGGTTCGTTTCGGTCGATTTACGTTATTGAAGACACTCGTATCGCTGGGCGTGGGTGCAGTCATTCTTGGCGGCTTGATGCTCGACGTCCGAGCGCAAGAACCCGAGCAACCGACGATTCATAAAGCGATGCGATCGTCTCAGCTGCCCGGCGATTGGATCGGTACTTGGCGGGGTACCGTGCGCAATTTTCGTCCAGATGGTGAGCCAAACGCATTCGAGATGGAACTCACCATCGCTCCCACCGGCTCTTCCAACGAACTTCAATGGAAGATCGTTTACGAAGGCCCTCAGGGGAAAAGTGAACGAGACTATCGAATCTACTCAGGCGAATCGGAGGGGCGTTTTGTCATCGACGAGCAAAACGGCATTCGTATCGACGCTGTGCTCTTCGAGAACACTCTATTGAGTCACTTTAGCAATCAATCACAAACGCTGTGGACCAAATACGAACGCTCAGCTAGTTCGGAACCCCCTGAGATTCGATTCGAACTCGTTGCAGCGGATAATCAAAATAAAACCGTGACTAAAGCAAAAGGGCTCGATATCGCGGTCGAGAGCGTGCAGGCCTCAAGTCACCAGACAGCCATTCTCAAGCGAGTCGAATCACCCACCCGCGAATCCCGGAGTGCCGGGATACCAGCTTGGCGAAAGCTGGAGACGGATGCATACCGTGGCAAGCAAGACGACATTTACTTCGTCGATGAAAATATCGGTTGGTATGTCAATGGTGAAGGAAAAATCTATAAGTCCGTTGACGGTGGAGAGAATTGGACCCTCCAATGGCATCATCCTGGTGCTTACTTTCGATGCATTGCGTTTCTGGACCAGCAACACGGATTCGCGGGAAATATTGGCCCAGGATATTTCCCAAACGTTTCCGATCCCATTCCACTCTATGAGACAAAAGATGGGGGTAGCAACTGGACTCCAGTCGAGACTATCGAAGGAGCCCCGGTCGTCGGCCTTTGTGCTTTGCAAGTTTTGCGAGAACCGTACGTGAATGCTGGGCAACTGGAAACGCGCACTCGACTTCTTGGTGTCGGACGTGTCGGCGGTCCTGCCGCGATGATTGTTTCGGATGATATGGGGGCATCGTGGCAACAACTCGATATTGCCTCTCACGCCGCAATGGCCTTTCGACGTTCACTTCTGGAATCGCAACGAGGGATTGATTGCAGCAGCAAGCCACGCAGATGTATCGCAGTCCCATGCTCTCATTCTCGCAACTTCGGATGGGGGAAAAACCTGGCGCGAATCATGGCGATCCAATCGCCCGTACGAGCTCACTTGGAAAATCTCTTTCCCAACGCGCGACACCGGATATGTGACGATTCAGTCGTACGATCCAGATCCCGCAGTGAGGGAAAGATTTGTAGCGAAAACGACGGACGGTGGATCGACATGGACGGAAATACGATTGAGCGATGATCCTCGCGTGCGCGAGTTTGGTATTGCGTTTCTCAATCCATCGATCGGTTGGGTCGGTGCGGTGCCCCATGGCTTTCAGACGACCGATGGAGGTGCTTCATGGGCCAAAGTCGATATGGGGAACGCAGTGAACAAAATTCGATTGATACCCAGTTCCAAAGGATACGCTGGCTTTGCCATCGGCACTCAAGTCCATCGGATCGATTTGCCTAAGTCGAACTAGGGACGTAGGTGCGTTGGATTCGATCGACAAAGACATCCGCGTATCATCAGATCAACAAAGTGTAGAATCGATCGTGAGCTTAGAGAGATAAGGTCAATTCGTCTGAAACCAAGGTCGCCTGTCTCGCGATGCCCGAATGGACGAAATAGAGACGAAATAGACTCGAATGCCATGCGAAGGGAGTGCAGATTGTTGATTGAGTTTCCATCTAGAGGTTCTAACGATTCGTGAACACTCCCTTCGGCCAGTTGCTGCATGCGTTTGAGATCCATTCGATCGAGGGGATTCGCGAGATTTTGTCTACGGGTTTCGATGTTACGAAGCCAGTGGATGGGAAAGCACCGATTACGTACCTGACAGAGATGTACTTTCGATCCAACAGGTTTCCCGATTGTCTTCGCCTATTGCTCGAGCGGGGCGCGGTATTGGACGACCCGAAGATCGCCCCGGTCCTCTTGAACGATCCGATGGCACTGGAAAGTGCTCTACAGACCGACAAAGCGTTGATCGACCACCGAACTTCGATGGTGAGTACTTTTACACCACTTCTTGGCGCATCGTTGCTGCATGTTGCTGCGGAGTATGGCAACTTGGCCGTTGCGGAGAAGCTTATCGAACTGGGAGCCGACGTGGATGCCCGAGCTGCATTGGATGCATCGGGATTGAATGGCCACACGCCCCTTTTTCATACCGTCAATTCCAACGCCAATCGCTCACTTCCGGTCATGGAGCTTCTCTTAAACGCGGGTGCACGAACGGACATTTTGTTGAAGGGGATCACCTGGGGCAAAGGCTTTGAATGGGAAACGACTTGTTTCGATGTAACACCCATCTCGTATGCGCAGTTTGGTCTTTTGCCACAGATGCATCGGTTGGAGCAAGATTGTTATGGGAACATAAGGACACTGCTGCAGACGGCGGGGCGAACTGTGCCACCCCTAGATAATGTCCCAAACCGCTACTTAGCCTAGCAACCCATCGAACATACTGGGCCTTTCCACGTTTGGTGGAAAGAGAGTCGCTGTCAGGATATCCACGACCAGAAATTGTTTCGCGCCAAAGGGACGTTCGTTGTACACTAAGTTCAATCTTGGGTCAGGAAAATACGCTCGAAGAACGATTGCCCCTTAGTCAAGTGGCCAGCGGTCCTCAGTGGTTCCAAGTGCAGAAAAATGTGTCAATGCTTAACCTCCTATGCCCTGCCATTGGCAGCCAGTTAAAGAAAGAATCATGAAGCGATCCAAAGCAGAAATGGCAGGCTGGGCCTTGAGTCTATTGCTTGCCGTGTTTCTCGGTTTAGCAAGTGCCTTCGGTAAGTTTTTCGACTTCCCGAACAAGGAAGAAATGTTCGCAAAGTTGGGCTGGTCACCGAACATCATGGTCTACGTTGGTATGGTTGAAGTAGCCATCGCCATTTTGTTTCTCATCCCGCGAACGGCGTTCTTTGCAGCCATTTTGATAACAGCTTACCTCGGCGGTGCTGCAGCCGCCCACATTCGCATAAGCGAAGCGTTCTTCGTTCCGATCCTCCTGGGAGTGATCGCATGGGTTGCCTTGGGCTTGCGCGATCCAAGGATCTTCCAGCTAGCAGTCGAAACGGCCAAGCCATCATCGGTCTAGCCCAATCAACGCATTGGTAGGGAGGGCGACGCTCCTGCGGAGCCAGAACAGCCAAAGCTCGGCAGGAGCCTCGCCCTCCCTTTGTGTTCTAGACGGTTCTTCGTCCTGAAGGATGTTTAGAGCTGTGGCTTCACCCTTGCATTTATTCGTCGATAGGATGGTAGTGCAATGAACGGCAACGCATTTGCTTGTTCTCTCGTTGCCACCACACACTTCCCTTTCGGTCACAAAAGCAACTTAGATGGTTGCTCTGTTTTGATGTTGCGATTTAAGAGAGACCCTCCATCAACATCGTAAGTTGTCCGGCCAGTTCGGTAACGTGGGGTGGATGCCAGATCGTCTCGTGGTTGCCCGGGATATGCCGTATGTCCAGGTTGGATGCGAATCGGCTCCAGCCGAGATCCTGCGAGCGGCCGCGCAAAAGTGGCCCGGTTTGAGCACGAATGAGAGTCAGTTTGCCAGAGTAAGGACGTGGGATATAGTCCCGAAAACCATTGTACAGAGCTTGGGCCAGTTCGCGATTTTGCATCGGTATTCGACCTAGATCGAATACGTCGTCCAGCTCTTTTTTGGCGATTCCCCAGGATGCGAAGAAGCGAAAGAATTGTCGTAGTTTGCGAATGCTTCGCTCGGTAAATTGGCTTGCCGAAAACGTGCGAAGTTCCTCTCGTAGCCAAGATGGCAAATTCATTGCGATTCCGGGCAGGCTTTTCCAACGAGCATTCCACTGCGGATTGAGTCCACGGCGACCCGGCCCCGTGTCGATCACTGCCAATAGATCCACTTTTTCTCCCATTTCGTGGAGCAGACACGCGACCTCGAAGGCCATCATTCCACCATACGAGAAACCTGCAAGAGTATAGGGACCGTGTGGCTGAAACTTACGTAATGCCGTGACCAAGCAGCTTGCGGTTTTGCGGAAGTCCTTGAATTGCTCTTGGTTTTGCGGAGCCAGGGCAAGCTGAAGTCCGAAAATTGGAAAGCGTCCGCCTAGGCGCTCAAACAAGGCTCGGGACACCATCGCCCCACCTCCGACCGATGGCATCATGAACAATGGGCGGCCGTCACCATCGGGCTGCAAGGTCAAGACGGTGGCGATATCCGTCTCGGGAGTTAACTCCACCAGAAGCCCGGCCAAATGACCGATCGTGCCGTACTGGAACAGCACCGCCAAAGGCAATCTCCGACCAAACGATTTCTCGATGCGCGCGAACAATCGAACGGCCAGCAGCGAGTGTCCACCGAGTGCAAAGAAGTTGTCATGGATACCGATTTCCTGGATCCCTAGGACTTCGCTCCAGATGGACGCGAGTTGCTGTTCAATAGGGTTGCGGGGGTTGGCATAGCCTGTCTCCAGCTCCGGCCTCGAATCATCGGGAACGGGCAGGGAGCTTCGCTTAACTTTGCCACTGGATGTGATTGGAAGCTTGTCGATTTCGACAAAGGCCGCAGGCAGCATGTAGTCGGGAAGGCGGTTCTGCAGATGGTTTCTTAGGTGGGAGGTATTCAGTCGGGTGCCCGACGTGGGAACACAATAAGCGACTAAGCGTTTGTTCCCTGGGCGATCTTCGCGCAAGATAACCACGCATTGCGCAACTTCCGGAAACTCGTTGAGAACACTTTCGATTTCGCCTAGCTCGATGCGAAAGCCACGCAGCTTGACTTGATCATCTATGCGACCGAGGAATTCGAGGTTCCCGTCAGCTCGCCATCGTACTAGGTCGCCTG
>JBAWXH010000100.1:0-12554 GCA_037144155.1 Planctomycetota bacterium | reverse complement strand
CGGTTGCGGTGAGTCTGGGTGGTCGCTGGGAGTAGGCAGTCCGCATGATCCCGAGGTTTTTCGTACTCGTACTCAATGAAATGGTACTCGTACTCGTACTCGATCCGATCCGATCCGATACCTTCGAGTACGAGTACGAGTACGAGTACCGCTAACGCTGAGTACGAGTACGAGAAAACGCCAAAAGACCGCAACCCTCGGAGCGTCCTGCTTCAGCATCGACACCTACCGCTGAACTTGACTCGGCAAGGGTCACAATTGACGGCCGCGGCAGTTGCATTCCCACATTGCACCAGTTACAAGTAGAAACGTCGCCAGACTTTCTTTCTGGCTGTCGATTCGTTTCGCGACGATGGATTATCCATGCCGGAAATAGCTATCCCCAATCCCCCACGCGCGATCGAAATCGCTGACTTAACTGTCGCCTATCATCGCAAGCCCGTTCTTTGGGAAATCAATCTTCGCATCCCCACAGGGGCTTTGGTCGGTATCGTTGGCCCGAACGGTGCCGGAAAAAGTACCTTGATGAAGGCCATTATCGATTTGGTTCCCAAAGTCTCCGGAAGCGTTCAAGTCCTGGGGATGCCCATTCACCAGGTGCGACATCGCATCGCGTACGTGCCTCAGCGCGAAAGCGTCGACTGGGATTTTCCAGCGACGGTATTGGATGTCGTCATGATGGGACTTTATCGAGAAGCAGGCTGGTTCTGGCCAATGCGCAGCGAACATAAGCGGCGCGCTTTGGCAGCCTTGGATCAAGTTGGGATCTCCGACCTCTCCGGTCGTCAGATCAGTCAGTTGTCGGGGGGCCAGCAGCAGCGGACGTTTCTGGCGCGGGCTCTTGTGCAATCGGCGGATGTCTTCTTATTGGATGAGCCGTTTGCGGCAGTGGATGCAGCGACCGAGCAATCCATCATCGACGTGCTGCGCATCTTGCAGCAGCAAGGGAAAACAATCTTGGTCGTGCATCACGATCTGCACACGGTGCCCCAGTACTTTGATTTCCTCGTACTGATTAATGTGCTCGCGGTTGCCTGGGGACCCATGGAACAGACGTTTACGCCAGAGAACTTGAAACGGACTTATGGTGGCCGTCTGACGATTCTCGATGAAGTTACCGAAGCCATGCGTCGCAACACGGGGAGATAGGTGGTTTGCTGAGGGAATGTTTCCCGATGCGAGCGTCTCGAAGTTGAGCTGTTCGAGTTTTCGTCGTGCTCTGGCTCGTCTGCGCTACCTAGTTCGATCCCGGTTATAGCGCAGCACTACGATGCGCATGCGCATCGAACCCTTCCTCCCCAGCAAATTCCTCTCGCATGGAGAGATTCCAGCAAACATCAGGTGGGGATACTGCGGGGCATCAAGCTCCGACCGAGCACGATCAAAAAAACAAAAAAGGCTCGCGGTTTCCCACGAGCCTTTTCGTTATATTCGATGCAAATCGTTGATCGAGAGCTTACTCGATCGAGCTTGCATCCCATGTATCGCCAGCGTCGCGTGTACCCATCGCACCCCAAGGACCGTAAGGGCTGGGGAGGTTGGAACGATCACCGTCAACACCGAGTGGTGGGTTGTTGCTAGAACTTCCCGCATCCACGGAGTTAGGGATGAAACGAACGTTGTTGTCCGTAAAGGCTACGTGTGCACCGCTACCATGGTAGCTACTTGCCGAGAAAATACCCCAGTCCCAGTCACCAGCCCCTGCGTTGCACGATGCCGAGTTGGGAGGGAGGATCGTGGTGAAGCCGCTGAAGGTTGGGTGACCGTCACCCCAACGAATCCCGCGCCAGTGACCACCCAAGCTGGCACCACCCGGCAGTGCAGCCAAGTACTTGTCCCCAACGGTCGAACGTCTGCAGTTCTGAACACCCGTGCCGGAATTCATATTGCCCATGTTCACGAGTTCGGTACCTTGAACGCGAACCTTGCCCGCACCCCATCCGAGGTTTTGGCTAGGGGTTGTACCGATTTCGCCGAGAATCAACGTGTACGCTGATCCGTCGGTTGCATCGGCGATGCGGCGTTGATACCGGCCTTGGAACATACCTCGGTTGGCGGCTGGGTGCCACGCAATGTGGTTGTCTTGGGTGGTATCGCCGTAGCACATGGCATAGTTCGTACGAGCCGAACCATCATCAAACCAGTTTGCGTCCGGGTTCATCTTGCCTGGGTCGGATGGGCAGCGAAGATTCGCTACCTGGGATCGCCAAGGCAGATAATTTCCGCCAGCACCCATATCCCATGGCCACAACCAACCGTTGATGGTGGCGCCGTTAACCGGATTCTTATAAGGGCTCGTAAAAATCTGGGTGTAGAGAGCTTGTTGTTCCATTTGAGGAAGAACCATCAGCAAACCCGACCAGCGGTTGATACCGACGCGCCCTACGTTGGTGTCCTGGTCAGTTCCGGTTCCGCCGGGTGCTGGACCGCCGTGACCAGGAGGAAACTTCTTGAACGCCGACTCGTAGTTCAAGTACGCCAAACCAATCTGGCGAATATTGTTGCCGCAAGACATACGTCGTGCAGCTTCCCGCGCGGCTTGCACCGCGGGTAGTAGGAGCCCGACCAGAATCCCGATGATCGCGATGACCACCAGGAGTTCTACGAGCGTGAAGCCGCGAACATTCTTTAGCTTCATACAAAACCCTTTGAAAAAAGTGAAAAGAAGAACATTGCCACTCAGTGGCGAAAGAACACCCTTAACCGTACATAAAGTGCGGATCCAAGGCAATAATTCCGACGTCGCAAACGATAAATTTTTGCATGTTTTTTGTGTTGAACGCAAAATTTCTACCCGGGATCGCCTTTTAGTGGCGTAGGTAAACCCATTAATCCGAGCCGCTCCAATTTTCCGGGTGGTTTTTTGCGTGGTTTGCGGGACCCAATCCTTGTTTCGGACGAAAGAGGGTCACTATCGCAGTATTTCCAAGCTCTTGGGTCGAGGTGACGTGCTAAGTTGGATCGGTCGAAAAAGCCCTCCGGCCCCGTACCAGTCGTAAACTCGGATTGCCAGTGAAAGAAATTTCGCTTTCGCCGGTCGGTGCTTCGCGAACGGAACCGCAAAGCTGACTCGTTCCTCGAATGCAGTCGATTTGGTGGCTATGTCCCCAGCCGACCCGATCTTCTCTCCATCGGCGTAGACCTCGAAGTAATCATCGCCACCATCGACCCAGACATAGATCTCGCGTGACCGCCAGTCCTCCGGGAGTTCGACGTCGATGCGATACCATGCCCAGCCATCGAGCGCTGGATAACCGAGAGACTCCCAATGCTTGCCAATTTGCATTGGTTTCCATTCCGATGGATCGGGAATGGGGGATAAGTGCCAACCTAGTTCCAGACCTTGGTTGCCCGGGTCGATGCGAAAACTCCATTCGCGCGGAGTCAAAGGAATGGTCTGCTGGGTTAGCTTATCGCGCATGGCCGTGAGGATGTCCGATGACAGCGATGGGATCTGCGTCGTGTGATCGGATTCGTTTGCGAAGCGAAGAAGCCAATTCACGCATTCACGGGTGACAAAATCGCCCGCTGGCGTTTTATGGGATCGCGGTTCACTATCGATGGCATTGACCATCAAGATGCCTCGTCCCACGCGCGCCGCGACGATGAGACCATGCGTCTGAACGGTTTCGATATCATGATTGTCCCACAGCATGACGAGGGGTTCGAGTTGATCGAGCCATTGCAGATGGGGAAGAATTCGACTCGATAGATCGAAGGGCTGCAGTTCGATCAACATGGGATGCATCGCATTCCAGGTCGCATGATGGCTGGTCACGATCGGACCTCCGCGCAGGAACCAATGCTCTTTCAATGGCAAGCTCCCCACTTCGCCATCGGGAATCATGTAGACCAATGCTCCCTGTTCGAGTTGGTCCAATAGATCGCTATCGAATCGCCTGGCGATCACGATTGTTTTTTCCTCGGGCGTTTTTCCCTCGGGCATTTTTTCATGGGGTGATTCAACCTCCCGCGGTTCCACCTCGGGCAATGAATCCACCGGTGGAGGGGCAATGGCAAGAGACTGCAGACGCTCGCGGATCGATGCATCGCACGAGGAATGGAAAGACAACTTGCAATTCAATTTTTCGGGACGAGCGAATCCCCATACGTTCCATTGGTTGCTGGCGAGCAGTTGGCCGTTGGATAAGAGGCTAGCATCGATGGTGATGCGCTGCGGCTGCGAGGAGGTTTCGTCTGCCAGATCCATTGGCTGCAAATTGATTTCGGCAAGTTTTCGAACTAGCGAACCTCGGTCCTCCCCCTTTTCTTCGATGGAGGATAGATGCCGAGAGATTTCTCGTTTGCTGCCGGTCGAAGGATTAACCAACGTCAACTGCAGTTCGAGTTCTGCGGTTGAAGTATTGCTCGAATCCCCTGCCCTTCCGTTTTGGCTGAGCAAGAATTGCGACGTGAACGGCTCGTCGAAATAGAAGCCGCGGCGATCGTTCGGTGTTTGCAATAGAAGCATCGAATCGCCATGCCATGCCCAATCCTTCGCGCTCCACTTGTTTCGCCCGAGAAAGTCGACCAGTCCCATTCCAGCGAAGGGGAAGTCGCGGATGACCGAAACCACATAGCCACCGTCCGGAACTTCGCGATGATAGGCTTCGATTTGGTACTTGCGCATTCGCCGGGCGTAGTCAAGAGAGTCTTGTGGTACGCGCTCGATCGCCTGCTGACCCATATCGCGAGCACGCTGTTCGATCCAGCTCTTATTGGCATCCAAGAATTGAGGCAACCAGAATGGGCGTTCTGCACCGACGACGGCTTCTAGCACGCTTGGATCGACCCACGTATCGGCAGCGATGGCTTCGCCGAGAACAAGAGGTTTGAGCCCCTGTTTGTCGATGTGGTGCTTGAGTCGATCGAGGGTTTCGACCCAGGTGTGATTGTTGCCATAGGGATGATCGTCGTAAAAATCATGCACACGGTTCCATTGAATCCAACTGCTATCGTCTTCCACGATCGATCCCGGAATCGTCGTGTGGCATCGATCGTAAAGTGCGCGGATGACCCCGATATCAGCACTCGGTCCTGTCTCGCAGGTCAGACTTCTTAAAATCACGGAAGGATGGACGCGATCGTAGTGAAAGAACTCATCAAATTCACGTTCCAATTTAGGCAGTTGATCGGGGGTCCATTGGGAATGCCAAGTCGGATACTCCATCCAGACCAGCACCCCCAGTTCATCCGCAAGCTCTAAGTAACCTTTTGGCGGAATCCACAAGCAGAACTTCATCAAATTGAAGCCATGGGATTTGACCAACTCGAGTTCTTTTCGCCAAACATCCGGGTTAAGAGAGGGAGCGGTGCTGGGAGGTGCCCATCCCCAATTCAAAATACCTCGAATACGGAGGGGTTGGTCGTTGAGAAGCAATTGCTGGTCCCGTGTATTCACGGTTCGAAATGCAGCATGCGTTATCGCCCGATCGATCGAAACAACGGAATCTGAAACCTTGGAAAAGATGCGCCGTACCAAGTGGATTTCGACTTCATACAGATTGGGTGTTTCGGGTGACCAAAGCTCGGGGGAGGAGACAGGAATCTCTACTTCCAAAAGCAATCGACCCTTGCCTCGGAGAGATTCGATTTCGGAATCATCGAGCGTAAGACCTTCGAACTCGCTCCATGGAGCATCCGAGACCTCCGAAGGGTTCCCTGCGGACGTTTTCGATCGGTCCTGTTTTTTTCGATAGCGCAACTGGACGCCAATTGGGACCGAGGGAGGTGCCGTTGTGTCGCGCAACCCCAGTTCGATTGGGATCTGCAATCGAATTGCGTTCTTTTTTGAATCGCCCCATGCGAACAAGGACTTGGTATCGATCCTCCAGGCACTGCTGCGATGGAGCGTAACGCCTTGCCAAAGCCCGCCGAAGTGAGGCGCAAAAACAGGTAGGAAGCCTTGAGAGTTATGTCCGACCAACTCATCCACACGCACCAGCAGTTCCACCTCCCGCGCCGTCTCGGGCGATTCCGCTCGCATCCAAGGGGTCAAATCGATGTCGAACGGTGTCCAGCCACCCAGGTGCGAACCGACTTCGGTTCCGTTGCACCAGACTTTCGTCTCCGTGGCAGAACCTTGAAAGCGAACGAAGACCGATTCGTGAGCCTCAAGCGGAATGGAATTCAGTCGTTTGCGATACCAACCGACGCCATTGAACGCGGGCCCTTCGTGAAGCTCAAAGGGATTTGGAATCTCGATCGTTTTCCAATCGGATTGCCCCTCCTGCCGAAACTCCCAATCCCCGTCGAGAGACTTTGTTGACCAGGATTCTCGCAATTGGGATTCTTGGGACTGGGCGTATCTGTTGACGCCGCACGAAAGGAATGCAAGAAGAAGAATTCCTGCAATGAACAAGAGGTTGCACCGAAGCGAACCATACCGAAGCGTACAAATAGGTTGGGTTTTCATGATCCCGTCTATCGTACCATCTGGATCAACGGGATTGTGGGATAGGCTTCCCAGCCTGTCAAATCCAATGGGACGCCGGGTAAGGAAGCAGTTAGCAGTGAGGTGGAAGCAGTAAGCGATAAGCAGACAGGCAATTGTAGGATGTCAGGCTGGAAGCCTAACCCACGGAGTGCTCAACCAATTGGGTGATGTTCGCTGGCGTGTGCCTTCGACGTATTGTCGTTACTTTACGCGCTGCAAATCGAGTTCATAAAACCACAGGTCATCGTTCGGGATATCTAGCTTGATCTGAACGAATTTTCCTTGAGCATCCGCGACAAAATGGGCGGAGCCCGATTCAAACCAGGCGAAATCTTGATGCCATCGAATCGCAAATGTGTCGTAATGAAGGTGTTCCAAGTCGGCTACCAAAGCCGGATAGGGAAGTAGTTTCAGTTGTAGTTTTCCGTCGACCAATGCAACCTGCGCATCCCCATACATTGGGCAACGAAACAATCCGGTGTAGCTCTGGAGAGGATGGCTAGGGGCTGTGTTCTCAGCTGCGGGCTGGGTCGCTTTTTGGATGCGTGACGCAAAGTCGGCGCGGCTTCTTTGAAAGAGGCGAAAATTCTCTTCGCTCCAATCTTTGGGAGGGGCACCCAATGCGGCATCGATCACTTGGTACGTGATGGCAGTTCCGATGGACGTCATGCTGTTGGTCAGAACGACCACGCCAATTTTCTTTTCGGGGACCATGAGGACTTCGGAATACATCCCGTCGTATCCACCGCTATGTCCAACCAGTTTGTGCCCCTGGTAATCGGCCAATGACCAGCCGAGGCCATAAGCGCGAAAGTGAGTGGATGGGACACGAGCCGATCGACTTTTCGATACTGGGATGATCGTTTGAGGCTGCCACATCTCGAAGGCGTTGGCTTCTGAAAAGAGAGTCCGGCCGTCGGTAAGTTTCCCTTCGCGCAGTTGAAGCTGGATCCAACGCCCCATGTCGTTGCTGCTAGAGATGACGCCGCCAGCGGCAGCCATGGCATCCCAGTTCATCCAGGGGATGGGCTGAGAACGATCGGGAAATGTTTTGTGAGGACTCGCAACGTTTCCGATCGCCTCCAAATCGCGAATACTCAGAACCGTCCTATTCATTTCCAGTGGCGTCAAAATGCGCTCTCGAATGAACTGCGACCATGGTTTTCCGCTGACTGCGGCGATGACTTCGCCGGCCGCCAAATACATCAAATTCGAGTAGCCGAAATTGGCGCGGAATGGAAATTGTGATTTGAGATGAACGGCGCGTTCCAGAATCTCGCGTGGGGTGTAGGGAGTGCCCCACCACAGCAAATCCCCGCTGAATGTACCCAATCCACTCCGGTGACAGAGAAGGTCCCGAATCCTCAAGTCGTTCGATGCAAGGGGATCGGACAGTCGGAGCCATGGGAGAAATTGCTGCACGCGATCATCCCATTTCAATTTTCCTTCATCGACCAAGATGGCGATCGCGGCAGCGGTCATGGCTTTACTGTTCGAGGCGATGGCAAACAACGTATCGGCATCGACAGTGGCTTCCTGACCCGCTTCGCGTACTCCGTAGCCTTTGGAGAGTAGGACTTGGTCCTCGGTCACAATCGCGAGCGACAATCCGGGCACTTCCCATGCTTTGCGAGTTTCTTCGATCCATCGATCGAGTTCGGCAAGCTTTTCAGGGGTTAAGCCGGCGGCACTTGGAGCGAGTTGCACGGCGGGAGACTTGATCGACGTCTCCTGAGCCAGTGCGTTTTGCCAGCCCGAGGACCATGCGACCCAGAGGCTACCGAAACCGAAGAGGGTTCGAATCATGCGTGCTCGTCCCCATGAGTTCTGATGTTCGAATGGGGAAGATTTGCATGGGGGTGGGGGCTGGATCATTCGGTGTACCTCATGGTGATCGTTTTAAAGATGCATTTTTCGAGTGTCTCAGAGTCCCAATCTGGACTATCTCCAGGTTTTTCGTACTCGTACTCGTACTCAGCGTGAGCGGTACTCGTGCTCGTACTCGAAAATACAGCATCCATACTGCGAAAACGCATCGAGTACGAGTACGAGTACGAGTACGAGTACGAGTACGAGTACCATTTCATTGAGTACGAGTACGAGGAGGAAAGAAAGCCAACAGGGCGCAACTGCAAAAGTAGGGATTTGGCGATCGATACCGATGCAGCCCCATTAATAACCAGCGGGAGAACTGGCGACGTTCTGCGATGATTGGATCGATGGCAGCCCCAATTGCGTTCGCGCTTCTTCAAGCATTTCGCGAGTACGGCTGGCGCCGCAGCGGGAGACTCCCAAGGCACGTACGGCGAGCAGTGTTTTGAGATCGCGAACGCCCCCCGCTGCTTTGACTTGAACGTGCGGTGCGGAGTGCTGTCGCATCAGCTTGAGGTCCTCCATCGTGGCCCCTCCAGTTCCATAACCTGTAGAGGTTTTGACCCAGTCAGCGCGGAGTTGGCTGCAGATCTCGCATAGCTTGATCTTGTGTTCATCCTGAAGATAACAGTTTTCAAAGATGACCTTGACCTTTTGGTTGGCGGCATGAGCGACGTCGATGACAGCCGCAATGTCTTCCCGGACATAATCCCATTGGCCGCTGAGGACAGCGCTGATGTTAACGACGAGATCAAGTTCTTCGCAGCCATCTTCGAGGGCGCGGAGGGCTTCGGCACGTTTGATGTGGGTCGTATGTCCCCCGTGAGGAAAACCGATCGTGGTGGATGCTTTGACGGTGGATCCCGCGAGCAACTGGGCGCAGCGCTTCAAGTAATAAGGGAGGATGCAAACGCTGGCCACATCGTAATCGATCGCTAATTGAATGCCCCTCTCAAGATCCGCCACCGTCAAGGTTGGATTCAGGAGCGAGTGATCGATCATTTTCGATACATCTTGATAAGTGAAGTTCACGGTGTTGCCTCAAAACAGTGGATGCCAGAGAACCATCAGCGAAGTCCCGTAGGATAGCAGACCCGCGCGAAGCACCGTTTTAACACAGGCGGGATCGATGACCAAGGGATTGCCGTTCGGAGGGTAACCGCATTCTTTCGCTAGGCATCCGAAAGAAGACAATCCTGGGAGCAAATCAGCCACGCAGCGGGCGGAGAATTCTTGCAACGGCTTTCCATGAGTGAGAAATCATCGTATTCTGGTCCGGAGTTCGAGCGCCGGAGTTCGAGTGTCCGTGCTCGGTTGGCAAGGGCCGCGGAGAGCCCGGCCGCTTCCTTTCATGAAGCCCCGCTGCTTTGGGATAAAATTGATGCAAACGCAACCTGCTGTCGTAAATTATTCGTCCGAGCCGATGTCGGTCGAACTTCGCGAAGTTCCGGTCCCGGAAATCGGCGACGAAGACTGTTTGATGCAGGTGGCTGCGGTGGGGGTATGCGGGAGCGATTTGCATCAATGGGCCGGTGTTCATAGCTGGCCCGTCAATTATCCCGTCACGCTGGGGCATGAATTCGCCGGACGATTGGTCCAAATCGGTCGACGGGTCACCGGCTTTAAGGAAGGGGACCGCGTTTGCAGTGAAACTGCCGCGATTATCGATCCCGATTCACCTATGACTCGGATTGGCAAGTACAACCTGGATCCGAACCGCAAGGGCTTTGGATATGGCACGAACGGGGCCATGACCCGTTTCGTCAAAGTTCCATCCCGATGTTTGCACCATGTCCCGGATCGATTGCCGCTGCGATTGGCCGCTTTGACCGAGCCCTGCTGCGTGGCTTTTAGCGCTGTGGTAGCGAACGTCAACATCTTGCCAGGGGATCGGGTGGCTGTGTTAGGACCTGGGCCGATCGGGCTGTTGTGCGGTGCGGTCGCGAGATTGCGAGGGGCGGAAGTCGCTGTGGTCGGTTTGCCACAAGATCATGTCCGTCTAGAACTCGCCAAACAGCTTGGGTGTACCCCGCTTTACAACGATCAGTTGGCGGCGTGGTCGAAGGAACGAGATGGATTGGGATGCGAAGGGGTCGTTGACGCGGCGGGTGTTTCAGCGACCTTGCGTACGGCCATCGATGTGGTTCGGCCTGCGGGTTGGATTAGCAAGGTGGGATGGGGACGCGATCCCGTTGGGTTTTCTCTCGATCCTTTGGTCCAGAAGAATGTCACGCTTCAAGGTAGCTTCTCGCACACCTGGGCGATTTGGGAAAGAGTCCTTCTTTTGCTGGAGAGCCGCGCGGTCGATGTGGCTAAGATTGTTGGAGGGGCGTGGAGCATCGAGCATTGGCATGACGCGTTCGAAACGATGCATTCCGGGCGAATTGCCAAAGCCGTGCTCGAAATCGATCCAGAGCATGCGTCCTAGTCCGCAGAACACACGGGTGTCCATGTTGCGGATTCCTTTTCCCATGATCCGATAGTTATCCGATAGTTAATCGTCGAAACCAATGAGCAAAAAACGCATTCTCATCCAGTTGGATACCGATCCTCAACCGAGCGTCTTCGATGCTGTGGTCGCTATTGATGCTGGGGTCGATCGGTTGCTTCAGTACTCGAATGTGAAGCCGGAACAAGTCCGAGATCTCGTACATGGAGCGATGTACACGCGCGGCCCGCGGGATCTTGATCGAACCGCATTCTTTGTCGGTGGGGGGAATGTGGCCCACGGCGAAAACATTTTTGCGATCATTCAAGAGACGATTCACGAACCGTTTCGCGTTTCCTCCATGCTCGATTGCAACGGTTCGAATAGCACGGCGGCCGCGGCGGTGCTCAGCGCGTCCAAGCATGTGAAGCTGGAAGGGAGCACTGCCATGGTCTTGGCCGCGACAGGGCCAGTCGGGCAGCGCATTTGCCGAATTTTGTCCAATGAAAAGTGCAAAGTGTACGTGACCTCCCGGACGATGGATCGGTCGCAGGAAGTCGTCGACCGGTTGCTGCAATACGGTTGTGATCCAGCCAGATTGGTCGCGATCAGTACTTCGGACGACGCGTGGGTTGCGAAATCGATGCAAGAATCGGAGATGGTATTTGCCTGCGGTGCTGCTGGAGTTCGACTCATGACCGGCGAGCAATTGAACCAAGCCGAGCGGTTGAAGGTGGCAATCGATCTCAATGCGGTTCCCCCTCTCGGAATTGAAGGAATTGGCTTGACGGATCAAGGTGTCGAGCGAAACGGTCGATTCGATTATGGCGCCTTGGGGGTTGGGGGATTGAAGATGAAGATCCACAAGTCGTCCGTCGCCACCCTGTTTGAAAGCGCCGGAAAAACCTTGGATTGCCAGGAAATGCTTGGGGTCGGCCGAGATATTTTGGCCAGGGAAATCTCCAGTTAGCAGCACGGGTTCGTTTGACACCCCCGGGCGATCCAATAAGATGGAGTGAGGCCGCGAATGTGGATTCGGAGGCCTCCTCCCAGCTTTCCGTCCTACCTCCCAAAGCAATCCCATGTTTGGAATCGGAACAACAGAACTGCTAGTCTTTCTGGTGATCGCCATGTTGCTCTTCGGCAGCGCTCGATTGCCCTCCCTGATGCGAAATCTGGGACGGAGCGCGGTCGAGTTCAAGAAGGGGATGCGCGACGACGACAGCGAGCCCTCGACGGACACGACAAAACCGTAACCCATCCCATCTCAGGAGCATTCCATGTTCGGTGGCATAGGTACGTTTGAGATGGTGGCGTTTGGAGTGCTTGCACTCATGCTCTTCGGCTCCAAATTGCCGGAAGTCGCAAGGAACCTTGGTGCGACGTATCGCGGGCTGAAAAAAAACGTGGATGAGTTCAAGCGCGAATTTCAAGCCATCGAGCATTACCAACCCAAGCCCAAGGCCCCCGAAATATCGGACGAAGCCGAGCCGACGGAATCGGATGCTCCGAAATTTATCCCACCACCGTCGGATGAATCCCCGCGGGACACGCGAGGCTAGGCAGTTCACTTTTTCGCTCGTTACCCTTGTCTGCACTCTTTCTTCAGGCTCCAGCTTGGTAACGCACTGCCTCGGAGGCTCTGCCCACAGCCTCGAAACATCCTTTAGGACTCAGAACCGTCCAGAACACAAAGGGAGGGCGAGGCTCCTGCCGAGCTTTGGCTGTTCTGGCTCCGCAGGAGCGTCGCCCTCCCTACCCGTTTTGGCTCCGCAGGAGCGTCGCCCTCCCTACCCGTTTTGGCTCCGCAGGAGCGTC
>JBAWXH010000099.1:0-12683 GCA_037144155.1 Planctomycetota bacterium | reverse complement strand
CCATCAAGCTCCACCCTATGTCGTATTCAATCGCATCGTCAAAGTTCAATCGCATTGTCAAAGCATTGCAATTGGCAGAGACAATCTCTCCGCGTTCTACTTGCAGTCGGCGCGGTATACTTGGTGCGTATTCTCAGGTCTAGGTCGAACGCTTTCTGGATGGTATTCATGCATTCATACAACACTCTGCACCAACTCGTCAGGTTGAGTCTCTGCTTTGTCGGTTCGCTCGGAATGAGCTTCCCCGCAATCTCCTCCGCCGATGATTGGCCTCAATGGCGAGGACCCAATCGCGATGGGGTATGGACCGAAACTGGGATTGTTCGGGAGTTGCCCGCTGGTCAACTGCCCTATGTTTGGTCCGCTGACATTGGACCCGGGTATAGTGGCCCCACGGTTGCGCTCGGTCGTGTTTATGTCATGGATCGTCAACCGAAAGATCGCGACGCTACCGAACGCATTCATTGCTTCGATTCGGCGACCGGAAAATCCTTGTGGACCTACGAGTACCCCGCCGAGTATCGGATCAGTTACACCGCCGGACCACGCGCCAGCGTGACCGTTCACGAAGGCAAAGCCTATTGCGTCGGGGCCATGGGGCATTTCCATTGCCTCGATGCTGCCAAGGGCACGGTCGTTTGGAAGAGAGATTTACAAACCGATTACGACATCGAAATGCCGATTTGGGGAATCGCCGCGTCCCCCATCATCTACCGGGATTTGGTGATCCAACAAGTCTGTGGAGCCGAGGAGGCTTGCTTCGTTGCCTTTGACAAAAGCACAGGCAAAGAATCGTGGCGAGCCTTGAAGGATCGCGGTGCCTACTCCTCACCGGTGATCATTGAGCAAGAGGGCAAAGATGTCTTGGTCTGCTGGACCGGAGATAGCCTTTCGGGGCTCGACCCGAATACAGGAACCGTCGTTTGGAGCCACGCATTTCCTCCCTCGCGAATGCCGATCGGTGTGGGGGATCCTGTCGTGGATGGGGATCGAGTCTTTGTCTCTTCTTTTTATGATGGGTCGTTGATGGTACGTACTCCGAAGGAGTCGTTGTCGTCGGAACGTATCTGGCGAGCCGTTGGTCCGGATGAACAGCACACCAAGTCTCTTCATGCGATGATTGGTACTTGTATTCTGCAAGACAATTTGGTGTTTGGGGCGGACAGTTACGGCGAGTTCCGATGTTTGGATGCATCGACCGGTGAGCGATTATGGGAAGATGACAAAGCGGTTCCGAAAGCTCGCTGGGCGGCGATCCATATGGTGCGTGAGTCGGATCGTGTCTGGATGTTCAACGAGCGCGGCGAACTGTTGATCACGAAACTTTCGCGGGACGGATTGCAAATCCTATCGCGAAGCCAATTGATCGAGCCGACCCGCGACCAATTGGGACAACGAGGCGGAGTTTGCTGGTCCCATCCCGCCTACGCGGAAAAAAGTATCTTCGCCAGGAACGATCGACAATTGGTACGTGTTTCGCTTGAGGAGACGACATCCAGTCCATCCAAATGAACCTTTCGATGTTTCTGGTCTCAGGGGTTCTGGTCATAGGGCTAGCAGAATTGTTCTAAAGGTCAATGAAATCGGCCGACTTCTTTCCGGTTATCGCAATTCGCTAGCGAGTGACCGACGCTTTTTACTGGATTTTTATGAGTTGACCGACGCCGTATACAAGGTTGTAGGGGTAGGCAGTGTTGGTCTTCGTTGTAGTTTGGTCTCGTTAGAGTCTGCAGATGGTTCACCCCTTGTACTTCAGATCAAAGAAGCGAGATCAAGTGTCCTGGCCCCTTACGTTGAGCAGGATCACCATTCAAATCAAGGAGAGCGGATTTTTTGCGGACAACGACTCTTGCAAGCGGCAAGCGACATTTTCCTGGGTTGGACCATGGACTCCAAAGGCAGTCATTATTACGTACGACAACTACGTGACATGAAGCTGTCCATCGACGTCATGAAATTTTTCCAATCTGAGTTGTCGGACTACGCTCGGCTCTGCGGATGGGCTTTGCCGCGCGCACACTCCAAGGCGAGCGACACAGCTTGCTCGTTGGGCTACATGGGCACAAGTGATCGCTTTGAGATCGCGATCGGGGAGTTTGCTATTTCTTATTCGGAACAGATGAAGCGTGATTTTGAGGTATTTGAATTGGCTGCCAAGAAAGGCCTCATTGCGGTTGAATCGATCACGAAATAGATATGCCGACAAATAGCGAAGTCGCTCCAGCCGAAGTGATCTCATCGTTCGAAACGACGAGGGGCTTTGGTGATTTTGAGGGCCTTCCTTTTTCAGGAAATAGGTCGAACGTGCTTGATCTCGAGAAATTGCGGCAAGGCTGCTTGCACGAAATGCGATTCGAGTATTCGTTTTTCTGAGGAAAGAATAATCAAAGGAACCATCGATGCGGATCGTCTCTCTTTTGCCTGCTGCCACCGAGATTATTGGCCTGTTGGGACAACTGGATTGTCTTGTCGGCGTGTCGCACGAATGCGATTTTCCACCAGAGGTCAATGCCAAGCCACGAGTCACCTATTGCCCAATCCACGATGAGGGACTTTCAAGTGCCGAAATCGATCGATGGGTTCGTGAGACGCTGGCCTCCCAGGGAACGCTCTACACTTTGGACGAACCTCTGCTTCGAGAACTGGAACCAGAGATCATCCTGACGCAAAAACTATGTGACGTATGCGCGGTCGGCTATGGTTCGGTCCAGGCATTCGCAGCCACTTTGGCTCGAACGCCTCAAGTGCTGAATCTTGAGCCTTCGTCCCTCTCTGACATCTTTGAAAATATCCGCTTCGTTGCAAAGGTACTCGACGTGCCCGACAGAGCCGAGATCGCAATCAACGCACTCATCGAGCGGATCGAAGCGGTGAAGGCCCGGTTGGCAAATGTCGTTGAAAGACCCAAATGCTTTTTGATGGAGTGGATTGACCCACCCTTCTGCAGCGGTCACTGGGGACCGGAATTGGTTGAACTCGCTGGGGGCAGAGATCCGCTTGGGCTCAACGGAAAGGATTCAATCCGGATTCCTTGGGAAAGTGTTCTTGAAGCACAGCCCGAGGTGATGGTGCTCGCCTGTTGTGGACATTCGCCACAAAGGACCATGGAAGACCTATCTAGTTTGCGCAGGAATTTGGGTTGGGATGGGTTGCCAGCGGTACAGCGGGGTCGAGTCTACATCGTCGATGGCAATGCGTATTTCAACCGTCCTGGGCCACGTATTGTGGACAGCCTGGAAATTCTCGCCGAGATCATTCATCCCGATTTGTTTGCTAGATGTTTTGCGGATCGAGGCGTCATCTGTTTGGGATCGGATGCATCGAACTCGTGAGTTCCAGCATGCAAACTCGCAAGCCATTCAACGTTCACATGCAATCAGCCTGAATTTCGTGTGATCATCTCTTGCCGGGTTTTTTGGCGGGTTATTTGTTGCCAGCCACAAACAGCAACCCGATCACTTTCCAGAGACCTGTGGAAACTGTCCCCTTCGATTGCGATGTCCTGTGCGATATGCCAGTGGCTTCATGATCGTTACGATCCAAGCTAAACCGCGGCGCATCATTCAACGTCGAAACCATCAAAAGACGGAGGGCTTCAAGAGGAAGTATTATAAACCAAGCGGGATCGAATCGACCAACAGCCTTTTGAAGCGATTGACAGGCTTGGAGTGATTGCGAGTTCGAGGAAAACTTTTCACGACTTTCTTGAGTTCGCCGATAAACTTGAACGACACCTGATAGTCTTCGCTGACGGGCGTGCCACTGGGTGGGCTGCTGATCTCGTAATTGTTCACGGATTGGTTGGAGCAGGTGCAAGAAATTTTTGAAGGCAACTACAAGCGACTTGACGCGTTACTCGACGAGTTGAAGCAAGCACAGAAAGAGGAGCGAAAGAAATGAAGCCAGCTGCAGTGAGCACGCCGTCCGATCGAGAAGTGTTGGTGAAACGGAGCTTTGATGCACCGGTCAATCTCGTGTGGCAGGCGTATACGGATCCCGCGTTAATGCGTCGTTGGCTAACGGCCATGCCCGGATGGTCGATGCCAGTGTGCGAGATGACGACTCATGTGGGTGGCAAGTATCGATGGCGCTGGCGAGATGACGAGAACGGCGTGGAGTTTGGGTTCACGGGAGAGATGCTGGAGGTCGTGTTGCATTCGAAGATCGTTCATACGCAGATCTACGATCCAGGCGACAGCGAATTTGGATCGATGGGAGGTGAGCCGTCGATGATCACCGTCACGTTCAACGAGACCAATGGGATTACCAACGTTGCGACCTCGATCAAGTATGCTTCGAAGGCGGACCGCGATGCGGCGATGTCGACGGGCATGACCGAAGGAATGGAAATGAGCTACAAGCAGCTCGACGGAGTACTGGCGGGTTAGATCGCGTTGCATACTTATGCACCTTCGCTCGCTTTGGTTCCCTATGTACAGATAAAAAGGCCCTTTTCAATGCTCTCGCCGAAGGGCTCCTTCCTGAAAGAAGTCGGGGTGACAAGATTCGAACTTGCGACCTCTGCGTCCCGAACGCAGCGCTCTACCAGGCTGAGCCACACCCCGTCTGGTTTTTGGTTGACCCACTTTACAACCATCAATTTTACGGATTCAACTCCCCTCGGCTAGGGTTCGATCTCACCCTTTGCCAACCACTACCTTAGTTCCTCCCAAAAGTCCCCCGCGATTCCTATTTTCTATCCTTCCTCGCTTCCCTGCCCTACCCCTCCAGCGTTACGATTGTTGATGCAGGGGTGCATTGCGTGATCATGCGAATGTCTCCCTTCAAGACCTCGATCGCCTCGACGCCCAATCAGGGAATGATGCTCCATGCTATTTCGAATGAACTACAGACTGAATCCACTGCATGCGGCATGGCTGATGGGGTTCACGTGTATCGCTCTCGGGTCGTCTGCAGACAATGTCCATGCACAAGACAAAAAGCCTACAGATTCAGCCAAGGTCGTTCCCGCCGATTCCAAGACCGCGGACAAGCCAAAGGACGAACGGAAACTGGCTGAGGATCGCAAAGCCCGCGACGGGGCTCGCAAGCGTGGCGAAATCACCTTCGACGATCTGAAGTTCGAAATCGAAAAAGGAGGTGAGTTCGATCCCGACATGATCACTCCTGAAATCCAAGAACTGGATAAGAAGACCGTCAAGCTCCGCGGATTCATCCTGCCGACATCGGTCTTTCAACAATCTGGCATCAAGCAATTTGTGCTGGTGCGCGACAACCAAGAATGCTGTTTCGGACCTGGTGCTTCACTCTATGACTGCGTCATCATCGAAATGGCCCCCGGCAAAACCACGAATTTTTCAACGCGCGTGGTCACTGTCAAAGGAAAGCTAGAGATCGATCCCGAGTCGTTCCGCTATCCCGAAGGAAATCACTACGCCGTCTACAAGATGACTGCCGAAGAAGCGAAATAAGCCGTTGACCCTACCGGAGCCAAGTGCAACTCGACTCACATCCTTCGAGAGATTGATTCGGACGAGGAATTTCACAGGCCTACAAAATCGAATCGAATGCAGTACGATATCCACCTCCTCATGATGCGAGATGGAACGGATGAACCAAGCCCTGCTGCAAACCGATCTCCCCTTCCCCAAACGACAAGGCAAAGTTCGCGATGTCTACGATCTGGGGGATTCTCTCCTGATCGTCAGCACCGATCGAATCAGCGCCTTTGATTGGGTGATGCCCAATGGCATTCCTGACAAGGGACGTATCCTCAATCAATTGAGCCTGTTCTGGTTTCGCTCGCTCGGAGTGGAACACCATGTCCTCAGCGACGAACTTCCGCCGCATGTTCGATCGCTTGATCCACGTGGGTTGCTGCGAGGCCGCTCGATCGTGGCTCGCAAAGCCCAAGTCGTTCCCTTTGAATGTGTCATTCGTGGCTACATCGAAGGAAGTGGTTGGAGAGATTATCAAAAGACGGGTGCAATCTGCGGAATCGAATTACCCAAAGGGCTCACTCAATGCGATCGGCTGTCGCGCCCCCTTTTCACGCCGGCAACCAAAGCGGAAACAGGTCATGATGAAAACGTCTCCTTCGAGACGATGAGCCAACAACTGGGGATCACGATCGCCGAAGAGCTCCGCGATCGATCGATCGATGTTTATCGGCGAGGGAGCGAGATTGCCAGCGAGCATGGGATCTTGGTGGCGGATACCAAACTAGAATGGGGTTGGTACGACAATCGCTTGATATTGATCGACGAAGTCCTCACGCCGGATAGCTCCCGTTTTTGGCCGGCAAACGAGTGGCAACCGGGTCGCGCCCAAGCGTCGTTTGACAAACAATTCGTCCGCGAGTTCCTCGATCGAAGCCATTGGGACAAGAACAGTCCTCCCCCTGCTCTACCTGACGAAATTGTTTTGCAAACGCGCGAGCGCTACCTCGAAGCGCTGCGACAAATCACAGGTCGAGGGCTGGCGTAGATCGCGACTCGGACGGCCGCGAACCCTGCGCGTTGATGACTCCCGTTATGCCAATTGCTTTCTATTTGCTATCTAGAAAGGTGTGATATCGGTTCGGGTGCAGCCGCCGCGAATGCGAGGATATCGTCAATCTTCGCCTTCAGTCGAGGGGAATCCGTGTAGGCCTTGAGCGCAAGAACCAACTCCTTCGGCAGCGGGCAGGGAGCGATCGAATCTCCAAGAGAATGCTTACTGCTCATCGATTGCTCACCGACAGCAAACGCGCGCTTCGACTTGGCATCCGAGTCTTCAAAATAGTGGAATCGAACCCCCATTTGTCCACACTTGAGAGACTGCAATCGCATTTCCACCCGAATGCGCTGGCCTCGCGATGGACATTCTCCAGTCCAGTCCAGCGATGCGGTCGTCGTCTGCAATACCAGTTGTCTTGAAATGACTTGATGAAGTATCTCACTTGCTTGATCTTCCAAGAACATCTCGCGGCACTTGCCTTGCCAGGCAATCAAATCCATTGCACTCAGATCGCGTTCGATCGGGGAGGTGACATGCATCGTGTAGCATGACCCATCTTCATCCTCGTCGGGATGGGCTATCGGGACAGAAGATTCATGCTCTAGGAATTCAAAACTCATGACCCCAGCGGCCAGTCGACTAACGGTCTCTTCGAAGTGTCGAAACACTTCGACCCGAGCCGATTCGGAGTGATCCTCTTCGGCTGTAACATTGAAAGCAACCGAGAGAGAATCTCCGATGGTTGCCCCGAATGGATCTTCGAATCGATTCGACCAATGAACAATTCGAAGGATGGATCGACCTGCCTGAACAGCGGACCAAACCTCCGGCCGATGCAACCGCAACCATTCATCGCGGCATTCGAGTTGCCAGCGAAAGAAGTTGAGGTAGTAAACATTACCTACGATATTGGTGTCTTGAAAGGTAACCCTCGGATGGATGGTTTGAATCTGACTTCGAGTGATCATCGGTTTTAGCTCGCGACTACGTGTTCTGGTTGTTTCTTGGGCACACGGATTTTCGGTTCTACGGCAATTGGAACAAATGCCTTCGTTTCCGTTGTTGTCTTCGTTTCTGCCTGAACGGCGGGACGGAAGAAAAGAGTGATCAACAATCCTCGGACCGCACAAACGGTTACTAAGGCCAAGAACAGTCCGTACACAATGTGGTTCATCTGAAAGAATGCATAGGTGAACGCGACCGAGGCCCCGAAGAGAATCTGGCGTCCGAAATGGATCGGCGTGGTGGCTGGATCTGGAATCATGTACAGCGTGAAGAGGATGAATCCAGCGCTGGACATGGGGGTCAACGGGACCCAAAAGTGATCGAAGTCATTGTTGATCCACGATCGAACGACTCCTTGGATCACGAAGGCTACAAGCCATGCAATACAGAGAGGCAAGCGACCGGTTGCGAAACCGTGGACCACGATGCCGCTAAACATGATGGCTGCAGGCAAAATCCAGTGCCAAAGACCAGTGATGTTTTCGGTGAAGTGATACGGAGGGGCTTGTCCAACCGATGGGAAGAGCAACAGCGTCGCGATAATCCCAAAGTTCGACGGATTCATGAAGTGAGTCCAGCGTCCATCGGGCACTTGAATTCGAAAGAGAACTTTCGATGCGATCGAGAGAACCGCCGCAAACACAAAGGGCATGAGGCGCTCGTTGGGATAGAGCAGCATGCCGCATGCAAAGCCACTGATCATGGCGGGAGGTAGGAAGTTCGCAAAATTTGCCCAGCTTCCGGCATATCTGGGCCGGCGTTGGTTGGCTCTGGCATCGACCCATTCCAGGAATAGTTGTGCCAGCATTGCCGCGCTCACGGCAACGATCGGAGCGAGCCAGGGTTGTTCAAACCCTAAGAAAGTATGACCTGCGATATTCCACAGGACCATGAGAACCAAAAAGTACCACAGAGCAAACAGCCGGAGATTGGCGTTGGCTTGAGGGTAGTAAACGACGGTTGGGACCGAGTTTGGGAGGGAGTTTGCGTTGTTCATGGTTTTAACCTTTATTGCCTAGTTCAACGGTGGACCATTGTCCGGTGGGTAATTGGATGGTTTCGGTTTGCATGCGTCCGGCGCGATCGCGCCAACGCAATTCGATTTCGACCGACTCGGGGTGTTGTTCACCCAGTCCAAAGTGAATGGTGGGGGAGCGTTTGCCCGAGTGCCCGGTACCACCATCCACGAAGGCCACTCGCTGTTGGCCGTCGGGAAGTTTCAACGTAGCAATGGCACCGATGGCGGGCCGACCGGCCGTGTTGGCGTCGGGATGGCCGGAACGATGCTTGGTATCGGGGGAGGCCGAGTCCTCGGGAGGCAATACGAGATGGAATGCAACAAACGCATTCTGACGGGAGTGGCTCTTGCTAAGGTTGTGAAAGAAGACGGAGGGTTCCCATTGATTGGCCGCGACAAAGTCGAGCCATCCATCGCCGTCGACATCGGCTATCCCTAGACCTCGCGTATTCCAGGGTGCATCGATCCCAAGTTCCTTGTTGATATTCGCGAAGCGTCCGTTGGGGCCGGTCCGAACGTAGAACGGATTGGGGTTGTGACCACTTAGATCAGCGGTCGGAGGCTGAAATCGGGGCCACATGGATGGGTTGCTAATTAGGCGGTCGTTGGTTGTGCCCAGGGCATGAAGCTCGGGCCAGCGATTGATCGTGCCTTTGACAAAGCCTGTCGCTTGCACCGCCTCAAGCACACCATCGTTGTTGAAGTCGGCCAGTCGGCAATCCCAGCCCCAGCCTCCGCGGACCAGACCCAGCGCGTTGCTTTGCTGCTCGTAGGGGGCGATACCTTTTTCAAACAGCTCGGTTTTTCCCGTGCTTTGGAAGAGGAAATGCCCTTCGTGAAGCGCAAAGTCGTCCGCAATGTTGCTGACGTAGATATCGAACAAGCCGTCGTTGTTGACATCCGCGAAGTCCAGCCCCATCCCTTTGAAAGAGTCCCTTCCGAGCACGAACGATTTGGGAGTAGTCCAATGGCGCTGACCTTCGCTCAAAGCAAATTGAGGATGGCCGGGGGTGGAACGATTGTGCAGCAATCGATCGGGACCAAAGTCATGCGAGATGTAAATCTCAGGCAATCCAGGCCATTGCTGGTTCTTTGGGTCGAGATCGATCGCGCCTATCGCCAGAACCCAACCGCGATCGCAATGCTCTTCGAGTGCGGCCGAGGCGTTGGTGAACCATGGACCATCGGCAGAACCATTTTCAGGCGGCGTCCATAGAAAAAGCTTGGCACCACCTCCATTGCGAGCGTTGGACTTGCCCGCTTGCATCACCGTGACCACCCCAGTCCCTTCGGGATTGAGGATGTCCGCGCCGTCTTGAAAGAAGTTCCCTACGAGCAGATCCAGATGACCATCGCCGTCGATATCCGCTTGAGTGGCCGCATGCGTATACCATTTGATAGGTCCATCCGAATTGGGAGGAACAAGTTCTCGCGCCGTGAAGATTTCGGCAGACAATGGCACGTCGCTGGTCGACTCATCCGACTTCTGTCGCAGGAAGAGGACGGGAGTCCGTCCCCAGTAATAAACCAGGATGTCCTGCAAACCATCTTCATTGAAATCGCCTACCAAGGAGCCGGTGGGAGCCATGGTCTTTGGATCGAAGGCAACTCCTGAGGGGTCCAACGCGAACGGCTTGAATCGATTGCCTGTTTCCGGGGCGGGCTGGATCAGAAGCGTGTTGAGGCGCGGGTCCACCAGCAACATGTCGTTGTACAGGCCATCCCGATCCAGGTCCGCGAGAGTAATGGCGGCCCCCGTACCGGAGATCCAGGAGCGGATGCGTTGCAGGGAGGGATGGACTTCGCGTGCCGAGATCAATTCACGGGGCGCGAACGAATCAACATCGATTTCCGCGTGGGTGAATTCAAATTGGTTCGCCAGTTCTATCCGTTTGGCAGCTGGTATCTGCGTGTCCCGCGTGAAAACGAATGTCGTTGCAACCAGCAGTCCCGCGACCCATGTCGCGACATTGGCAGGCAGCTTGGTTTCTTTGCTTGGATTCATGCCAGCACCTTTCCTGAATGTTCAATGAGTTGGATTCTCAATCGGTTTCGCCAAATTTCATACGTTGGAGTATCGCGTAGCTCGGTTTCCTGTTCCGCCTGGGAGCGGGTCGTATGGGTGAGTGTCGCTGCTTCGGTTGCCGACATGTCACACACGATCGCGCAGGCCCGTTGGGTATGTTCATCTGCGAGTCCAGCCCGAACGCGGGCTTCGGCGCCAAAGGTAATGCCTTGACGCAAGTGCGTGAGATGATGTTTCGCAAGGTCGAGCAAGCAAACCAGTTCGTCTTCAGAGGACTGGCCTGCATAGGCACAGGCCAGTCCGACTCCGCTCCAGAGATCGGCATGCCGATAGGCGTCAAAGGAGATCAGCCGCGTTGCGATCCGTTCGACGTCGGCTCCTTCGACGAACCACAAGCTGCGCCCGAGTCCTTGATCGAAGACACGATTGGCATAATTGCTAAAAGATGGCCGCTGCGAAGGATTGTGAATCCACTTTGCGGTATGGAAATAACCTTCATGGAATCCAAAGCCATCGATGGCTAGCCAACCGAGGGTTGGATCCAATTGAGGGAGTGCTCGCTCGGGGGAATGCTTGGTCCAAGGCAATCTGGCCAAGGCCCAGCCCACTCCCACATGGGTGATGTAAGGCTGCGTGGGACTGGCCAGATCCATAAAGGCTTTCCATCGCCCAACGCGAAACGGAGAGAGGGCATCCAGAAGCCACGTCGCCATGGCGGCCCCTTCGTAGGCGAATCCGCGATTGGCCGACGGGTACGCCTCCAAGGTCTCAATGATCGCATTGGCTCCCTTATCATTGAGTGCAGCATGATATCCATCGAGAAACGACAAACCGATCGATTCTAGGCGATATTGGGTATCGAGACTCTTCGCAGAGAAGCCACGACGTTCCAGCAGAACTTCATGCTGAGGAACCGTCAGTGCAAGCGTTCTCAGCCATTTCCAAGGAGATGAGACCACGGCGAGGGACCTTGAGTTGGCAAAGGGCAAATGAATGTACAACGATTCGCAACGGAGCCTGCAGAGAGACGTTGCGAGGCCCGTTCAATATGACCATCTAAGAGAGACAGGCGACCAAGGCTGCTGCGACCTGCTTGGAGAGGAAGTCGCAGCAGCCAGTCGACCAAACATCGTCGGGGGAGGATTCGCAGAGGACGCCCTACCAGGACGATCTACACCCAACTAGGTTAGCGGCCGAAGAGGCGTTTCCGGAGGCCTTGCAAGCGTCGACGTCCAGCCAGCAACGTCAGTCCACCGAAGATGGCCATACTGCTGGGCTCGGGTGTGATGATGTGTTCGTCACTGGCACATGGACAGTCGCCCAGTTGTGCTGCGAGGATCCCAGAGGTCGTTCCGTCAAGGTTGACAACGTAAAAATCTATTGGAAGTGGGAGCACATTAGCGCCGAATTCGCCCAATAGCGGATCGCCAATCCAGACCTTACCAATCAAATTATAACTATCCTGAAATGCAGTGGGTGGAAGCCCTGTGAGAGTCGAGTTCGACATGCGTGCAGCATAATCAAAATTGCGTAGGACTTCACCGAAATCAACGCTGTTGTCGTGGTTGATGTCCACCCAAACATCAACGAACAAGTCAAAAACGCTTTTGGCTGGAAACACATCCAATTGTCCGTTTGTGGGGGTAGGTGATACTTCAGCAACCTGTCCATTAGAAACTCCGAGCGATGGGAGAAATCCGTTGCCTTGTCCCACCCGAAACTCGACCGGTGTCCCAATAAACATAGACGAGAGGTTGTCACAGCCGCCCACGACGGAACCGGCCAAGTGCATGGACTTAAACTCCGTGTTGACCGTGTCCGTGCCGAAGAATCCGTTGAAAGCATTTAGCTCGCGGATGACATGGGCTTGTGTTCCCGGGAAATCATTCCCTTCCGCAACTACGCAAACGTCCTGGCCAAGGTGTGTATAACCCGGCAATAACCGCAAACCCATCTTGAACGAGGAAAAGAACGTATCCTCTGCCGTTGGCCCAGTGACAACCCCGGCCGACGCCAAAGGAGCCGATGTACCGCAAGCTAGGCTCGCGATCGTAACAACAGAGAGCCCATAAAGAAATCTACGAAAGATCGTGCGCATAGAGATACCGCATTTCGTAAAGGGGTTCTTCGGGAATTTTAGTGGCTAACTTTTGCCGGTAACAGGTCGAGCTTGCC
>JBAWXH010000098.1:0-13364 GCA_037144155.1 Planctomycetota bacterium | reverse complement strand
CTCCGGATTCGGCATCTCCACAAACGCAAAGCCTCGCGATCGCCCAGTCTCGCGATCGATAACAATGCTCACTTTGGACACTTCCCCAAAACGTTCAAAAGCATCTCGCAATTCATCTTCCGTCGCACGAAACGAAAGATTTCCAACATAGATATTTGTCACAGAATCAACCCTCGCAAACGCAAATGTTCCACAACCCGTTGGGGAACGCAAACCATGAACCGATGAACTCGTACTACCAACCTCGAAAGCATTGCAGTGAGGCCAAATAGGACTATGTTACCACTATCGAACGGAGCCAACATCGAGCCAGCCCGAAGGTCTGCCATGCAAAAATGCAAACGAGACTCGGGCCAAGTCGTTGAACACGTACTCCGAAGATTATTATCGCGTGATTATCAGAGATGGCCGTGGCCGCGTCAACGATGGGCTCGATAAGATTTCAGCGATCGATTTCCGAGTCGCTGGAAGCATGTCTGTCCCTTTTTCATAGGAACTGAGCGGACACAGCCGACAAAAGTCGACTTCCGCACCAATGAACCTAAGGCGCTAGCCGATTTTTTGCACATCGAAAGAACTCGGATAGCACCTTTTGAAGTTGCACTGTTTTGGTTTTTTCACGTGCTCGTGCTCAATCCGCCAAGACGGATGGTGCTCGTGCTCGTAATCGATCGGGCTTCTTCGAGCACGATTACGAGCACGAGCAGGAGCACGAATAACCCAGGGGAAATATCGATTGAGGCCCCGAGAGACCTGAATAACGCAACTTCAAAACCAGTGGCTCAGGCTCATTTTTGTCGGCGATAGGCCGAATCGATCGCGCACCAATTTATCTCAGATCTCAATGCATATCGTCGAAAGAATCGGTCGAGAATGCTTCCAACCATCGTTGATCCTTGGCGGCGTCTTCTGGCCGCTCCAATGCTTCCAAAATACGCATGCGATGATAACGCATGACGACAAAAACTTCCGAGATGTCCCCAAACGAACGAAAGATGGCTGGAAATTCCGTAGCGATTTGCTCCCTGGCCCAACCACGGTTTTTTTTCTGGACGTCGGTATCGACTGCGTCCGGAGGAACCCCAGGAGCATCCTTTTCAATTGCATCCTCCTTCTGCGCAGAGCGCACGGGTTCCTCGACGGATTTGGATTCCACGGTTTTGGATTCCTCTGTCGGCTTTGGAAGCCACTCCGCTTCGATCGCATCCATGGCCGTGATCATCGGTTCCAGGCTCGCGTTGGCTCTCAATTTCCCCTTGATCGTGCCGATCGCGGTTTCGATAAACTCCAGTGCATCGTCGTGTCTCCCCAAACCATTGAGAACCCATGCCTTGGTGTCCAGCAGCGATTCATTTTTGATTTTCGCGAGCGCGCGATTGATGTCTTGCAACGCCTCGTCCAATTGGATGCCAGCCAAAGACCTCATGTATGCAAGTTGATTGAGTTGGAGAGGCGTCCGATCGTCATCCGCTGGCAAATTCAGCGCAAGCAATTTTGCGGCCGCTTCGAATTGTTTCCGTTTCGCGAGAAGTTGTGAAATCTCGATGGCGGTCGCGGCACGCTGATTCTCATCCTCGACGTTTTTGAGAAGGTGTTCCCAAATTTCTGATGAGTCGGAAGTGGCGCTGCGATCGGCCTCGATTCTCTCGAACTGGCGCCAGAAATCGGCATCCAGAACGATATCTTTCGATAGGGCAAAAGCCTGGTGCAAGGAGGATTGGGCCTCTTGGACATTTCCTTTGTCAAACTGATTCGCGGCATCCGCCAAAAGCCAGCGAGCACGCGTGCCTGGCCCCAGGTAGTCGGATACCACCGGCGCAACGGGCAATGCGATCGTTGCGAAAACCAGGATTCGACGCACTACCGATGAATTCATTCGCATTCTCCTATTTGGGGACACGGTCGAACGCCGAGATCCTTCCAAACTTGACCTACGCTTGATACTATCAGATTTGTCCGCGAAGGAAATTGTCGTCCCCTATGGAATCGTACGGTCGCGTATGCCCCTGTTCGAAATCGAGACCGATGCCCATATCATCATCACGTGGGCCAGAGATGAAGCCGCCGCTCGGTCGGTCCTGCAGGAAGCCTACCCCACCGATTCCATGGTTCGGCTCATCAAACGTCCCCGCGATTCGTGGGTGATCTCGAAAGCGGCTCTCGGCTTGACCAACACCTCGACCGACATCTGCTTAATCGCTCGGGATTGCCTTGCGAAATCCGCAGGGGACAAACTGCATGCGATTCGGCTCTACATGTCGGAAACCGGTTCCGATTTGGAGAAAGCCCAGCGCGTCATTGAATCCAATATGGTGATGGGATGGTGAACGATCTAGTCCTGCTCGATATGCGGCGCAGCCATGCATCCTGCCTGACATGTACTTTTTTATGTTCCGCTGTTTTGGCTTTCTCTCGTACTCGTACTCAATGAAATGGTACTCGTGCTCGTACTCGAGGATGTCGCATCGAGTACGAGTACCGCTAACGCTGAATACGAGTACCGCTAACGCTGAGTACGAGTACGAAAAACCCTCGGTTAATGCGGATTGCGGTTCGCGGGTGCTCGAAAAGCACAACACGAAAACATGTACTTCCACACTTGCTAAGGTGTTAGGATCCCGTCATGAGCTTACCTCGCTCGAAAAGTTTGGCAGCCTTCCAACGCGCACAACGTCTTATCCCCGGCGGAGTCAATTCTCCTGCCCGAGCCTTCGGTGCCGTAGGAGGGCATCCGCTCTTCATCGATCATGCCGCAGGTCAATACCTTCACGACATCGATGGCAATCGCTATCTCGATTACACCGGATCCTGTGGGCCTATGATCCTGGGCCATGCGGAGCCACGCGTCATCGAGGCGATCACGCGGGCTGCCCAGAAAGGAACCTCCTTCGGCGCACCGACCGAGAACGAATCGCGCATTGCCGAACTGATCATGGCGGCACTTCCCAGCATGCAGCGAGTCCGATTGGTCAGCAGCGGCACAGAAGCCACAATGAGTGCCATCCGTGTGGCTCGCGGCGTGACAGAGCGAGCCAAAATTATCAAGTTCTCCGGTTGCTACCATGGACATGTCGATTCGCTCCTGGTGTCCGCAGGATCGGCTGCGGCGACCCTCGGTGTCCCCGACTCTCCTGGTGTCACCGCCGGCACTTCCAACGATACGATTGTGCTGGAGTACAACGATTGCGTCCGCTTTCGGCAAACCATGGAGGAACATGGCTCCGAAATCGCGGCCGTGATTCTCGAACCGATCGTGGGTAACATGGGGACCGTAATCCCAACACAGACCTTCCTTGAAACCTTGAGAGCCGAAACTCAGCGTCACGGGACCATCTTGATTTTCGATGAGGTAATGACGGGGTTTCGCGTTGCTTATGGCGGGGCTCAAACCCTATTCGGAATCGAACCCGACATGACGACCCTTGGAAAAATCGTCGGTGGTGGCCTGCCTCTCGCGGCCTATGGTGGCAAAGCCCAAATCATGGATAACGTCATGCCCGCTGGGAAAATCTATCAAGCAGGTACCCTATCCGGAAACCCGCTTGCGACGGCTGCAGGAGCCACTACCCTCGAAATCCTTCGAGACGAATCTCCGTATGCTTACCTCGAGGCACAAGCTGACCGACTGGCAAAGGGACTCTCCAATGCCGCCCAAAGTGCTGGCATCCCAACCCAAATGCAACGTGTCGGAAGCATGATGACCTTGTTCTTTAACCCCTCCCCGGTGACCGATTGGCCTTCCGCCAATCGTTCGGATCGCAAACGCTTTGCCGATTATTTTTGGGGACTCATCGATCGAGGCATCTACATGCCATGTAGCCAATTCGAAGCGCTCTTCTTCTCCCGTTGCCACACTCCCGAAAATATCGATGCCACCATTGATGCTGCGACACAAGTCTTGAAGTCAATGAATTGATACCACGTCCGTATCGCGATCCTGCAAGTTTTCTATCACCAGCAATACGACGATGATGCAGACCGTTGCCATTTTTTTGTATCCCAATGTGGAAGTGCTTGACTTCGCAGGTCCCTACGAAGTTTTCACCACGGCCTCTCGGCTCCACGCCAGGCACCATCTCAATGACGATCCCCTTTTTCATGTGTTTACCGTAGCACAGTCCAATTGGGTCCGTGCCCGCGCAGGACTCCAAGTGAAAGCAGACTGCTCATTCGATACACATCCACCCATCGATCTCTTGATCATTCCCGGTGGAGTCGTCGATGAGGAACTAACCAATCAGGTGGTGTTGGATTGGATCCTCAGGTGCACGCAGCAGACCAGGATAGTTGCTTCCGTTTGTACGGGTGCTTTTCTACTTGCAAAGCTCGGGCTGCTGGACGGGAGACAAGCGACCACCCACTGGGAAGATACCAGCATCCTGCAAGCCTCCTTTCCCAACGTCCAAGTTGTCGAGAATCGACGCTGGGTCGATCTCGGTTCCCTGATTACCTCCGCCGGCATTTCGGCGGGAATCGATATGAGCTTGCATCTGGTCGAAAGACTTCACGGGCGCTCTCTCGCCCTAGCGACAGCAAAACTTATGGATGTGGTTTGGACGGAAGATACACCCGTTTCCTAGCGGTCCAATCGATTCGTGGTCCCTTCGATCGCGACTTTGGAAGTTGAGCTATTTTGACTTCTATCGTACTCGTACTCAATGAAATGGTGCTCGTACTCGATGCGGTTTCTTCGAGTACGAGTACGAGTACTGCTAGCGCGGAGTACGAGTACGAAAAACCTTGGAAAGTCGCGAATGGAAACGCCGAGTCACTCGAACATCGCAACATCAAAAATCGGAACCACAGGTAATTCCTTCATCGGATTAGTTTCCACCTGATTCCTGTGCAGGTTCCTCTGGCTTCCCATCACGCACGTATCGGTTAAACCAAGCGACCATTTCGGCTTGCGTATGGAGGACGGATTGGCGACCACGGTATCCATGGCTTTCGAAGGGCAGCATCACCAATCGAGTGATCCCGCCATTCCCTTTCACCGCTTGGAACATGCGCTGCGATTGGATCGGAAACGTACCGGAGTTGTTGTCGTTCTCGCCATGGATGAACAGAATCGGAGTCTTGATTTTGTCCGCAGACATGAAGGGCGAGAGTTTCGCATACACATCCTTCGCTTCCCATAATGGACGGCGTTCGGATTGAAATCCAAATGGGGTCAAGGTCCGGTTGTAGGCGCCACTTCGGGCGACGCCTGCCTTGAAGAGGTTGCTATGAGCCAAAAGATTGGCGGTCATGAAGGCTCCATAACTGTGCCCAACAACACCCACGCGCTCGCGATCCGCGACCCCCAGTTCCACGGCATGATCGATCGCTGCCGCTGCCGAATTCACGATTTGTTCGAGGAACGTATCGTTCATCGTTTCTGGATCGCCGATCACTGGCATGGTGGCATCGTCCATGATCGCGTAGCCTTGAGTAAGCAGCGAAAGGTGGCTGATGCCCGCAATGCGAGTGAACGCATTGGGATTTGCGGAGATCTGTCCCGCCGTACTGGCATCGTTGAACTCCAAAGGATAGGCCCACACAATCAACGGCAAGCGTGTTCCAGGGACATAATCCGCAGGCAGGTAAAGAGTCGCCGACAATGGAACTCCGTCGGAGCGCTGGTACTTGACGATCTTCTTTTGAATACCGCGCAATGTCGGTGTGGGATCGACAAACCGGGTTAACTGAGTCTCCCGATCGGACGCTAAATCCTTTAGGAAGTAATTGGGTGGCTCGGTCACACTCTCTCGGCGAGTGATGACCGACCGATGGTCCCCGTCGACATCCACGAGAGCCACCACATTCTCCGAGACGTTTCCTCCGCATCGCCACATCCGTTCGATTTCAAAGGATTGCATGCTGCGTCGATCCAAGAAGGGGCGGTTCCCCTCGGGGGTTGCCCCTACCCCAGCCAAAAAGATCCACTCGCCATTTTGCTTGGCGATGGGGAAGCCATTGGCATCCGGTTTCACCATCACGCGACCGGGATCGGCATAGCGGTCGCGAACGCTGCGATCAAAAAATACTCTCGGCGCAGTGTTTTTGATTTCTGGGTCTTTGTTTTCTAGGTCGTGCACCAACGATGTCGTCCATCGACGGTCCCGATCACTTTCGGTCGTAATGAACAGCTTGGGATTGGAAAAGAAGGTCAATCCGCCATAACGGCCATGAAGACGATGAAGAGGAGTGGCCGCATTGCGGAACGGGGCATCCAAATAGGAAAGCTGCTCGCGGTGCTCGACCTTGTTTTTGGGATCCCCTCCATCGAGCGCTTCGGTCCAAACCAATCTCGCGGGATATCCAGGCCACCATTGGATCGAGCGCGGGCCTGTTCGTACCCCTTCAATAGGAATATTCTCGGCCAAGGGTACGTCAGCGACGCGATAAACGGTGTTGCCATCCAACCCGACCACATCGATGGTTCTGGGAAAATAATCGGATGGCAAGAGATACGAAAAGGGTTTACTCAGCCTAGTCATCAGCAAATGGACACCATCAGGTGCAACCGACGCACCATCGATCAAATCGGGATTGCCGATGGAACGGCTCGGCCCCTCGGGATCCAAGAGGACCAACTGCGTCGTCGCGTAATGATCAAAAAGTGCTTCATCCTGTGCGTTGCTCAGAAGATCCTGATACGTCCGGGCTGGTGCCTTCACACCGGTTGATTCCTGGATGTTGGGACCGGCTGGTACCTTCGGAGGACGAGGTTCCTCGCCTCTCCCGTCGGGTACGACGCAGCACAAGATCCGTTTCCCATCCGGCATCCAGTCCAGTCCTTGCAAAACGGTGGATAACCGATCTGTCAATCGTTTGGGGTGATTCGGCTGGTCGATCGCGACATACCAAAGCTCGGTTCCTGATTCGGTAATCACGGTGTAGACAAAACCGGTCGATCGATGGGACCATGAGACCGATCCGATTTTTGCATCGAGGGAAGTAGGGATCCGCACCTCGCGCGCTCCATCCCGGTCTCGCAACGTTAGTCCTCGGTAATAGTCGGTTTGGAATCGACCATTGGCAACCGGATCGATTCGCAATCCTGCTAGGGCCAGCATCCGTCTGGCTAGATCCGCGACATCGGGCATCGGATCTCGATCCGCCGTCACCGCCCACTGAGTATCCGAACTCCAGAACAAAGCGGGGTCGGTGGGTGCATCGACAATGTCCACGATTTCTTTCGGCGGTAGCGAGTAGTTCGACTGCGCCTCGCTTCTCGTTCCATGGACGAATGTCATAACAAGGACCCATCCCCAGAAGGTAATATCTCGTACTCGGTGATTCATAGATGTCTGCTTTCTTCATTGCAATCGCAGAGTTCTGTTGGGAGGCTACCCAAATGGGTGACACCCGTCGCACATTGTAACTCAGCCAGATGGATAGGCGCACCGGAGAAATGAATGTCGCGAAAAATCGGCGTTGGATCCGTAAACGATCCACCAAAATATCGGCAAGCAAGAAGACCGATGTTTCTAGAATCGCCCATCGTACCTATCAAGATTGCCACTTCTTCAGCGACTCGATCGTAGCAAGCAACTGAGCTCGATTTTTCTCGAAGTATCCAATCAACACGATGAGCGCGATTCCCGTGGCAATCCCGAACGCCCACCAAGGCCAAACTTGTTGGATCGCCCGCTGAGCATGCCAAACCATTCCCACCAACGCGACCAGCACAAACGCCCCACCGCAAAATAGAAAGGCGCGAATCCGCATCGCGATACCCGCTAATATGCCAGCCACCGCAAACGCTAACAGCAATAGAGGTGACCAGAACTGCGTTTCAAACGCTCGGAGCATCATCTCCATGGTGCTGCTCGAGTAGATCAGCATGACCGCCAAATAACGTGCGCCAGCTACGACCGACGCTGACAAGCGATCTCGATTGCGTTCAATGAAGACGAGTGTCGCCAAGGCAGGTGGAATGATCCAAAGTTGAGGATGTTCGCTAAATCGAAGTCGCTCCTGGCTATGCAAAGCAAACCAAAACGACCCCAACAGCAGTCCACCGGACAACGCTTTGAGCAATGTCAAGTTGCGGAAAGATCCGAGTAGCCCATACGCGATCGATGAAGTCAGGAGCAGGAGGGAGAAGTTAAGAGGCTCCTTCCACGCACCAGACGCGGGGATAGAACTCGGCAACCATGCCCCGAGCAATGGAATCAATGGCAACAACAAACTCTGCGTTAGTATCGGATCGGATAGGACCTCTTCTTCCCGCTTGCGCAGCCAATCTCCGAGCGCTACACTGCCAAAGGCCAAAGCGTAAACAACCAGCGGCCACCAATCGTTCAGCCAGCCCGCAAACAACCAAGGAAAGTGAAGACGCAAGGTGAAGGCGGCGCCCAGCAGCGAAGCTTCTGCGCCGAAGAAATATTGTTGACGGTCCAACTTGGATACATCCCCTGCTCCCTCCCTTGGTTTCAGCAGACGTTGCAATAGCCACCCAGCCATCGCCACCCACGCCACTACCGAGCTCGCTCCTACCGTCCAAGGAATACTCGTTGCAGACAACTGGTTTCGCATCGCCACCCAAGCAAAGTAGAAGCTTGCAACCCCGATGCAAAATCCTATCCTGATCAGGATTCGGCTGCCGATCGATAGTATTCGGTCCCAATCGAGCCACCCCTCGAATCGTTGGGATAGCCAGCGGTAAATCCACCCCAAGCCAACCACCACACAGAACGCCCGCTGAATCAAAGCAAAGGTGTAGTGCCCACGCCACCAAATACTTGCGTCTGAGCCCATTTGAGCGGATTGTCGCGTCAAGTCTGACCACGATACCAAGACAGCCGCAACCGTCATCAATCCCAAGCTGATCGAACGGGGTGTCGAATGCTTGAGATCGGTCGCGATGGGAAGGATGCTGAGCGCGCTCATCAACGGTAGCAATGCCGCTATGCGCTGAGTGAAGGGGTCGTGATTTCCGAAAATAAGCAATAGGCTGGACCCTAGGAAAAATATCCCCACCAACGAGTGCAAGCCCGACATCCAATGCCGTGCGTGCTCAAATTCGGATTGCCTCGGAGCCAAGGACCCCAATCGCAACGCGGGGAGAAGTTGCGATGATTCACGAAGCCATTCGCGCACACAGACCGCTAAAACCATCATCGCGGACAATCCCCCAAACGCCCACATCAAGAAGGCATCGTCGACCCTAGCTCCCGTGCGATTCGCAATGGTTGCGGCGACGATCATTGCCATGCTTAGGCTCGAACAATAAACGGCCCAACCGCGCGACCAAGAACGAGGATCCCACACACGCGCGATCGCCAACCCCCACGTTACCGCTGCCAAGGTTACGATACGCCACGCAAAGTCGTTTGTGATGGACCAGAAATTAGCTCCGATCACGATGACGGCACTCCATAAGATCAGTGCCGTAGGACAATGCACGCTGGCCGATTGATCGACGGTTACCAATTCTCTTGGTGTCGTTCGCACCGGTGAAATTGCTTCCGGTGCAATCTCATTCGCAGATGCTAACCCTGATTGCACACGAGGAGATCGTTGTTGGAAAAGATGCCAAAGGAGACTGATCCAACCACACAAAACAGGGCTCCACAATAGATGGATCTGTTCACCCAATGACACAAGGAAAGTCTTGTTCCAGAGATAGCTCGAGATCGAAGCAGCACCTATGACGGCGGCCAAATGGCCGACCCCCGGTTGTTCGTTTACCAAGCCCTTGATTAGCACGAGAAGGGACAGCCCACCACCGATGGCCAAAACCCAAATGGGGGCCGTGCCATCCGGACACCATCCACCCAAAATGGCAACCATCGTGGCCAAAATCCACCATAGTCCATCCGGCGTGCGGACAGTACCCTTTGTCGCTGTGCTTCGCAATTCGGCTATGGCACCTGCAGTCAGCGCAAACAACCACATGAGCAACATCGCATGCAACGGTTCAGCCCGGTACTCGGTCCCCGCCAACGCCGATCTTCCCCAATCCCGCAACAGAAAATCGCCGAAGCAAACGGACAGGATCGGGGCGATCAAGCCCAGAGCCGGGAGGGCCATCGAACCAAAATGCATGCCTCGGAATGCACCTGTGACGATGTATGCACTCAATGTCACTGCCAACCCAATCAGCGTCGGTCCGCTCAAAATCGAGAGAGCTGAAACCGCACTCGCTGCATGTTGCACGATGTCCACCAAGGCGAGCACCGATGCACCCATCCACGGCACCATCGCAATCGATGCCAAACTCCAGGCAGCACCTCGTGCAGCCTCGGAAGATCTCCCTCGTACTCCGAGGAACGATGCCAGAAGCGTCAACCAACTGATTCCAGAAGCACTGCTTGCAATCGCTCCCAAAACGGCAATCCAAATTTCTGTCGCCCAGCCACCCAGAGAGGCAGGAATCATCGTCATAGCGATGGCTACCCATCCAGCGATCATGCCCCCCTGCGCGAAGATTCGGCTCGAACTGCGACCGGATGCAGTGACCGCGATCCATTGGATGGTCGAAAGCAGCAGGACGGGACCCAGCCACGTTAACACCACACTCCATCGAACCTGAGATGAGGCTGATGCCCAAGACTCAGTCCAAGGGATCGGATCCATTCCCGGGACGGTATGCAAGGCGATAGCAACAATGGCCCCGATGGACAAAAGAAGGAGGCTGAACCATGACAATATCGCGGTTATATCCCAGGGCCCGAACGCGCTCGGAAAGTCCTTGTACGAAAGAAATTCGGATCTAGGTTCGAATACAGTGACATCGCTTGACGCATCTCGTTCCTTCGTCCACGAACGGATGCATGAAATTGCAACCAACGCACTGCCAACACCACTCAATAGCCATGCTGTCATGACCCAAGGATGGCTTGATGTGCCAAAACTACCTACCAACAATACGGCCAGCCAGGGTCCAATTCCCATCCAGGAACGTAAGTCTCGTTGGAGATCGCTTCTCGATACCAACCATGCCAACACGGACCAAGCCGCAATCGCAAGTATCCCCGCCATCAACAAGCCCCGTTCCTGCGCAGGATCCGCTATGAGCCACGTCGGGATTCGCATATTCCACGGAATCCAGCCGATGGCGGTGAACAGGTGGTTGGCCACAACCAGGACCGTTGTAACCACCAATCCAATCAATCCGGTATTGCTCCACCATCGATGGGTCGATGGAAGGGCGGGCTGAAACCAGGCGGCAATTCGCGGCTGCCCTGCAAATACATGTTCTAAGGACCACCAAGCAATCGATAATCCGCAAACCATCGCGATCATCCATTGCACATTGGCAAGTGGCGCGAAGCGATCCCAGACATGACCGATTTCCCCCCAATGAATCATCCAGGCCACCAGCCATACCGTGACCGCCGTGTATGCCCACTCGCGATGGATAGGCTTTTTGCTAAGTAACCAAGATCCAACCACTCCTGCAGGTAAGATCCACCCCCACGGCAACATGAGAAGCAATGGACTGCCCGAACACCACAGACCAACCCATGCAAGAATGGCCAAAACGATCGATGAATCCAGCAACCACGAGAGCCCAGCCGATCGGGTAACAGAAGAAGGAGAAGAAGGAGAGGAAGGAGATGAATTTGGTGAGGTGAAGGTGCGTCCGAATCCGACGATCGTACCTATTCCGATCCAAAGAAGAGATAGGAAAGAGAAGGTGATGGCCGAACTGCGATGAGGTCGCCACTGGGTAATGAAGGATGGTAGCCAAGTCGCTTGCTCACCGATCCGATAGGTTGCCAGCAAGCAGAGGGCTTGACCCAGCCCAACGACCCATCGTCGATCGGGTGCAAACGCGAGTCCTGCGATCACGATCACACATCCATACAGCATCACCAAAATTGGGGACCAGTTCCCTCCATAGGGAGTCTCTCCCCATGGCATCAGGGATGCGAGCAACGACAAAACGATGCTGGTGCCAATCGCAATCCCCCCCGCGCTCACCAATCCATACCCAACCTCGCCCAAACTACCTCTTCGCTGCCAACGTCCGATCCAACTCGGGAACAGATTCTGCAACCTTACCTGTGCTGTTGGAACCGTAGCTTTGACCAGCCATTGGAACCCCGTTCCCAGCGTTGCCATGACGGCCCCCAGACCACCCAATGCGAGCACGCGCTGCCACGATACCCAATCGCTCCAAATCAAAGCGTGTTCGGGCCGTCCCCATGCTTCGATCCAAAGCGTCCCAGCAAACAGACTTACCAGACATCCTGCCATCACGGCTCGCCAGGATCGAGTCATCCATCCCAAACTCCATTGCCACGTTCCCGCGATCGCCAGCAGCAACAGCAGCGGCGTCCGATCCGAGGTCAGCCTCCACACCGACCAGCCAGCCAGCAGGGAAAATACCAATCCGATCAACCAGCAAACGATGACGAGACCACTCGTATCCTCGCCTATCCGGCGTTGGGGCGCAGACACGTCATTGGTCGTGGATCTTGGACTGAGCAATCTCGGTACGATGGAATCCAAGTTGGAATGAATGGCTCCCCAAACTCCCCATGCCGCTGCGGAAGCACCGACCAATAACCAAGCCCATTCGTTGGATCGAATGTCGGTCTTCAATTGCATGCACCAAAAAACGACAACCGCGATCGAGCAAAAGAGCATCTGTACGGCCGTTCCTAATTGCCGCCGATAGAATCCAAAAGTGCGATGTTGACGCACGGCTCCACTGCCAGCAGAATCCCAGGAAAAGGCCAAGGCTGCCAACGCGGTCGGCAGCAGAAGGAATGCTGCATTACCGAGCGAGATTCCCTGTTTTGCCGTGATCGCGATCGGAACCAATGACAAACTGGCGACGATATTGGTCGTCGCGACGGGTATCCACGAGCGATTGAAAAGCGATTGGGCGGCTGTGATCGCGAGCCCCCCATAGACCGTGGCTCCGATAACAAGCACGGCCACGGATTGCCCGTCAAGTGTCAATGCACCATTGCGGCGGGAGAGCAAAATACCAATCATCACCGACAGTGGAATCAGCATCAGAGCAATATGCAGGATCCCTCGCGATGTGTTTTGAAGCTTCCATTGTTTGAGTGTGTACTGCCCCGCTCCATGGACAGCTAAAGTCGCAACCATAAATACGATCGACGGAAAGAACCGACTGGTACTAGCGAGCGTGCTCCACAAACTGATTACCAAGCCCACGGAGCAGACCACGATCAACGTGGCAGCCGTCAGTTCCATCCAACGGATATTGGATTTTTCCATGAAGGCGTAGATCATCTCCGCAGTCCATTGGCGGGCTGCCTTGTTCGCCCGCGGCAAGGCTCCCGTGCCAGCCGCGCCGGACTTGAGTGCAGGTTCGTCCGGCTCATCCAGCGGATGGACTTCCTTTTTCGTCGAAACATCCGCTGGCCCAGGCGCGAGTTGTTTGGGTACAGGAC
>JBAWXH010000097.1:0-13918 GCA_037144155.1 Planctomycetota bacterium | reverse complement strand
GATGGCTTGCAAGCGCTTCCGCAGGCAGGAGCATTCGTTTCTTTTGGAGTTCGCGAACGGTTCCGGTAGGGATACCACGGCCTTTGGCGATTCGAGATACTTGTGCCGTGTTGATCGATTCCAGCATTGCGAGGTAATGGTTTTTTAAGTGAGTCGACATGACCGAGTTGGTGTAAGGTTCCACGGCTCCTTTAAAATCCCCGGCGCGTACGACGGAAGCATGAACACCAAAGAAATCCATCGCATCGCGATAGAGCATGGTTTCCATGGTGGACGATGGAATGTTGACGCCCCCAAGATCGGCCATGATGACTTCATCGCATGCAGCCGCGATGGCCATGTGTACGTTGTTTGCATCTTCCAGCCAAGCGATGCACTTTTTCCCTTTGGAACGAAGAGAATTGAGTCGGCGGGTGAACTCGTCCAGTTGCGCTGAGTTCAGGCTGATGGATCCGTCGGAAAGATCGAAAACGACGTGCGTCGCGAGTTCTTCGCTTTCCAGTTCTTTGAGATAGTCACAGAGTTTGAAAAAGGACTTCGTTCTGCCGGAGCCGCTTCCTAAAAGGAGTGCGGTGGGATTGATTGCGCCCGGAGATGGCAAATCTTCGTACGAGCCTCTTAGCGCTAGAACTCGAATTTGTTTTTTCTTTTCCGGTTTGGGAGTCTCTTTTTTTGCAGCATCTTGGGTGGGCTTGGGAGCTACCGATTCTGAGGTCGTTTGGGGCGACTCACTTTTTTGCGCGGTCGCATCTGCGGGGGCTGAGTTTGGTTGTGGGGGATCGGAGGGAGCGGTGGCGGGGGGATTGCCGGGTTCAGCAGGCTTTTCTTGTGCCGATGTTACAGAGACGCTTCCGAATACCCAGCTTGCGGCAAAAAGGATGCTGGGGGCAATACTGAACAACATGTTTCGCGACATATAACTACCTCACCTCGAAGGAATGAAACCTACGCACTATGATAACCCGAGGGTTTCGGTCGAGGAGCTCGTATCGTTGGTTAGGTTGGAAATTCGCTTAGCATTCGTGAATCCATTTTGGGATACAGAGCGATCGTTTTCATCGTGGATACGTTCGTCGCATTTGATGTTTTGATGGGAATGGGCAACGCATGATCGTAACGATTGATGGTCCGGCGGGGGCTGGAAAGAGCTCGGTATCTAGGCGTCTGGCGGAAGCGTTGGGATTTCATTTTTTGGATACGGGCGCGATGTACCGCTGCGTGACCCTCGCCTGTCTAGATCGCTCGGTACACATACTCAATAGTGAGCACGTGACCGCGATCGCGGAACGGATCGAAATTGCGTGGGATGGCGAGCGTGTGTTGCTGGATGGGATCGATGTCACCGATCGTATCCGCGAATCGTGCGTCAACCAATCGATTAAGGCCATTGCCGACAATGCCAATGTGCGTTCCGCGTTGGTGCAATTGCAGCGGCGCTGGTGTCTAGGTCGGGATGCTGTCACCGAGGGACGGGATCAAGGAACGGTTGCCTTCCCGGAAGCAAGTTGCAAGATCTTCTTAACCGCGTCCTCCCAGGAGCGCGCTAGGCGGCGATGGCAACAACTCCGGGAGCAAGGGCTCGAGGCCGACTATGACGCAATCTTGTTGCAACAAAATCAGCGCGACGAAGATGATATGACTCGAAAATCGGGTGGTTTGAAAGCCGCAGCCGATGCAATTACGGTGCAAACGGATGGAATGTCGGAAGCGGACGTATTGAATCGCTTGCTCGAGATTGTTCGGAGTAGGATGTAGACATCCGCGGCGTCGACCTGTACTTTTTCATGATCAATGCGAGACATGGACAGCAGCAAACCATCGAACGATCGGCAGCCAGGCGAACGTGTCCTGTTTTGGGTCTTTCGTAAGTTTTTTTATAGGTTTCTGCGGCTAACCACGCGCAATGTGATGCCATTGCTCTTCAGCATGCGCGTCGAGGGGAGATATCTGCTACCTGAGTCGGGTGGAGCAATGCTGCTATCGACCCATCAATCGATGATGGATCCGGTTTTGGTGGGTTTGACCTGCAATCGCACCATCAACTACCTAGCGCGTCACACGTTGTTCAAGAACCCTGTCTTTTCGTTCTTGATTCGAATCCTCGATGCGATTGAGATCGATCGAGAGCGAGGGGGACTGTCAGGGCTACGCGAAATGCTCAAGCGGCTCAATCGAGGAGAGGCTGTTCTGCTGTTTCCTGAAGGGACCAGAACGCAAAATGGGCAGATTGGTACTCTCAAGCCCGGATTCATTCCGATCGCACGCCGCACCTCGGTTCCGTTGGTACCGATCGCCATCGTAGGTGCTTACGAATGCATGCCGAAAGGTTCCAAGGGCATCTTCGCAAATCCTATTTGCCTAGTCGTAGGAAAACCGTTCTTGTGCGAAGAGTATTCGCAATGGAGCGACGATCAACTCCTCGAGCAGCTTGGTCGCCGGTTGCATGAATTGCACGACCGAGGGCGATCACTGCTGCCGGATTAGTTTGCCAATGGGTCGCTCATTGGATTCGTCGTCGGTAGCCAGAAGGGGTTTTAGTAATTCCGTGGGTTTTCCTTCTTTTGTGTACCAGCCAAAAACACGTCCCGAGCTATCTGCGGTGATGAGTGAGTCTAGATTATCGGTCGCCTTGCCAGCGAAGCGAACCGATCGGATGCGGCTGCCGGTGTGTCGGGGTAGATTGAATAACGTTCTCGCTTGCTTCTCTAACTGAGGGGATGCAAACCAAGTTCCAAGGGTGCCCGAATCGTCTCCGGCGACAAAGATATTTCCTTCTGGCGAAGTATCCATCACCATATTTTGGCCATTGAGCGAGTTTTGGAAACCGCTTTCAAATTGCGATTTTTCTTGGTTCAGTGGCAGCCAATCGATCCTGCTTCCTTCAGGAATCGCCGAGAGCAACATCAACGACCATTCCTGGATACTTTCCGATGTCGCCCTTTGGCGGAACCAAGCCATCTGAGTGATGCCGTGACTGTCTTGGATCGGGCCATCAGCGATGGGGATTTCCTGACGCTTGAAGGCACCGTTCTCCCACGACGCCCGCTGAATGGTTCCTAATGGAGTCAAGAAGAACCAATCGTCCGAAGTGGGGGACTCTGCCAAATGCAGGACATCCGATTCGATAGCTTGCAGGTTCCATGGTTCTTGGTCTCCGGACGCGGCATAGGTGCATGCAACATTCCTTCCGTCTCCGTCCTGACCAAGAATCCAAAAGCGTTTTCCATCACGAGCCATTTCGATTTTCGTGGCTCGAGTCAACGGATGTTGGATCGGAAGCCACTCCAAGCCATTGATTGAATTGGATTGAGCAAACCATACGGCGTTGTCTCGATGCAATGTTAACCATCGATGTGCCGATGCGTCTGCGATAGCAGCGATGCACCGTGTGCGGTTTGCGATTCGAGAGTCCGTTTGTTGGTTCGCGTTGCGGAGCAAGCGATGAATCGTTCCGTTTCCTTCAACCGCGATCCATTCGTTGGGAACGACGGGTAGCACTTGGCTCACATCGCTTTCAGCGAATACCAATGGACTCTCTTTGAGGTTCCAAGGCGTATCGGAATGGAATACCCAGTAAGCATCTCCAGCTTGCGATTCATCCCTATCGATGGTTGGCTGTAAATCGGAACGGGGCCAACGCAAGGACAGCAGTTGCGTTTTGCGCTGCGTTTCGCTGGTTCGTTTGGCGATACGAATTTGGTCGATTGCATCCGCACCGGGATGGACGTCGAGGTCGACATAGCTCCACGCCGTGTCAGATTCCGCATCGATGCCTGCGAGCAAAGGTGTGCTCCACTGGAAGTCGGTCAAATGGCTGTTCTCCCAAGACAATCGGGCCAGGGCGCCGTTATCAAAAAGCACGAACAATCGTTTGCCATCGGACGACCAAGCCGATTGGACGGGGAGCGAGCGATTGTTGATGGCCAAATCGAAATTGCGGAGATCTTCGTTCTCCCAACTGCTTGCAACGGAAGGGTCGAACAATCGGACCGCTCCCGAATTCGCAATCAAAGTTACCAGGTTGGATTCGACGGGGTGTGGTGTGGAGATCACGGAGCCGAATCGGGTTTCCGGTGGATTGATTCGCCAATCGTCCGTAGAAATCGACCAGTAGGCTTTTCCGTCGGTAATGCCGATTTGTTTGTCCCCACGCAGAAACGTGACTCTGGAATTCATTCCTGATGGCAAAGTTTTGCGAGTGACCATCCGTCCGGTATCCAGATTCCATACGCACAGCTCCATGAGTTGATCTGCGGATCCAAGGTATGCATGCGAGTTCTTACTCAATCGCGCGAGAGTGGCAACCCAGGGTTGGGTGGAAGCTTTGGAAGCGCCTATGATGGTCGAATATGGGGTATGTCCGATGTAGTCATGGGCCAAGCCCGATCCCGAATCCGGAGCGCTCGTCGCAACTCGGGAGATGAGAACGCCGTTGTCATCTACGGCAAACGGTTTGAGTTTCGGATCGAACGCTGCTGCCACGATTCCTACAGGGGCGCGGTCTTTGACAAGGGGGGTATGCAACAAGAGTTCACCGCTGCGCTGGACTTGTTCTTGTCGATTCCATCGCATTAGGGTGCCAGCGATATCACTTGCGATGACCGTATTTCCATCCCTCAGAAAGCGAAAATGCTTGACCGCGCGATCCAATCCGTAGAGAAAGTTGGGTTGCGAGAGTTCCTTTTGGGCATTGAGATTCCAGATAGGAATGACGGTTTCATGAGCGCGGCTCATGATGCTTCCGTCTTCAAAGCAACGAATTTCCTCGACCCGATTGCGATGGTATTTGAGGGGAGAGTATTTATCAAAACCTGCTTCTAGATTTCCCGATAAATCCACTTTGAATTGTTCGTTGCCGTTTTTATCGGTCGCCTTCGTCCAGTTCACTCCAATGGGAACGACGTTGCCATCGTCGTAGCCCAAAACGATGGCATTTCCATCTGGGGTCATGGATGCCGTCGAGAGTTTCACGTTTTTCAACGAGGGGATTTGGACCAATGCGACGCGCTCAGTCGCGAGATCGGCAACGAAACAAGAAACGTTGCTTTGGGGGAGGCGGGAGATTCCAAAAACGTAGTTGGATTTATCACCTCCAAGACCATGCACCGATTCGATGGTTCCTCGAAAGGTCATGACGGAGGGGCTGGATAAGCCATCCTCGAGCACTTTCCAAGACCACAATCCCGTATTGATTCCTCCAAAGAGCCATTTGCCATCGGTCGTAAAGACCACTTGTTGCAGCGGTTTGCGATCGACTCCTTCGACGGTTGACACGATCCCTTTCTCGGGAATCAAAAGCAGAGCGGTCGAATGGTCCGCCGAGTCCTTGCTCAGCAGGATGACTTTGTCTCCGCCGGGTGCAATGGCCAAGCTCCTGATTGAGTCTTCGGAACGATAAACGGGGCGATCATCCCACTTCCATTCAGCCTCGTCTGGCTTGAGCCAGCGGACTTGATGATCGGCATCCGCCGCGACGAGCCAACCAGAAACGGGATCGTAATCCAGGGCTACGTGGGGCGAAGGAGAAGTAAAACGCGGGAGGTCTTCGTTATTGAAGTACTGGATGCGTCTTAAGGCCCAGTTCGACAACATGTCACGGACCGCTTCGGGTGTGGGATCCAATTTCGAATCTTTTGGATCGGGCGATGTTGGCCAAGCCGACGCTAACGAGGCAACATCGCGAATCGATTGGCTGCTTTGCGGGGTTTCAAGCTGGGCGGATTGGGAGTTCGCTAGGGTGATCTTCGACTGGTAGGATCCGAGGATTGCGATTCGCGATTGGCTGACAGCCACTCTCGCATTTTTGTCCGCAAGTACCTTTTGTGTTTCAGCTTCTTCTCTTGCTTCGACTGCTACGTCTTTCGCTTCCTTTTCTTTCTCTCCTGCTGCGACGGCTTTTGCCGCTTCTTCTTTGGCTACGCCTTCAGCAATTTCCGCTTTGTTGCGCTCTTCGGTTGCCTTTTCCGCGGAGGTTTTCGCTTCACCTTCTGCGATCCGAGCACGTGCGGCTTCGGTCTTAGCAATTTGCGCTTGCCATAGTGCATAGCCTGCGAGCACCGATAGGCTAGCCGCGGCAGAGAGGACCACTCCGGCTAGGACTCGTCTGGTTAATTTTAGGCGAGCTTCTCGCTGCAGGTTCGCATCCTTTCTCTCGCGAGCGAGATGCATTTGAGCTGCATGTTCTGCGATATTGGGGTCCATGACTTGGAGGCACAAGTCATAGTCCCCTTTTTCGAGGGCGCTCTTTCCGTAGGCGAATTTCGCCTTGGTCACTCCCTCGATGGCAGTCCTGTTTTCGGGCCAAAGATCGATGGCTTCTTGCATCGAAAAAAGAGCGCGCGAAAAGCCTTGGTAGTCCGATTGATGCAGTGCCATCTCGAGCCAGTCTTCGGCGCGTTTGGTCAATGAAATGCTTTCGGCATGTCGCAAAACTTCGCGGATAGCTTCCTGCATTTCGAGGACGGTGGCGTAGCGATCATCGACTCGGGATGCCATCGCATGCCGTGCGATATCGACCAAGGGATCGTCGATGTCAGTCGGCACGATCTCATTTCGGGTTGCATTGATCAAGCATTCCCGCACGTTGCCGCCCGTATGGGGAGCGTGGCCGGTAATGAGTTCGTATAAAATTCCACCGAGGATGTAAACGTCGCTTCCTTTGCCGATGGCTGAGACATCATGGCGAGCCATTTCGGGGGACATGTAGGCCGGTGTTCCACTCATTCCAAATGGCCTGGTGGGAGGCAATTGAATCGCGAGTCCCCAGTCCATGACGAGAACTTCCCCGAATGCACCCAGCATGACATTTTCTGGCTTCAAGTCGCGATGGATGACATTTCTTGAGTGGGCAAATGCCACGGCATCGCAAACCTTCATGAAGGTTTCCAAGTTCTCTTCCTTGGATCTCTTTTTAATCACTTCTTGCCAGGGCGTACCATCCACCATCTTCATTGAGTAGAAGAGGGTGCCGTCATCCTGCGTCCCAATTTCATGAATGGGTACGATATTGGGGTGATCGAGATCGCCCGTAATCCGTGCTTCGTAAAAGAACTTGCGTCGCGCGTCCTTGGAAACGGCAGCTCCACCTTTGATTGCCTTCACAGCGACGTGGCGGTCCAGAGACTTTTGGATCGCAGAATAGACGACCCCCATTCCTCCTTCGCCTAGCTTCTTAACGATCTTGTAGTCGGGAGAGACAATGCCCGTGGTAATAGGTCCGTCGGGTGCCAACGATCTCTTGCTAATGGACTTCAGCAGCCATTCGTCATCCACGGAGTCAACACTGTCTCCGGTGGATGGTAGGGTTAGACCACCCTGATTGGTTCGCCCACTGGGAATCGAGATGGAAACTTCACCAACGGTCACGTTATCGGATCGGACGTGAATGGTTGCAGAAATAGGGGCCGTCAGACCATCGGCGGAAAAGTCGAGTGTTTGCGAATGCTCCAGCGGTGAAGCATCTACGGTCGCGCCTAGTCCCCCTTTTTGATTTGCGTTGGATGGATTGCTATCTTCCATCGTCCTTGCCGATGCGATATTCGGTTTTTGTGAGGGCTGGCGGTCTTTCGGTTCACGATTCTGCCGGTCTAGTTCATCCACCGAGAATGCAGCACCATCCACCGTGGGGTTTGCGGGTCGCGCGACAAAAGTTTTGTCGGAGGATCCGACATCGATGGTGGCGGAAAGGTCGGCGATCGGTTTCTCTATTCGGTCCGGGACGGTTTTTTTCGACTCAGAGTGCGACCCAATCGCAAAGTCGGTGAGGCTTGGCTTGGTTTTCTCTACGATCGTATTATCCGAAACCGTTTTAGCGGCGGGGGGTGGCGGCGATAGTGTCTCGGAATTGTTTGTAGGCAAACGCGAAGGCGGAGTCCAAGTGAAATCGGTATTGGAATCTGTTTCTGCAAGGGTTTGATTCAGATTTCCTGGATGGGAAGAATTCGCCTCGCCATGAGGTTCGGTCATCTTCTCGTTCTGGGAAGCGGGCGATTGGGTAATGGGAGCGACTAGGAAAGGGATATGATCGGGGAATCCCAATGAGAATTCCGCGTTCTTATCACCATCTGCAATCGTCTTTCCCAAATTAGAAGGGATGTCAGGCGTCGCGCTGCGCTCCTCGTCGATTGTCTTCGAGGAGGAATTCGAGATTGGATCGGAGGGAGTCGATCCATGGGTGCCGGATGGAGTTGGCGTCGCAAACGAAAAATCAACGTTGCCATCCTCTTCCGATAACGTCTTCCCCAACTCCAAGGATGGGTGAGTAGTCGGACGACGGATATCCGGGATCGTGTTGGCGTTGGTGCCAGAAATTGGTCCGAGGAGCGGTGGCGCGGGTTGGGAAGCAGGATTGATTGGGTCCAATGAGAAGTCCAAATTGCTGTCGTCTTCTGAAATCGTCCTGCCTAAATCGTTGGGGGCGCCGCTCACAGTTTTTGCCATCTCAGCTACGGTTCGAGCGGATGGGTCACCGATGGTATTGTCTTTGTCGTGGCGAGCGGACTGTGAACTGTCGATACCACTTAGCGTTTCAGCAATGGTTTTCTTTGCCGAGGTCTGTTGCGGATGTAAGGATAGCTCGAAACCGCATTCAGAACATAGCGAGTCTGAGGGTAGGGACTCCATAACCATCTTACACTTGGGGCAAGAAATCATTTCTTGTTCTCCGGTGCATCGGGTTGTTCGGAGGCATCCTGTTGTGGACTGCGTTCCGAGGATTCGATCAAACCTCTGTCCTGATCTAATTGTTCTGCATTCGATCCATCGACATCAAAGTCGCGTATCGAGAACACTTTGAGAACCTTGGTCCCAATGGATGGATCTTTGGAAATAATCGCATAGACCCCAGACGGTTTTAATGGATCGCTTCGATACTCATCTACCCAGCGCTGCAAATCGGCCGAGGTTGGCGAAACCGATTCCTTGACATCCTTGGATACAACATCGATTTCTCCCGGAGCAAGTTTCTTGCGACTCGTTCCGAGGCCAGGAGCATTGGCAGAATCCACGAGGTCGATTTGGTTATCTAGCATCTTAAGTTGGATGTCATCACGGTTCGGAATTTCGCTTGGGTCGGGCTGCCCATCCTCGTTCACGTCATCGAAGCCAACGCGGACTATCATGACCTCCACGATCTTCGGGGTGATCGACTTGACGGGGGTCGAATTATCGACCAGCGTGTAGATCTGTTCGAGCGTCGGAATCGGTCGGACCTCCATGTTCATGAGTTGCGGGGTTACTCGAATCTCGGAGCTCATAGGTAAACTTACGCGACGTCCTGGTGCGAGAACGTCTTCCACCAAATCGATCGCAGGCGTCAGGTCCACGGTTTTTAGGGATAGATCCGCTTGGCCTGCATTCTCAAACAAGAATAATTCGCTGGAACGCCGGAAGATAGCGGTTGTGGGCAGCATTACATTTGAGGCCAAAAATATGTCCGTGAATGGGATGGCACGCTGAACGACGGCGGCATCGCCCGCCCCTCCATGCGACTGGATGGTTCCGGACGGATTGGTTCCGACCTCTCCGTGGATCAGAGATGCATAGATCTCTGAGGCGACATCAAACATTTGGAGTCTTCCGTCCGCATATTGGATCAGAATCTGAAAACCTCTTTCGCCGGCGACCCCGAATTGAGTCGAAACGCGTTGCAAAACATTTTGGATGCCGTTGTCGGCCTGAGTGTCTGATGCATAGAGCACGGTTTGCGTAGACTGGAATCCAAGTTGAGGCCCTTGCCCACCGTTGAAAGCCGAGGCTTCGAATTGCGGTTGGAGAGCGATGCGAGCCGTATTCGGGTTTCCAGAAACATCGATGACTTGAATTTCGGCACTAGGTGCCATGATCAAGCTACCTCCTGCGATCAATACCATTTTGCCTGCTTGGCCATTGTCGAACACTTGTTCGATCGAATGAGTTACTCGCAAGTCTTGACCTCTGCCGGTTTCAACGAAGAGATTGGTTCCACGACCAAAGGAGGTCATTTGCTGGACTTCTAGGGCTCCCAGGTTCTTCAAGTAAATTCCGTATTGCCGACCGATCGTTTGGATGTAAGACGCGTTCCGTTGCAAGTCCGCAAGACTTTCCCCGCTGATCAAGCGAGGCGAAGTTTGAGCGTTGGGAGAGATGTTCGTCCCGATTGCGTTCAGGTACGCTTGTCCGGTACGATCCGCTTGAGCATTCAATTGAAAAAACTTTGGATCTCCCAAGGTTCCATTGCTGCGTGCAAGTGCATTGACACGTTGAATCTCGGTATCCGCAAGGTGGATAAAAGTGCCTGCTCGCAGATTGGCTTGCGGAGTCGCAATTCCCGTCCGCGCCGTTGAATTGCTCGTCTGCGTATTGGTGATACTTCCAGTACTGTCAATATCGAGTTGCCGAAGCGCGATTGCAGTTACCAAGACAGTGTTGTCACCTTCGCGAACGCTAATTCCGTTGCTGACCAAGCTGAGTTCACCCATGCGAGCTTGCGAGTTCCCAAGGGCTATATCTCCCTGTTCCGCAACTGCTCGGATTGTACCCGTGATGACTTGTCCAGATGTCCCAAACTCAACATTGCTCATTTGCGAGCGTATGTTGGTCGATCCGAGTACACGCAATTCGGAAGCCGAGTCTGTCACAAGAGAAACCGCGTCCCTGGCGTCGATGGTTAGATTGTTGCCAAGAGAAATTGTTAGACCGGGAGAATTTGTCAGCCCGCCCGAGATAGTCATCGATAGGTTACTACCACGGATCGCGAGGGTAGCGGTGCCAGGGGTTGGAAGAACGGGGTTCGCCAGCTGAATATTGCCCGATGAAATGATCGTCATGTTTCCAAGAATACCCGTTTGGATGTTTTCGGAAGCGATCCCAAGACTCTGTGATTGCCACGCGCCAGCACCTCCTAATTCGATGCGCCCGCCTCCTAAACTCACTACGGAGAGTTGACCACTAGGAACATGGAATTGCTCTCCTGCTCGATCTGCTAATTGGATCGCCCCCCCTGCCAATAGCATGGCATTGCCATCGACGCGGACAGATGCGTCTTGATCGATGAGATTCGCGGATGCATTTGTCAAAAACTTCCAATCCGCATGGAGCCCGATGTTATGGCTAATCCCGGCACTCGCATTGGCTACGACGTCCATGCCAACAATAATAGTCAAGTCCCGTCCAACTTGGTGAAAGTTCGGACTAAGGGTCAATCCAGCTAATGGTTGCCAGAGCGTCAAGGAATGAATCGCACCTTGTAGCGTTCCCAAGCTCGGGGATGCAGCCACATTGCGAAGCAAGAAATCGCCGTTTAGGTTGTTCGCTGAAACTAATCCTGCAATCGAATTATCCATCAACATGCCATCGGCAAGTTCCGTTCCACTGGACAATCCAGTTCGTATCAACCTTACGGATCCCGTCGCGCCCTCGAAGCCAAAGACGGCGTCCCCGCGGACCACAACGCCTTGGATACCTGCTCCGGTGTCTATTCCCGATTGCGAAATTATCTCTCGCGATTGGAGTTTCAAGCCGTTGACGTTGACGCCATCCAAGAATGTTTGACTATCTTCCGAAATGTCGGCAATGTTGGCTTTCAATCCCAGGGATCCGAATTGAACAGTTCCTGCCGAGCCGACTCGCACTTGCCCATTGGGTGCATTGAAAAATGCGGATCCTGCGACCTGCAACTGATTCGAGACCGATTCCGCCAAATCAACGGATTCTCCGGTCATCCAAAGGCTTCCACCAATGGTGATTGCGGCCAGGGTGGTCGAATCGATCGTTCCGCCTGCAGTAAGTCGGTAATTACCTGCGATGTGATGATCTGCCAGCGTAACTCCCGTAAGATCGCTTACGTTGGCATTTGCTGCATCGATGGACAATTGTCGCGAATCCCATAAGCCACCTTGCCCGAGACTCATGTTCCCAGGAGCTGCAAGGTTCGCTGTGCCACCGATGGTCCACGAAGCGTTAGCCGTGTCGGCCAAGGTGACGGCACCTGCCGATTGAAGGATGGCGTTACCTCGTATGTTTACGACGGCCAGATTGGAATCGGTGATAGTCCCTATGTTCGTCGTCGTGATATTCCAATTGCCGTTTATGTTCACGGCACCATCGATATGGATATTACCACCCGCAGATAGGATGTAATTTCCGCCGAGTTGGCTATTGCCGATGGTGACTCCATGGATATCGGTTACGGTAGCGTTGTTGGCATTTATCTCTAACCGAGAGGAATCCCATGAGCCACCTTGACCGAGACTAACATTCCCTGGAGTTGACGGGTTGGCTGTGCCGTTGATCGTCCAAGCTGCACTGGCAGTGTCGGCCAATGTGATGGCATTTGCGGCTTGGAGATTGGTGTTACCAAGTATTTTTACGATAGCGGCATTGGAATCGGTGATGGTACCAGAGTTCGTCGTAGTGATATTCCAGTTGCCGTTCACGTTGACTGTACCATCGACGTTGATGTTGCCACCGGCGTTCAACAAATAGTTGCCAGTAACTTGAGAGTTGCCGACGGTGACTCCATTGATGTCTGTCACCGTGGCGTTGTTAGCGTTGACCTCTAAACGCGAGGAATCCCAGAAGCCACCTTGGCCAAGGCTAACGTTGCCGGAAGTTGCAAGGTTGGCTATACCGCCGATGGTCCAAGCTGCGTTGGCCGTATCGGCCAACGTGATAGGGCCAGCGGATTGCAGGTTGGTATTACTTAGGATTTTTACGACGGCGAGATTCGAGTCGGTGATGGTACCAGCGTTGGTCGTGGCGATATTCCAGTTGCCATTCACATTCACGGTGCCATCGACATTGATGTTGCCACCGGCACTCAATAAATAGTTGGCAGCGATTTGGCTGTTACCAATCGTAACGCCGTTGTTGTCGATTACGGTCGAGTTTTCAGCGTTGATCTCTAAACGCGAGGAATCCCACGAGCCACCTTGGCCCAGGCTAACGTTTCCTGGAGTTGCCAAGTTCGCTGTGCCGCCGATCAGCCATGATGCATTGGTCGTATCGGCCAAGGTAATGGGGCTAGCGGATTGCAGATTGGCATTTCCGAGAATTTTAATGATGGCGGAATTGGAATCGGTGATGGTACCAGCGTTGGTCGTGGTGATATTCCAATTGCCATTCACGTTGACTGTGCCATCGACGTTGATGTTGCCACCGGCAGACAAGATATAGTTTCCGGCGAGCTGGCTGTTGCCGATGGTGACTCCGTTGGTGTCGGTCACGGTGGCGTTGTTGGCGTTGATCTCCAAACGGGATGAATCCCATGCGCCACCTTGTCCGAGATTAACGTTGCCTAGTGTTGCCAGGTTGGCTGTGCCACCGATGGTCCATGACGCATTGGTGGTGTCGGCTAAGGTGATAGCACGTGCCGATTGCAGGTTGGCGTTACCTAGTACTTTTACGACGGCCAGATTGGAATCGGTGATGGTACCAGCGTCCGTCGTCGTGATATTCCAGTTGCCGTTCACATTCGCGGTACCGTCGACGTGGATGTTACCACCGGCAGACAAAATGTAGTTTCCAGCGATCTGGCTGTTGCCGATGGTGACTCCGTTGATATCGGTAACGGTAGCGTTGTTGGCATTAATTTCTAACCGAGATGAATCCCACGAACCTCCTTGGCCAAGGCTAACGTTGCTGGAAGCTGCCAGGTTCGCTGTGCCGCCGATGGTCCATGACGCATTGGCGGTGTCAGCCAATGTGATGGCATTTGCGGCTTGGAGATTGGTGTTGCCAAGTATTTTTACAACAGCGGTATTGGAATCGGTGACTGTACCAGCGTTGGTTGTAGTGATATTCCAGTTTCCGTTCACATTGACAGTGCCATCGACGATTAGATTGCCACCGGCGCTCAATCCATAGTTGCCAGCGAGTTGGCTGTTACCGATCGTGACTCCGTTGATGTCGGTCACGGTGGCGTTGTTGGCGTTGATTTCTA
>JBAWXH010000096.1:0-14993 GCA_037144155.1 Planctomycetota bacterium | reverse complement strand
AAGATCGCGTGTTCGAATTCGAAGTCGACGAGGTGCCCAACGAATGTCCAACGCCTGAGGTTGGGGACGGAATTGGGGGAGTGTCCACGGGGACGTCCGAGTTGTCGCCGTTTCCCACCAATCGCAATCCTCCTGTGGAGCTTTCATTAAAGCGCCCCAATATGGGAACGGTGGCGTTGATGTTCCCCGAACTGGAATAGAAACCGACACCTGCACTTAGTCCCAGTTCGACGCTGGTCAGCCGATGTTTGCTGTAGCTAAAATCGGTTTCAATATCGAATCCACTACTACGGGTCGTGTCAGGAACCAGGGACGGAGTAGCTGAAGCATCGAGCGATCCTCCAGTGGAGACCCCTATGTTGAAACCCGCCGAGATAGAAGCACCACTTGTGTAATTGCGAGGCACCGGAACGGGACCATTTGGATCGTTCGTTCGGCCTTGCACCGTCCCGTCGGCATGCCATGTTGGATCCACATAGTTCGGGTTCGGGTTAACATTCGTCGACGCGGTCGCCATGAAATTCAAGGTGCGGGTGTCGCGAGAGGAAGAATGCAATGACCAAGCGACCCCTGCTGCGGGATCGCTCGTAATGCCTCGTTCTGCATGGATGGACACGATCAGGTAGGTGGATCGACTCGCCGAAAATGTTGCGAGCCCACTTCCTGTCCTAAAATGGGTCGGAGTCTGCGATGCACTACTTGTTGAACTCGAGTCTACGTTGCTTGAAACGGTATTCGATACCGAGGCATTGAATGCGAGTACGATTGTTTCTGTAATGCTCCACTGGGTGGGACTCGTCCAGGAGCGATCGACGGTATGTACCCATGACAAACCAGGAAGTTTTAAATCGGCGTTCTCGGATGTGGTTTGAGCGTTGAACGCACCTACAAAACCGGAAGAGACGTTCGAGGTATTAAAATCCGGTACATATTGATCGATGCGAAAACCTGTACCTGCCAGGCGTAGGGACGGTAGGCCCTGGGTCGGTAGCGAAAGTGGACTGGGATTGTCGGTTCCTTCACCTTCGGTATTCCCATCCAGGGCTGGCACGAAGGAAGAAAGACTCGAAGAATGGGTGCCCAAGAATCGGCTCGGATCGATTGGGACCGATTCGCCGCCGGATCCAATCGGTTGGAATAACGAGCGTGTCTGTGGGTCTCCCGCAAGGTTAGCTCCAAACCAAAAGGTTGAAGGATCAAACCCTTCGGAAACTCCCTCCGAAGAAGGGCGGCTCGCAATTGGACTGTCGGTAAGCAACTGGTTGGAATCGCCTTTAAGATCCGAAGGCCAGGCAGAGGTCATTTGTCGGATTGGTTCGACAGATGCCAATATCGAAGAGCCTGGGTTGGTTGAGGGATCGTTGCGAATGGTTTTGGATAGTGTCGCCCCCCAATCCTGCCACGCAGCATTGGATGCTTCGGAGAGATTGACGTCATGAGTCTGCTGGACACCTGAAGCAACGAGAGCCAATTGACTGGTCGTGTTTGTCGTGGAATGGATACCGCCGGGGACAAGAGTATCAGCCCATTGATTGGTGCGGTTTAAGAAGGGTTCGAGAACGGCCCGATTGTCGGAATTTTGAGACGTGCTTTGGTCTGGGGGAGAGTAAAGTTGGCGAACGGGTTCGTCACCAAAAATAATGTCGGCCGCCATCAAATGCTTATGCTCCAGTCCCTCGAGTGCGATCGAACGGAACCGACGCCTTGCCTTGGCGTTTTGAGTCTGCTTGCTAACGACACGTTTGAGATTTCGGCCAAAGAGTGACTTTTGCATGAAACCGCCTCCCTGATACGTAAACGATGAAAATCCATGCGGAAAATGCATTTTCATGCGCTTTGCGCACGTGATTCAACGAAGTTAACAATCATGCAATTAGAGGTCAAGCTTTTGGCCTTAAAATCTGGTAACGCAGTCCAGGCATACCAGGGCTGGAGCCTAACCTAAGAGGGGAATCAGTCCCCGTCCCGGGATCGATCGACATGTACACCTAAATCCAACCCACAGCAGGTACCTTGAGCCCTGCCGGTGCCCCCGTTCGCTAGAAGGGCCCTGTGCCTGCCAGTTGAGGATTTGGGTATCACGAACTCCCACAGTTCATGGGCCAATTCGGAAACGGTTACGCTTTTACAGGACACTCAATGACGGCGGCGAGTTTGAACTCGATGGTAAAAGAACGCCTGTTTCGCATGAATCAACCTCCTGTCGTGGATGTCTGACATCAGGCGACTCGCTATCCACCAAACGTCGTCAGGTTCAGTCCAGTACTGCGTCCAAAAGTACGGGCGACGTATCAGCACCGCCCAATGCGTCACACGCGATCGGAGGGGGCTGCCGATTCCCATTTGTCGACGCATGTTGCGACGGCGATATCTCCGACCACGTTGACCGTGGTGCGCGACATGTCTAGCAATCGATCCACTCCCATGATGATGCCGATCCCTTCGGCTGGGACTTGGATGCTCTGCAGCACCAAGACGACAAGCGGCAGCGATCCGCCCGGAACACCGGCCGTTCCAATGCCTGCCAAGATACTCAGTAAGACGACAGTCAATTGCTGTCCCCAATCCAAATCCCTTCCGAAAACCTGCGCTAGAAACAGCACGGTCATCCCTTCGTACAACGCGGTGCCGTTTTGGTTTGCGGTCGATCCCACGGTCAGGACGAAACTCGAAACCCGTTTGTCGAGATTGAGGTTTTCATCCACCACGCGAAGGGCCGTCGGCAGTGTGGCATTGGATGAAGAGGTCGCAAAAGCCGTGACGATGACTTCCATGATGCTGCGAAAGAATACAACGGGAGATCGCTTTGCGATGAGCCAGATGGCGAGGGAATAGATCACGAACATGTGGACACCCAGCCCTAGCAAGACCGCCACAACATAGCCAGAAAGAGCCACGATGAATTCCAAACCCAAGACGGCGGAGATTGAGAAGACCAACGCCGCAACGCCGATCGGCGCCAACTTCATGGCGCCTCCGATTATGATCATGATCGCGTCGTAGATCCCTTGAAGCACATCCAAAACAGGTTGCGCTCGATCGGCTGGGACCATGGTCAAGGCCACACCAAAGCAGAGGGAGAAGAACATCACTCCTAACATGCCGCTTCCCGGTGAAGAACCGTCCAAGGCACCCACGGCCTCCTGCAAGGGATTGCGCGGAATGATGTCGAGAATGGTTTCGCTCAGACTCTTCGATTTTTCGGCTTGAACGATCTTCTTATCTGCGTCGGCCGCAAACTGATTTTTCAAAGACTCTCGCGCTTCTGCGGAAAGCATTTTGCCCGGGCGCAAAAGGTTTGCCAGTCCGATCCCAATCGCGACCGATGCACTCGTAAAAATCAGTGTCATGAGCAACGTGCGCAATCCCAATCGCCCTAGTTTCCTCGCGTCTCCGATCTCAGCGACGCCCAAGGTGAGCGCGCAGAAAACCAACGGCACGACCACCATAAAGATCAGTCGCAAGAAGACTTGGCCGATCGGATTGGTGATGTTGTCCGCAAACCATTTGAGACTTGCACCATTCCCTCCCGATCCATTGCCAATCAATAGGTTGCATAACACTCCGGACACAGCACCGATTAGCAATCCAATCAGGATGCGCCAGTGAAGTGCCAAACCGCGAGGATTCTCGGAAGATGTCATTGAATGGAAACCTGCGATGCAATGTTACGAGACAGTTGCGGCAGTTGCCGCACTCGAAGCCGCCATGGTGAGTCGATACGATCCCCAGTTAGGTGGGTACGACGTTCCGTTGCTTACTTACCACCTGGTGGGCAATACTTGGTCAACCAATCGAATACTTCGCGGTGCCAATGAAGAGAATTGGCTGACTTGGATACCCAGTGCCCTTCATCCGGAAAGTTCACGAAGCGGCTTGGGACCCCTTGGCGCTGAAGAGCTTGGAACAGCTCGTGCCCTTGTCCAATCGGGCAACGAAAATCGAGATCGTTATGGATGACCAGCATAGGCGTTTTGTATTTGCCCAAATTACCGGCCAGCGTATGGGGGCTGAATTCCCTGTACTTGCCTGGGAGTTCCCACGGCAATCCTCCGTGTTCGTATTCATCGAACCATAGTTCGTCGGTGGTACCCCACATACTTTCAAAGTTGTAGACACTGCAGTGGCTGATCAAACATCGGAAGTCTTTTGCGATCTCATTCACGGCAAACCAATCCTGCATGTAGCCGCCGAAGCTTGCCCCGGCGGATGCCACTCGGGATGCATCGACGTACGGTAGCTTGTTGAGATGCTCAAGACCGGCGACCAAGTCTCGATAGCACTTGCCTCCCCAATCACCGCTGATCTCATCGCAGAACTTTTGTCCAAAGCCGGTGGAACCGCGAGGATTAGGACATACCACGACATACCCTTGCGCTGCCCATAGTTGGGGGTTCCATCGAAAGCTCCAACTGTCTTCCCAAGCACCTTGTGGACCACCGTGGATCAAGTAGACCACGGGCCATTTTTTGTTCGGATCAAAACCGGGAGGTTTGAGGATCCACATTTGCATATCCGTCTCCCCTTCCACGTCGACGTTCACGCTTTCGGGTTGGACTTTCACAATGCTCTTCGCCAATGCGTCGTTGGAAGTCGTGACTCTCTTCCACTGCGTGGGATTGGACTTGGCGGCCGTATAGATTTCGGCAGGTCGATTCATGGTGGATCGTGCCACGACGACTTGGCCCCCTGCGGCATGGATGGCGGTAATCTGGCCTCGGCGCTGATCACCAAAATCGGCCGAGACATTGGAAGGGGTACCGTTAACCTTCGTAAGGTAAAGCGCGCTCGATGCATTGTCATCCGCGGCAAACAGCAACGTATCGTCGTCGATCCAGACAAAGTCAGAAACCGATCGATCTAGCTCGGCGGTAGGAAGGATTGGCTTGCCAGTCCACGTACCATCCGGTTTGCTCTCCACGATGACGATGTTCCATTTGTCGGCTTCATACCCAGGCTTGGATTGCGATCGGTAGGCGATGCGTTTGCCGCTTGGACTGAACTTGGGAGTGACATCGGCGGCCGGGTTGGGTTGGGTCAAGTTCTCCCACGTTGCGATTGGCTTCGCGATATCGATGCGGCAAAGATCGTAGTTGGTCGACCATGACTCGGCCGACGGAGGGACCGCCGATACGATCAAGTGCCGGCTATCCGGCGTGAAGGTGAAATCGTCACCGACACTGAATGTCGTGCTGGTCGGATAGGCATCCCGATCTCCGGGCGTGACATCCGTGCAACCGGTCCCATCGGCTTGGATTACAAATATATGTTGGCGTTTGTCTTCGGTGTACGAATCCCAATGTCGGTAGAACAGTTTCGTGAAGGTCTTGGCTTTCACCGGATTGCTGGCGGCCGATTCATCTGCTTCGCGATTTTTGGCATCGGATTCAGCGAAAGGAAGCTGACTCCACTCTGGTCGGACGGCAGATACGAAAGCGACCTGGGTGCCATCGGGTGACCAGATGCCCGTCCCTGCGCCGGTGGAAATGTTCGTCAGCTTGCGAGCCTCACCGACACTGGCGGTATCCAAAATGTAAAGCTGCGGCGTTCCATCGCGAGTGGATTCGAACAGAATCTTCTTGCCATCGGGGGAAAATCGGGGATGGCTATCGGACTTGACGGACTGGGTAATTTGAACCGGCGGGGCTCCCTTGTCTGACAACCATAGCTGAGTGCTTTTGGCATTCTTGGTTGGATCGCTGAAGCGAGTGGCTTGGAAAACGATACGAGTGCCGTCCGGGCTGATTTGAGGTTCGGCGAAGCGTTGCCACCGGAAGAGATCTTCGAGTTGCATCGGCTTGGGAGCAGGGACCATGTCCTTTTCGATCTCGGTAAGAAGGGTCCTATCGGCTTGAGCCAAGATGTTTTCCGACAGAGTAAGTGCAGACAAAACGGCGAGGGAAAAACAACCCCAAGGAGATAACGTCAAGTGCATGGTGTTCAACAACAAGGACACGGGATTCAAACGAATGGATGATCAGGCCAAGGCCCGCGCTGCGAGGTCATCATGATAACCGATGCCAGCCCAAACGAGTGCTAGCAATCGGGAGTGGTCGGCATAAATTATCCATTCCCTACAGGGGGAGTGAGGGGCACCCAATAAACCATCAATTGCAGTCAGCTTGCTTCGACCCGCCATGCTTTTCTGGTCGAAGAATGGGGAACGAAAGCCGGATTGCAAAACCCAACACGAAGACGTTGGAGTTTGACAGCAAATACGGCCCACGAGAATGGATCGGACAGCTCGAAGGACGGAATCTCGCGTCGCAAGGCGCATCGAGGTGCTCAGGATGGCAGATAGGTCAGCTCGAAGCGTGAACGGATGGGTCTACGCGCTTTTTGTTTCAATCGCGTTGATCCTGCTATTTTTTGCTGGCGAGCAATACTCTCGAATGAGACGTCAGGGACCGTTATTTGTCCCGCGGACGACTACCTTGACGGTGAGTGACCGTCCTGGGCAAGCAAGTCGTATTGTCGCCGAGCCTATGCCAATGGATGTTGAGCCCAAGTTTGAATTCGTCGATCGATCGACCTGGGCTGAGTACCGTACTGAGGCTCCGGTTTCTATTGCGATGATTGATCCGCCGTCGGGAGTGCGATTAGCCGCTCCTGTTCCGAGCGGGCTGAGCGATCCGTTTCAGGATTTTGCCGCGCAGCCCAAGTTGGCGATGAGCGAATCCGAAACGCGTGAGTCGATCATGGCGAATACGGTTTCGACCACACGTTCGCTCGACGACCGAAAAGAAATAATGGGGTTGATTCCTGGATCGGCCAAGGTTTCGGTTGTCACGAAGACGTGGCCGCAGCCATTGCAGCTGGAGCAGGAATTATTGCTGCTGCGAGAAAAGCTTTCGACGGATAATCAACGCGATACGATCGAATGGCTTGATTCCGTCCAGGCGATATTGACTGAACTGCAACGGACTGAAATCACATCACCTCGATCGGCCGAATTGCTGGGGGAACTGCGCGAAGCATCCGCATCCGGGTTTTCGTGGGGCAAAGAGAATGAGTCCATCGCGAGGGAACTCGCTTGTGAAGTGACACGCCTGGCACACTCGCTCCAACGTCGAACTGCGGTTTGGATCCCATTGAACCGTTGTATGCAAGCCGGCCGGGAGCAGTTCGTGGCTCGCCGAAGCTACCACGTCCAATACGAGCAGATTGCGGATCGTCTGGTGCGGGCTCGCAAAGCGCTCGAGCGGACAGGGGATACGGAAAATTGGAATCGTTACCTGATGTTGGATCGAATCGACGATCTTGCCAACGGAGAGATTCTCCCGAAGGAGCATCAAGTCATTCTTGCACGCGAGTTTCTCAGCCGCGTCACAAGTCACCGAGTGACGCCCGAGCAGCGCCGCGTGCTGACCAGTGCCGAAATTCACATGCTCGCCGATGAGCTGCATCCATTGACGATCGCGCCGGTTGATTATCGAAAAGTCCTCGTGGATATCGAAGCCATCGAGAGCAATTCGGTCCACCGGAACGGAACGGACTTGGCAGATGCCATCCAATCGCTTCGCTTTTCGGAGCATATCGAACAAGCCCGCATCGCGGACGCAATTTCCAGACATTACCGCAACGCGAATGCAAGGCTCAGTGTGTCGGAAGCCTTTATCAATCGGATGATGCCTCGCGACCAGACTGCAACAAAGCCTGTGCAACAAAGGATCTTAGGGGCCGACACACGGGGTGCCAGTCAAATCCAAACCAATCTCAGTATCAAGCTAGTCCCTGAAGCCAACGCATGGCACGTGAGACTCAAATTGGATGGGGATATTCAGAGCAGCACGCGAAGCAGTCGAAGCGGGGCGACTTTTTACAACTCCGGCCAAGCCTTCGTGCAATCCGAGCGCGACATTCGCATCGATACAAATTCCCTCAAGATCGATGGGGCGCCTGCCAGTGTCGCTTCTGTCGATGCCCTCCGCCGATTCTCGACCGATTGGGATCAAATTCCAGTGGTTGGGGATATGATTCGAAACTTCGCACATCAAGAGTTTCTTCAATCGCGGTCGGTAGCAAAGCGGATCACTCAAAAGCTGATTGCACGTCAAACCGACGAAGAGTTTGATCGTCAGCTACGCAGCAATATTGACGGTGCCCGGGATCAGATCGATAAACGATTGATCGGTCCGCTCCAGTCCTTGCAACTCCAGCCCATGGTTTTGGATTTACAAACGACGGAGAGTCGGCTGACGGTCCGATACCGGGTCGCTGGAACCGATCAGATCGCTGCCTACACGCCAAGACCCGTTGCCCCAGGCGATAGTTTGGTTTCCTTTCAGCTTCACCAATCGGCCTTTAACAATCTGATTGAACAAGCCATCGACGCGGAGCGCGATTGGACGATCGAGGATCTAGCGAAGGAGATCGCGGCCGTTTTGCAACTGCCTCCTCCTGAGTTGCCCGCCGACACACCGAATGACATCACGATTCGTTTCATGAATCCCAATCCCATGACGGTCGAGTTTGACGATGGGAAAATGTGGTTGACCCTTCGGGTCGAATCGCTGGAGCAGCCTGGTCGGATCCACTTGAAAAACTTCATCATACGAACTTCGTATGAACCATCGATCGATGGGCTTCAAACGAGTTTGGTCCGAGATGGAGTGCTAAACATCGATGGGCACCGGTTGGGAGCGAGGGATCGATTGCCGCTGCGAGCGATCTTCTCCAAGGTCTTTTCCGGTCGACCCAACATTCCGATGGTGTCCGAGCAGTTAGCAAACGATCCGCGGGCCAAGGGTTTAGCGATCTCGCAAATGGAAATGCGCGACGGATGGTTTGCGATGGCGGTGAGTGAAGAGACCTCACCCCATGTGAGTGCGATCAAGGCCTCGCAGTTGGCGATCCGATAGATCGGGCATCTGCAGTTCCCACATCGGCCTGTGAATCGTGCAAATGTTGGTTGAAAAATGCGATCGATTGATCCAGAGCATCGCGATCGACGAAGGCCATGATGTGGGACTTTTTGGGGATCGATAGGAACTCGTGAGGGACGTTCGACTCGATCAGCTTTTGCTGCAATCGGTGGGCGTACTTGATCGGAACGAGCTGGTCTCCTTCTCCATGGAACACAAAGATCGGTGGATCGTCTTTGGAAATGTGCTCGATCGGGGAGGCCTCGAGATAGACCTCAGGCAACTCCTCACGCGAGCCACCGAGAAAGGCCGATAAGACGCGACTCTCGCTCGGTATCAAGGAAAAATCGCACGGCGCTCCCCCTGCCACACAAGCCTTGATTCGGGGTAGGTCCTCCTTTGGGTTGGTCGCCAGGAGCAACGCCAGATGACCTCCGGCAGAATAACCGTAGACCCCGATTCGATCGATGTCGATATTCCACGGATCGGATTGGTCAGCTAGCCATCGCAACGCTTGAACGCAGTCGTCGATCTGAGAGGGATGTTTGTTCTTCGGCGCCAAGCGGTAATTGATCACCATCACGACATAACCAGCCGCGGCCAGTTTGCGTGCGTGTCCCGAGTCATTCAGTTTATCTCCAGCGATCCACGCACCGCCGTGGATCATGATCACGCATGGCCATTTGGCGTGGTCTTGGTCTTCGGCTGAGACGGGAACATACATATCCGCGACCTGCATGGGGTCGCTGTCTTCAGAGTATGGGATGTTGTACTGGGTCGTTATCTTGAAAGGAACCGATGCAGCGCGATCGTCGCTTTGGACGGGTGGCTGTGCCGCGGTAGCCAATGAGAATGCAACCCAAAGAATACACGCGACGGCTCGCCGCATGCGGAATAATGAGCCTTGAACATCTGTTGCGAGCGATGCGCAGAAGATTCGTGAATTCATCGTCGGTACCGAGTCCTGTATCGTTGGATTACTTCCCTGCGTGCATCACCAAGTGGGGCAACTCCGGAACGATCAATCGTTCCATAGCCAATCGAACGCCAGCGGGAGAGCCTGGCATGGTGATCAAGATCTGCGTGCCGCGCCGACCAGCGCTGGCGCGGCTAAGCATAGCTGCCGGACCGATCTCCTGATACGACAACATGCGAAAGAGTTCGCCGTAGCCCGGAATGACCGCATCGTAGAGTCCTTCGATGGCTTCGGTCGTTTGATCGCGGGCAGCAAGTCCCGTTCCACCGGTAATCAAAAGACATTCGACTCCTTGAACGTTGAGGAGCCGTTTGGCGTGTGCCATGATCTGATACGCCTCGTCAGGTACGATCACTCTTTCCGCCACACAATGTCCAGCTCGCTCCAGCAAATCGGCGATCAATTTGCCACCTTCATCGTTGTCGGGTGTGCGAGTATCGCTGACCGTCATGACTGCGACCGTGATCGGCTTGGCAGCGTTGCGGCGATGTTCCTGCGTGCTTGCCGAAGTCATGATTGAATTCCATTCGATGGCACCGCGCAGAACCGCACAACTCGTCGAATGATCCAAAACACATTGACTGTTGAACGGATTTCTACGATTGTCGATGCCTGCAGGGAAAGAACCCATTAGCCGGCGTGCGTTAGCACCCGGTTTATGTTGTGGATGGGGGACAACCGGACGCCAATGCGTTCCGGTGTAATCACCGCCGAAAGCCGAAACCGTGAGCGCTTCGGCTTTGTGATTTGATCGTACGTCGCAAGTGCGTTGGCTTAGGCTTCAGGAATCTTTGCATCCCGAACCGAAGCGTCGTGATCTGCAGGCTTGCTTTCTTTCGAGAGGCCGATCAAGGCATCGAACTCATCGTCTGCGGCTGACTTCTGAGCATACTCCATGAAATCAGATTCGGCTCGTTTGGAATCCATCCCCGCCAATTCGCGAGAGACACGAGCGTTTGCCGAAGCCTTTTGTCGGAGGTCTCGCAATCGTTGCAGTTCGTCATTGGTTTTGTCGCTCGAGATGCCATTGACCATGTCGGCGATTTGCTTCTCTTCCGTTGCGGACAAGATATCAGCCACCGCATCGTGTTTCTCTTCTCGAATCTTATCGAGATCGCGCATGAGCGACTGGATCTGATTCTTGTGAGTGCTGACGTTGGCGATGAGGGTTTTGAGATCTTCCTCGAGTTCGGAGACGTGTTTTTGCTTTTCTGTCAGCGTGCTCGAGAAATCCTTGAAAGCGGCCTGGCACTTCGCGTACTCAGGATCGTTCCTCACGGCGTTGGAGTCACCGTTGTACTTGTCGACCAGTTGCTTAGCGCGAGCGGCGGCGCCTGATTTGAGCTTCTCTAATTTCTGTATTTCTTCCGTCAGTTGGGAGACTTTGGCTTTTTTGTTTTCTTCTTGAGCGATCATAGCGCTGATCGCGTCCTTGTATTGCGTCAGTCGCTTTTTCTTTTCTTCGATGACGCGATCGTAATTGGCAGAGATGACCGTCGGGTTGGTGTTCAGTGCGTCAGCCGCAGCATCGACTTTGCCGGTAAAAAGATACTTGATCGCGCTGAAAAAACGGCCTAGGGCTTTGAACATTGTATTTTGGCTCCCTCTGAGTGATTCAAAAACGAGTGTTAACTAAGTGACGGATGGAGGGAGGTCGAGTAGACCATCCCTTTCCAAGGATTCGCAATTTCGGACTTTGATTCTAACTCTCGACGATCCTTTTTTGAACGCAGTGCGGACGGGATGACCAGGTTTAATTGTTTAATTCCTGTTGAATTTTGGGGGTGTCCCGTTCTGACTCATCGTTCGGGTCTTGGAGCCCAGTTTAAGTGGCTTCAAAAACTCGTACTAGGATACTCGCAGAATCGCTGGCTGCCATCCATCGAGGGTCGGACATCGTACGAAAAAGGGGACTGGTCCAAGCCCAACGCGATGAAATCCGAGCCTATCCATCGGCGGTAAACTCTTCGCCTACGCCCCATCTTTCCGGGGGCGGGGCTTTATCGCCGCGTGGATCACATTCCGTCTCCACTCCCTTTTCCAGCGATCGCAGGGTGGGGCTATGGTAGGATGCGGTGAGAGTTTATCGCTTTCCTAGGATTGTTTCATGCCATCGAATGTTGATGAAAATCATCCGCCCCAAGCGTGGGATGCCGATACGCAACGCCGATTCGATGTCCCACGATTGATGGCGAGACCAAGCGATTCGCACAAAGGGACGTATGGACACGCCATTGTCGTCGGTGGCAGTCTGGGTCTGTCCGGAGCGATTACCATTGCGTCGAGCGCCGCGCTCCGTTGCGGGGCAGGATTGGTAACTGCAGCAGTTCCGCAATGCGTGCAGGGACTCGTGGCCGCGAGTCAACCCTGCGCCATGACATGCGGACTGGAGGAGTTGCCCGAGATCGGATTGGGCGAACGGGCCACCGAACAGGTTTTAGCATTTCAGAAGCCGGGAGCCGTATTGGGGATTGGTCCCGGGCTGGGACGCAGTGCCGGCAGTGTGCGATTGGTTCTTCGATTGCTGCTGGAATGGCGACAAACCGCTGTCGTCGATGCAGACGCTTTGTATGCGTTATCCACGATTGCAAATGGCCCCGAGGGCCTTCGCCCGTTCCGATCCGAAGCACAGCTCCGCGTTCTTACTCCGCATCCTGGTGAGTGGGCTCGGATTTGCGGCGTGGATGCCAGCGATATTGAGGGACAGCGAAGAGCGGCGATCCGCATTGCCAAAGAGCTCGGATGGATCCTTGTGCTCAAGGGGTATCAGACTTTGGTTACGAATGGCGAGCAGGTTTTTCTCAATCCGACTGGCAATCCAAGTTTGGCGGTGGGTGGGAGTGGGGACACCTTGCTAGGGATGATCGTGGCGATGGTATGCCAAGGGCTGTCGGCATGGGAAGGGGCGATCCTCGGTGTCTATTTGCACGGGCGGGCAGCGGATCTAGCGCATGCAGCACTGGGGACACCGAGCACTTTGGCAACGGACTTGATCGATTTTCTTCCAGCGGCATTTCGATCGCTGAACGCGGAACCGCGCTCAGGCTGAATGGCTCAAGCTGAATTGTCGAAGGGAATGTCCCTCGCGCAATAGCTATGCTGCGGCACCGGGTTGGAAAAGTTTTGAGCCGACCCGAATCAACGTTGAGCCTTCCTCGATCGCGATTTCGAAGTCGTCGCTCATCCCCATCGAGAGTTCTGGGAGGTCGCAACCCAACGTGGTCGACCAGCGGTCACGCAACTCTCGCAGATGGGCGAATTCGCGTCGCGTTTGATCCTCATCCGCGGACAGGCTGCTCATTCCCATCAAGCCTCCAATCATCAGCTTCGAACGCATGGTGGGATGGTCGAGGTAGCGATGAAGAAACGATTCGGCTTCTTCGGGTGAGACTCCGGTTTTGGAAGGATCGACCGTGAGATTGATTTCAAGGAAGGCGAGCACGGGTGGCGCCGTTGGTTGTGTGTCCGCCAGGATTTGCTCCGCCAACCGCCAGGAGTCCAGCGATTGGATGGAATGGACGAGCGGAAGGGTCCGTTTGCATTTGTTCCGTTGAAGGTGCCCGATCAAGTGCCAACGCACCGAAGCGGGAAGGCGAGGTGCCTTTTCCCAGAGGGACTGAGGACGGCTTTCCCCCAAATCGATACAGCCGGCGGATACAAGTGCCGCCGCGGCGTCCGCGTCGACATATTTGGTAACGCCGACGATACGAACAGCGTTGGATTCACGCCCTGAGCGCTGAGCCGCATCCACGACCCTTTGCTGGATCTCTTGGAAATTCTTGAGAATCTGTGCGGCTGAAACTGTTTTTTCATCCATAGCGCATCTTTAATTAAAATGTTTTCGCAATCCAATTGCATCTGCATGGGTTTTCGATACGATAAGCTCTCGTCGACGGGACGGGTGTTGTGGTTGGCCGCAATGGGACGCTCCGTCGCTCTGGGAGCATCTCAATTCCATCCTCTGACATTTGGATCGTTGGCATGGGGCAGTGGAAGGATCGATTAGGAATTCTCGCGTCGGCCGCGTGTGCTATTCATTGCGCCGCGACTCCCATTCTCGTGGCTTGCTTGCCCACGTTGAAGTTGACGGCATGGATGGCTGGACCGGTATTTCATCAATCGGTTGCTGTTCTTTGTTCTTTATTGGTGGCGATTGCGATTTGGCCAGCCTTTCTACGCAATCGCGATTATCGCATTCTGACTCTTTCGAGCATGGGATTGGCGTTGATCCTTTCGGCCGCGTTTCTGCTCGAGGAAGATCAATGTTCTACACCGTTGGCGGTCCTGGACGCTGGTGTGGAAACCCACGTTCACCCGCACACAATCGCTGCATCTTCAGCAACGCATCCTCATGACCATGACCATTCCGATCATGGTCATGGTCATGGTCATGGTCATGAGGATACGTCGCTGCATTCGGAGACCCACTTCGCAGGCTGGCTCCCCAATTCTCATTGGCTAACTCCGCTGGGAGGCTTGTTGCTGATCGCGGCCCATGGTTTGAACATGCGCCGTAGATGGTCGGTCTGCGGCAACTGCTGTTCGCACGAAGTACCCGAAGACTATAGTCTGCGGGAAAGCATTCTTGCTGGGTCCGTGGTACCCGAGAGTGTGGAAGAGTTTGCCCAGGCATCTTAAACGGCTCATTCTTAGTCGCGAGTGCGAACTTTTTCACGAGCGCGTTTCTGACGAGCGCGATGGGTGACAAGACAGTTTCAACTCCGAAACGCTCGCTCAGGGGATGGTTCAGTCAACTGGCTCTTGGCCCTGACGCGTTCCGGTTGATCGCCGAGGACTAATTGCCGCCGAGGACTAATTGCCGCCGAGCACCGATTGCCGCCGAGCACCGATTGCCGCCGAGCACCGATTGCCGCCGAGCACCCAATGCCTAATGCTCACCGACGCGATTTCTTCTTGACGCGATTCCAGCGAGGGCGTTTCGATTCATTCGCACTATTTTCTTCACCAAAGGAGGCAGGAACCCCGGGTATGGTGGTCGAGGGCAATGGGGCGGGTGCCGCACGTTCCGTCACCGGTTCCGACAAGGGGTCACGCTCGAGCAATCGATTGATTCGCTGCTCGATTTCTGTCAATATCTCCCCTTCGTCCTTGGTCACAAAAGAGAAGGCGATCCCCGAACGTCCCATGCGGCC
>JBAWXH010000095.1:0-15537 GCA_037144155.1 Planctomycetota bacterium | reverse complement strand
GTCTTTGACGACGGCAGCGATCGATTCCACGGCGGGAATGCTGAGTCGTTGCGGCTCATCAACGGGCACAAAGCGTCCGACGGTTCGGTTGTGCACTTTGAAATAGGTGTTGGCAACGCGATTGACGTCATCGACCGTGACCGAAGCCAGTCGATCCCGCTGGAGGAACCATAACCGCCAATCACCGAGGGCAGATGCCGAACTCAGCGCTTGGGACATGGAAGCCGCGTTGGCAATCGAATTCTCATAACCCCGTTTGGCTCGGACTTTGGCCCGGTCGATTTCTTCGAGCGTAAAGGGAGCCGAGCCGAGATTTTCGGCGATGTCGAGCAAGATCCGCTCCGTCTCATCCAACTTCCCTTCGGCAGGTTGGGCTTGGAACATGAACAGACCAGGATCATGCGAGCTGTCCGCGAATGCGCTGGCGCTGGTCGCGATCCCGGTCTCGACGAGGTTCTTATCGAGCCGCCCGATTTTGTCTTCGCTCAGGATGCTTGCCAAGATCGACAACGGAGCCCAATCAGGATGGGAAGCGGCTGGCATATGATACGCAGCCATGACCGATCCAATTTTTCCGACGCGGCGCAGGATGACCGTTCGTTCACCGTCTTGAGGTGGTTCTTCGGTGTAAGTGGCATTGAGTTTGCGCTGCGGCTTTGGAATGGAGCCCAAGTATTTGGCGGCGTATTCGAGCGCTTTAGCCTCATCGAATTTCCCTGTCACAATGAGAACGACGTTGTCAGGCTGATAAAATCGACGATAGAAATCCTGAAGATTGTCGATAGGAACACGTTCGATGTCGGAGCGGTTACCGATGGTTGATTTGCCATAATTGTGCCACTCGTAAGCGACCGCTTGCACGCGTTGCGACAATACGCGCTGCGGACTGTTCTCACCATTTTCAAATTCATTCCGAACGACGGTGAATTCCGACATCAAGTCTTCACGCTTGATGAAACTATTTACGAGACGATCGGATTCGATATGGATCGCAAAATCGAGATTCTCATCGGTTGCGGGCAATGTTTCGAAGTAATTGGTTCGGTCGACATTGGTCGTGCCGTTGAAATTGGCACCATGGTCTCGAAGCGACTTGGGAACTTCGGGGAAGGTGGGTGTTCCTTTGAAGACCAAATGTTCGAGCAAGTGAGCCATCCCTGCTTCCCCATATCCTTCATGACGCGATCCGACCAACACGGTCATGTTGACGCTGATGGTGGGTCGGGACGGATCCGGGAATAGGAGCAATCGCGCTCCATTCTCGAATTTGTACTCGGTGATCCCTTCGACGGAGGTGACTCGTTGTGGCGGGGCCGCACACAAAGAGCCGGAGGCGGCAAGTACCGCTACCAAAGAAAAAAAACGACGAACCATAGATGGATAACCTCGGAAAGAATGAAAAATAAAAGTCGTATCGACGGGTCAGTTACGGTGAGATGGAATGGTGCGAAACAGCAGGTCATGCAATGCAACGAGAGACCACGATGCAATATTTTTCGATTGCAGAACGACCGATCGCACACCTAACGTCCTGCAGGAGCACGATCCTTGGTCGATGCAAGCCACGGTCGCAACACCGCGTCCTTCATCTTATTCATGACTCAAGCCTCGGTTCGCCCCATGGTGGGACGGAATGTGGGCGGTCCGTAGAGAAAGGAGGAGCCAACCAAGCGTCGAGCGATATCGTAACGCGCAAACCGAATTTCTGGTACGTAGAAATCGCTGGTTTGTTCCGTTCATCGACCGCCAAAACCAAACGTTCTCTTTTTTGATCCAACATCCAATTGCCCACAAATCGTAGCATCTCCGCCCCGAAACCTCGGCCGCGTGCACCTGGAACTAGCCCCAGATAGGTTAATTCTCCCGTCGATGGTCCCACCGGTGTTACCAGCATGCAACCTACGGGGATTCCAGCTTCCCAGACGGACCACCAGGCCCGTTTCTGTTCAGGGATCCCATCGGCATAGCCCGCTAATGTATTGTCGATGCTGCGAAGGCCTGCCAATCCGGGAATATCCAAAGAACCGGTATAGGTCTGCTCGATCAAATGGCACCATCGGCTCCAGGCCAGCTCCCGATAGGGTCGAAATTGGAGCTTGGAATTCGCAGTGATAGGACCGTCGAGAGCTCCCGACAGGGCGAGCGGTTCGATGGGCTTGCAGTCCATTTGCAAAAGGCGAGCCACGCGATACATACCTCCCCGTTCATACCCTCGAAGCCGATCCAGATCGGTTAGAAGACCACTTTCGGTCGGATGGATGGCTTGGAAAAGCTCAACTCCGCGATTGGCGGCTTGCCATCGCAAGTCCAAGATCAATCTTCCGAACACTTCCGATCGATCGTGCGAGGAGGGGGACGTCTGGGAGGCCTGCATCGCCTGGGGTGACGGCGGAATGGTGGACATGCATCGAAGGGCGCCGACGACCGCTACCGAACCGATGCACGCGACCGCGTATCCTTTCGCTTCGTAGTCTCTGGTCTGCTCGCGGGCCACGAGAATGGGATCGGAGAAAGGGGTCAGGCGAACCATTTTCCGGACCCAACCTCGCATCCCAGCAGACTCTCGGCCGTGGCACCAAGACAGTTCGTTCAACAGTTCGCTGGAGATCGAAGGCATTGCAGACAGCGTTTTCCTGGTTGCTCAAAAGGGTGGTTGGGCAGATTCGACCTGGACGAATTCGACCGCGTTTGTAGGCTCTAATGGATCCAAACCTCTCCATCCCGCACGGTCCGTTTGAGAATCGTCATGTCGATCGTCAATATCGCCGCATACCGCTTCTATCCGCAGCCGGTCGAGTCCCTTCAAAGCAGACGGGATCGGCTCCGCGCGACGTGTCGACAATTGGAACTCAAAGGAACGATCCTCTTGAGCACGGAGGGGATCAACATGTTTATGGCCGGCCCGCGCGCATCGGTCGACACCGTCCTAGCCATCGTACGCAGTTTTCCGGGCTTTGAAGAGATCCCGATCAAGGAAAGTATTACGGATTACCAACCCTTCAACCGAATGCTGGTCAAGATCAAGCAGGAGATCATTCCCGTGGGATGCCAAGAAGTCCCACCGCAAGAAAACGCGTCTCCCAAAATCACACCTGAACGACTGAAGCAGTGGCTCGATCAAAAGATACCAGTGGCACTGTTGGATACTCGCAATGACTACGAAGTGGCTATGGGAACGTTTCGTGGAGCCATCGATCTGAATCTCAAAAACTTCCGTGAGTTTCCCGCAGCGGCCGCAGCCCTTCCCGAAGAAATCAAGAAACAACCGGTGGTGATGTTTTGTACCGGTGGCATTCGTTGCGAAAAAATCGGTCCCTATATGAAGGGACTCGGCTTCGAGGAAATCTATCAACTCGAAGGGGGAATCCTGAAGTACTTCGAAGAATGCCAACAGGAACACTACGATGGTGAGTGCTTTGTATTTGACCAACGAGTGGCCTTGGACCCACTATTAACTCCGGTCGATGCCTCAGAATGCTTCGCGTGCAAGCATGTGCTGACCCCTGACGATCAGCAGTCACCTCACTATCGAGAGGGACACAGTTGTCCCTATTGCTATCGTGATCCCGACCAATTGGCCAATGAGCGACATGCCCAACGTGAAGCGCGCATTCGCACAATCGCTAGCGAGCAGCGAGGATGTATTCCTTACGAGAACCGTCGATGGATTTCCATCCCTGGCAAGTACGCTGGGCGAACGTTGATCGATGCCTTGCAAGCCATCTACCCACCTTACTCTGAAGTCCAATGGCGGAAAGAGATCGAGCAAGGAAAAATCACAGCGCCCGCTGCATCCAAGCGTGTATGGAAAACGGTTGCGGTGACACCGGAACGCATCGTGCAGGAAGGGGAACGATTCCTTCACACGATTCCCGACTACACCGAACCCCCCATCGATCCCGACGTGCGATTGATCCATGAGGACGAAGCCATTGTCGTCATTCACAAAGGAGCCCCATTGCCTTTGCACCCCTCCGGACGCTATCAGCGCAATACGCTGGAAGCGATTCTTCATGATGCCTACTTTCCCGAAAAACTGCGACCCGCCCATCGCATCGACGCGTTGACGACGGGCATCGCCGTTTTTACTCGCAAGTACTCCTACGCATCCCGACTCCAACCCCAATTCAGCGCCGGCACCGTCGATAAAACGTATCTGGCATGGGTGCAAGGTGAACCAAGATGGATCGAAACCGAATGCCATCTGGCAATCGAAGACGAACCCCTACCTCACGGAGGACGAAAGCTTGGTCCCAGCGGCGCTCCTGCCAGCACCCTCTTTCGCGTGCTCGATAGGAACGGCGGAATGGCCCTAATTGAAGCGGTTCCGAAAACAGGCCGAACGCACCAAATTCGGTTGCATCTGGCGGCGCTCGGCCATCCGATTCAAGGGGACCCGCTCTATTTGGCAGGAGCGGCATGCCGCAGCGAACTCGAGGACCGTTCTTCTGAGCCTATGCGATTGCACGCTTGGAAAATCGGTTTTGATCACCCAATCACCGGACAGCGCGTTCTTTATACCGCTTCGCGGCTAGGCTACGACGTCGATCCGACGCCCACGCCACCGGTCCACGCGACCCTGACAGTCCAGTAGGCAGTTTGGATATGTTCCCCTCGCCCGAAGGTTTCCACCGAAATATCGTCCGACGAATGGAACAGGAGGACCCTCGAACTCCGTCAGGAATTATCTTACCTGTACATTCATCCTGGATTGCAGGTTGATGATGGTTTGTGAACCCGTGCTACTGAACTTAAGGACATGACGATTGCAGTGGGATGTCGCTCTTCACCGTGCATGGATCCATACGCTCCTGGTGAGTGCTGCGGCGAGTGTTTTGGCCTCGCTGTTGGGTAGCCTGCTCGCGGTCTCGATTGCGTTGCTCCGTGTGTATGGGAGTCGATGGTGCACCGCCGCGTTATTCAGCATGGCGCTGATTCCTGTCTATGTTCAAGCGACCGCGTGGAGCGCAGGTTTCGGGACGCAAGGTTGGCTTCGCCTAAGCCAAGTCGATGCGGCTAAATTCCCGTGGTGGGGGATCGCTTCGGTCGTTTGGATCCATGCCGTTGCGTCCGCGCCGATCTGCTTTCTGATCATCGGAATCGGATTGCGACGCATCCTGGATAGCGCGTACCAACAAGCGCTCGTGGAAGGGGGCATTTGGTTCGCTTGGAAGTATGTGATCGCGCGGCGTATTGCCCCATGGATCGGAGCGGCCATGCTGTGGACCTTTTGCATGACCCAAAATGACATGGTGGTCACCAATCTTTTCCAGGTCCCTACGCTGTGCGAAAGCGTCTACCAACAAGTCCAATTCGGCAAACTGAGAAGTGGCCCGATCGCCGTCTCGATCGCCCTAGCAGCGGCATGTGGCGGACTCATTGCAGGATTAGCCTATCGGATGGTTCAAAGGAAGAGATCGATCGAGGGTGTTCCGGGATATGTCACTCAATCGATCATGGAGCCTGTCCCTTTTTTGCAGCGGAGCGCTATGGCCATTTGGTCGATGGTGGCGTGGGCGTTGGTTAGCGTGATCGCCATCGTGCCCCTCATGAATCTGATCTTTCGAGCGGGCTGGAAATCGTCGATGGTGGATGGCCACCCCCTACGCGAATGGTCGGTCGTGGAAGCCCTAGACGCGCTCGGTCAGAGCACCGCCTTTGTTCCTGAATTGACATGGAGTTTGCAACTCGCATCTTGGAGTGCCGCGCTGGCGCTGCTGTTGGCGCTGTTTCTACATGCACTCGTGCCTGCAAACCACTGGCTATCGATCGTGGCACTGGCTGCACTCGGTACGATGCTGGCAATCCCTGGTCCTTTGGTGGCCTTGAGCGTGCTGCGAGGCATGACCTATGCATTGCCAGGAGATTGGAGTTTCCTCATGGATCAGACACTGCTTGCGCCGATCGTGGCGCTTCAGTTTCGTTGCCTTCCGATCGCATACGGAATCGTATGGTTGGCACGGTGGGATTATCGCGAGCGCATGGGTTCGACGTTGCAACTGGACAAAGCGCTACCAGCGGCAACGCGTTACCGGGTCGAGTTGCAGTATGTGCAAGGATCGATCTGGACGGCCCTCTGGTTGGCGTTCTTGATCGCGTTTGGCGATCTCGCATCGTACCTGTTGCTCCAGCCACCGGGAGTGACGACGGTCGCGATGCGGCTGTTTGATTTACTGCACTATGGCATTCGCAATCGAGAAGCGAGCCTGGCGCTGGTGTTGGCTCTCGGGTCCGCCATTCCCAGCGCTTGGATCGCGATTCGAGTGCAACGCGCCCTCTCCGAATCATCGCATCGATAACAAATCACCCGATCATAAATTACCCGACGGCAAATGCCTTTTGCATTTGTTGCCGCACGGTAGTCAATCGTTCCACACCACCACCACCGACTTCGGCGGTGGTCCATCCGCTCCATCCAATATCGTCGATCCCCTTGCGAACCTCATCCCATGGCAGATCATCTTCGGGGGAGGTGATATCGACGAATTTGTTATTGGCCCGACTAAATCCTTTGACATCCAGCTTGACGGCGCGATGACCGAAAGCGTTGAGCCAAGCCCGCGGCTGACCGTATTTCCAATGGTTCCCGATGTCGTAGTACATGCCGACCCAAGGACTCTTGAAGCTATCGACGAACTCGATGAAACGCGAGGGTGATTGTTCGGGAGGCGCATCGTGATCGTAGTGAAGTTTGTTCCATACGTTCTCAAACAAGATGGGTTGGCCGAGAGCAGCAGCGAGCGGTAGCAGTTTCTTGATTTCCGTGCGAGCGCGCTCGTTGACTTCGGCTTCGGTGCCGTCATCTCCGCGGCCGACGACGATCAATACGCCACTTCCACCGATGGCATGCGCGACGCGCAAACAGTGAGCGATGTTCGCCACACCTGCATTGCGGTCTTCTTCCTTGGAGCTGGTGAGACGTTTGTTCCAATGGTCGTGGTTGATCGCATTGTGACAAAAGACACCCGATTCCTGAACGGCGGATCGGGCTTCCTCGACCGTGAATCGTCCGGCTTCGTCAAAGTCCACACCGTCAAAGCCAGCATGCTTGGCGACGAGCAATCGCTCTGCCAACGTGAGCGGTTTGCCATCGACATCCCCTTTGATCATGGAGAGTTTGCACGACAGCAGAATGCGTTTTCCTTCCGGGGGGGCGATGATCGCTTGCCCTTGAGTCTGTGGTTTGTCCTCCGCCGAAGTGCGACGGGTCGGTACGAGCGAAGCCGATGCGAATCCGATGGCAGCAGCGGAAGTTGCTAAAAAACCGCGACGGGTGGACGAATGCGGAGCCGAAGGGAGAGTGGGGTCGATCATAGGAAGGAGTCCGTTGACGGAAAGAAGAGGATAGGATCAAAAAAATCTAAGGGAGGTTGAATCGCGTTCATCAGAAAGTGGGGTCGCTTAGAGGGCTGGATGGACTTATTCGATCGTCCGGTATTCCCAGTCCTTAATAAAAACTTTCGATTGGAAGACGCAGTAACCGAGCGGTCGCGATCGCATGACTTCGGCGCGAACGGAGAACTTGCGATTGGCTCGAGCAACTTCCACGATCTGTTCGTTATCCAACCAAACCGTGATGTTGGTAGCATCGACCCGTATCCTGAAGTGATGCCACTGACCGTTCTTGAAATTGCGGTACTTGGCGGTTTCGTTTTCGCTGGCGTCATTGCCATTGATACTGCTGATACCAATCAATCCACCACCCCATCCACCGCAGATGAAGGAGCAGTACTCTTTGCCGACGGGAAAGGTAATACCTGCAAAAAAGTCCGATCCTTCGGCTCGCTGTGCGGACCATTGAACTTCATAGTTCTCCGTCGGAAAATCTTTGCCCAATCGGGTAATGCCTGTTAGCGGATCGCCTCGGCCGAGCAACAGTACCCCCTCTTTATTTTCGATTTCACCTTCGCCACCGAAGTTGGTGATCTCCCATCCCTCGAGTCCATCCTTAGGCAACAGGGGCCTCCAACCGGTTTCTTCGTTCTTATCCCCTTTTTCCGTTTTGGCAGGGACCGGTTTCGCGTCCTGGGAAAGGGCGTGACCTATCAGAGAAGAGCCCATGAAAGTAGAGAGGAGCAGCCAAGCGCTGCAGAGTGTCAACGTCCAACGGGTGCGCATGATGATTCGGGGTTAGGAAAGCACGACAAAGATACAAAGCGTAGTGCTATGACAAAAGCAAACGCTCAAGCGACAGCGGAAACGAACACATTCCGTGGATCGCCGCTACTCGTATCGTACACCAATTCCCTACGCAGTACCAATTCCTAATATTGTGATCGCAAACTCTGTTCCGGCGACCCTACTTGATTGGCGTGAAACGGCATGCATTGAGACCCTAGCGGTGGGATTCAACCAACGTGGGAGGATCGACGAATTCCGGTTCGATCCGTTGGGTGATGACACCCGACTCGTAGCCGCGCTGCAGCAATAACCGAACCGCTTGCCGACCTCGATCACCGAAATCGAGGGTCCAATCGTTGACGTACATTCCAACAAACGTGTCTGCCTTGTCGCGTTCCAGGCCGCGTCCCCAACCCAACGCGTAATCGAGCGCCGACTTGCGATGTTCCAAGCCATGATGAATGCTCATGTACAGATAGCGGTTGACATCGCGGATGACATCGGGGCCGAGATCCTTGCGAATGCCGTTGGCTCCCAGCGGCAGCGGCAGGCCGGTCTGATCCATCCACCACTTGCCCAGATCGACCACCAAATGCAGGTTTTGCGATTCGTAGGTGAGTTGACCTTCGTGAATCACCAGTCCCGCATCGATCGATTGACCGTGATACGAGCCGTGTTCGACGATGTCGAGGACTTCGTCGAATGGAACAACGACATGCTCGAAATCCTTGAGCCACATGCGGCAGGATAGATATGCGGTTGTCAACGTACCCGGTACGGCGATCCTCTTGCCAGCCAATTGCTCGCGCTGAACGGGTGATCGGGCTACGATCATTGGCCCGTAATTATCGCCCATGCTGGCACCGCACGAACAGATCATGTACCGATCGGACAAATACGCGTAGGCATGCAAGCTCAACGCAGTCAGTTCCAGTTCCCCTCGAAATGCCCGATGGTTCAACGTTTCGATATCGACGAGCTCATGTTCGAACACATAGGGATGCGTGTCAAAGCAATCTTTGGCGAGACCATAAAACATGAACGCGTCATCCGCGTCCGGACTGTGACCGACCCGAATCAAGATCTTGCCATCAGAAGTCGTTTTGGTCGTTGAGCCAGTATGTTCAGAAGCAGGTGGGGTTGTCATGGTTTCTTCCATCGAATTCGGAAGCTAATCGTATTGAGCCGAAGGATCGCATTCAGGCTGGTATCGCCAGAAAAATTCTTGGGAAAGATTGCACATCAACACAGTTCCAAGCACTGCAAAAAACCCAAGCTCCCTTGGCAAGTAATGGGGAGGACACATCGAAAAATCTAATGGCCAGGCAACCTAACCGCAATCCATTCTGCCGGACAACGGAGCAAAGAGCTGGTTTTCGACGGATATCTTGGCGACCAAGAGCGCGAGGTTAAAAAACGCGATGTGCGGGCTAGATTTGAAGTTCCTCTATTTTGGCGACTCTCGTACTCGTACTCAATGAAATGGTACTCGTACTCGATGCCGCATCTTCGAGTACGAGTACGAGTACTTCTAACGCGGAGTACGAGTACGAAAAGCCTGGGGAAATCGCGGCTTGAAACTCCGAGATACTCGAACAGCGCAACTTCAAAACGGGCTAGCCGGGCAGGGTTGCGCCTGAATTTCGAATCTTGCTGTGGTGGTAACTATAAAGGGCGTAGACCAGCAAGCCGATCGCGCACCAAATCCCAAATCGGATCCAGTTGGCAACCCCGAGTCCCGCGATGAGGTAAAGATTGATGACGATCCCTAGCGCGGGAATAGCCGACCAACGGTTTCGAAACGCAGCCACCGTCAGTCCACCAAACACGAGAAAAAAAATGAGGTATGGGATGCGATCTAGGTGGAAATCACCATCGGACAAGTCGCCGAAGAGAAAATGATTTTTGGGAAGTTCTGGTAGCAAAACGGCATACAACGCAAAGCAAAGGGGCAGGACCACGCTGCCGTCTATGTAGGGAACGAAAAAGCCTTTTCCGGCCGGGCGTTCACCGGGAGCTTTGGCTTTGCCCACGACCAGGATCCCTGCCGAAACGAGCATAAAGGCGAACAGCGTTCCAATCGCGGCAAGATCGGTCACAAAATCGGCGCTGAAGAGAATCGTCGGCAGCGCCACCATCAATCCTGTTATCAACGTCGAGAAAGCAGGCGTTTTGTACTTGGGATGGATCGATGCGAACGCAGAAGGAAGGAGTCCATCCCGGGCCATGGACATAAAGATGCGTGGCTGCCCCAATTGAAAGACGAGAAAAACACTAGCAGTCGCGACAACCGCGCTCAGCGACACGATCCCGACCATGACATTCAATCCCACTCTTCCGAACACGAAGGCCAAGGGGTCTTGGACATCGAGTTCGGTATACGAAACCATGCCGGTCAATACGAACGCCAAGACGATGTACAAGAAGGTGCAAAGAATGAGAGTGAGAAGGGTGGCTCGCGGGATATCACGCTGCGCATCGTGACACTCTTCGGCGGTGGTCGAGATCGCATCGAATCCGATGTAGGCAAAGAAAACCGCCGCGATTCCTTTAAAAACCCCCTCCAATCCATTGGGCGCAAATGGGGACCAGTTCTTCGGTTGAACGTAGTTTAGGCCGACGACAATCACCAATAGAATGACCCCTAACTTCAAAAAGACGAGCGCATTGTTGACCCGTTTCGATTCATTGATGCCGACATAAACGAGCATCGTGACGATCAGATTGATCATCAGTGCAGGAATATCGACGATCCATTTGAAACCCATGAAGGTGGGCGCGCCGTTCCACACGTCGACCAATTTTTCGAGCGCTTCGTTCCTCGGGGCACCTTTTGCGAGGAGTTCCTGCACCTGAGCTGGAGCACGCGAGCAACTGTAGTAATCGTTGTGGAGCCACGTTGGAACGCGGAAATTCCAACCCCATCCGGCAAAAAAAGATTGCATGCCGTCGACGAGATTCATGAAGTATTCGGACCAAGCGAACGCCAGAACGCTATTGCCAATCGCATACTCCATCAGCAAATTCCATCCGATTAGCCAAGCGATCAATTCCCCAAAGGCGGCGAACGAATAGGTGTAGGCGCTGCCGCTGACAGGGATCGTGGATGCGAATTCCGCATAGCACAAAGCAGAAAACAAACACGCAAAGGCGGTGATCACAAACAGCAGCGAAATGGCAGGTCCACCATCAAAGGAAGCCTTGCCAATGGTCGAAAAGATGCCCGCTCCAATCACGGCCGCGATCCCAAAACAGGTCAAATCCAGCAGGGTCAGACTCCGGACGAGCGAACCACCTTCCTGCGAGTGGATCTCTTTTTGTAATTGCGAGGTGGACTTCTTGCGGAACAAGTTCTCCAGCAACGTCGATGCTCTGGGTTCGGTCATTTGGCTCCAATTCCAACCAGATTTCGAAGGAATAATTTCGAATGAATTATGGGGATCGACGTTGATTTCTGGGCACGGTTCCGCCCAGTGCCATGGAAACCCCAGAGTATCGTAACTCGCAGTTCTACGGCGCGGGCTACGCCTTTTGCATGATTGACGCTAAATTCTAAGGTTTTGAAATCCCGGCATCCCTTCGCTTGCTTCCATTTCACCCCAGCTCAGCCAGTCATGAAAACGGACGAGTTACGAGAAAAATACCTGTCGTTCTACCAATCCAAAGGGCATCATCGCCAAGCCAGCGATGTTCTCGTCCCAACATGGGACCCGTCGGTCCTGTTCACTCCGGCGGGAATGAACCAGTTCAAGGATCACTTCCTGGGCAAAGTCAAACTCGATTTCACGCGAGCCACAACGTGCCAAAAATGCCTCCGGACCGGTGACATCGACAACGTCGGGCGAACTGCCTACCACCACACGTTTTTCGAAATGCTCGGAAACTTCAGCTTCGGCGATTACTTCAAAGCCGAAGCCATCGCATGGGCGTGGGAGTTCTTGACCGAAAAGAAGTGGCTCGGCATCGATCCCACGCGTTTGACAATCACGGTTTACAAGGACGACGACGAAGCCGCCAAGATTTGGAACGAGAAGATGGGCGTGCCTCTCTCTCGCATCACCCGCATGGATGAAGCGGACAACTTCTGGCCTGCCAGCGCACCGAGCGAAGGACCGGATGGCGTCTGCGGACCCTGTTCCGAAATCTATTACACCCTCGACAATGGCAAGAACGTCGAAATCTGGAATTTGGTTTTCACGCAGTTCAACCGTGTCGGCAATCCGCCGGATAACTTGCGGCCGTTGCCGAGCAAGAACATCGATACCGGGATGGGATTGGAGCGAACCGCCAGCGTGCTCCAAAATGTTCCCACCAACTTTCATATCGATATCCTGTTCCCGATCGTCCAAGCTGCTTCCGAAGTGTGCGGCGTCAAATACGAATACGAGAGCGACAATGGCCGTCGGCTGCGACGTATTACCGACCACATCCGGGCTTGTACGTTTGCTGTTCACGAAAACGTCTATCCCGGTCCGAAGAAAGCTCGCTACGTGATCAAACGCCTCTTGCGACGCGCGGTGCTCGACGGCCACCAAATCGGACTGCGCGAGCCATTTCTCCATCAATTGGTGCCGGTCGTGGCCGAAATGATGCGAGGCCCATACCCGGAACTGTCGGAAACCATCGATCGTGTTTCCGCCGTCATCAAGCGCGAAGAATCCGATTTCTTTGCGACCATCGGCTCGGGACTGGATCGCATCCAGCGCGTTTTTGCCGATATGGACAGCCAAGGCCGACTGATGGTCGACGGTGCGGAAGCGGCATCCCTTTACCAAACCTATGGTGTTCCACCGGAATTGTTTCAACAGATCGCTGCTGAAAAGAACTACACGTTCGATTGGGACGGATATCGTCAAGCGATGACCGAGCATGGGGATGTTAGCGGGGGCGGTACGGTCGAACTGTTTGAAACAGGACCGATCGAGACCCTCAAGGAGGCACTGCATCGGACGTCCTTCCAGGGTTATGAGACCACTCATGCCAGCGCACAGATCAAAGGGATCATCCTAGGTAAACCCAAAGACGATCGTTTGGTCAGTTCGATCCAAGCCGAAACCGCAGCGGATTTGCTTCGAATCGTCCTCGACCAAACTCCCTTCTATGGCGAGAGCGGGGGACAAGTAGGTGATACTGGACGTATCCAATCCAGCCATGGGGTTTTCGAAGTCACCGATACGCAGCGCAGTGGTGAATTGGTCGTTCATTATGGGCGCATGCTATCGGGCACACTCAAAGAGGGTGAGACCGTCCAAGCCATCGTCGATGAGAATCGACGGAATGCCATTCGAAGAGCCCACTCCGCGACCCACGTTCTACATCACGCATTGCAAACGGAACTTGGGAAGCACGCACAGCAACAAGGAAGCAAAGTCGATGCAGATTGGTTGCGTTTCGACTTCAGCCATCAAGACTCGATCAGCGAAGAGCAACTCAAGAAGATTGAAAACCTGGCCAATGCGCGGGTCGAAGAAGCAGCCAAGATCGAATGGAGTACGGTCCCACTCGCTACCGCCCGCGAAGCGGGAGCCATGATGCTCTTCGGCGAAAAATATCCCGACCCAGTACGCATGGTCAGCATAGGGGCGTTCTCCAAGGAATTATGCGGTGGCACGCACGCCAGCAATACTTCCGAACTGGGCACGATCGAAGTGCTCGCCGATGAAAGCGTCTCTGCCGGTGTTCGCCGCGTGGTGGCTTTGACCGGTGAACGTGCGCTCGAGCATCGTCGAAAAACGGAATCGATCGCACAGGCTGCAGCCGAAAAACTGGGATGTACCATTGATCAATTGGGTACCCGAGCCACAGATCTTGTCACGGCTATTCGCAAACTCAAACGATTGGCGACAGGGGCTGCGAGCGGTGAAACGGCACCTACCCGGTTCAGTGGTTCGAAGCCGGCCTCGGCACCCCAACGGCCCGGGTATCTCGATATTCGATCGGCTTTCAAACAGGCTGCCCGAGTTCTCAATGTTTCATTGGATGAGGTGGCTGGCAGGATCGAGAGCCTCCTCTCCGAAGAAGATCAACTGCACGGTCAACTCGCTCAATTGGCTAGCGGCCAAGGGGTCGATGTCGATCAACTCCTCGCCTCGGCAGAAACCGTTGGCAATACCCGACTGATCGTCAGCGAAGTTCCCAACGCGAACGCAGCCATGATGCGGCAATGGATCGATCAGATTCGCAAGAAATCGAAAGAGCCCGTGGCCGTGCTCTTTGCGAATGCAGGGGATGGCAAGGTCACTCTGATCGCAGGCATCAGCAATTCCCTGGTGGACGAAGGGTTCAGTGCAGGCAAATGGATCGGCCCCGTCGCGGAATGTGTCGGTGGAAGCGGAGGGGGCAAACCCGATCTCGCACAAGCCGGTGGCAAGCTCCCCGAGAAGCTTGCGGATGCACTTCGCATCGCCAAAGAAACATGGCGATCGACTCGGAAAGGCTGATCGATTTCCAATCCAGGCGGAACGATGATGTCGAGTACGCTCCTTGCACTCGAAACCAGTGGCAAGAGTGGTTCGGTGGCAATCCTGTCAGGACCCACCGATCTCGGGGCTTATCCCAACCATCCTTTCGATGGGTTCGAATGGAACGAGGTGGTCTTGGATCCTGCCTATGGTTCCGCCAAGACCTTGATGCCAGCCGTTGAAAGGCTGCTCGCAAGTCAGCGACTGGTGCCCTCGTCACTGAGTGCCATCGCCATCATTCGAGGCCCCGGTTCGTTTACGGGGCTGCGCGTCGGCGTCGCGACCGCCAAAGCCATGGCGTACGCACTCCAAATCCCGGTCGTGGCATTGGACGGATTGGACGTGATCGCGCGACAGATAATGATTGGGACACGCGCGGACGAACTTCGGCCACAGCGATTATTAGCCGTCGTCGATGCCTATCGTGGTCAGATGTTTTGCGCGGAGTATGCCTTCGAAGGGGATACCATGCGAACGGTTCAGCCGACGCATGTGGTCGATAATGTCGCACTCCTTGAACAGATCGCTTCACCCGAGTTCCATTCGGGTTGGGTAGGGGGGCCCGGTGTCGAGAAACTGAAGAAGCAATGGGAGGCTTCGGCGGGCGTTTCGAACAGTCGATCCATTCGATGGGAATCGGGACCGCATGCATTTCCAAGCGCTGCGACCGTGGCGAGACTTGGATGGATGGAATGGATCGCCGGAAAAACAGAAGACATGTGGTCTCTCCTTCCCCGGTACTACCGCAGTAGTGCGGCCGAAGAAAAGCAATCACAAAAGTTTTAACCCGCGGCGTAAGTTTTGAAGTTGCGCTATGTCGGCTTTTTCACGTGCTCGTGCTCAATCCGCGTAAGCGGATGGTGCTCGTGCTCGTAATCGAATGGGGTTTCTCGACCACGACCACGAGCACGAGCACGAGCACGAGCACGAGCACGAGCACGAGCACGAGCACGAG
>JBAWXH010000094.1:0-16095 GCA_037144155.1 Planctomycetota bacterium | reverse complement strand
GGGCTATCACAGCGTCTACAACAGCGGTTTCTATGGCGGTTTCTATGGTCCGTCCTTGGGAATCGGCATGGGGAGCTATTATGGCGGTTATCCCTATTCGTCGTCGTATGGGTATAACCGTCCGAGCTACGGTTCGTCTTACGGCTACAACACGTACAACTCCTATCCTAGTAGGATGGTTTTGGTCCCTTCGCAGCCAAGAGCGATGGTTTCCTCACCGCGCGTGGTGGATCCAAACACTTACACGGGTGAACTGAAGCCTGGAATGGTTCTACCAGACGGTTCGGTCATTGTTTCCGTCGGCCCTTCTCAGCCAGCGAGCGATAGCACGCAAGCAGCCAAGCCACCCCAAGCCGATTCTGGCAAGTAAGTTTCGCTGAATCCGTGACCGCGCGTTGGTCTCGGAATATGAATGAAGAAAGTTGCATTTCCTTCGACCATGGATTTCCTGGCGAAGGAATGCTCGGGGGCGCGGCTTGGTTTTGAATCCATGGATCTTGCCCCGATCGGTTTCCTGTATCCTAGGTGCCCTTCTCGCGACTTCTCCTGTTTGTGCGAATTCCTGATTCGACCGAAGTCACTTTGCTTAAGACTTGTCCATCGGCAAGGCGCGTCACAATTGCTTGGTCCACACGAACTTGATCGATGCTTCGAACAATGGTGTGTTCCTCTTCCGCCAACGTCAGCGAATAGCCTCTGGCGAGTGTCTTCAAAGGGCTGATGGCTTCTAACTGCGTCGCCAGTTTTTCGAAATGATGTTGCTTGTGATCAAGCCATCGCGCCGTAGCCTCGTTGCAAGCTCGCTCTGCTTCATCCATGCGCTGCACGGCGGTATCGAGCATCCGTTCGGGGTGAACGAATGCCGGGCGTGAGGTCAAGCTAGTGAGTCTCGCATCTTGTTCTCGAACTTTATGGCTCATCAGCATTGCAAGTCGCATTTGCACAGTTTGGAGAGTTTCAAGGATTTCATCCCGGTTGGGAACAATCCTTTCGGCAGCCTCGGATGGGGTTAAAGCCCGGACATCGGCCGCCAAGTCGCAAAGGGTGACATCGATTTCATGACCAACGGCAGAGACCGTCGGGATGGGGGATGCAGCAATCGCGCGCACCACGACCTCTTCGTTGAACGACCACAGGTCCTCGATCGAACCTCCGCCCCGCCCCACGATCAATACGTCGAGCGGAGGTTGAATCAATCCGGCAAGTTCAATAGCGCGAGCGATTTCGTCGGCCGATCCTTCGCCTTGAACGCGGGAAGGAATGACCAGGACATTGGCTTGTGGCCAACGTCGTCGTAGAACTTCGAGGAAATCATGGATGGCTGCCCCGTGTGGGCTCGTAACGAATCCGATGCGAACTGGAAAACGAGGAAGGGGACGCTTTCGATCGGATCGAAACAAACCTTCTGCTTCCAATTGAGCGTGAAGCTTCCGAAAGGCGAGTTGAAGTGCACCGAGCCCTTGCGGTTCGATCCGATCGAGAATGACTTGCACGCTCCCTCGAGGTCCATACATATCGAGCTTGCCACGGCACAGAACAGCCATTCCATCGCGCAGGTCAAATCGAAATTTCTCCCACGTCGATCGCCATAAAACGGCGCTAATTTGGTTGGAGTCGTCTTTTAAAGTGAGATAAACGTGCCCGGAGCTTGATTGCATCACGCCACTGACTTCACCGGCAATCCAAAAGCTGGCGATCGATTGATCCAGAGTTCGCTTGATCCAGACATTGAGTTCCGACACGCTCAGTGGCGATGATTCGGTCGTCCCAGTTGAATTTCCGCTGCTAGCCGGCTTTGAGGATTTGCGAGGCTTTCCATGGGTGGGTGAAAAGAATTTTTCAGAATCCTCGCCGAACAAAAATCCAGTCACGATACGATCCCCAAACTGCTTTCGCGTACGACTGTCGCATGGGGTGCTGGAAACAATCCCCGTTCGTTGCATCGCGGAAGACCATCCATGGCCCAGCTTTCAGCCTCCGTCGTTACCGTATTTAAGATCCCCTCGAGATAGTCGCGATAGGATGCCAAGTCTGTTTCGTCAAGTTTGCGAGGGATGTTGATTCGCGGTCCGAGGATGATTCGGGCGCGGGAGCCTGGTCTTGGTACAGCAAAGCGATCCCACGAGCGAAACCGCATAGGTGCATGGTATCCGCAACCCACGGCGATGATCGGCAAGTTCAGCAGCGCGGCTAACTGAATGCAGCCAGGGGTCAGGACCCGTCGCGGTCCACGCGGTCCGTCTGGGGTTAAAACCAAACTCGTGTGTTGATGTTCTTTTTTGTACTTCAAGATCGCTTTGATCCCTCCTTTGTTCGAGGAGCCTCGCACCGATTTGAATCCATTATGACTGATGACTTGGCTAAACCAATCCGCATCCCGATGTTGGCTGATGAGCAGAGTCATGTCCCCTCCACGTCGGGTCGCTGCAGGCAACAGAATGTATTCGTGCCACATTATGTAGAGGGCTGGCCTTGCGAAATCTTCGATCGTGACATCTAAACCCAGCCCGTAATCGGCAATTCGGGCATCGAGGGTTCGGGTCCAGCGTTGCAACGAGAGTGCGAGTACGGTTGCCAACAGGCTTACGGCGCGTGACTCCCATCGTTTGCGGATCGAGTCCATGATCTCTCCCTGCAATTCTTTTGTCATTCAGGCAATGGATAGATGCCCGAAAAGACTTCAACCGCAGGGCCTGTCATGTACACGTGATCATTTGATTCGTCCCAGCGAAGAATCAAATCGCCACCGGTCAGATGATTGAGGATCGTACGCTCGGTTCGCCCTGTTAAAACTCCCGCAACGCAAACGGCGCTCGCTCCGGTACCACAAGCCCAGGTTTCTCCCGATCCGCGTTCCCATGTGCGCTGTCGCACTTGATTCGTCTTCAATACTTCAACGAATTCGACATTGGTTCGTTTCGGGAAGCGTTCATCCTTTTCGATCAATGGTCCGAGTCCCAGTACCAATTCATCCGTCGCCTCGGGCACAAATAGGACGCAATGAGGATTGCCCATCGATACGCAAGTGGCGAACAGGCTATGGCCGCGATATTCGATCTTGAAGTTGACGACCTCTTCGTCCGCTGGGCGGAGAGTCGTCGGGATCTCGCCTGCCAGCAATTTCGGCTTGCCCATATCCACGGTGACTTGCTCCACCCTGCCGTCTCGAATTTGCAGATCCAGTTCCAATACTCCAGCCCCGGTTTCGATTTGGAGATGAGGCTTGGTTGCGATAGCGTGGTCGTACACCCATTTGGCAACGCATCGGATGCCGTTACCGCACATTTCCGATTCGCTCCCGTCCGCATTGAACATACGCATCCTGGCGTCGGCGCGCGTCGAAGGGAGAATCAAGATAATGCCATCGCCACCGATTCCAAAGCGACGATGCGACAGCTTGATCGCAAGAGATTCGACGTCTTCTGGGAGCGTTTGTTGGAAGCCATCGATATAGACGTAATCGTTCCCGGCTCCATGCATCTTGGTGAACTTGATTTCCGCCACAAGCAAACTCCCAGTGGTTTCTTAGTCGAAGATATTCCCGCGCCGAAGGGCAACCGGGCGATCTCCCTTTCCAAAAGGAAAAGGTAGGTTACCCAGCATCGCCCGCGATGGGATCCGTCTATTCTAACCTGGAGTCGAACTATTTGGGGAGGAGTGATAACGCTGCAGAAGATGGCCGTGCGATCACATGGCAAGCGATGAGTTTGCCGAGTCCTTCGACCTTGGGCTTGGCCGCTTCGATAGCAGCAGAGACGGCTGCCACATCGCCTCGGACGACGACTGTGACATAGCCTCCCCCTAATTTTTCCTTGCCGACCACTTCGACGGAGGCCGCTTTGCAAGCGGTATCGATGGCTTCAAAGACGGCGGTGAAGCCTTGGGTTTCGATGAATCCGAGCGCTTGGCCGGAACCGGTATTACTGCTCATGATCTGTTCTTCGGAATGAGGAAATTTGACGACGGATTGTTCGATAAGTGCATTGAATTCGAGCGGACTGAGAATGGCACGCAATGCGTCGTTGTCGGGGCTGAGAATCCAATGCGCGGCTCGATGCTGTTGCATGCTCCGCGCCGAATCCGCTCCCGCTTCGATAGCAGACTGAACATCGCTCGGAGATCCCGCGATTTTGATCACCGCCCCGAGCATATCGTTCCATTCAGCCTGCAGTACGACAATGTTGGCGGATTTCGCCATCGTGTCACAAGCCACCATGGCGGCGGTCCAGCCATTGGTTTCCAAAATCCCTACCGACGGAAATCCGTTGGGGAATTCACTGGAATGATCCGAGGATTGTGTCAATGAAGATGGAGCCATGAATTCTCGCGCAGCCCGTTGCGAAACTAGAGTTTGCGTTTCCCGATCTCTTCCTGCAGTCGTTCGATCCAGCGAGGAATCGCTTCCAACGGCGGATCCGCGGCTTCGTATTCCAAAGCCACCCAGCCACTATAGTTCGCGTCGGCGAGAATGCGTAGAACGCGAGCCAAATCGGTTTCCTCTCTTTTCCCATCGGGAAACATTTCTACCTTTAGTTGCGCATTCACCGCATAGGGCGCGATTGCCGACAATTCCGCGTAAGGATCGGAGGTCGATCGAAAATTCCCGGAATCGAAATTGACACCAAAACCGAGTGTATTAACACGCTGGACGATATCCAGAAGACCCTGGGCAGTTGCGGTGACTCCCCCGTGGTTCTCCAACCCAAGATAGATTCCTTTTTGGTGCGCGTAGTCTGCGACTTCTTCGATAGCCGTCACGCATCTCACCATCGTGTCTTCCCATGACTGATCTTTCGGCTGCGTCCCCGCAAAGATCCGAATCACATTCGCACCCAAGATGGCATATCGATCGATCCATCGCTTGGTGGATTCGATGTCCGCCCGGACCTTGGCCGCATCGGCTTGGCAAAAGTCGTTGGCGATGGCACCTCCAGAAACCGTGATCCCTCGTACATGGCAGTGTTGCTTCAGCTTCGTGAGGTACTCGGAAGTGACGTCCTTCGGAAAGTAATAACTGGTCAACTCGGCACCTGGGACGTTCAGTTCATGACAGTAGTCGACGAAACGAAACAAGTCCCAGCCTTCTTTGTTTTCTTTCAGAAAGTCTCGCATGGAATACGCTGCCAAGCTCAACCTCAGGCGTCCTGGCGCGAGGCGTTGAAAGGGTTCGATGGCGGAGGTGGTAGCAAGGATCGGAAACGGACATGCTGCGGTTGCCACCGTGCAACCGGCAACGACGCCGATGCGGGCTGCAAACCCACGACGCGAGATCCGATTCGCACGTAAGCTTCGCTCTGTATCACCCTCAGCCAAGGAGGGGGAACTGTTCGATGTTTGGGTACAACGCATGCTGAAGTTCTCGACGAGGGGCACGAGCAGTCGATGAGGAGGGATGGTCACAACACCCTTTGGTATGATACTGTATGCCCCCTAAGGACGCAGCGACAGAATAGCGGCATAATGGAGCGGTCGGAAACGGATTAGAGTTGCTTGCAACCTTTTGGGGTGGGATGTGGCCAAGCTGTATTTCTACTACTCAACGATGAATGCAGGGAAGTCCACGATCCTGCTGCAATCCAGCTACAACTACCGCGAACGCGGCATGCGGACCCTTATCTTTTCCCCGGAAATCGATGATCGTTTTGGGGTGGGCAAAGTTAGCTCACGCATCGGATTGCATGCCGATTCCAATCCCTTCAATCTCCATACCAATCTTTATCGCGTGGTGGAGAAGGAAACGGCACTGTCGCCGATTCATTGCGTCCTGGTGGACGAGGCTCAGTTTTTAACGCGACAACAAGTGCGGCAACTCGGGGATATTTGCGATTCCCTATCCATCCCCGTTCTGGCATACGGGCTGAGGACCGATTTTCAAGGCAACCTCTTTGAAGGAAGCCAACACCTGCTCGCCTGGGCCGATTCGCTCACTGAAATAAAAACGATCTGCCACTGTGGTCGCAAGGCAATCATGGTATTGCGAATCGATCCGTCCGGAGTTCCCGTGCGTGAGGGAACGCAAATCCAGATCGGTGGAAACGATCGTTACGTCACGGTGTGTCGCCGGCATTTCAAAGAAGGGCTGACGGAACGGGCGTCCGGAAATTTGCCTTTCGAGGATCTATAGTCTTTGTTGGAAAGTATGAGATGGCAGAAGAAACAAAAATCCAAATTCCCTTGTTCCATCGTCCGTTGTTGCTTCTCGCAGCGATCTTGGGCGCATCCGCAGTCGCGATCGGCGCCTTTGCGGCGCATGGCTTGCCCATACGATTGGAGTCCCAAGGCTTCGAATCGGAGATCGTGACCAAAAAAGTGGACCAATGCGAACTCGCCGTGCGCTATCAAATGTTTCACGCGCTTGCGATCCTGGCCATGGCCTGTGCCCCGATCGCCACCCGTTCGATCTTGATGCCTCTTTCCGCGTTCACACTCTTTTTGGGAGTGATGTTGTTTTCCGGTGGTCTCTATAGCCTCGTTTTTGCAGACCAAATCCTTCACTGGAGCATCGTTCCCATTGGTGGCTCCATCTTGATCCTGGGATGGGTGGTGCTTCTGGTCGCCGCGTTGACTCTATCCGCCAATCCGTCGTGATTCGACGGATTGCGGCTGGGATTCGCCCCTCTGGGCTCTGGTCCTTCTGGTTACCTGGCTCCTGCCTGGGAATCCACTGCGATTGATTGCATGAGTTTCATTTTCGAGTTAGCAGTGCAGCTTGGAGGCAGAGCCTCTGGGCAGTCCGTTCCATCGCAGGAGCCATGGAACGAGGAGCAACGAGGAGCAAGCTATCGAACGGGGCGCCGTGGAGTCGAGAAGTCTTGTACGAGGAGTACTCGACATCGATTGATGTTGCCTCGAAAGCTCTTGTTGCCTGGAAATGAAGCGCTCTGACTATTTGGTGAGCAGTTGGTTGCGAAGAGATTGAAGCAGATCCACCGCGTGCTTAATTTCCGACTTCTGTCGTTCAGGTTCTTGGGGAATTTCACGTTCGATGGTCAAGGGGCCGGTGTAACCGATTTCCTTGAGCGTGCTCAAATAGTTGAGGATGTTGACTTGGCCGTGCCCGAGGGGAACTTCAGCGCCCCATGTTTTTCCTGGTTGATCGCTCCAAGTGGCATCTTTGCAGTGCACACTCCGAACATACTTGCCCACCTTCCTCAACGCTTCGATCGGTTCACCCATACCATACAAAATCATATTGGCGGGGTCGAAGTTGATGAACAGATTGGATCGCTGGGAATCCCCGATGAACTGCAACAGGCTTTCGGCGGATTCTTGTCCGGTTTCTAAATGGACAGCCTGCTCGTTCTTTGCCGCGTGGTCGCACAGACTGCGAATCACCTCGATGATTTCGGAATACTCTTTGGACTTGGTATCATGAGGTACAACGCCTATATGCAATCCGACTGCGTCACAGCCTAGCAGGCGAGTGAAATCGGCGATCTCTTTCATCTCTTTGAGACGAGCCGCTCTTGTTTCTGGTGGCACTAGACCGATGGTTCGCTCGACCGTTGGAATATCAGCGTAGCTTTCGCCTTCGAAGCCACCAAAAACGCATGTCAGCTCGATTCCATAGGCATCCAGTTTTTTTAGGAATGCCTCGGCTGCGGCGGGAGTCCTTCCTGCGGCATGCGGCGTATGCAATTGGATCGAAGGGATTGCTAATTCGCGGGCGACATCGAGATGGACGCCAAGGCCCGCGTCGATACTTGTGAAGACACCGATGGACCAGGGAGCGAGTGCCATGGAATCCGCCTTTCGAGGAGATGGAGGGGTGTGTGAGGGTGAGCGAGGGACGACTATAGCATGCGAGAACGAGCCATGGCATCTTCCGCCAATCGAATGTAGCCTTGGTCGCCGGTTCCAGCGTAAGCGCGTTGATAGGTCACGCTGAGCAACGTGTAGTTGAATCCCTCAGTCGGTTCGATCTCGCACGCTTTCTCAGCGTGTTTTATGGCGAGTTCATGCTGGCCTAGGGCTGTATAGATTCGCGCGATGGCCAAATGAGACAGGACATGTTCAGGTTCGTCCTGAATCAATCCCCGAAGTGCCACCTCCGCTTCGTCAATCTTCCCAGAGTCCTTGAGTTGTTCAGCGTGGTTGTATCGTTCAGAAGCTGTGGTCATAAAGCGATGGTCAGCGAGAATAAGATGAATCGGATTGGGAACTCTGGTCAAGCGTTCAGATCGGATCCGACGGGTCGGTGAAGAGGATCCAAATGAGATCGCAGGAGGCGTCGGAATTGTAACCCTCGAAAAGAGGTCGTGAAAGCACGTCCAAGGCCTGATTCCATCACCTATTGCGATTTTCGGCGAAGCGAAGGGATCTGCCGTCACACGTTCACAGGCGTAGCGTTCGTCTCGGATCCTGATAAGCTTGCCATCCTACAATCACTCAGGATGACTGAACCTTGAGCCCGGCTTCGCGGAACCGCCGGCAGTCAATCAGACCAGTTTGTTGTTCTTTCGAGGGAATCCGAAGTGCAGATTTGGCCAGCCATCGACTTGTTGGGGGGAAAATGTGTTCGATTGCAGCAGGGGGACTACAACCGGGAAACCGTGTTTAGTGGGGAACCCAGCCGCATGGCCGTGCAGTGGTTTGCGGCCGGTGCCGAGTTTTTGCATTGCGTCGATCTCGACGGTGCTAAAACCGGGGCGATCATCAATGAACCCGCCATCCGAGGGATTGTCGCGGCTGCGGCGGGCAAACCGGTTCAGTTGGGGGGAGGCGTACGAAACGAAGCGACTATCGAACGGCTTCTCGGATTGGGTTTAAGTCGCTTGGTCGTTGGAACGGCAGCGTTGAAAGACCCTGTTTGGTTCGGATCGATGTGCGATCGGTACCGCGGACATATCGTCTTGGGCTTGGATGCTCGAGATGGGATGGTTGCTACGGAAGGCTGGTTGGAGACATCCAGCACTTCCGCGATCTCGTTGGTTCAAAGGATTGCCGAACATACGGCCCAGTGTGTTGCGGTGGTCTACACCGATATATCGAGGGACGGCATGCTGGAAGGGCCGAATCTAGCGGCATTGGAAGAGGTCCAGCGCATGTCCCCGTTCCCGGTGATTGCATCGGGTGGAGTCACAACTCTTCAAGACATCCGGCAACTGGTAGGGCTTGGAACGACCGGTGCCATCATCGGTCGAGCGCTCTATGACGGGGTTTTGGATTTGTCCGAAGCGATATCGTCCGCGAAGTCATGATTTATTTCATGATCGATTGAGCGGTATTGAACGATTTAGCTGCACCTGGAATGCTTTGGCGTTTATCCAGCAATCGATGTCGCCCATGCTCCTAAACGACATGAGTTGCTTTAGTCTCAGTCGACGGTTTTTACTGAATCGAGCCCTGCTGCCGAGGGAACAGCGAGAGCCATCCTCGGCCGAGCGCTCGATCAAAGCATTTTGGACATGTCCGGAACGCTGCAAACAGAGAAATCGCTCCCCTCATTAGCCTAGTACCACAAGATGTCATCGGAACCCCTTTTGGAATCATCGCCGCTAATAAAAGCCAAAGCATAGACGCTTTCGGAGAGGTACGGGATAGATAGCTGAGCGAAACTCCCTTTTGACAGATCAGATACCCTTGTTGTGCGGGATTGCAACGCGTTACACTGAGTAGGAGGGTTGAGTTCAAAAGCTAAACCCCCGAGGGAGTGCGAGTAACGCACAGGCGGTCCCGCGTTTTATCCATTTGCTTGCCGCTCGAATCATTGCGTGGCACTGAGATTCTGGAGTTTGTGGAATGAAGAAAGTTGAAGCCGTTGTTCGCCACTTCAAACTGGAAGATGTCAAAAACGCACTGACCGAAAAGGGTATCCATGGAATGACGGTCAGTGAGGTCCGCGGCTATGGACGTCAAAAGGGCCATACCGAAATCTATCGAGGAACAGAGTACGCCGTCGACTTTGTTCCCAAGGTAAAAATCGAAGTCGTTTGCGCTGATAACAACCTTCAGATCGTGATCGACACCATTGTCAAGACCGCCCAAACGGGACAAATCGGCGACGGTAAGATTTTTGTCTCCACTCTTGAAAACTCAGTTCGCATCCGAACTGGTGAACAAGGGGAAGACGCGCTGTAATCGTTGATTAAGTGCGGATAGCTGACTTGTCCTCTCTCCATCCCCAGGTCATCGAAGCCCGAGCTCAATTGGCGGAAGCTCGGCTCAAGATCGCAAATCTGCACGCTTCGGGTAGTTCTGGGCCGCAAGTCTGTTTTGCCTGGGCCGACTCAGTCGATGCGATCGTGCATCGACTGATTGAGGTGGCGTGCGCCGAATCTGAGATTGAAGCGAGTTCGTTTTCCTTCATCGCATTGGGAGGGTACGGACGCAGGGATCTCGCGCCCTATTCGGACATCGATCTCATGCTGTTGCATCGCGGTTTGAAGGAGAGCGATATCTCCCCCATCGCTCGGCGAGTGTCTCAGATGATTGTCGATACGGGCTTTCAGCTTGGCTTCTCCGTTCGGACACCTCATCAGTGCCGGCAAATCGCTTGGATCGATGCGACTTGTTTGACGGCTCTGGTGGAGATGCGCTTGGTCCACGGTTCAGAGACCCTCTTTGATCACATCGTCAATTCGATTCGAAACGGATCGAAGCTCCGTTGGCGTTCGCTGGCGAAGATGATTGAAAAAGAACGCTTCATCGAACGTCAAAAATACGGTGAGACGGAGTTCTTGCTCCATCCTAATGTGAAGCGATCGCGGGGATGTTTGCGCGATGTACAAATCGTTCGTTGGATCGGATTTGTTTGCTTCGGAGAAAAAAATCCCGAGCAACTCATGGAATTAGGTTTGCTTGCGCCTGAAGACTATAGCGCCATCCGCGACGGCTACGAATACTTGCTTCGATTGAGAAACCAATTGCACTTCATGGCCGGGCGGGCACAAGATTCGCTCGATCGCAGCAAACAAGTAGAACTTGCACGTTGGATGGGTTTTCAAGGAACCGAGGGCATGCTCCCAGTCGAGGAGTTTATGCAACAGTTCTTTGAGCACACGAGCGAAGTCCGCTATAGTTCAGCGAATTTTGTGGGAATGGCCCGTTCGCGGTTGACCCCCTTCGGATTCCTAAAAAGATTCATAAGTTTGACTATTGGGAAGAACCTCAGACTTGGCGTCACCGAGGTTTGGGCGACGAAGAAGGGGTTGGAACAATTGCAAAGCGATCCAGCCAAAGTCCTGGAGCTAATGCAAATCTCAAATCGGTTCAATCGTCGCATCGAACACCGCACGTGGAGAACGATTCGTCAAGGCATGCTCCGTCGAACTTCGGGCGCGATCGGTTCGGAGGCGACCGAACGTTTTCTTGAGTTGATCAGCAAGCCAGGACGGCTCGGCGAAATCCTGAGACGGTTACACGAATTGCGGGTACTCGAGCAGATCATCCCTGCCATGCGTCATGCCCGCTGCTTGCTGCAATTCAACGAGTACCACAAATACACGGTCGACGCCCATTGCATTCGCTCCGTCGAATGCGCGGAAGAATTTGCAAAGCGGGATGATTTCCTGGGCAAACTTTATCGCGAACTCAAATCGAAGCGCGTTTTGCATTTGGCCCTGCTCCTGCATGACCTTGGCAAAGGGTTCCTGGAAGACCACAGCGAAGTTGGGCAAGTCATCGCAGACCAAACAGCGCGAGAGCTGCGACTCAGCGATGCGGACCGAGAGCTGATCGTGTTCTTGGTGCATCAGCATCTGCTCATGACGCACACCGCATTTCGCTACGATCTAACTCAAAGCCAAGCAATTATCAAATTCGCGCAGCAAGTGGGTAACTTGGAGCGACTCCAATTGCTGACCTTGGTCTCGTGCGCTGATTTGGCAGCTGTAGGTCCTGGCGCACTCAATGATTGGAAGCTCAATCTGATCCGAGAGCTTTACGTCGCGACCGAGTCGCAATTGAGAACCGGAAACGATCCTGACCGCGAGTCTGCAACCCATCAATCTCTGCGCACCACGCTCTTATCCTTACGCAATCCACAGGAGCGGAATGACCCTTGGTGGGAAGAGCAAGTTGCAGTCATTCCGAGCACTTATTTGACGCAAGCAAAACCTCGCGACTTGTTCGAGGAATTGCGCAGAATGAAGCGATTGAGCGCTTCAAGCCCTGCCCAAGCCTGGGGACAGTACTCTCCGAACCGAGATGCCACCGAATACGTGATCGCTGTCCATCCCGATCGTAGCGTTGGCTTGTTCCATCGCATCACGGGAGCGCTGACCAGCCAAGGCTTAAGCATTCTCACTGCCGATATCCATACCATGCCCAGTTTGATCGCGTGGGACCGCTTCCTCGTTTCAGATCCTGATTATGAAGGTCCAGCCCCATTGCACCGAATCGAACAAGTTTGCAAAAACATTGTCGACGCCATCGAATCGATCGATGCCCCGAGGCCTTCGTTTCGCAGGGTTTGGAAGTCGCAATCGACGGAAGAAGCCTCGGCCGCTCGCACGCAACCGACCCAAATTCGCTTTGACAACAGTTCGTCGGACCGCTTTACGATCATCACTGTTTTTGCCTACGATCGTACCGGATTGCTTTACGACATCTCGAAAACGTTGTTTGACTTGAAGCTCGACCTACAAGTGGCCAAAGTTAGCACGCATCTCGATCAAGTCGTCGACGTGTTTTACGTCATGGATGCGAACGGTAAGCAAGTCACTGAGCCGACGCGACTGTATACGCTGCGACAAACGTTGCTCAGGGCTATCGAAGCGCCGGTCTACTCAAGTTAACGCTAGTCCATTGTCTATCGAACAGGTCTCTATTGGTACTTTACCAGGCGATCACGCTGCGCTGATTGCTCCGTCGTTGCGATCGCTTTTGCGAGGCATGAACCCGTAGAGAAAGCACGCCAGCATCAGCAGCCAAAAGCCAGCGCATTCCGGTCGCCGCAAGTCATGGAAGTCGAGCAAGTGAGGTGTGTGCTTGATCCCCTCGGCATGGTGTGGCTCGGCCCTCCCCAAAAGCCATGCGTGATCGAGCCAGTGCTCGTAGGAGTGAACGAGCGATAGTCTGGATTGTTCCAGGCCGGTCCAGAAATCTTTCCAGCTACCCAGCCATTCCCCACCTCCAAAACTCCAATCGCTATTGAGCGCCCAATCGGCGAGGAGCTTGAGACCGATAACGACGACGAGCAAGTAGGCGGAAGTTTCAAATCGAGGGTAACGCTCCAGCAAGCGGACAAACATGGAGGCGGCGAAGCGCATCAGAACGACGCCAAGGATGCCTCCTGTGACCACGACCCATAATTTGTCTTGGCTCGAGCCCGCCAAGGCGATGGCGGCCAAAATGGAATCGACGGCAAAGGCGATATCGGTCAATTCAATCACGATCACGGTGCGCCAAAAGAAGGCGGTGTTACGGGCTGAAACATCACAGACTGCGTCTGCACCCTTCACATTCGCCCCGGGTGAGCCGGTGGCGGTTTCCTCCAAGACGAGTTGGGATGCGATCGGGACCCGCTGCTCGATCTCAATGTTTTCTCGTTCGACTCCCAGTTGTAGTCCAGTCTCGGCATCCACTAAACTCGGTTGCCCCGTTTCATCCATGATGACTTTGTCATCGCTTCCTTCTTCTCCTTCCCACAACAAGTGTTTTACGGCGATGAACACTAAATATGCCCCACCGAGAAATTTGACGAAGGTCCATTGCAACAGGTAGGCCGAAAGCAGGATCGCAACGACACGGAACACAAAAGCTCCCACCAATCCGTAGGAGAGGGCTCGGGCCCGCATTTGCTTGGGTAGTCGTTTGGCAAGCATCCCCAGGACCAGCGCATTGTCGATGGAAAGAAGCCCTTCCAACAAAACCAACAGGCCGACGATCAGCAAATCGGAGGTTTCGAAGCTTTGACCCAAAAAATTTGCGGCAAGCGGAAAGGCGAAAAAGGATTCAATCATCGATAAATGGACCCTGGGTCGCAGGCGATGTGCAAAAGGAGGGAGGAATGCCGAGAATCATTCCCGACAGCATTTGGCTAGTTTTTGCTCAGAAAAAAAGTGGACTTAGCGCTTCCTGTGATTCTCTCGAAAGAATAACGGAGCGGTTGCACCATGTAAGCCGAATCCTTGGACTTCGCGACAAAAAGCCTGGGGAGACGACCATTGGTTCGAACACCCATGGCGCGTGAGGAATCCAATGTGGCTGTTTCGCAGCGTTTCCTGGGCGCGAAAAAGAGGGGAATTCAAGGGTTGGGGTTCCTAGGTTCTGGAAAATCGATCTCGGTTCCAGATTCGGGAATCGGCTAGAATATTGACCCTTCGTTGCTAAACTACGCTTGTTTTCGGCAATCCGGCCGCAGTTGATTTCCCTCGACCTGCAAAAAGTGATTGAATTCATGGCAGATCCTCACCCAACAGACGATTCCTCCGTGTCCGCTCCGGTTTCTCCTATTCCTTCCTCCGAAGGAGAAACGACGACTGCTAGTGGTCCGACATCTGGGCCGAAATCGTCTAGTGGACCCATCAACTTGGAAACCATTCGCCGTTTGAGGCAGTCGCAGGAACAACAGGCGACCGCGCGACCGGAAGGGAAAACGCGGCGTGGCGGACCCAAGCCAAACAATGGCCCTGGTGCGGACGCGAAACCTAAGACATCGGAATCGACTCCATCGGATGCGAACGCGATCGACCCATCGGCCGTAATCGATGCCGAAGCCAACGAACCACGCTACCGCTCCAACAAAGATTCGCAACCAGCAGCTGCCCCCAAAGTCCCTGTTCCAAGCTCCCGCCAGCGCGATGCGAACGAAGACTCCGAATTGGAGGATGCCCTCTTAGGCACTGATCTCGATCGTTTGATGATCGGAGATAAAAATGTCCGCGCCGGCGCCGGCCTCGAAGTCGGAAACCGCTACCAAGCGCGCATCCTCAAAGTGCACAATGCGAATGTCTTTGTCAGCTTGGGAGGACCCAATGAAGGAGTGATCCCTCTCCTCCAATTCACCGATATGCCCACCGAAGGGCAAGTCTTGGATGTCGTCATCCGATCCTTCAATGCAGAGGAAGGTTTGTACGAGCTGGCCATTCCCGGAGAAGCGATCACGGCGAACGATTGGAGCGATCTGGAAGAAGGTGCCGTAGTCGAAGCCAAGATCGAAAGCGCCAATACAGGTGGCGTGGAATGCAAGGTCGGAAGTGTTCGTGGCTTTATTCCCATCAGCCAATTGTCTGAGTTTCGAATCGAATCGGCAGCCGACTTCATCGGACAAAAACTTCTTTGTGTCGTTACCGAAGCCAATCCGCGCCGAGGGAATTTGGTTCTATCCCACCGGGCCGTGCTGGAGCGGGAAAAGAAGCAAAAGCGGGAAGAGCGATTGGCAACTCTGGAAATCGGCCAGCAGTTCGAAGGGGTCGTTCGGAAAGTAATGGACTTCGGCGCGTTCGTCGACATCGGAGGGTTGGATGGTCTGATCCACGTCAGCCAATTGTCGTGGGAGAAAATCAAACATCCGAGCGAAGTCATCAAGGAAGGGGACAAAGTTCAAGTGCGGATCGAAAAGTTCGATCCAAAGACCGCCAAGATCTCCTTGTCCTATCGTTCCTTGCAAGACGATCCTTGGAACGACGTGGACGCACGTTTCCCGGTCGGCTCGACCGTGACGGGAGCCGTGACGCGATTGGCCAATTTCGGCGCCTTCGTCCGACTGGGGACTGGAATTGAAGGGCTGATCCATATATCGGAACTAGCCCATCGACGGGTCACTTCGGTTTCCCAGATCCTCGCCGAAGGCCAAGAGGTCGAGGTAAAAATCCTGACGGTTGACCGGGAATCGCAGAGAATTGGGCTGTCCTTAAAAGCGACTCAAGCCCAACCTGAATCGAACAAGCCCCAGGCCGCACCTCAGCCCGAGGAAGCTCGCCGCGAGAGCGCCGTCCGCAAATTCCAAGGCGAGTTGAGAGGGGGGACCGGAAGCAACGGTGCGGGGGATCTCTTCGGCCTCAAGCTATAAATTGGGCGTCGCAATTAGTTGCCTCCGCCGAAAAAAGCGAGCCTCTGGCGCTAGTTTTGAAGCTGCGCAATTTGGCTTTTTCTCCTGCTCGTGCTCAATCCGCCTAGGCGGATGGTGCTCGTGCTCGTAATCGAACGGGC
>JBAWXH010000093.1:0-16455 GCA_037144155.1 Planctomycetota bacterium | reverse complement strand
GCGCCTCAGGCTCACTTTTGTCGGCTGTGTCCATCCGACCTCTTGTTGCGGCCTATTGGGGCAAATGTCGGATGCTCGTACTCGTACTTGTACTCGACGATCCCCCATCGAGTACGAGTACCGCTAACGCTGAGCACGAGTACGAGTACGAAAAAGCCAGGGAAAACATGGATTCGGGCTCCGACAGGCTCCAACATCGCAACTTCAAAACTCGGCTAGCGCCTCAGGCTCACTTTTGTCGGCTGTGTCCATCCGACCTCTTGTTGCGGCCTAATGGGGGCAAATGTCGGATGCTCGTTTCTCTGGGTTTGCAATGCCAGCAATCATGGCATGGACAGCCCATTGCTTTCTGTTGCTGGTCCTCAATGCACCCATGGGCTCGTGCGCGTCCTCGACGACGGTTCCTTCTCGAAACCGGCCCGAACGGGATGCTCCCATCCTCCCCGCCCCATCTTCTCAAAAAGGATCAAAGCGACCATGAATCGAGCGAGGATGGTACACTTTGAGAATTCTTGAGGAAACGGGCAAGGCATTGAATTTGCGTTCACTATGACAGCTATCCGATCGTTGATTCACGATAAAACACTGTTGCTCGGTACGAGCAACCGCAAGAAAATTATCGAGATGGAGACGCTGCTTCAGCCTCGTGGTTTTCGTCTGAAAACACCAGCGGATTTTCCCGAACCTTTGGATGTCGAAGAATCGGGAATCACGTTTATAGAAAATGCGCGAATCAAAGCCGTTGCGCAAGCCCGGGCTCGAGGGATGTGGGCGATCGGTGAAGATAGCGGTTTGTGTGTCCCGGCCTTGGGTGGGAAACCGGGAGTTATCTCGGCTCGTTATTCGGGCGCAGGGGCGACCGATGCTTCGAACAATTCCAAGTTGCTCACCGCCATGCAAGGCATCCCTGAGTGCGATCGTGCGGCGTACTATGTCTCGACCATCGTGTTGTGTGCTCCCGACGGAACGATCGCGATTGAAACGGCGGGAGAATGCTGGGGGAGAATACTAGAGTCCGAGCGCGGGGCAGGGGGGTTCGGCTACGACCCGCTGTTTGAAGTGACCGAATACCATCGCACGTTTGCCGAGCTGGGACTGAATGTCAAGCGAGCCATCAGCCATCGATCGCGGGCGTTGAGAGAATTCCTGAGGCAACTTGACACGATCACACACTGATCCATGCTCCTACGGAACTCGCAGAGGGTAGTGATACGGAACCAACCTCTGCAATGCATCTCATCCACCGTTAACCAGAAGACAATTCATCATGAACGAACAACCTCAATGGCCAGGTTGGATTTTGCGCATGGCGGCCATCTATAATTTGTTATGGGGAACGTGGGTGATTCTCTTCCCCAATCAGCTCTTCGACTGGACGGGAATTGCTCACCCAAACTATCCGGGGATCTGGCAATGCGTCGGGATGATCGTCGGTGTCTACGGAATCGGCTATTGGATTGCCGCATCGGACTTTCGGCGGCATTGGCCGATCGTATTGGTGGGTTTTTTGGGGAAGATATTTGGGCCGATCGGCTTTTTGCAGTCGGCATGGACGGGGGCGTTGCCGTGGTCCTGGGGATGGACGATCGTGGCTAACGATTTGATTTGGTGGATTCCTTTTGCATCGATTCTCTATTTGGCAGCCCGCGAAAACACGCGACCGCAGATTGACCCCGAGGGGGAATGGACGCTGGATCAAGCCAACCGTATCGCTCTGACCAATACGCATCAATCGATTTCCGAACTCAGCCGCGGTCGGGACATACTCGTCGTCTTTTTACGGCATGCGGGTTGTACATTTTGCCGTGAGTCACTGGACGAGCTGCAAAAGGATCGAGCGGTATGGACCTCGCATAGGATTCAGCCCGTCGTCGTGCATATGGGAACGGAGGCGGAAGGTGCTGCCATGATGAAGCGTTTCTCCTTGGACGATGTGCCGACCATGAGCGATCCGGAGTGCAAGGTGTTTCGAGCCTACCAATTGCCGCGTGGTCGGCTGTCGCAGCTGTTGGGGCTCTCGATTTGGATCGAGGGTTTTAAGACGGCAATCTTGAAAGGCTATGGGGTTGGCAAGCTGAAGGGGGATGGATTTCAGTTATCCGGTGCGTTTTTGGTGCGAGATGGTCGGGTCATTCGAGGGAATCCCTCGCGCGACGCTGCGGACAGTTGCCCATGGAAGCCGCTACTACCCACGGGAACCGTGATCGTCCCCAGTTGAAATGCTCCTCGTGCTGGCACGTAGAGAGCGGTCCCTCAGAACCTTCGGAATCGGTTCGACCCTATTCTCGGCTGTTTTTGTTGGAGATCTCCGCACTTTTCAACGCCCTTGCGTGTCCCAAGGGATGATTCACAATATCGGCTCGTAGGATGCCCCCAAAGTGGAACTTTTGAAGTCGCGCTATTTTGGCTTTCGCTCGTACTCGTACTCAATGAAATGGTACTCGTACTCGTACTCGATGGGATATCTTCGAGTACGAGTACGAGTACCGCTCAAGCTGAGTACGAGTACGAAAAACCTAGAGATCATTCGGATTGAGACTCCTAGGCACTCGAATAACGCAAGTTCACACGGTCGAACCCATGGAGCTTCCTGCCTGTCCCAAGAGACGCTTCGGTGAATCGTGGCTATGCCTTGATGACACCTCGCATGACTTGGAAATCCATTGCCCGCATCCCGCGCGAAATCCTGACTTATGTCCACCGAACCGATCGATATTCCAAACCGTTTTGACTTTGCCGAGGCATCGCAGAGCATCTACCAGCAATGGCTGACTGCGGGCTGCTTCAATGCCGATATCGATCGTTCAAAGAAGCCGTATACGATTGTTATCCCCCCTCCCAATGTGACCGGCGCTCTCCATTTAGGACATGCCCTCAACAACACCCTTCAAGACATCCAAATTCGCAAGCATCGCATGATGGGCGAAGTTGCCTTGTGGATGCCGGGGACCGATCATGCCGGAATCGCAACGCAAGCCGTCGTCGAACGTCGCTTAAAAGAAGTCGAGAATAAAACGCGGCACGATTTGGGTCGCGAAAAGCTGGTCGAGCGCATTTGGGAATGGAAGGATCAATACGAGAAACGCATTCTCAGCCAGTTGGAGCGGATGGGTTGTTCCTGCGATTGGCGCCGCACGCGGTTTACGCTCGATGCGATGTGCGCTCGCGCCGTTCGCACGACGTTCTTCGATCTTTTCTCCAAAGGACTGATCTTCCGAGGCAAGCGATTCGTGAATTGGGATACGTACTTGCAAACCGCCGTCAGCGACGATGAAGTCTTTACAGAAGCCGTCGCAGGAAATTTCTGGCATTTCCGCTATCCCGTGATCGATCCACTGCCGGGCGAACCGCAATACGTCGTCGTCGCGACCACGCGCCCGGAAACCATGCTGGGAGATACGGCGGTGGCTGTCCATCCCAACCCGGGCGAGGCACTTGCCAAAGCTCTTGAACTGTTGCAGCAAAAACGGGTCGATGCCTCCGCTAAGGACAAACCGGCGATCGAAACCCAGATCGACGAGTTGCAAGCTCGTCAGCGCGACGTCCTGCCATCCCTCGAAGCATTGGCGGCCATGGCCCGCAATGGACGCAAACTCCGGTTGCCACTGGCAGAGCGGGAAATACCGATCGTGGTGGATGATTGGGCAAAGCCGGAATTAGGCTCCGGATGTGTCAAGATCACACCGGCCCATGATCCCAATGACTATGAAGTCGCGCGGCGGTGCGATCTGCCGATGATCAATATCATGCGGACCGACGGGACCGTTAACGAACAGGGTGGACAGTATGCGGGACTGTCGATGTCCAAAGCCCGAATCCAGGTTGTCGCGGATTTGGATGCGTTGGGTTTGATCGAGCGGATTGAAGATCGCACGATCGACCTCAAGCACAGCGATCGCAGCAAAACGGCCATCGAACCGTATCTCGCCGATCAATGGTTCGTCGCCATGTCGGGCCTTGCACAATCCGCCATCGATGCCGTCACTTCCGGCCAGGTAAAAATTTATCCAGAGCGTTACACCTCGGGATATATCGATTGGCTTAGTGAAAAGCGGGATTGGCCCGTCGGTCGGCAATTATGGTGGGGACATCAGATACCGATCTGGAGCAAAACCTTCGAGACCGCAGGCGATGCGAATCAGATGCTTCGCCAAATTGAGTCGCTGCCTGGTTTTGCAGATGGATTGCTCTCCGCTTCCATTGAGCAGCCAGCGACGCTACATGTTTGCGTCAAAGACGAATCGACTGACATCGAGGCGACGTTGGAGGGGCTCGGATTGGTTCGTCAGTCCGATGTGCTCGACACGTGGTTCTCGTCGGCCCTTTGGCCGCATTCCACTTTGGGTTGGCCCGATCAGACAGCGGAACTCGATTATTTCTATCCGACCAACACCTTGATCACATCGCGCGACATTATCACCCTTTGGGTCGCGCGGATGGTCTTGATGGGGCTCAACAACGTCGGGCAAGTTCCGTTCCGCGAAGTCTACATCCACCCCAAAATTCTGGATGCTTATGGCGAGACAATGTCCAAGAGCAAGGGGAATGGAGTTGATCCGTTGGACGTGATCGACAAGTTTGGTGCCGATGCACTGCGCTTTGGATTGACGTGGCTGACCACCGAAACTCAGGATGTTCGCATGCCTGTTCAGTACGAGTGTCCGCACTGTGCGGCTCTCGTCAATCAGACGAAAGAAAACCGAATTCGTCCCAGGGTTCAGTGCGACAAATGCAAGAAACCATTTGGAACGCAATGGGCGGATTCCGTCGAAGACAAAGCCCTGCTGCGCGCTCCGGTGGTTAGTGAACGCTTCGAGGTCGCTCGGAACTTTGTCAATAAACTGTGGAACGCATCCCGATTTGTGATGCTCAATTTGCAAGGCTATACCGCCGGGCCGATCGCGTGGAATGCGCTACCGCTGGAAGACCAATGGATCCTGTCGCGACTGGCATCGGTCACTCAAACCGTCGATCGCGAACTCGATCGGTATGCCTATGCCGAAGCGGCCCGTGCTATCTACGATTTCGCATGGGATAATTTCTGCTCGTACTATGTTGAAATGGCCAAGCCCCGCTTGCAGGATCCGGAGGCCAGGCCCCTGGTTCAACGCATTCTCGCTCATTGCCTAGACCAAATGCTGCGTTTGCTCCATCCGGTCATACCCTTCGTGACCGAAGCCATTTGGCAACAACTCGGTCGCTTCGTCCCGCAGCGGGATCTGCTGGACAGTGCACCTGCGACTCCTTGGATCATTCTCGCCCCCTGGCCTAAGAGTGAGCCTGAATGGATACGGACCGATGTTGAGGCGCAGTTCGCCCACTTTGCAGCACTGATAGGAGCCATTCGAGAGATTCGATCGCGGCAGAATATTGCACCGAAACAACGGATCCAGTTCACGGTCCGATGCCAAAGCGAAATAGAACAACTTCTTAAACCGATGGCACCCTTCCTCGAGAGCATGGCAGGGGCGGAAGCGACAGGCTGGGGGCCAGATATCTCATTGCCTGAAGTCCAAGCCCATGTCGGGATTGATCAGATGGATGTCTATGTGGACTTGAGTCAGTTCATCGACATCGCGGCTGAGATTTCGCGCAATGAAAAGCTGTTGGCGAATCTGATCAAGCAGATCCAGGGGAAAGAGGGTCGTCTCTCGAATGAAGCTTTCGTGGGCAAGGCACCTCCAGACATCATCGAGAAGGAGCGACAAGCCCTCAGCGATCTCATAGCTCAGAGAGCAGCCACCGAACAGGCGCTGGAACGACTGAAACAAATGCCGAGCTAAAGCGATCTGCGGAAGACCGATTGGACACTCGTTCAGTCGTGTTGCAGATCAAGCAGGTTTCTTGATATTCGGTTCGGCTTGATTGATTTTGTTGTAGAGCGTCTTGAGGCTGATCCCCAGTTCCTCAGCGGCCGCTGGCTTATTCCCTTTGTGGCGTTGAACGGCTTCTAGGACCGCGAGGACTTCGAGTTCTTTCAAACTCAAAGGACTGGATGCGGCAGGAGCCGAAGGCGTAGGCTTCATTTCTCGGCGCAGTTTGCGCTCTACCAAATGCCGCGGGAGGTGTTCGGGCAGGATCGGTGGATGTTCGCATAGGATGGTGGCGCGCTCAATCACGTTGGCCAGTTCTCGGACGTTGCCGGGCCATGGATGATGTAGCAGAATCGCGATGGCTTCGTCGCTGAAGAGGGGATGGATCGAAGCGTGCTCGGGACGATGCCTCAGGTACAGATGGCGGGCCAACGGCATGACATCTTCGCTACGTTCGCGCAGGGGTGGCACATGGATTTCGAACGTGTTGATGCGAAATAGGAGATCCTCGCGAAAGGACCCGGTCTCGACCATCAATTCCAAGTCGCGATGCGTTGCACAAACGACGCGTGTATCGACATGCAATGTTTCGTTGTCCCCAACCCGACGTAGATCGCCACTTTCCAGGACACGCAGCAGTTTGGCTTGCATCGATAGAGGGAGTTCACCGATCTCATCGAGAAAGATGGTTCCGCCGCTAGCGACTTCGAACAAACCTTGGCGCTGCATATCGGCGCCGGTGAAGGCTCCCTTTTTGTGGCCGAACAGTTCGCTCTCGATCAGATGTTCGGGCAATGCACCGCAGTTGATTGCGATGAATGGTTTGTCGCTTCGCAAGCTCTTTTCATGCACGGATCGTGCAACCAATTCCTTGCCACAGCCGGTCTCGCCCCGGATCAAGACCGTGCTGTTCGTCGGTGCGACTTTATCGATCAATTTGGCGATGACGTGCATCGGTTCTGAGGAACCGACGATTTGTGTGACTTTCGCCACTTGATTTTTCGCAAGCCGTTCTAGATTGGCAGTTCGCTGCTTGAGTTTTCGGCGCTGCGAGACGCGCGAGAGAAGGAGATTGAGTTCGGAAAAGCGGCAGGGCTTGCTGAGGTAATCGATCACGCCGAATCGAAGGGCTGCAATGGCCGTTTCGACGGAGCGTTTTCCGGTCAATACAATCGCCTCGGTCGTCGGAGACAACGTCATCGCGCGCTCGATGACTTGGATTCCATTCATGCCGGGCATGTCGAGATCGACGATCAGGCAATCGAAGTTCTCCTTTTCCAGCGCAGCGATCGCCGTGTAGCCATCCGGGCAAACGGTGACTCGATGGCCGTAGTGGGGCAATTCCATACGGGCGAGTTCCTGCAATTCCTTTTCGTCATCCGCGAACAGGATGGAAAGGGATTCAGGCGACAGCGAGTTTTTGATGGTTGTCATAAAGCGAATCGTTCGTGGGTTTGGAAGGGAGCATCACTTCAAAGCGAGAACCGCGCCCGGTTCCGTCGCTCTTTGGAGTGATTCGACCGCCATGGTCTGTGATAATCCGATTGGTGATCGGCAGTCCGAGCCCTGTACCGCGCCCATCGCGACGGCGAGTAAAAAAGGGTTCGAACAAATGTTTCAGAACTTCGTCGCTCATGCCGCAACCGTTGTCCTCGATCATTAAAAGGACGGAGTCGAGACCTGGTTGCAACGCAATCGAGACGCAGCCTTCTTTGGACTCAGGGTCCAAGGATTCCAAGGCGTTTGTGAGCAGATTCAGGACGACCTGTTTCATCTCTTGCGGGCTAGCCCAAGCCGTCATCGGCTCGGCGTTGGGAGTGAAGTCGATTTTTTGGTTTCGATAGGGACCGAGATGACGCACCATATCGACGACGTCCTCCACAATCTCATTCATATCGATGGCTTGTTTGCGCTGTACATTTCCCAGGCGAGAAAAATCCAACAACCGCTCGGTAATGCCTTTGCATCGGAAGGCTTCGTCCTGAATGCGACGCAAATAATTTTTAAGCGTTTCCAAATCGGTTCCCGAAAGGAGCGTTTCGGGGGCGATGTGGATACTGTCAGGATCGTCGCTCGATTCGGACTCCGAAGGAACAAGCACCGGATGCAAGATACGATGCAGACGCGATTCGAGAGCTTCGGCACTCCAGGCGATAGCCGCTAAGGGATTGTTGATCTCGTGAGCCACCCCTGCAGCCAAAAAACCGACGCTGGCCAATTGTTCGTTTCGGATCACTTCTTCGGAACGCTGGCGGACCTGTTCGTTGAGTTCCCGTTGGATGGCGAGGAAGCTTTGCGCACCGAGATTGATAGCGCGAGCCAGTTCCGCAATCTCGTCCGAGGAAGACGTGTGGATCCGGTACGAGAAGTCGCCGTTGGCTACGCGGCGCGCACCAAACAGGAGGTCTTTGAAAGGACGAACAACTGCCGATCGTGCATAGGCCATCAGTCCGACCAACAGGAATCCAGCGAGGCTAGCGCTCGACCAGGTCATGATGATCCACGTTCGATAGCGCACGCGGACTTCGTCGCGAAAGCTCACCATACGCGATGTCAGCAATGTCGGCAATTGATGCGATAACTCTTGCAATCGATCGATGTCCTGGATCTGCTCCATCTTTGCCAAACGATGCGAAAAGAAATCGCGGCGTTGATAACGCCATGCGATGTCATTGACCAACTCGCTGATCTCGCGGGCTTGCTGCAATTCTTCGCTGCGGTCGGCTAGGAATTGGTCCTCCGAATGGGAGCCTTCGAGGCGGGATTTGTACGTCGCCAGGACTTCACGGACCTTTTGGACTCGATCCAAAAAGGGTTGGTTGACTTCGGACCCTGGATCGTTCGATTCCATGGACAAAGGGGGCAACGATGCTTGAGGTTTGAATTCAAAGTCAATTCTCAAATTATCGATCGCTCGCGTCAGTTCCGCAGTTAACGGAATCTCCGAGGCGCGACTGCTGAGGGAGGCTGCCAATTCCTTGTACGCATAGACGCCACGAAAACTGCTATAGCCCAATACGGCGATCACCAGTCCGAGGACGGCCATCGCCATTTGAAGCTTTTTGCGAATCGTCCAACGTGAAAACATCGATCGCTCGATTGGGTAATGGTCGCGAGGGTAATGGTCGAGGCTGTGCCTTGGAAAAGCGGTTCCGTGCAAGTGGCTCTGAGAGTCGAGGTGCGGCACGGGAGAGGAGCCGAATCATCGTGGGGACTGTACCTAGAATTCCCGATGCGATGCAACGTCAAACAAGATTGCTGGCTAAACGTCTAGCGGAGCAGCGTGCCGTCCCAAGGTACACCTCGATAGGCGCTGTTGGTCGGCTGCAAGGAGGGGGCGGCAGGTGTTACTTGAATCGGTGTAACCGCCTGTGGCGAACCTTGATTGAACTGCACCAAGTTAACCACTTCGTAGCCATTGGGATTGGGCAGTTCGTATCCGGCCGTGACATTGGCAGCCGTGGCATCGAGGCTGTTGACCGCATACTTGCCAATGGTAATGTCGATTTCGGTTGGAGGATCGATGATCGGGTTCAATTGAATGACGACGCGGTGGGGCAGCGACATCCCGATCGACGGATAGAATTCATGTTCCGATTGGTTGGCGGTCGCTACCAATCTCCCGGAAGGGTCTCGCAAAAAAATCTGGCGCGTCAAGGCAAAGCGAGGGTCGACCACCAACGTCCGTGTGTAAGTGCCGGTTGGAGTTGACGAGAGGCTGGTCAGTTCGAGCATTCCGTCTGGACGGGGAACGGGTTGGCCGATGAGCTGGTCGACTTCGCTCACTCCGAGGGCTTCGAGAATCCAAAGGGGGGACACTGGGAGGATGCGGCGAACAGGCTGAGATTCGAACTCATTGTGCCGGGCGACGAATAGCTGGGGCGTTCCTCCACCCCGAATGGCCATCCAAAACCATTCGTCGTTGCTGCCAACTTCAAAGTTGTTGCCGAGCATCCGAGAAATGCCCCCGGACATGCGGAACTTCCGCTGGCGCTGCCATACCAGAGTCGCATCGAGATTGCGCATCTTGTTTGGATTGACCGTGACGAAATTCGATTGCAGCGATTGGATCCCGCGCGATCGATTCAAGACTTCGATAAGTTGGTCGGTCGAAGGTTGGCTGGTAAAAACGGGCTTGGGTTGAAACTCGGCAGCGGTGCGCTTCGGGATGCAGGTGGCACCCGACGCGGCGGCGGTAAGGAGAAGGATAGCCAAGGCCTTCAGCGACGAAGCGGTCGATTTCGGAGTGGGCATCGGAAGGCGATGGATCATGGGCCGCTACTAGCGTGTGGGAATGAAGGTTCGCCGTCGAGATTGGAGCATCGAATCACGATTCGCAAAAAAGGACTTGATGCAGCTCCTGTTGCAACGACTCACTTTGCTCGAACGATGGCTCACACACAGGGATCACAAAATCGCGACTGGTCGCATGGTGGGTCAAGTGCAAAAGTGGCGCGCCATCCAGGGAAGTAGGGGAATCATCGGGACCATCGGGGGCGGAATCCGGATTTTCCACGAGAACGCGACGGCGAATCAGGATGAGCGCGAGAAGATAGGCAAGCTGGGATTGATTCGGATCGTCGAGCAGAGTGTCCAAGGTTGCCAGCAACACGTGGGCAGGAGCAGGCGTTCGCTTGGACGATTCTTTTTTAGGATTTCGGTTAATCCACCACCCAATCGTCCCTTCGGCCGGCCCTTTCCATGCCTCGCGCGCGACATCCACACGCATCAATTGGCTTCCTTTGGCCAGGACAGCCGAGTAATACGCTTCGCCGGGGGCGAATTCTCGATCGGTTGCATGGCAACGACGATGGCTGCGATGGATGCTATATTCGTGCATCCAGCATGCATACGAAATTCGTCTCCATGGCGAAATAGCAATTTTTGACCCTCTTCATGGATGCCATCGTGTCTGACTCCGTCTACGAAAATCCGTTGATCACCCGTTATGCCTCGCGAGACATCGCTCGACTTTTTAGCACCGAGCATCGCATTCGACTGTGGCGCGAACTGTGGATTATCTTGGCCGAAACGGAGCGGGATTTGGGGCTGCCGATCACATCGGCTCAAATCGAACAGCTCAAAACCTATCGCGATCGACTCAATCTCGAAGTGGCCGACGCGTACGAGCGCAAACTGCGGCATGACGTTATGGCCCAGGTCCACGCCTATGGCGATCAATGCCCCGAAGCGCGTGGGATTATCCACTTAGGTGCAACCAGTTGTTATGTCACGGACAACGCGGACTTGATGATCTTTCGAGATGCCTTGCAATTGGTACGCCGCAGGCTAGTGGCCTGCATTGAATGCTTATCGAAGTTTGCACAGCAGAACGCTGCGATCCCTTGTCTGGCATACACCCACTTGCAACCCGCCCAGCCCACCACCGTCGGAAAACGGGCCACGTTATGGGCCTACGATTTAGTTCTCGATCTCGAAGAGGTCGATCATCGGCTGGATAGTTTGCTCGCTCGCAGCGCGAAAGGGACTACGGGGACTCAAGCGAGTTTCCTGCAACTGTTCGATGGGGACCACGAGCGGGTCCGAGAACTGGAACAGAGGATCGCCACTCGGCTTGGGTTCCCAGGAGCCGTTGCAGTCAGCGGGCAGACGTACTCCCGCAAAGTGGATGCTTTCCTGGTCGATTGCTTGACGGGTATCGCGGTCAGTGTCCACAAGATCGCAACGGACTTGCGAATCCTCGCGCACAAGAAAGAGATTGAGGAACCTTTTGAAACCCATCAAGTCGGTTCATCGGCTATGGCTTATAAGCGCAATCCGATGCGCAGCGAGCGGATGTGTTCTCTGGCGCGCTTCGTGATGAGTTTGCAATCCAGTCCAGCGATGACCGCTGCGACGCAATGGTTGGAACGGACCCTAGATGATAGCGCCAATCGACGATTGGTCCTACCGCAAGCCTTCCTGGCGGTCGATGCGTGTCTGGTCCTGCTGCAAAATGTTTCGCAAGGATTGGTCGTATATCCGAAGACCATTGAAAAGAATCTGAAGGAAGAACTCCCGTTCATGGCGACGGAGTCGCTGCTCATGGCAGGGGTGGCGGCTGGAGGAGATCGTCAGCATTTGCACGAAGTCATTCGGGTTCATAGCCAAGCCGCCGCGTTGCGTGTCAAACAGGAGGCTTTGCCGAATGATTTGCTTGAAAGATTAGCTGCTGACCCCGCGTTCGCAGATGTCGCGATCAACGATGTTCTCGCCCCCGAGCAATACACGGGTCGAGCGGAGAGGCAAGTGGCCGAGTTCCTCGACGAGATCGTGGCGCCTATTCTCGGCTCGACCTCGAGCGAAGATCCGTTGTCCGCCGACGTCCGCGTATAGGTTGTTTTTACGAGGCCTTAGGCTCGCATGCATCCGGGGGCAAGCCCACACGCTAAACATCCTTCCGGACGCAGAACCATCTAGAACAAAAAGGGAGGGCGATGGAGGGAGGGCGAGGCTCCTGCCGAGCTTGGGCTGTTCTGGCTCCGCAGGAGCGTCGCCCTCCCTACCTGTGCGTCGCCCTCCCTACCAATGAATTGGTTGGGCTAGGCCGATGAAAACACGCTCAAAACGGATGCATGCACTCCTAATGAGCGGGTGCTGCACCGGACCCATCTGCCGAGGGACGCTCGGAGGGTGGCTTGAAACCGAACAGGAGCAGCAACATCGCCAGGATTGCCAAAACGGTCGGCACCAAGAAGATGCTGAAGTAATCGACTTCTCCGTTCCCGTTGGTATAAAAATCCTTCAAGTAGATGAATCCGAAATTGGCGATCACCAACCCTACCCCCAGGATCAGCAGGTTGAAGAGCCCTTGGGCGCTGGTCCGGATGTCCTTCGGAAAGACCTCATCGACGAAGATGTACAGGGTTGCAAAGAAGAAGGCATAGCAGATGCCATGGAGGACTTGGATCAAGATGATCAAGGCTTGGTGATCGGAATTTCCGAAGAAAGAGAACGTCGCAAATCGCAGTGCATGCCCGAGGATGCCGATGATCATAGTCCATTTCCAACCCAATTTGACGAGCACACTTCCGAGCAACACCATCGTCACGATTTCCGCGACTTGGCCAATCGTAGTGACAGCCATGGTGATGTTTTCGCTGAGACCGACGGCTTTGCTGAGGAATCCATCGATCAACACAAAGTAACCGTTGTGGATGATGGAATCGAGCAAGGTCACGATGAACAAGACCAGCACAAAAGGGTGCTTCAATTGACGAAAGGCTTTGATCCAGGCCAAGTTGTCTTCGCCCGCTTCGGCTTTGCGAGGTGGAGTGTGAGGCAGCGTCAAACTAAAGACCGCCAAAACAAGAGAGACGATCCCGGCCACAATGAAAATCCATCGCATCTGGTCGACGGTGGCTTGTGCTCCCAGCAAAAAAATGAATGGCCAGGAGATGACAATCCAGCCGATGGTTCCCCCCATCCGAACAAATCCGAATTCTTTGGCGGGATTTTTTAAGTGAGCAAACGCGAGAGAGTTGGTGACCGAGAGGGTCGGCACGTAAAACAGGCCATACAGCAAGAAACAGAGGAAAAACGGCCAGAATGTATTGCATGCAGAAGTTGCGAAGAGGGCGATCGCCCCAACGAAGTGACTAAAGGCTAAGAACTTTTCGGCAGCAAAATTGCGATCGGCAAATTGGTTGCTAAAGAAGATTCCGACGAGCGAGGCGATGCCGAACATACTCCCTGCCAAGGATTGCTGCCAAGGTTCAAAGTTCAAACCCGAGGCCCCCATGTACGAGAACACTTTGACTTGCCATGCTCCCCAGATCGCGATCTGTAGGACCATCATCACGAATAACTTGGTGATGATCGTAGAATCTGTTTTCGTACTAGATGCTTCGCTATACATAGATCAGTTGCCTGTGGACAAGCGTTGGGTGAAGAATAGGGCGGGAGCAGCGTCGCAATAATCTCGTTGAGCCTGCTGGTGAAATCAAGTCCCCTGCAGCGAACAGAGGGCGGAATGTTGTTTATAATCCGAAGGACACGACACGTAGTAAGGAAACCGATCTTTGTCGACCGCAGACAATTCCAACCTGGACGGATCTCGACTGTCCGAGCTTTTGTCCCAGTACCATTGTCCGGCAGGTCATTTCGATGAACTCCGGACGCAGGAAGGAGGCATTCGGCCGGGATATAGCAAACTCCTGGACGGAGTGCATGCGTCGCTGAGTCCATCCAATCGGTTAGGTTTTACGGATCGGATGAGGGGAGCCAAGCAATCCCTTCGCGACAATCCCCCAGCATCGACTGGGCAGTTGATCAAATCGGGTTCGCCACAGGCATGGGAGTTGGATCCCATTCCGTTGGTCATTTGCCCTGAGGAATGGAGTTCTATTTCCGCAGGACTCAGGCAGCGGATGCATTTGATCGATCGACTATTGCGCGATGTGTACGGCGAACAGCAATTGGTCGCTCGGGGGATCTTGCCGGCAAGTCTCGTCTTTGGTGCGCCGAGCTACCTACGAGCGGCGAGACAACCTGTCGCGCCTTCTTCTCGGATGCTCTATCTCTATGCAGCGCAGGTCGCAAAATCAGCTTCGGGGAAGTGGCTTGTTCTAGCGGATCGAACGCAAGGCCCCAGTGGATGTGGGCATGCCGTCGAAAACCGCATTGCGATGTCCCGTATCTTGTCGGAAGAATTTCGTTGGATGCATGTCGAACGTTTGGCAGGATTTTTTTCCGTGCTCCGGCAATCTCTCCAAGATGCATCCTCGACCAAAGAGAAGTCCTCCCGGACAGCGCTGCTAACGCCTGGAATCGAAAGTCCGACGTACTTCGAAGATGCCTACCTCGCCCGGTACTTGGGATATACCCTGACCCAAACCGCAGATTTGACAGTGCGAGGTGGCAGTGTTTTTCTGAAAACACTGGGGGGCTTGATCCGAATCGATAGCATCTTGCGGCGGATGGCGGATTCCAAATGCGATCCCTTGGAGATCGATCCGACGTGCAGTGATGGGGTTGCGGGCTTGACACTGGCTACACGCGAAAGAAAGGTTCTCTTAGCCAATGGTCTTGGGACGGGGTGGGCGGAAAGTCCTGCGGTCACCGCCATTCTCCCGAGGATCTGTCAGGAACTCTTGGGGGAGCCGCTCTTGCTCGAGAACAGCCCGATTTGGTGGTGTGGCGATGCGGAGTCCAAGCAATACGTCATCGACAACCTGGATCGATTGTACATCCGGGATGCTTTTGTTCGTCATTCGGCCAATCAAGTGGTCGGACGACAGTTGTCAGGGCAAATGCGAGATCAAGTCATCCGAGGCATCCTCGAGCAGCCATGGATGTATGTCGGAATGACTGCCCCGGATTGCAGCCATGTTCCGACATGGTCCGGAAATCATTTGGAAGCGTGGCCTGCCGTCGTGCGGTTTTTTGCCTGCGCCTATCGCGATCGGATCGATGTCATGCCGGGTGGTGTGGCACGGGTCGCCGACGTAGGTCATAAACTGGATGAAAGCCTCGCCTCCGGTTCGATGAGCAAGGATGTGTGGGTCCTCAGTCACGGTCCGGTCAAACCGGTGTCTTTGCTTTCGACGGGTAAGCAATCGGTCGAATTGCGTCGCTCACCGATGGATCTACCCAGCCGCGTTGCGGAGCATCTGTATTGGCTTGGACGCTTTGCAGAGCGGACCGAGTTTATGGTGCGGCATGCTCGTTATTGCACCCACCAATTGACTTCCGAACTGCCGAACGATTTGCTGGCGGCGCAATGGCAAGCGGTGCGGGCCCTCGACGACAGCAATACCATGGAGGAGGATCCTCCCTTGGAAACCGATGGATCTGCCACCGCCGTCATGCGCGAAGCGGTCCGCGATTTCTTATTCGATCGCAACAAGCCGGATGGTATTGCATCGGCTACGGCTGGCATCATTCGAAATGCGGAAACCATCCGGGATCGATTGAGTTTCGATTCATGGCAAATCATCAGTAGGCTGGATTACTCGGTCCTCATCCCATGGGCAAATCGCCGCGAAAAAATGGGGGATACGATGTTGATATTGAATCAGATGATCGGGCTGTTATCGGCGTTTTCAGGACTTGCATCCGAAAGTATGACGCGCGGTCCGGGGTGGCATTTCCTGGATTTGGGACGCCGCATTGATCGCGCGCAGAATCTCCTGCGACTGGTCGATCATTTGCTCGTGCCGGTGAACAATTACTCCCGTCAAATGTTGGAATCGATGCTCGATATTTGCGATAGTTCCATGACCTATCGTTACCGCTATTTGATGAGTTATGAAATCGGTCCGGTGCTGGATCTACTCGTGGTCGATCAGACCAATCCGCGCGGTCTGGCGTTCCAATTCCTGCAAATTGTCTCCCATTTGGATACTTTGAACGTCGGGGATAAGACCGAATTGATTCGGCAACGCAAACGGATGACCGATTGCCGAGCGTCCCTTAGACTCTTCGATCCCGATGCGCTCGGAGACGAAATCTCTACGGACGAAAAAGGACATTCCGAAAGGACTCTTCTCCGCGCCAAACTGGCAGAATTCACCCATCAGCTCAATGAATTGAGCTTGTTCGTTTCAAGACGATTCTTGACTCATACTGCGCCCAAGCAACTGGAAGACATGGTCAACCAATAGCGTCCAAGCATTGAGATTTCCAACGCCTTAATTGTTCG
>JBAWXH010000092.1:0-16820 GCA_037144155.1 Planctomycetota bacterium | reverse complement strand
AGATACGGGAGGGCGAAGATAAGGGAGGGCGAAGATACGGGAGGGCGAAGATAAGGGAGGGCGAAGATACGGGAGGGCGAAGCTCCTGCTGAGCCTTTGGATCCACCCTCTCGGCAGGAGCCTCGATCTCCCGTTTCAAAGTCCTGTGGAGAGTGAAGACCTGCGGAGGGGGGCGATACGGATCGTCGCTGCGCTGCCAAGAATCGACTTGCACCACGCGTCCGGCTTCGTTCACGATCCTGTTTAGCAGCTTGCGCTCGTCAATGGTCAACGTCAGCGATTTGGTGGGTGGTCTTTCGCTGACTAGTCGTTCGAGTAATGGAATACCGTAAACTCCCGCAACGCTTGTAGGACCTCTTGCGGTCGATCACGATGAAGCTGATGGCCGCAGCCGGTGAAACGGACATGTTGGCAAAATGACAACAGGGTTACAGCGTTCGCCGTGTCGGCATCCGTCAGCGCGCCACCGGCCGTCGGATCACCTTGCAGCAGAAGCGTTGGACAGTGAATGGATGCGAGAATATCCGCAACATCGTAGCCATCGAGCCAGCGGCCTTCGATGACCGGCGTAAGCACTTCTGGGTCTATCTGGCTAAGGCACTGGGCACTCCAATTCAAGGATGATCGGTCGCGCAGCTCGCCGAGCCGCTTAAAGCCACCAACGTTCATAGGAATTCGGATATCGGCCAAGGCATCCGTGATTGCAACTACGGGTCCTCCGCACCTCGCGGCTTCTCTCATGCCGATGAACTGCGTTTGCCATGCGCTGCCAGCGATGCGGTTTCCCATGGTGTGAAATGGGGGATCTTCGAGGACAATGCCCCGAACGCGATGTGGCAGTTCCGCAGCCACAGCAGCAGCGACCATCGCGCCCAGCGAATGCCCAAAGACGATAAGCGGTTCGGCGAGTTCATTACGCATCCATCGTACAACATCATCAACGTAGTCCGTCACCAGATAACTATCCGCACGCTCTGAGCCACCATGACCGCGCTGATCGAATGCGACAACGCGCCAAGCGGCAGTGAGCGCTGGCAGCAGCGGCTCCCAATCTTTGCCACAACGCGTTACACCGTGAAGCAGTAGAAGCATTGGGCCTTCGCCACCGTAATCGACGAATTGGAGCGAAGGCTGACTATTGGTGTTTCGCGAGGAAATGCTCATCGTTCGCGTTTCACCACCGTTGGAAAGGATTTTGCAAGTTGTCCCGCTTTGATAACGCCTCCCTGCATGACCGCGATGAACTTGGTCCGATTTTCGAGCAGGCTGATATCGGCGATGACATCTCCCTCCACAATTAACACATCTGCGAGCTTGCCTTTTTCCAACGTCCCAAATTCATCCGCATGACCGGTGTCGCTGTTGCAGGCAGACCTCGTAGATCCCGCGAATGTTGTCCGCTGGTTGCTGATAGGTTGTCGGTTTTGAACGCAGTTTCCACTGGCGAAAATCATGTAGTCGCTCCTCATTGCGCACCTATTGTTTTATTGGTAGCACAATCCGAGACCCCTTGAACGACGAGTGATAGACCGACTCCGTCGAGATCAATGCCCTGGCACCGAACGGGCCTTCGCCAGTATTGGAATTTCGATCGTGCAGTGGGAACAGCGAACCGCAGATGTCGACTCGAAGTCGATGTCCTTTCGCAATCGTTGCGGCACAAGGACCGAGATCCACAGTGATCTCGTACACTTTACCTGGTTGCAGCAGCGATGGTTCAAGCAACGAATCTCGATAGCGGCCGCGAAGAATGCCGGCAGCAAGATTTTGAGCAAAACCGTCCGGTCGTACATCGACCAGCTTGACGGCCCAATCCGCATCCGGCGTGTCGGCGCTGACAAACAGTTTTGCTTCGACATTGCCTGCAAAACTGAGCGACTCAGTGAGCACATCGCTTGTATAGACAAGTACGTCGTCTCGGTCTTCGAGAGCACTCTGATCAACTGGACCCCATACCGCAGCTTTCATCGGACGCATCTCCGTGACCGGGCAGGCTGGTACAGGATTCGCCGGATCCGCGCGAAACGTATCGGCGGGTTCTTCGCCAGCAGGTTCTACGCGGTTTAACTTGCCCGCGCCCCTGCGACTGTTTGCGTTGCTGTCCGAGTGTAGGTAGAACGAGGTCGCAGAGAAGCCTTCGGGCGGCCAGGTTTGCGCGTCATGCCAATGGTTGTCCCCCATGGAAAAATATCGCACGGGCGGAAACGTCTTGGCGATCGCGGCAGGATCCTGTTTGAGATGGCGATCGAACCAGTTCATTTCAAGTGCGAAAATATCCACTGCCGCATCAGGACCGAAGTCAACTTCGGCAACCGTCCCCTTGCCAATTGTGCCGTGATCCCACGGACCAAGGACCAGTCGTTGTTGCTGGCGTGTCTTCGGATCGCGAGCCTGCTGCATGATCATGAAGTTTCCGACCGACTCACGCGAGAAGAAGTCGTAATAGCCGACGACATGCAACGCAGGCATTTTCAATTTGGGCAGTTCGTCTGTCAGATCCAGTCGCGTCCAAAATCCATTCGGTTCAGGATGCGTGAGGTACGCATCCAGCCATGGCATTGGCCAGCCGATCGCCTCGTCGATATCGCTCAGCGGTAGTCGCAGGAGCGCTTCATCCATGTCTGCCGGTTGTGCACCTTCTGGCTTAGGAGTGTTGCCAGCCAGCCAGCTTGAAATCAGCGACAACCGTACGGAACCGCCGAGATACAGATTGCGATAAAAACTGCTCCAAGTTGCCTGAGGCGAGATTGCAACGAGGCCGGGCGGATGTTCGACGGCGGCTTGCCACTGCACAGCGCCCACATAAGAGCCCCCCATCATACCCACACGTCCGCTGCACCACGCTTGACGCATGATCCATTCGATGGTGTCAAATCCGTCCTGCCCCTCATTATTGTATGGAGCCAGGACGCCTTGCGATTGTCGCGTACCACGACAGTCCTGAATCACAACGACATAGCCAGCGTCGGCATACTTTTCCGCATTCCCTTTCTGTCTCGACTTGTCATAGGGAGTCCGCATTAGGATGACGGGCGCGTTCGATACCGCGGCATCACGGTAGATGTCGGTCGCAAGTCCTACGCCATCGCGCATGGGTATCGAGATGGTTTCGGTCTGGACATCGGCCATTGCGGTGCTTGCGATTGCCGCAACAACGAGGAAGGTAATGAGACGTTTCATAAGTGATACTATGGGAAAATGTAGGACGGCCTTTCCAGGCCCACGAGATACCGTAGGACTGCCTCGAAAGGCCGTCCTATATACTCGACCATACTCGACTGCACTTGAGGGACGGGCGTTCAACGCGAGGCTCTAGGCAAAAATCTCCTTCACGACGGAGCCATACACATCGATGAGCCGGAAGTCGCGGCCGATATGACGCCAAGTCAGTCGCGTGTGATCGAGGCCCAATAAGTGCAGCATGGTGGCGTGCAAATCATGAATGTGGACCTTGCCATGGATGACTTTAAAGCCCATGTGGTCGGTCTCGCCATAAGTATACCCGGGCTTGATTCCGCCGCCGGCCATCCAAGCGCAGAAACTTTGAGGGTGATGCTCGCGACCGTGCTTTTCGATCGGAGCTGTACCGCTTAAGACCTGGCTCCAAGGATTGCACCGAATTCGACAGACCAAAGTACGAGCGCATCTTCAAGCATTCCTTGCTGTTTCAAATCTTTGACGAGGAGTCAAGTTCGGCGATTTTGATCCGATTTACTGGCTGCCACAATCCAAGGCAACCCTATCAGACCTTTCACGACTTGACCTGCTAGAATAAAGCGTCCCATGCCTTCAGGCAGTCGGTACAAACCCTAATTTAGGGTGCCGAACGCACAGACTGCCTTGGGAAAGCTATGGTTCAATATTCTTGCCACGAAAAATGCACCGAAGGACACACTCATGAAATTCACAGCGTTTCCAAAAGTGATTTTCGCACTTTTGCTTGTCAGTAGCGGTGGAACACTCTTCGCTTCGGAAGTCGACGAGTTACGGGAACGGGCAAAAGCAATGCAAACCAAAGCGGCCCTTTTGGCAGAACAAGGGGACAAGGAGCAAGCCCAGCGGATCCAAAATGAAGCTGCAAAACTACTGGAAATGGCGAAGCAATTGGAAACGAACCCCAGCGGCAGGCGAGAAAAGGAATTCGCTCGCAGCATCGACAAAGAAGCCTTCCAGCTCAAGGACCGGCTGCAAGATCTGCTTAACAAAGAGCGATTCATGCGAGACGAGAACGCCAGTGAGTCGGAGTTGATGATCGTTCGCGGAGAAATCGCAGACATTGAACGAGCGCTCAAAAAAATCCAGGATCAACACGCTGAGAGAGGCGAACATCGCTCTGAATTTCGAGCACAAATAGAAAAGCTCGAGAGGGTCGGTCGACGTTTGCATCATCTAAGAGTTGCAGCCGAACACCTCAAGTTCGCCGAGGAGCATGATCTGGCTCACAAACTCATGACAAAAGCACAAGACATCGAGCGCGACCTACATGCGGCGAAAAAGCGATTGGCTACCGAAATGCAGCCTGAGCTTGAACAAAGAAACGCAGATAGGCCTGAATTCGTAACTCAGCTCAAGGAAGAAAATGAGCGATTGAGAGCGGAACTTCGAGAGCTCAAACAGAAAGTGGACAACCGTATACGTCCATAAACCCGTCCCTGTTCAATGCCATTCTCAGATCAAGATGCACTCATCAAGATGCACTCATCAAGATGCACTCACCGCGATTTGTTTTCCTTTCAGCTCTACCCCCCGCCCTGCTCACCGTGCGCACTTTGGCATCTTCCGCGGTTCGGAATACCGCGCGTATGACGTCGACCTACGTTGCCTGCATAGCGATGGTCTTCGTCACTTCGATCATCACACATGCTGAGGCAGAGTTTCCCGGCGAGCAAATGTTCACCGAGCATTGTGAGAAGTGTCACTCGGGTGCAGAAGCGATGGGTGGCTTTACAGTCGCAAGTCTAGCGGGCGATTTCACCGACAAGCAAAACCGCGAGCGTTGGCTGACCGTGTTGGAACAACTAAAGGATGGCAACATGCCGCCCAAGGAGGAGCCGCGACCGCCGATGAAAGATGTGCAAAGCGTGATGGACTGGATTACCACACAAGCTGAAAATGCAGAGAGAGTTCGTAGGGAAATCGAGGGCCGTGTCGTCATGCGGCGTTTGAATCGGGCGGAGTATGCGAACACCGTTCGCGATTTGCTCGGTGTCGAAGTGGATTTGGCCGACCTGTTGCCTCTGGACACATCGACGAACGGCTTTGATAACAACGCGGAGCAGTTGCACACCTCGTCATTTCTTATGCGTAACTACCTGGATGCTGCGGATCGTGTACTCGACGAGGCTATCGCGAACGAGCCAGAGCCGTGGATTCAGAAGAAACGCTTTGATATTCGAGAAGAGAAGTCCGTCAAAGCGACAGGGAGTGTTTACCGTCACACCGACGACGGCGTCGCCATCTTCGCAACTTGGGAGTCGGCGAACATACGCGTCACCATGTGGAACTTTCGAAGTCACGTTCGTGGCAAGTATCGCTTTCGCATTTCTGGCTACGGTTTCCAAAGCGAAGGCAAACCGATCGCGTTTCGCGTCACCGCCGGCACACTCAAAGAAGTGACCGAGGAACGCCTCATCGACTACTTCGCCGTTCCCGCCGATAAACCGACCGTAGTCGAATTCACTGAGCAACTCGAACCGGAGAACCGGATCCGCATCCTCGCCGAAGGCTTGCCAGCGCTTCCTCCTGCGGTTGAAAAAATCGGTGCCGACAAGTACACCGGCCCCGGACTTGTGATCCAGTGGGTCGATGTCGAAGGCCCCATCCTCGAGTCCTGGCCGCCGCCCAGTCACCAAGCGATTTTTGGCGATCTAAAGCAGACGCGTATCTCGCCAGAACGCTTCGAAGTCGTTTCGTCGCAACCAATGGTTGATGCCGAGCGCATCCTTCGTGACTTCGCGCGTCGCGCTTTTCGCCGCGACATCAACAACGCCGACATTCAGCCCTTCCTCGCACGCGTTCAGTCCAAGCTGGACGAAAACTATAGCTTTGAGCAGGCAATGCGCGTGGGCCTCAAGGGCGTGCTGGTTTCTCCCAGCTTCCTTTTCCTTCGCGAGCAAGGACCCAAGCTCGACGACTTCGCACTTGCTAGCCGCCTTTCCTATTTCCTGTGGAGTTCGATGCCTGATGAAGAACTTTTCCAACTCGCCGCGGCGAATCGACTCCATGAACCTGACGTACTTCGCGAGCAGGTCGAGCGGTTGCTCAGTGACCCAAAGGCCAAGGCTTTCAACACCAACTTCACTGGCCAGTGGCTTAGCCTCCGCGCGATCGATGCAACGATGCCCGACGGCACACTCTACCCCGAGTATGATGACATCCTTAAGACCTCGATGCTCAAAGAGACCTCGCTGTTCTTCGACGAAGTGCTGAAGAACGATCTACCTCTGACTCATTTCGTCAGTTCTGATTTTACCTTTCTCAACGCGAGACTAGCGAAACATTATGGCATTCCCGGCATTGAGGGGATGGAAATGCGCAAGGTGACACTGCCAAGCGACAGTCATCGCGGCGGACTCCTTACGATGGGTAGCGTTCTAAAAGTCACGGCCAATGGCACCACGACCTCGCCCATCATTCGCGGTTCCTGGGTGCTGGAACGTATTCTTGGCACACCGCCCGCCAAGCCGCCTCTGGATGTGGAAGCCATTGAGCCCGACATTCGTGGTGCCACCACGATCCGCGAACAACTCGCCAAACATCGCAATGTCGCAAGTTGTGCAAGCTGCCATCGAAAGATAGATCCACCCGGTTTCGCACTTGAGAGCTTTGACGTCATCGGTGGATGGCGCGAGCATTACCGCGCCACCGGCGAGCCACGAGAAGTCAACGGCCGCAGGGTCCGCTTCTGGAACGGCCTCGCTGTGGATCCCGGCGATGCATTGCCGGATGGACGTAGCTTTCGCGACATCGACGAATACAAGAAACTCATCCTCGAAGACAAAGATCAACTCGCCCGCAACCTCACTGAAAAACTACTCGCGTATGGCACCGGCGCAGTGCCAAGTTACGCGGACAAGCCCCAGATCGAAACCATCGTCAGTCGCCTCCACAACAAAAACTATGGTTTCAAAGCGTTGATCCATGAAATCGTGCAGAGTCCCCTGTTTCAGAGCAAATAGTCCTTGGTTCCAAGAATGCAATCATGAATATTCGCCGTCGCACCTTTATCCGTTCCACCGGCATCTCGCTTGCACTTCCCGGGCTAAACATCTTCGCGAATGGCTCCGAAGACACGTCGACCACCATGCATTCGCCCCGTCGCATGATCTGCATCTGCGCACCGCTCGGATTGCATCCCGATAATTTTTTTCCGACTCAATCCGGTAAGGACTATGCGCTCTCGCCCTACCTGAACATCCTCAAAGACTACAGGGATGAGTTCACCGTCATCTCTGGGTTGGCTCATGCGGGCATGGGTTCCAGCTTCGCGCACCAAGCCTCCGCGAGCTTTCTCACTGGAGCACCGGGAGCAGGCAGGCCAGGCTTCCGGAACACGATCTCACTCGACCAATTTGCTGCAGATCATATCGGGACCCAGACGCGATTCCCCAGTCTCGCTTTGTCCGGAGAAGGATCCGGCGGCCTGTCTTGGACTCGCACCGGTGCATTGATCGCAGCCGACAACTCTCCATCCAGGGTCTTCGCCCGCTTGTTCCTCGAGGGCGATACCAAAGACGTGCAGGATCAAATTCGCCGCCTTGAGGATGGACGCAGTATTCTCGATGACGTCAGTGATCAAGCCAAGTCGCTGCGTTCAGACCTTGGTCGCGAAGACCGCGAAAAGCTCGATGAATACTTCACCAGCGTCCGCGATCTGGAGCAACGCATGGTCAAGGACGAAAGCTGGGCCAGGAAACCAAAACCCAAGGTCAATGCCGAGCCACCCAAAGATATCCCTAACGCTGCTGACCTCATCGGCCGCACACGTCTGCTCTTCGATCTCAGCCATCTTGCGATTCAAACCGACTCGACGCGGCTGATCACGATCATGCTTGCCGGCTCCAGTTTCGCTCCACCGATCGAAGGCGTATCGCTTGGCCATCACGACCTTTCACACCACGGCAAGGACCCGAGCAAACTCGAACAGCTCAAGATCGTCGAACTGGAAACGATGAAGACCGTCCGCGACCTGCTCGCCAGGCTCAAACAATCGCAGGAAGAGGACAAAAGCCTGCTCGATCGCACCACAGTCTTCCTCGGTAGCAACCTTGGTGATGGCAGCAGCCACTCCACCAAGAACCTTCCGGTCCTGGTCGCTGGTGGTGGCTTTCAGCATGGTCAGCATTTGGCGTTCGATTCCAACAACCCACCGCCGCTTTGCAATCTTTACGTCAATATGCTCCAACGACTTGGAATCGAGGCCGACAGGTTCGGCACGAGCACTGGGACGTTGACGGGCCTGGAATCACAACGGGGATGAAGTGGAATGCAGATATCGGTTGGATTCAATCCACTACTTGCCATTCGATGATAGAAGTCTACTGCTGTGACCAATTCGCCTCCGTCACTATCGAACAAGATCCAAATAAGGAACGTGTTCCTTCCCTGTTTACGCGTTGACAAGTGGAACGACGGTGGTAGCCGATCCACCGCCAACAGACGATGATTTCAGAAAAAGCGTCATCGGCGGCTTCGGTTCACCGACTGGTTCTATGGCGTTGTTAACTGCTCCGAATTTCGAATGTCGTCGCGCTCAGAATCGCAACGGGAGGGCGAAGAAACGGGAGGGCGACGCTCCTGCTGGGAGGGCGACGCTCCTGCTGGGAGGGCGACGCTCCTGCGGAGCCAGAACAGCCAAAGCTCGGCAGGAGCCTCGCCCTCCCTATGTGTTCTAGACGGTTCAAAGTCCTGTAGGATGTTTAGAGCGGGAGCCTCGATCTCCCGTTTCAAAATCGAGCGACAACCGTTTGCCGCTCGATCGTTCTACGTTCTTGCAGCGGACTACTTCGTCTTCAACTGCTCGTACTTGACTCTGTATTTGTCGTTGAGCTTTGTGTGCTTGCTCGACAAATCGACTTTGCGACCTTGAATCCACGCGTTCTGCACCTGCGTGGCCGTTTCCAAAATGTCACCATCGGCGATGAACAAGGTTCCATCCTTTCCGATATCCAGGGAACCGACTCGGTCTGCGACCCCGAAGATCTCAGCAGGCGACAAGGTAATCGCTCGCAATGCATCCTCGTGACTCAGTCCAAAACCGACCGCGGCCGCAGCTTGGTATGGCAAATTCCGTACGAAGGACGCACCGAATTGGCCACCGCTAGCAATGCTGAATGGGATTCCTGCCGCTTTCAGTTCCGATGGAAGGCTGTAGGACGAGTCGTACGGACTATCTCTTCGTGCGGGGAGACGATACACCGCAGAGAGGACTACCGGGACCTTGGCCTCGCGTAGAAGTCCAGCCACGTGCATCGCGTCGGTACCGCCAAATAGGATGATCTTCAAACCATGCTGTTGGCTAAACGCCACTGCGGTTTGAATCTGCTTGATCGAGTTTGCTGCGACCATGATCGGAGTCTTTCCTTCGACGACTGGGATCAAGGCTTGGAGGCGAAGATCGATAGGCAAGCTTGGATCGGCTGCTTTCGCAGCCGCATACGCCTTCGTTTCTCGTATGAGCTGATGGAATGGAGCCAGTCGCTCTGCACTGGCACCTTCTCCCTCAGCGGCAGCAGGCTCGCGTGGACCACCTCCGCGACGCGGGCCACCTCCGCCACCAAAACGGGGCCAGTTGACGACCATCGCCAGATCCGATTTGATCGTCATGTCTTCCCAAGTCCATCCGTCCAGTTGGATGATCGCGGCACGCCCGGATACCAATCCACCGGAGGGAGCGATGACCGATGCCAACACGCCGTTGGCTCGCGCGACCGGAATGGCTTCACTATCAGGATTGACCGCTGCCAGGGCGCGGGCATTCGGATTCAATTCTCCACCTTCGGAATTATCGATCGACGCTCGGATCGAATCGATTTCGACCAGCCCCAACGCCGAGTAGGAATCGATCAATCCGGGATAAATGTGCTTGCCAGAAGCATCGATGACTTCATAGCCTTCGGCTGCAGCTATCGAAGGTCCGATCTCAACAATCTTGCCGTCTCGAACGAGTACGCTGGTATTGGTCAGAGTGCCAGACGAAACGGTATGAACCGTTCCATTCTGGAGCAAAATCGGTTTCTTTTGCGGTCCTCCCGGAATCTGTTCCGACGCACCGCAGTTGGATGCCGGCGCGAAACAAACAGAAGCTGCAGCGAACAAAACCGTCCAGCAGACGGCGGTGCGGGTGACGTTCTTCATGGTACGAAAAAGATTGGTTTGCTCTTGGAGATTGAACGTAAAACGGAACGTAGGTGAACGGGTGACGATGCCGCAGTCAGCATCGAACGAATGATTATTCATGCTCGCCTCCCTCCATCGAATCTGTTTCCGTATGCACTTGATCATGCCCATCGTGACTATCTCCATCTTCATCGTGATGATGATGGCAATACTCATCGTAGTTTGGCCACAGCCGCGAAGGATCTTCGCTCAACGAACTCCGTTCTCCAGCCGTTTCCCCACTATCGAGAACCTTCTGGATCAACGCTTGCTTGAGCTTGGTATCTTTGACCCGGGTTTCGGCATCCGAAGCGCGATCAAAGTACTTGCGTCCATCGATCCACGTTTGTTCGCAACGAGACGTCACCGCCAATGGGGAACCGCTCCAAACCGCGAAGTCCGCATCCTTGCCCACCTCCAGCGAACCGACATGCGAATCGATGCGGAGTTGCTTTGCGGGATTCAGCGTCACGAATTTCAATGCCTCGGCTGGATCCACTCCACCGTACTTGACGGCTTTGGCGGCTTCGTGATTCATGTGACGTCCCAACTCGGCATCATCCGAGTTGAAGGACACAACGATCCCTTGGTCGTGCATGATGGCTCCATTGTGCGGAATCGCATCGTAGACTTCGAGCTTGTAAGCCCACCAGTCCGAGAAGGATGAAGCGGTCGCTCCATGCTTGGCAATCGCATCGGCCACTTTATAGCCTTCCAAAATGTGTTGGAGAGAACCGATTCGAATCCCGTATTCTTCCGTCACGCGGAGCAACGCCAGGATTTCGTCTTGTCGGTAGCTGTGGCAGTGGATCCATCGTTCACCCCGAAGGATTTCAGCAATGGCGTCCAATTCCAGATCCTTCCTGGGTGGAATTCCGTTGGGTGCTGCATTCCAAGCTTTCCAAGCGCGATCGTACTCCCGGGCTGCATTGAATCGATCACGGAAAATCTGTTCAACCCCCATCCGACTTGTTGGGTATCGCGATCGGGACGCATCGGTGGAATTGCTTTGCTTGACGTTTTCACCCAACGCGAATTTGATACCGGCGGGGGCGTCTTTGAACTTGAGGTCGTGATATGTTCCGCCCCATCGCAATTTGATCACTTGGTTCTGCCCACCGATCGGATTGGCTGAACCGTGCAAGATGTTGGACGATGTCAAGCCACCGGCCAACTGGCGGTAGATGGTGATGTCTTCCGCATTGATGAAATCTCCGATTCGAACTTCGGCGGTGACCGCTTGGGTTCCTTCGTTGACGCCGCTATCGGTCGCCATGTGCGAATGGCAATCGATGAGTCCAGGACTGATTTGGTAACGTGAGCCATCGATGACGGTCGCACCTGCGGGCACGGGCAGATCGACGCCGATGGCTTCGATTTTGCCGCGACGTACGATCATGTCGGCTTCGCGCAGGATTCCTTGTGGACCACTCGTCCACAGGGTCGTATTCTGGATGACGAAAAGTTCGGGTTGTTCGGGCAACGCTTCACGACCATACGAACCGAATGGATATCGGAGAGTCGACAAGATTGCGGCAGGCGGCTTGGATGCGCGATCTTCGCGTTTTTCCCCTCGCCCTGGTCGTTCGTTGGATCCCTCGCTCTTGTTCCCTGTAGCATCCGATTTTTCGGCTTCGGTTTTGGGAGGCTCGGGTTTGCGAACGGCACGAATCGATTGTTGTGTACCATCTGGCCACAAGATAGATCCTTGCCAAATCCCATCCGCATTCGCATTGGCAAGGTACGCCAACGACAATTGTGCGACCCCCGCGTTTTCCTTATCGATAGGCTTAGTATTGAACGTGCCGCTCAATGTTTGATCCCCCCAACGGGCTCCATTGAGTTTCAAGCCGTTGTCCTTTGGAGAATCTTTGTCCTTCTTGGCTTCGGCTTTATCGTCCGCGGGTGTATCCGATTTGGCTTCTTTTTCCTTCTCCTTGTCACCTTCTCCAGCGGGAGCGACGGCATCGGGAGCCTTCGGAGGTTCGACAACATCCGAAGGGGATTTGGCTTCGGCTACCGGTGCCACCTCGGCAGCCAGCGGGTTTGCCAGCGAAGCGCTAAGCCGCTTGTCCGAATCTTTGATGGTGAGCACCAAGTTGTTCGGCCATGCCTTGGTCGAGCCTGGAGCCGCAAGGGTCGACACGGCTTGCAAATCCCACTGTCCATCGATGTTCGATCCATTCTTGTAAGCAGACACAGGGCGTTTGCCGCGGACCCAGACTTCTTCGATCTTGGTCTTTTCATCCCAAAGAGAACCGCTGGTGACGACCAAGTTTGCCCATCGTCCTGACGCGATCGTGCCGACTTGTTCTTCGACGTTGAGCAAGGCAGCAGGAGCGGTAGTGATCGCTGCCAGAGCGGTCGTAGGATCCAGTCCTCTCGCAATCGCCTTGCGGATTTGGGGAACCAATTCGCTGGCATCCGAAAGGCCTTGGCTGGTCAACACGAAGGGCACACCGGCCTTTGCTAATCGACCAGGATTTTCGGGAGCAAGCTCCCAGTGCATCAGTTCTTCAAGTTCGGATTCGATGGCTGCTTCGAAAGTCGCCACATTAGGTGGCTTGGGAAAGTTCAAAGGCAAAATAATCGTACGGCCAGTTCGCGCGATTGGATCGAGCAATTGATATTCCTGGCCTGTACCGCGAAGGATCGCCTTCAAACCGAACTCGCGTGCAAAGGAATCGGCTCGCAACGCGTACTGTTCATTCAGCGCATCGAAGACGACCGGCTTGCCAGCTTGAACGTGCTTCTGAATCGCTTCAAGAGCCGAATTGGTTTCTGGTTTCGGCAGGTTCGTCGATGCGCGATAAGCTCTCCACGCCTGTTCGTACCACAGGGCATCGTGAAAGGTTTGGCGGGCTAGGGCGACGGCGCCCATCGGGCTCGAGGGATAGCCGTCTCGTCCGCGGCCTCGCGTTACCGAGAGGCGGACGTGCAGAGCGACATTGTCCTTGAGAATGGTTTCCGTCAACGGACCGTCATCTGCTAACAGCACGGAACTGCTCCCCTTGATGATCCCGCTGCTGGGAGCGATCAGAGCCGCCGTGATCCCGGCCTTACGCAGTTTGCTGAGCACAGGGGGAGCAGCACCATCGTCCGTCACAGAACGTTGGGCGACGATTTCGGAGTTCCAATGGGGCGTTCCCTTGGTCGCATCCCATTCAGGCAAGTCCACTTCGATCCCGGCATCGACGAAGCCTGGATAGATTGTCTTTCCCTTCAAATCGAGCGTTCGTAGTCCTGCAGGAACCTGTAAATTGGTTCCGACCGCTACGATCTTGCCGTCCGCGATCCATATCTGTCCCCCCTCGATAACTTGACCCGGCGACGTCACGATGGTCGCCCCAATGATCAAGTAGTCTTCGATGGGATGATTTTGAATGCCGACATCTGGTTTGGTATCGACCCTTTGGGCCAACGCCAATGTGGGCATCAGAGCCAAGCTCATTGCTAAAACAAAACGAACCACGGTGGGGATGCGCTTCTGCGGCATACGACTCTTTCCGTTAGATCTAAAGATGAATCGTCCAAGGTGAGTAGAATGGATTGTAAATTGCGGGAAATCGCAAAGGGCTGAGATTTCTTGAGGATTCGAGAGGATTGACACTGTCCAACCAACGTCGAATCCGCCTTTGACGATCTGCCGTCGTCCTTTGCCGCGCCCAGTCATTCCGAAATCACAAGGACGTCGAAACCGGCCATCCTTGGCTAGTTCGCGAAGTTTCCATCGAAGAAGCGGGAGAGAAGGGCTTCTTCGGCGAACTGGAAAGCGATCGGACCGAATAGCCCTCCGCAATTTGATTTTCACCAATCTGGCTCTAGGATAATAGGAAGACGACCAATCGCAAGCCTGCGACATTTTTCCTTCGCATGGTCCACCGGGTCGGCGGGTAGGAATTGGAGCTGATTTACCGATGCCGATTTACGTATACGAAGCGCTCACTCAGGATGGTAGCGACGGCGAAACCTTTGAACTGCTTCAGAGCATGTCGGCCGAGCCATTGACCGTGCATCCGGAAACAGGTCAGGCTATTCGTCGAATCCCAGCCCGGACCGCCATCGGTGGAACGTGGTCGGATGGAGCGATGAAACAGTCGATCAGCGACGAAAAGCTGAAGCGCCACGGTTTCACGAAATACGTCAAGTCTGGGGATGGCACCTACGAAAAGACACTCGGCTCTGGTCCTTCGATGATTTCGGGGGACGGAACTCCCGGCTGATGCAATGCCGGGAAGCAGATGGATTTCGACGGACTGCTTCTCGCAGCGGATTCGGGACGGGTCGTTTTATCGTTGCGGCATTCCTGCGGATTCGTTGGATTCAGCCTCAAACCATCTTGTCAATTCATCCATGATCGGGACGATGAACAATCTCTGTTGAACTGCCGGGACTTTTTGCCACGAAGTCGTCCATTCGAAGAACGGAGTCGGGGCCTACTCATTGAATAGGGAAAACCTCGCAGCTCACTTCCCTCCATCCTGCACTTAGTCGAGGATAACATGCGACACGCAGAGCTTCTCCACGCCACCGACGCCCAAGTCGGCGTCATCATGGGCTCCCAATCAGACTGGGAAACCATGAAGGAATCGTGCCGTGTTCTGGACGAATTCGGCATCGTCTATGAAGCGCGCGTCGTCTCCGCGCATCGCACACCGAAATGGATGGTCGAATATGCAGAAAAAGCAGCCGGGCGCGGTCTTCAAGTACTGATCGCAGGGGCAGGTGGTGCAGCGCATCTACCCGGCATGGTGGCATCCTGCACATCGCTACCGGTCCTGGGGGTGCCCGTCCAAAGCAAAGCCTTGAACGGACTGGATTCTCTGTTGAGTATTGTGCAAATGCCCGGGGGCGTTCCTGTCGCTTCATTGGCTATCGGAGCGGCAGGCGCGAAGAACGCTGCCTTGCTGGCAGTGCGAATACTCGCGCTTCACAATGATGGCTTGCGAACCCGACTAGCGCAGTTCATCGAATCACAGACCGAAAAAGTTCTCGAAGCCGCTGTCCTGGAAGAGAAAGATTTTCGATCATGAAGGATGCCCGACAAGGGATGATCTTGCCCGGCGCGAGCTTGGGGGTCTTCGGAGGAGGACAGCTGGGACGGATGTTCGCACATGCCGCCCAACGCATGGGTTATCGCGTGGTGGTCTTCACGGAGGAATCGGACAGTCCCGCGTCCCAGGTTGCAAACGAAACGGTCCAGGGAGATTATCTCGATCCAAACGCCGTGCGAACTTTTGCTGAAAAAGTGGATGTGATCACGCTGGAATTCGAAAACATCCACTTGGAAGCCGTGCAGCGCGCTGCCGAGGTCACAATCGTTCGCCCTGGCGTAGAAATTCTCGCGATCGCCCAGCACCGTCTCCATGAGAAAAGCACGCTTCGCGATTTAGGGTTTCCGGTGACCCCGTTTCGCGAAGTCCAAACCTACCAGGAAATCCCGGCCATCGTCGAACAGCTTGGTTGGCCCTTGGTCATCAAGACAGCCAAGTGGGGATACGACGGCAAGGGGCAACGCAAAGTCCGGACCCTCATCGAAGCCAATGATGCCATCGAGATTCTTGGACCAGAGCCACTGATCGCCGAAAAATGGATTCCCTTTCAAGCGGAAGTATCGGTTCTGGTGGCGCGCAACCCGAGTGGCAAAGTTGCCATCTATCCGATGTTCACCAACACCCATGCGAACCATATTCTCGATGTGACTTCGTGCCCCGCATCCGACGAACTGCATCGCATCGCGTCCCAAACAGAAAACATCGCCCGGGGGATCGCCGAATCACTCCAACTCGAAGGACTCCTGTGCGTCGAGTTCTTCGTCGACGCGCACGGAGACGTCATGGTCAATGAATTGGCACCGCGCCCACACAACTCAGGACACTTGACGATCGAAGCGTGTCCGACCAGTCAGTTCGAGCAACAGGTTCGCGCGGTCTGCAATTTGCCTTTGGGAGATACGTCCCTTCTCCGCCCGGCCGCCATGGTGAACTTGTTAGGAGATGTATGGGGAACGAGCCAGCCGCACTTTGAACGGGCTTTCGCTGAGCCTTCCACGCACTTGCACCTGTACGGAAAACGGGATGCACGCCAAGGACGAAAAATGGGTCACATCACCGTATTGGATGCAAGTGCACAAGAAGCTTCCGAGCGGGCGATCCGCACGCGCGATGCACTGCGAGAGGATTCGAACCAGTTGTTCCGGTGATTAAGGAACGGACCGGCGGATCCCGTTAGAGATTTCAGAGCTTTTGATCACAGTCTGGAGGACTATCCCACTGGGTTCTTGGTTCGTCAGAGCCCGAAGCGTGAGCGCCGGCAGTGGGATGTTGGAACCTGCAGCCTCGAACGGGTTTGGCAAAGACATGGGATCACGCACTGTCATCGCGCCTCCGCCGGTCGCTTACCAGCTTGTTGATTTAAAGGTATTTGATCGGGAGATTGGTGGT
>JBAWXH010000091.1:0-17313 GCA_037144155.1 Planctomycetota bacterium | reverse complement strand
CACCAATCTCCCGATCAAATACCTTTAAATCAACAAGCCGGTTAGCGACCGGCAGCGGCACAATGGCAGTGCTAGTTGCGATGGAATCTTTCAAATCCGATCGAAGATGCAGGTTCGAGAGACCCACTGCCCGGCGCTCACGCTTAGGGATCTGAAATCAGACTTCCGCTTGCTGTCGCAGCGGGTCAGGACTTTCAGGTTACCCCTTCTGCGCAAAAAAAAGGGTGGAGTCCTTGGACTGCACCCTCTGCATTTCAATCGATTCGTTAGTGGTCTATTTGTCATCGCCCGCGATTTGCGGATAGGCGACACCGGCTAAAAAGGCACCTAGGATCGGGGCGACCCAAAACAGCCATAGTTGCTGAAGTGCCCAGCCTTGGACAACGAGTGCAGGTCCGGTGCTGCGAGCTGGATTGACTGACAGGTTCGTGACCGGAATTCCAATCAAATGGATCAGGGTTAAACCCAATCCAATGGCGATCGGAGCAAAGCCGGCCGGAGCTCGTTTGTCGGTAGCACCCAAAATGATGAAGAGGAATACGAAGGTAAGTACGACCTCGGTAATGAATGCAGAGACAAGGTTATAGGAGTGCGGTGAATGCTCGCCGTAACCGTTGGATGCAAACCCACCGAGTTCAAACCCAGGGCGTCCTTGGGCGATTGCGTAGAGGAGAAAAGCACCAATAGCTCCACCGGCGACTTGGGCAATGATGTAGGGGATCAAGTCCTTTGCGGGGAATCGCTTGGCCACGAACAATCCGATGGATACGGCTGGATTGAGATGGCAGCCGGAGATATGTCCAATGGTGTAGGCCATCGTCAAGACAGTCAAACCGAAGGCGAATGCAACACCTAAATGCCCGATCCCGAAGTTCACGGGAACTTGATTGATGTTGCCCAAAAAGGCAGCTCCCAGAACGGCGCTGCCGCAGCCACCAAACACCAGCCAAAAGGTTCCAATCCCTTCGGCGATGTACTTTTTAACGTTGCTCATAGTAAAACCTTTTTAGTGAGAGTGAAAGAATCGTGAGGATTGATTTCAATGTTAAACGTTCTCAAACCACATGCTCTCGCGGTCTGTGGTGCATTTCCCAATCTGCGGAGATTAAATCCACAGAAGGCTATCTAATTTCAGGCCTGCGCCTGGCTAGTGTAGCATGTTCTCGAAGGCGAGTTGCAGGTCGGTTATGGGACCAGCGTTACGATTCATCCAGTGGCAGTGCCGGGTAAAAACGAACGCAGGGCTCGTAGTTTATACGATGCCCCTGGTTCATTTCGCTGAATCGTATGAAGATTCGATGTGCGTCGTCGATCGATGGCTGGACGATGGTTTACAAAGACGTTGAATCTTCGATATCCACGTTACAGGACGGAAGCGGGACGATCGATTTCGAGTTGATCGCATACCCGTTCGAGCAGACGTTCGGTCGTGAACGGTTTCTGCATGAAATCGTTGGCTCCAGCCATTCGTAGATCGGCGATCTTGTCGGCATCGACCATACCGGAGATGCAAAGAATTTTGACGGTGTCCATGGTTCGGTCGGAGCGAACGCGTTGGCAAACTTCGCGACCATTGATATCGGGCAGCATGACGTCGAGTACCACGAGGTCGGGTCGAAATTCCTTGACTTGCATGCCAGCATCGAAGCCATTGTTCGCCGTTCGAATATCGAACCGGCCATCACGTTCGAAAGTGTCTCGCATCAAGTCCACCAGATCTTGATCGTCGTCCACGATAAGAAGCTTTTTCTTGCCGCTTTCGAGGGCATCGGTAGGAATACCGTTGTCCTTCATAAAGACAAATAGCTGGTCTCGCGGAATACGCCGAAAGCGGCTTCCGGGAACGCGAAAGCCTTTCAGCGAACCGTTGTCAAAGCAACGAATAATCGTTTGCTGGCTGACCTTGCAAATCTTGGCAGCCTCACCTGTGGTGAAGACAGTTTTTGTATTGGACATGGAACTCAACCATCCTTGTTGAATGTTCATTACCGCATCGGAGCTTCGCGTTTGCATTTCCGTACGCATCGCGTTGTCAGGTCCGATCGGCGTATCCTGCAACTCCAACCAAGCTAGCCGAGTTTACCGAACTTGCCTTGGTCGAGGCGGAGGATAGCTAGTTGGCGAAAGACGGGTCAAGACAGAAACAAGCCTAGTAGAAAAAACAGTCTCCGGAATCTGGGAAGGCTGCATCGCGTTTTCTTTTTGGGGGGCCTGGCTACGAAAGGTTCGATTTGTCAGGGATGTGAGAGAATCCCAACGGATCTTGTCGAACCAATTTTGGCGAACGGTGGGACCTGGAATATCCCTGCGATCAATGCTGCTATCGGCAATGCCCTTGGAACGGCGATGCATCCTTAGAGAATTTCCACGGACAAGATGGAAACATCATCCAGTGGTCCTTTGGGTTGACACCATCGGTCGACGACGGCCCGGATGTGGGTTACTTGGTCTTCGAGCGATTGCTTTCGGCTCGCGTCGAGCTCCGCCAGCATGCGTTCATTCGTTAGCTGTTCCAAGTTCGCGTCCATTGCTTCGGGCACTCCGTCTGAGTAGAGAAGCAAACGATCCCCTGATTCTAACTGCAAGGTGAACTCTTCGAACTCGACATCTTCGACCCAACCGACGGCCAAACCATCACCGGGGGCAAACTTGGCTGATTTGCCCTGGGGTTGATGGACTGGTTGCGGATGCCCAGCGCACGCATATCGAAACAGCTTTGTCTTCAGGTCGAGCAGGCCATAAAGAATGGTGAAGTGCAGACCCCCTTGGCTATCCATTGGGAATCTCTTATTCAGTTCGCCAACCACAATCCCCGGAGGAGTGATCGCCCGTTTCCCAGTAAATGGATCGAGCCTCACCAGAAGAGATGTTGCCGAAAGAACAGAACTCAGGACTCTGCCAATCGCGACGGCCAGCAAGGCGGAGGCTGCTCCGTGACCGCTTACATCCACGACATACAAGCCCAGCGTATTGTCGTCGAGTTTGGCATAGTTTAAAAAATCACCCGCCAGTTCTTCGCAGGGGGTGTAGTTCCAGGCAATCGAGACTTCGGGGCAATTGAGCGGCTCGTTGGGCAACAAAGATTGCTGCATTTTCGCTGCCGCATGCAAATCCCGTTTCATTCGCTGATTGAATTCGCTCAGTTGGCCGTTGAGAGATTCCAGTTGCAGATTCCAAGCCGATAGCTTTTCCTTGGCCAGCACCAATTGTTCATTGGACCGATGCAACTCTTTGTTTTTTTCAACGGCATTCTCAAACACGGAGATCAGTAGATTCAGGGTTTGCCGGCGTCCGGCGCTGACCTGGTAGACTTGTCCGCCGAGTGTCACCGCAGTTGTATCGCCCGGATCATCGTCAGAATCCTGGACGGGATTGGATCGCAGATCTTCAATTCGAGCAATCAGATAATTGATGTCATAGGGCTTTGTGATGTAATTGTCGGCACGGGCTGCCAGCCCCCGAATAATGTCTTCTGCGTCGTTCAGAGTGGAGAGGAGAATGACGGGGGTGCGCCGCAATTCTGCAGACTGCTTGATTGCGCTGCAGAGTTCGTACCCTGTCATTTTGGGCATTTCGATATCCGAAACGACAATGTCGGGCTTTAGCTGTCGGACTAGTTCTAGCGCCAACTCACCATTGAGTCCGACATGTGCATCATAGCCAGCAGCAATCAGCCTCTGCTGGAGGACTTTTCCTTGCACGCGGCTATCTTCGGCGATGACGATCACGGGACGAGGATTTGTCATAGGGGGTGTACTCTGGTTGTTGTTCCGAGCGGCTTCGGTCATCGGCTCTTTTCGATCATTCGAACGATCCACGAAGCCATTTTTTCGATGGGCACCACGCGATCCGCGAGATTTTCCTCCACCACGACTTTGGGCATCCCGTAGACAACGCAGCCTTCGGGATGCTGAGCCAAAACAGAGCCTCCCAGCTGCTTGATCAGTCGGCAGCCTTCGGTCCCATCTCTGCCCATGCCGGTTAGGATCACTACCAAGAGATCTCCGGAGTAAATTTTCGCGGCAGATCGGAGAGTATAGTCCACTGCGGGTCGGCAGTTGTGTTCTGGTGGATTGTCGGATGTCTGTATGACGAGTTTTCCTCGCTGCATTTCGACTCCCATATGAAGTCCACCTGGTGCGATATACACGTGATTGGCTTCCACAGGCATGCCGCTTTCGGCCTCGTGAACCTGTACCTGGCTAGACTCGCCGATCCGTTCTGCGAGGGATTTGGTGTAGTTCGGCGGCATGTGTTGGACGACAAAGACAGGAACGCCGAGCGTGGGTGGAAGTTTGGGAATGACCTCGCGGAGTGCCACCGGACCGCCGGTCGAGGTTCCGATGATAACCGCACCGATGCGCCCGGTCCGTTGTCCTGGGGTGGCTGTCGAGTCTGTGAGGTCGAAGACTTTGGCCCGACGGCCCGAACGATCCTCGTTCTCCTCGGGGCCACGTGCGGAAACTGAAACAGGTTTGCGGACGGGCATGGTCGTATTGCGGCTCTCATGAAACGCGTTGATCTTTTCGGTCAGCAGCGTTTCCAGGAGCGCTCGATTGACGTTCGCGTCTGGACTATTCGGTTTTTGGATAAAGTCAAAGGCTCCTGCGAGCAACGCGTCCGTCGTGACCTGAGCGCCGTGGGCCGTCAAGCTGCTCAACATGATCGCCTTGACAGGCATACGTTGCTTCTTGATTTCACGCAGCAATTCCAGCCCGTTCATATCGGGCATCTGCACGTCGAGAGTGAGAAGATGGGGTTGTAGTTCTGGGATCTTCGCCAGTGCCTCTTTGCCGGTGCTTGCCAGCCCAACCACTTCCACCTCTGGAAGATGGCGCAGTACGTTCATGACTAACTGTCGGTAGAGTGCCGAATCGTCTACGACCATCACTTTGAGCTTCATCGGCCACGTCCTTGTTTTTCAAAGAAGCTTGCGAGGCGGGTCTTATCGAACGGCTTGACGATAAAATCCACGGCCCCTAGTCGAATACACTCGGCTAGTTTTTCCCGCTGGTTCACTGCACTCACCATGCAAACTTGGGCATTGGGTTCCTCGACGCGAATGGCTCGCAATGCTTCCACTCCATCCATCGATGGCATCACAATATCCATGGTTACCAAATCGGGTTTCAGAGCACGAAACATCTCGATCGCTTGTTCGCCATTTTTTGCCTCCCCTACGACTTCCCAACCGGACTGGATAGCAATCTCTCGAATCCGCAGTCGCATGATCATCGCGTCGTCAACGATTAAAAGTCGGTTATTCATGGTCGCTTACTAGGAGCCTCAAAGTTGTGCGATGGGTTGACCGATGATGTGGATCTGCACGATTCCTGTTTCCGCTTCGACGACCATTCGCCGCCCAGCGTTGCCACCCAAATGCCGCGCCAGGATTGGAATATCCATTGCCGCGAGGATCTTTTCAACGGCAACAATGTTCTGTTCCCCGATCGTGTTTGTATTGTTCGGTGACACATGTGAAAACATGTTTGCTCCACCAGCGATTTTCGCGGATAGGGTGATTCGCCCTCCTCCAGCGAGACTGTTTATCTGACGAATCGTTTCCGGGATCGCGGTATCCGCATACTTGCCGACAGGTTGGTTCCGTCCCATGGAATCGGGCATGACAACGTGAGCGAGTCCCGCGATTTTGAACTTCCGATCGTATAACGCGACGCCGATGCATGAACCTAGCAGTGTGCGCAGAGTTCCCTTTCGATGGGCGACGCCGATTCCGGCCATAGCCACCAGCGTCTCTTCAGACTCTGTGAGCTTGTTCATCGTAGGCTCCTCGCCAACTGCTCGAGGCTCGCTGCATCAGGTATGAGCAGCAGCCTCCAGCTAACTGGCATGCCATCGATCGTGAAGAGAGTTCTGGCGACGAGTACTCGGTCAAACTCGCACGCTTGATCCACCAACGCAAATTGCATGATGGATGCAGCGAAATCTCTGACAAAGACCGGTGGAGTCGGAATCCATGTCGCGTCTCCGGAATTCACTGGGGAATGGGTGGCCTTCGGAAAGGTCATTGCAAGGGCATTCAGAAAAGCGCATCCCACGATGTTGGTGGTTTCCATCGCAGCCGAAATCTCCAACTCGCCCCATTCATTCGACGTCGCCTCGCGGGACAACAGAGCGTCGCATAGCATCAAACCGCTTTCTTCATCAAATCCTAGCAGAAGCTGTCCATTCACTCCTCCGGAAATTCGCATGCAGCAAGCGCACACCGTCGCATCGACAGGCCCTAGCAGTTCGGTTGCAGCGTCTAGGGAAACTTGCTCGATTTGATCGAGGGAGACTTGAATATCGCGATCTAACCATTTCGAAAGTGCACGGGATGCATCGGATGCTCCACTTCGGCAAATCAAGGAAAGCGTTTCCAATTGTTTGTGGTTCAATGTTGTCATGTGCTTGCCGTCGTTCCACGGGGCGTTCGATCACGCAATCGCTGGCGTGCAAGTTCTAAACAAGAAACCACATCGAGCAAGAGGCAAACGGAACCGTCACCCAAAATGCTGGCTCCCGCCAGACCTCGAATGTCGGTAAAGTTTTCGTCCAACGACTTGACCACGATATCCTGGCATCCCTTCAGTTCGGCAACGACCAACCCCATCGCTTTGGAACCCGATATCAAGATCAGGACACTGGATGTCTTGCTGCCATTGTCGGAATCGAATCCGTGATCGTGCCCATAGTTGTATTGCGTTCCGTGCCAATCAAAGACATCGTCAATACGCACCAGCGGAATAAACTCTCCTCGAACCTCAATCGAGTCGCGACCGTGTACCGAGAGGACCTCGCGGTCATGGACCGATACGATTTCTCGTACGTTCTCGATAGGGGCTGCAAATATTCCTTGATCTAGTTGGAATAGGAGGCTGCGAATGATGGCCAGAGTGAGAGGCAGCCGAATGATAAACTTAGTCCCTTTGCCCAAGTTCGAGTCGACTTCGATCGTACCGTTCAGTTCACTGATTCGCGTCTTGACGATATCCATGCCCACGCCACGACCCGAAATGTCCGATACAACTTCGGCGGTGCTGAATCCTGGAGCCCAAATAAACTGTGCGATCTCGCGTTCGGACATCATCTCCGCCTCGACAGCGGTGACGATTCCTCGTTCGATGGCTCGCCGCTTCACTTTTTCCGTGTTAATACCACCGCCGTCATCGCTGATTGTGATTAAGACGTTGTTGCCACTGTGAGTAGCTTCGAGCGTTAGCGTACCGGCTTCTGGCTTGCCTCGACTGCGTCGGACCGACTCCGATTCAAGCCCATGATCGATCGCATTCCGCACAAGGTGGACCAACGGATCGCCTAGCTCATCGATCATGCGTTTGTCCAGTTCCGTGTTCTCGCCACGAATAACGAACTGGACTTTCTTACCTAACTCCGCGGATATGTCGCGAACGGTCCGTTTGAAACGATTGAACAAAGGCCCGACGGGAACCATGCGCGTATCTAATACCCCTCGCTGCAAGCCGTCCGACACGCGCGAAAAGTGATCGATCGCTTCATTGAGTTGAAGGAAACTGCGTCGTCCTCGTTCGAGAACCGTCAATTGTTCCTCAAATGCAGCGACCATCGATTGAATCTCGCTGTACCGATCATCCGCAAGCAAGGCTCCGTCCGACCGCGAGGTTTTCTTACTTCCGGGTGCCGACTGCTCTCGAAGCGCCTCGCACAAATCTCGCAATTGAGACAAGAGCCCCGACTTCTTAAACGTCTCAGTCATTTGCGACGCCAATTGAACGAACCGTGCGCGGTTGACCACCAACTCTCCCGCAAGATTCATCAATCGATCGAGACGCTGAATATCCACGCGTACCGTTTCGACAACGCGACTTTGCGATTCCGCAGCCGCTGTTTCCGCGGGCTGACTCGGTGTTCGTTCATGCAACTCCTGTGCTTCTGGCTCCGACTCCAGGGTTGCTGCGCGACTTTCCGCCGAAGCCTCGCGATTTTTTACCGCAGCTTCGCGACTTTCCACCGCTTCTACGCGACTTGCCACGTTGGAGTCCATCGATTCCGGAGGGGCTGTTGTTACGTTGGGTTCAACGCCGACTCTCTGGTCATCGTTCTGTTCGTTCGCTGGCGCGGGAGGGATCGGCGTATGGTCGTTGGTCGCATCCACTAAATCGACGCGGTCGATCTCGATGAGTTCGACTCCAACGATATCGACGGCTGCACGCAGCTCTGCGTCGTCTGCAGACGACTCGAGCCAAATTTGCAATGTTCGAAGTTCGACGAGCCTGCCGAGCTCATCGATGTCGGGACTGGTGCGAGTGACTACTGCGAGATCGCTCAACCTAGCTAAGATCAACTCCGCCTTGAGTTCGGGAAGGTCAATCGTGCGTTCCAGATATGCGATGACGCGTCGCTCGATGCGAGGCGCATTCTTAGAGATATGGACTTCCGCCGTTACCGATGACGCAGTTGGATGCGCGATTGGCATGGGTTGGGGCTCGGTGGACTCTGCCGCGGGGAATTCGGTACTTGCCGTGTCGGCGAATTCCGCTTCGGATCGGGAAAGCTGCTCGATGAGCTCCGGCGCACTCACCAGCGGCTGCCCGTCGCGAAGTTTCTCGGTGGCGCCTCGAAGGAAATCGACGCATTTCAGGATCAAGTTCATCATCGGTCGATTGAGCGACTTTAGACCCGACCGCAGATGCTCAAAGTGGTTCTCGAGGTGATGCGTCAACAAGGTGATGCTATCAAGCCCCATCATCGCTGCAGCCCCTTTGATTGAATGAATCAACCGAAAGGATTCGTTCAAGTGACTGGGGCTGTCTGGGGTGGTCTCAAGCACCAACAGGACTTCCACGAGGTCGTCCAACTGTTCCGTCGTTTCGTCGACGAACATTTGGAGATACTCAGCCATTTCATCGGAAGGCATGCCCGTTGAGAAATTGAAATCGTCGGTCACGTTGCGGTCCTTGTTATGGCTTGCGATAAAGGAACGTGCTGCGTTTCTCGAGCATCCCCAGCATGTCAAAAACCCCCTCGGAGGGTCCGACCACCAAGTATCCACCTTTGGCTAGGGAGCGAACGAGATGGTCTATCACTTTTGTTTTTGACTCACGATCAAAATAGATCAGTACATTTCGCAGCCAAATACAGTCGAATGGCGGTTCTGTCATCGGTTGCATCAGATTGTGATTCTTGAAACGAACCATTTGAGAAATGGCGGGTCGCAGTTTAAAGTTCCCTGGCGAATCCTCGGAAAAATAGCGTCGAACGCGAGCTTCATCGAGTTCTTGCATAGTGCGTTTGGCATAGACCCCTTCGCGGGCTGACTTGAGTGTGGACTCGCTGATGTCGGTGCCGAGGATCTGGATGGACCATCCCTTCATGAGTGCACTCGCCTCCGAAATACACATAGCGATCGAGTACGGTTCCTCGCCCGTGCTGCAGGCGGCCGACCAGATTCGCAATGTCGCACTTCGCATTCCTAAAGACTTCTCCTTGATCAACTCTTTGATGTATTCGTTTTTGAGCCATTCAAAGTTGGTAGGAGTTCGGAAAAAGGAAGTTTCGTTCGTCGTAATCGCATCGAGAAATTCGATGAGTTCCGATTCACCCGACTTGGAATTGATGAAACGGTAGTAGGCGTCGAAATCCGAATAGTTTCCCGCTTTCAACCGGCGTCGAATACGGTTGCTCACGAGCGTGATCTTGGAAACATCGACCTTGATGCCGGATCGTTCGTAGATGAATTTTTGGAACAACTCGAATTGTTTCGTCGTCAGTCGTTCCAATTCCATTTTCGCTCGATCCCTGCAAAATTAGATGCTGAATCTGGTGACGAGATCGCGGAGGCTTTGTGCTTGTGCACCCAGCTCTTCGGCGCTCGCAGCCATTTCTTCGGATGCCGCGGCGTTGGATTCGGCAGTGTCGGAAACACTTCGAATCGCGGCTTTGACTTGTTGTGCACTTGCGGCCTGCGACTCGGTCGAAGATGCGATGTGGCCAATGCCTTCGGCCGTATCATCGACGGATTCTACGATTTTCCGCAGCGACTCGCCCACCTTCTGCGATAGGCTTGCACCTTCCTCGACTCGGCGCGATGATTCTTTGATCAATTTGGTGATCTCTTTGGCCGCTTCGCTGGATCGTTCGGCCAATTTTCGAACTTCATCCGCCACGACAGCGAATCCAAGTCCATGCTCTCCGGCGCGTGCCGCCTCGATGGCTGCGTTGAGTGCCAAGAGGTTGGTTTGGCTCGCGATTTCGCTGATGACTTGAATGATCTCGTTGATCTGTTCACTGGACTTCTGAATCATCTTCATGGCGTTTACGGCTTCATCGACTGTCGTGCCGCCACCCTTTGCGAGCCGAGACGTTTCAACCGCCTTGGACTTGGCCGAGCTCGCGTTTGCAGAGATGACTTCGATCGAATCGATCATCTGGCCGACACTCGCGGTCATTTCTTCGACGGAAGCGGCCTGGGTTTGTGCGGCTTCGCTAAGGTTTGCACTCCCTTCGGCGATCGTTCGAGCCCCTTCGTTCTGCTGCTGTGCGGCCGCCATGACTTCGCCGATGATGGTTCGAAGGTCACCGATCATATTGGAGAGACTAGAGGCCAGTCGGCCCATATTATCGTTCCCCTTGACTTCGACTTGTTGAGTCAAGTCTCCACGCGAAGCCGCGTCGACAATGATCGACAGCGTATTCACTTTGTTTTCCAGATCGAGCTTATCGTTCGTCTGTTGTTGCTGGATGGCTTCTTCTCGCTCCTGCGCACGAAACTCGCGCATCGCATCCTCCGTTACATCCGCGGCCAATTTGACGACCTTGGTCGTCGTTCCATTGGCGTCGATCACGGGGCAGTAGGCGGCTTGAATATAGATCTCTCGGCCTCCTTTGCCGATGCGTTTGAAGCGGGCTACTTTGAAGATGCCTTGGCCGAGTTCGTACCAAAAGTCGCGATAGGCTTGCGAGGATCGATACTCGGCGTCGACGAAGAGACTATGGTGTCGACCACGGATCTCATCCATCGTATATCCCATGGTATTCAGGAAATTTTCGTTGGCCCACTGAATCGTTCCATCGACGCTGAACTCGATCATCGCCATCGAACGGCTGAAAGCGTCGAACATCCCCTCCTTGGAACTTTGAGTCTTGGCCTTGCTCGTGGTTTCCGCCGAGGATTTGATCGCTGGTGCGCGACGGGTGCTGGTCTTCGTCTTGGGATTGTTGGTGTTTTCAGCCATCTGGGGAGGGGCTCCAATGGATTGCGCAGGTTGAAGAAGTCAAAGTTGCTGTTGATGATGGGGCAGGCAGGAGAGTCGGAGACTACGTCTACGGCATGACTCGAGTGAGCTCGGACAGGGCTATCCTGCTTACTTGTTCTAGTTTTTGTGGATCGAGCAGTTCCTCGACCTCCAAGAGAACGATCAATTGCTCATGGACGCGTGCAAAGCCTGAAATGTAGCTAGCACCATGTCCAGTAACAGTATCGGGAGCTGTATGAATCGCGTCTTGGCTTATTCGAACCACTTGCGTCACGGTATCCACGGTGCAACCAATGGTACGCTTACCGACATTGACAACGATCGTCCGAGTTTCGGCATCGATTGGTTTGGGTTCGATACCAAAGAGCTTTCGAAGATTCACGATGGGGATAATCGAACCCCGTAGATTTGCGACCCCTTCGACGTAGTCAGGGACTTGCGGCGTGCGAGTCACCTGGCTGAGTATCACGATTTCCTGGATTTGTTCGATCCGAAACGCGTACGTCTGGTTTTCAATTCGGAAGGCCACGAACTGTGCGACGTTTTTCGCGAGATTGTCCGTTACCACGTTGGCGGTCTTCAAAGTTGAAATTCTCGAAAAGAGGAGAGTCTGTCCAGACGACGCGATTTTGCCTAATCCTGCTCCATGATAGTCGACAACGAGTCTATCTCAAGGATTCCTGCGCTTGTCCGTTGGGGAATTGCCGGACGGACCCCCACGATTTCCAAGTCATTTTCAGATCCATAGGAAAGATCCGATCTTGCGGCGATCTCTCTCTCGTTCTGGAGTCGCGGATCCGCTGGATGCGGGTTGTGCGGCTAATGAAAAGCATGTCTAGGAATCGCACTGCGTGATTGATCCACCGCCCGATTGGTTCGGTAAGTGGGATTATGCGGACTCAACGAGACTGAGTTGCCCTTCGCCCGTTACGCGGTAACGGAGATACCGCCGAGAAAGTGCTGCGAGATTTGTCGTCGTCCGCACGGGAGGAATGGACGGATTGGTCGGAGGAGCCAATCGAGCGGAAGGGACGATCCAACACGTGTCCTGAGGACGAGCGAAACGTCAGAAAATTCTCCGGCGGTAGTTACTCTTGTTTCGCACCTTGCAGCGCTCGGCGGAGAACATTCGTGGTGATCCGCTGAACGCGAGGATCGGGACCATGCGGCCGACTCCAATGGGACCAGGGAAGGGTATGCCCTGGGGGATCGGAGAGCCCTTGGACCCAGAAGATACTTGAGGCATTGAAGACCACGTTTCCTTTCGGACCTTCGTAGACGGTGGCTGTCCATTGCTGTGGTTTTTCGCCACCCACCCATGCGGTCCCGGACCCGACGACTTGCAGCCCCGGAATATCCGCAGGATCTCCATGATATTCCCAGCCTATGAGACCCGGAATCGAATCTCCTCGCTTCATGCCGGTCCCTTCAAAGATCCAATGCTCTGGCATAACGCACGTCCAATCCCCTCCTCCATTGACGGGTTCTACATTGCGAGCTCCCATCAAAAAGCCTTCGTCAGGCCCCCGTTCAGGGAACGGCCCATGATCTCGGACTCGCGCTTGAACAACAGGCAGATCTGCTCCATAAGGCCCGCCACGGAAAAAGATCCTGTTGGGGCGTCCGTCAATGCTCTGGCGATAGGGTGCTACCCAACAAACGCTATTCCCCGACAAGAACATCAAACTCACCCCTTCATCACGCATCTTCTCAACACTGCGAAATTGCTGGATATCCCAATACTCGTCGTGCCCTACGCTGATCATGACGCGACTCTTCAATCCTCGATCGGGGGTCAACAGGTCGCTATTGCAACAATAGGATACATCGTAGCCATGCTGCTCGAGCCAATAAGCCAGAGGGAACTCCAGGGGCAAAAACTCTCCTGCTCCGACGGTGAGCGGATCATTGACGACGCTATCATATTGTGCTTCGCGTCCATAAGGTCGATCAAAACTGACATCCGCCCATGGGCCTTGGTTCCCTTTGGGGTGCGTGTAAACGGAGTAATGACTAGGCCATTGGTTGTACGCTTGCCACGTATTATCAGAACACTGGAACAACACATCGCAATGCCGATCATCGGTCACCACAAAAATCACGTAGCTCTGCCAATACGCTTCCTGTTCTGATTCTGGAATGGTGGTGAGTCTCCCAAGATAGACCCCGCTGATCCAATCCTGAGGGATCTGGAGGGAATAGCTCGTTTCCCATCGGCATTCGTGCAGGTCTTTCTCTCCTGGCTCCGGAGTGGTTTGTATCTGGCCTTGGAGTGGACCAATGTTTGCCACGCGACGCGCTCCAGCACCTCCGTAATAACCTGTTCGAAAAATCTCTAAGCGATACGAGCGGACCGGGCTCGTGGAAACTTTGATGTCGATGGATTCACCCGCTCGCACACTTTGCTTCGAGCAATACCCTTCAATCCATGGAGATCGATACCGGCTGCCATCGACGCGTACTCGGGTCAACTGCCAATCTGAACTTCCCGGCAGTTCGTTCTCAATCACGATAGGATTGCGACGGGATGACTGGCTTTGACCATAACCCTGCGGATGGGCCAGGACACAGCATACAAGAGTCGATCCAATGGCTACGATTCGCGACAACCAGCGTCCGCCTTGCGAGAAATCGCTCGGACCCATTCCTGGATTCTGCCTGCGTTGCACGTTCATGTTCGGCTCGGTAAAAAAGAATGGATGACGGTGAGGAAGTTCATTCAGTCAGTTCGTACGCGCGGATCAGTGACTAATCCACGGTCAATTTTCGACTGAGAATAGTCGTCCCATTTGCGATATAAAGCGTGCTGTGATCTGGGCCTGCTAGGATGCAGGTCGTCAAGGGTTGGTCTTTCAAGGGCTTCGGAAGAACACCGCACAATCGTCCCGTCGGGTCGAAAATCTGCACTCCCAATTCGCTCGTGATGTAATAGCGTCCTTTCTTGTCGACAGCCAAGCCATCTCCTTTGGACGCGCTAACATACGGAGGTGGCTCGTTGAATCGAAATTCACCCTTGGGGTCGATGGGCAATCGCAGGGTCATACTGGGCATCTTGGCATCGAGGTTTCCGTCTGCATCGACTCGAAACATCCATGCGTATTCACCCCCATAGTCGGAAACCGTCAATGTTCCTCCGTCGTTGGACAATGCGATCCCATTGGGCAGGGTAATGCCCGTATCGACAGCGGAGGTTGTACCGGTTCGCGGGTCGATCCGCGTGATTTGCTTGGCGCCGGTTTCCGTGATCAGGATCCAGCCTTCACTCGTCACGGCTAAATCGTTCGGCTTGACTCCCTCAGCCACGACTTTCACTTCACCGGTCCGAACATCGATCGAAATAACACGATCTTTGGAGCCTTGGCAGGCAACCAAAAAATTTCCATCAGGAGTAAACTCCGCGCCGCTAACGGATTCATTGGCGATGGTTTTTCGTGATCCATCTTTAGCGTTAATTTGAATGACCGCAGCAGCTTTCATGTCGCAGAAGTAAAGGTTCCCCTCTTTGTCAGTGCATAGTGCATCGGCGAATCCTAGTTGATCTGCGACGACATTCCAGGATTCTCCGGGAACCAGCAAATTGAGAAGCGTCAGATCTCCTCCCAAATCACCTCGCGTATCAACCATGGGCTGATGGATCTCTTTTCTCCAGAGCCAACGCATGGCATCAGGAAATACGGTGCTCCCAAAGTCATCGTTGTGCGCATAGCCTTCGGCCCAATCCAACCGCGAGTCGTAACCCATGTAGTCGAGTGCCGACGCCATCAAGCGATTCGACCACGGCCAACTGCCAAATGGGTTGTCGATGTCGCCACTGGTATCGGACAAATAGACACGCAGCGGTTTCGGTTCCGTCTTACGGACAAGCGCTGGATAAACGTTGCCCCCTCGCAGATTGGTAAAACTACCCACGGTCGAGTAGACCTTGCGAAAAGCGTCCGGACGTTCCCACGCTGCTGTGAAAGCACAAATTGCTCCGGAACTCGAACCGCCAAGTGCCCGAAGTCCGGGATCCTTGGAAATGCGATATTCCTTTTCGACTTCGGGAAGGATCTCTTCGAGCAGGAAGCGGACATAGCGATCTCCGAGACTGTCGTATTCCAAGCTCCGATTCGAGAATCGCTGATCTTGAAGGGGCTTGGACTTTTCATGACCTGGGTTGATAAAGATCGCTAGGGTGGGAGGCATCTCGCCTTTGGCGATGAGATTGTCAAAAACGGTCGGGACGCGCCAACGCCCTTTGTCGTTTCGCATCCGTTCCCCATCTTGGAAGATCATCACGGCGGCCGGCTCACTTTCTTTGTACTGTGCCGGTACGTAGACGGACCAATCACGGATCGTGTCCGGAAAAATCGTGGACTCCCTGGGAGGCATCGAGATGACTTTTCCGTGCGGAACATCCTCCCGTGCGATCGCATCGGGATGTGGCTCCCATTTCGGTTTGGATTCCACGATGGGAATCTCGGTCGACTTGGAATCGTTGTCCCATAGCCAACGCAGGGCCTTCGGAAGCTCCTCCCCTCCCCATTTGCCGCTGTGCCCACCATCGGTCATGACCAATTGGTAGTGGTATCCTGCAAACTGCAATGCAGCTGCCATGTCATGATTGCCCAGAGGCCAATTGCCGTGCAGGTTGTTCAGGTCTTCTTTACCCTCCTGCAGATAGACTTTGATCGGCTTCGGTTTGCTCTTTGTTTTTCGAATGAGTCCAGGGTAAGCCCAACCACCTCGGATATTCGTAAAGCTTCCGATATGGCTGAGTACCTTGCCGAATTGGTCAGGACGTTCCCATGCGATGGTGAAGGCACAGATACCGCTTGAGGAAATCCCGCAGACAGCTCGATCCTCAGGGGACGAGGAGATGTTGAGGTCCTTCAATGCGATCGGCAAAATCTCTTCGAGAAGGCATCGGGAATAGCGGTCTCCGAGTGAGTCGTATTCCAACGAGCGGTTGCTCCGATCGATCGCACCTGGTTTCGTGGCGGGGATGTTTCCTGGATTCACGAAAACAGCGACGGTGACCGGCATCGCTTTTTGATGGATCAAGTTATCGAATACGACTGGAACGCGAAAAGCTCCGTCGGTTTGCGAGTATCCAGATCCGTCCATGAAGACCATCAAGCTGGCCGGTTTGGATGGATCGTACTGGGCGGGTACATACAGACTGTATTGGCGTTTCGTACCCGGAAAGATCTGGCTTTCCGAAAACTCTCCCGAGGTGATCGTGCCGCGAGGCACTCCTGGTTGTACCTCACGATCGGGGGGGGACTCTCCAAAGCTTTGCGTGCTGTGAATTGCCAACACAACGATGGCAACCAGGATTCGACATAGGACTTGCAATTTGGAGTGCATCATCATGGGAAAGGTGTTTCGGTAGAACATCGTGCGTAGTTCACGACGGGAAACGAAGGTGGGTTCGGAGAGACCGATCAAGATACCATTGTAAATGCAGGCTGTGGGAAGAGCAGGGAGTATGTGAGGTTGTCATCTTGCTCGTTTTAGCGTGGGGTAGGCATCCTGCCTGCCAGGATCGCTATCGTTATAAAACGGTCGGTCATCATTGATCGCGGTCTCATAGAAGCAGGTTGGTTGGAATTGCCAGTCGGATCCCTGCGAATTCCAAGTTTTCTCCCGATCCATCGGAAAGATCAGACCTTCTATCGATTTCGCAGCATCGATTCCACACTCACCCTGGAGTCGAAAATCCGCTTCATCATGTGGCACCAGTGATTTTTGAAAAGTCTGAACAATCTGCAATTCGGTAGTTTTTCGAGGTAAGACCTGGAGCAATTCCGCCATCAATGATGTGGACTGGACGCAAACGCTTCAGTGGTTTGCATTCACGGACTTGGGAATACAGTCAGTTACAGAACGCGAAAGTGGAAAGAACTAATCATGAAGTCACTTATTCGAATCAGTCTCGCTACGGTTGCTCTTGGGTTGACGTTCACCGGTTGTTCGACGAAGGAATCCTCGAGCGGAATGCGCGATACGGGAATGTCCGGCGGATCGTCGATGTCGACCAAAGACGACAAGATGATGAAGGACGACAAGATGATGAAGGACGACAAGATGATGAAGG
>JBAWXH010000090.1:0-18177 GCA_037144155.1 Planctomycetota bacterium | reverse complement strand
ACATAAAGGTCTGGAAGATAGTAAAGAACAGGCTGCCGTTCTTGGGCACCTTCCCTTTCTTGCGGATGTCTGCTGGTTCGATACGCACCAGTGCATCTTCAGGGAACGCGGAAAATGCGTTGTAGGCCTGATTCGCCAAGATATTCCGGTCGGCAAGGAACAAGACTCGCGGTCGGCGTGTCGCTTCGCGACCCAAGTTCCATCGGGCGTAGAATAGCTTCCAAGCGATTTGAAATGCGATGAAGGTCTTACCTGTACCGGTAGCCAAGGTAAGCAGAATACGATGCTTGTCTTCGGCAATAGCCTGCATCACCCGTTCGATGGCGATGTCTTGATAGTAGCGCCCAGGATGGGAGCCACCCTTGTCCTCGTAGGGCACCGAAGCGAAACGGTCACGCCATGCGTTCTCTTCCGCAAACGTCATTTGCCAAAGTTGATCCGGTGTTGGGTACTGAGGCATCTCGCACTCGGTCCCCGTTTGCATATCGATTCCGTAGATCCCTTGCCCGTTGGTGGCGTAGGCATAACGGATCTTGAGCTTTTCCGCGTAGTCCTTGGCCTGCGCGACTCCAAGTGTCAGCGGCTCGTCCCATGCTTTGGCTTCGACAACGGCCAACTTGGTATTGCGATAGACGAGGATGTAGTCGGCGACCAAAGCCTTGCTGCGTCGTCCCGAGCCTTCCAGCCGACCGAGGGTGATCGGGTATTCGCGGCGAATGACGCTCGCATCAACGACGCCCCAGCCCGCTGCCTTTAAAGCAGGGTCAATGTGTTCGGCTCTCGTCTCTGCTTCATTCATGGCATTTGGTTCACGCGGAGGAGCGGAGACGCGGAGGTAGGGAGGTTGTTGACAATGCGGTGGAGTCCTTCTTTGAGGGTTGCGGCTCCGAAGTTGATGAGCAGACCTACTTGCAAATCCATTAGCCGAAGGTACGTCAACAGTTGTTTGCTATGAACAGGTGCCAGTTTTTCGACCGACTTAAGCTCCACGATGACGGCACTGTCCACGAGTAGATCCGTTCGAAAGCCTTCCTCGAAGACCATCCCATCGTACTCAAAACGGATGGCCTTTTGGCGATCCACTTGGTGACCCTGTCGTTCCAAAGCCTGCGCCAGCACGGCCTCATAAACCGACTCCAACAATCCCGGTCCAAGCGAGATATGAATCTTGATCGCAGAATCGACGATGGCACCGGTAATATCATCAAGCGGTCTAGTCATTGTGAATCTCCGAGCTTGTTTCTCTCTCCGCGTTCTCCGCGCCTCCGCGTGAATCTCCGAATACACTCTGTCTTCAGTAAATCCACTTTCAGTTGTCACTTGCACGATCGTCTTCGGATTTTGGCTTCTTCTTTGGTTTTGGTACCTTTGCGATGTCCTTCGCGGTTCGATCTAGGTCGTCGTCGATACGGCGTGGCTGCGAGTCCAAGAACTTGCGGTAGCGGTTGTATTCTAGTTCGGCCTTGGCTTTAGCGTCGTCGGCGGAAATGGTGCCTGCATGGTTCAGTAATTCTCGCCCGGAGAGCTTTAAGAAGTCGTCTAGCCTGACGATCCAATCAGCCATGGTCATCGGCTTGCGATTCAGCGCTTGCAACTCAGCGAATTCCAAGTACGCATTTACGATGCGATTGAGCGCCTGCATTTCATCGTCGGTCAGATAGTTCTTGGCAATGGAAACATCTTCTTTGCGAATCACACCTCCTGGTCGGGTCGATTGGAGTCCCATGAGTGGCTCGCTGGAATCAGCTCGTTGGTGTATGACTTCCGCGGCCGTGTGTCCATGAGCCGCCCAGTGCATTTTGTTTTGGATGGTCGCGAAGAAAAGTTGCGACTGTTCGGTGTTTGGAGTGTAGTCAACGCTGGTGGCGTAGATGTCGAGCACCTTTTGATAGAAGCGACGCTCGCTAGAGCGGATATCACGGATCCGTTCGAGTAGTTCATCGAAGTAGTCTTTTTGGCCTTTGCCAGGTGGGTTCTTAAGACGTTCGTCGTCCATAGTGAATCCTTTGACCAGGTATTCACTCAATCGAGCGGTGGCCCATTGGCGGAACTGCGTGCCGAGGTGGCTGCGAACGCGGTAGCCAACGGCGAGAATAGCGGGCAAGTTGTAGTGTCGGAGCCTGCGGGAAACCTCTCGTCCTCCCTCGGATCGAACTTGTAAGTAATCCTTACAAGTTGCCGACTCTTCGAGTTCACCATCTTCGTAAATCGATTTCAGATGCAGAGTTACGTTTTGCGGTGTGACCTGGAATAGCTCCGCGATCAATGCCTGCGTCAGCCAAATGGTCTCATTCTCGAAACGGCAGTGAATACGAGTCCGCCCATCTTCCGTTTGGTAAAGGATGATCTCAGACTTCGGCGTTTCATCGTTGTCCATAGTTGATTATGCGTCCGGGTCTTCTTCGAGGATTCGGCGGAAGTCGTTAACAACGTACTTTTGATACTGAGGTTTTACGTGCTCAGTTTGTGCTTTGGTATTCTTGCCGTTGAACCAGAGAGTTCGCTTGTCCTTGTTTACCCCCTGCTTGTTTTGATGCGAATTCGATACAAACTCACGTGAGGAAAGGATCCAAATCGTGTCCATTCGTTCTGAATAGAACACGAACCAATAGTTGTCGCGGATTTCGTGAGTGAGGGCGGCAAACAACGCAGCATCACCAAACTTTGCATTCCTCGATCTTGCTTTGATTTGGATCTCTACAAACCTACCATCAGGGCGTTTGACAACGGCATCGATGGCATCATCGTCAACCAAGGGCAAGTAAACATCGAGTCCCTCCTTGAGCATTAGCCCGACAACGTAGAACTCAATTCTCTTGCCGAATGCAGCGGAATTTCGAAAAGAACTATTCATGACTGGATCGTCCTACAATTCTCCCGTGAAGGCTTGGTCCAGCAGCGACTTCTTGAGCTCTTCCAACGCGGCAAGCTTACGCTCGTAAAGGCGGGCGAGACGCTGGGTTTCTTCGCGGAGGGATTCGAGATTGTCCGCGAGGCGTCGTTGCTCGGTGACTGGCGGACGCGCAAACACGAAATCCTTAATCTGCTGGGCGCTTATGTGCGGCACTCCGATTCCAGTTTGCACGCCGAGAATATGACTCGTGAATGCCGCGCTCCCGATGAGCAACTTCAGGAAACGGTTATCGAGGTTTGCTCCGCCGCGCAAACGAGCGGTTCGCTGAACCAGTAAACATGGCAGGTCGTTTGCGGAAATAGTCGCGTGCTTCAATCCTGCCTTCACCCAAGGACGATCCATCGCTAATACCACATCACCTTCTTCAAGTTGGTATCGGTCGTATTCTTCGGTATCGTTGGTTGGCCATCTCTTCACATCGTCCCAACGAAGACATCCTTGGATGATGTTGTCACCACGAAGAAGCCGAATGCCTTCATCGTCGTTCGTGTATTGCGCGCTCTTGAATGCGAACCCGGCTAAAAGATCAATCTCCGCTCCAAGCGTTGTCGACTTCCACCCGGGGCCGCGTTTGGTGAAGACGGCGTTGAGGTGGCTTTCGAAGAGGGCGTCGGTGTTTTGGAGGTTCTTTTCGGCGTTGGCTTTGGCGGTGGCGAGGCCCTCAAACGCTTCGTCCAGCAGGCCGACGATCCGCTGCTGTTCGGCCAGCGGGGGGACGGGAATCGGGTAATCCTCGATGAACTCCTTTGAAACTCGCTTGTGTCCGACAGCGCCCGACATGCGTGCCGCGCCTTCGACCCGAAACGTCTCGCGAGAAAGGAAGTAGTAGAGCCATTCCTTGCTGACCGTGGCGTCGGGGCGGAACACGAAGTATTCGCTCGAACCGAAGCCGATTCCGTTTTTCAGCCCGTCGGCGATTCCAAGTTTTCCGTTTTCAAAGCAAGGCGTGATTTTCGCGAGGAGGACATCGCCGTCAGCGAAGTAGGTGTAGCTGCCGACGACTGCGGACAACGGCTTCGTTTGAGTGGCTTGCACAAACTTCACGTCGATGCCCATGTCCTCCATCGGGAGAAACGAGACGAGTGAAGAGGCGGAGACCTTGTCACGGGCTTCGCTTTTCGGCGGCTTTATCTGGCACACCTCCGCGAGCGTTTTCGTGGGCCACCCCTTCTTCATAGCAGCGCCTTGATGTTGCCCAGCACTTCCGCGCTCTCGGCGTCCAGCGCGGCGATTTCGTCCATGATTTCCTGTGGGCTGCGGTGCGCTATTTCCTCGCCACCGTTCGGGTTCTTCACTGACAAATCAAACGTTGGCGTGTCGATGGACGCGACGTCCAAGCTCCAGCTTTTGGGCGAGTCAGCTTTGGTCTTCTGGAGTTCCACAAACTCGGCGAGGTCGGCGTCGTTGAGCGGGTTGGTCTTCCCCATGTTGCGGCCGGGGTCGAGCTGGTAGAACCAGACTTTGCGAGTCTTCGTCCCCTTCTCAAAGAACAGCACGACGGTCTTCACCCCCGCGCCGATGAACGTGCCGCCGGGGCAGTCGAGTACTGTGTGCAGGTTGCATTCTTCGAGGAGTTTTTGCCGCAAGCTAACCGATGCGTTGTCGGTGTTCGATAGGAAGGTGTTCTTGATAACGATCCCCGCACGACCTCCTGCCTTGAGGAGCTTGATGAAGTGCTGCAAAAACAGGAACGCGGTCTCGCCTGTACGGATGGGAAAATTCTGTTGGACTTCTTTGCGCTCTTTGCCACCAAAGGGGGGATTGGCCAGGATGATGTTGAAACGATCCTTTTCCTGCACGTCGGCAAGGTTCTCGGCAAGTGTGTTGGTGTGGATGATGTTGGGCGCTTCGATGCCGTGCAGGATCATGTTCATGATCGCGATGACGTAGGCCAGGGACTTCTTTTCCTTGCCGAAGAAAGTGCGCTCCTGCAACGCGCGGTCTTGGGCAGTGGTCCGTTTGGGGTTCTGAGCGCGGAGGTACTCAAAGGCTTCGCAAAGGAAGCCTGCCGAACCGACGGCGGGGTCGCAGATGGTCTCCCCGAGCTTTGGGTTCGTGACCGCAACAATGGCGCGAATCAGTGGACGTGGGGTGTAGTACTCGCCGCCGTTGCGCCCGGCGTTCCCCATGTTTTTGATCTTGGCTTCGTAGAGGTGCGACAGCTCGTGCTTCTCGGTCTGGGACTGGAAGCGGAGTTCGTCGATGTGGTCGATGGCTTCGCGCAAGTTGTAACCGCTCTGGATACGGTTCTTGATCTCGCCAAAGATTTCGCCGATCTTGTATTCGATGGTGTTCGGGCCGGTGGCCTTTTGCTTGAAGCCGTGCAAGTACGGGAAGAGCTTGGTGTTAACGAAGGCGACTAGGTCGTCACCGGTGAGGGCTGTGTTGTGGTCGATTTTGCCGTCTTTGCCCCCGCCTACGCGGGGGGCGGCCCACGTTTCCCAACGGTAGGGTTTATCGAGGATGTGGGTGTACTTCTTGCCATCGAGGGCAGCTTCGGTTGCTTTGTCATGCTCCAGGGCATCCAGATATTTCAGGAAGAGGAGCCAAGAAGTCTGTTCGGTGTAGTCGAGTTCGCTCGTGCAACCGGCGTCTTTCCAGAGAACGTCGTCGATGTTCTTGAAGGTCTGTTCAAACATAAGGGTGAGTCGTTGATTCAGTTCAACAGAGGCGTGGTCCCATAGACAGAGTTCCGCGAGTCCCGAAGTCTAACAACTTCGAGGCACCTTCGAAATAACCTGATCGACGGCTTGGACACGTCGGGGCCTAACCGATTCCGATTCTTAGGATTTGGGAAGACTTTTGGGGGAGGCGGTTACGCAGGAGGTATTCGCCAACCGTACCCCCCTCTCAGAGGGCCTAATAGATTGCGAGAGCTTTCATACGGAATCCCAGCACATTGAGGGGCTAGACCAACAGGTCTTCGCAACAACGCGTACGATCCTGGTGCTAGGGATTCGAATCAAACATCCGCTGAAAGACGAAGGGCGCCGATATCGCGATCAAACTCAATTTCAATGGGTCGTTCAATTCGATCGTTCGCATGCTCGTCTAACACGATAGCTCGATATCGTATAACCTCGTACAGAACGGTGCCAGGACAATGTCGGACCCCGTTGAGTGTGTTTTGTGGAAATCGGGCCTGTGACTATGGTATCATTTGCGGGATTCACTTTGCTGGATTTTTCCTTGAGTAGTTCCAGCCGGAACATTCGTGCATCTGAATTGCAATCATGCGGAGAAGTCATGAAATCACGTTCACATCTCTATAACGTCTCCATGACACTGTTCTTGGTCGCTGCATGCAATTTGGTATTGATGCCATCTGTCTCCAATGCATTTGATCATCGGGAAGAACTTGAAAAACATCAAGCTGCCGTTCGGGAAGGAGCACTTGAGGTCGCCGCGCGAATCTCCGATTTGATCAACGAAAATCTGCAGAACAAAGATTACGCCGCTGCTGCGGACCTCAACCGGGCGCTGATCGCGTTCCTGGGTTCGAAAACCTATCCAGCATCTTTGATTCCTGACAAAGATATCGCCGAGACATTTGCTCTGAAACGCAAAGCCTCTGCGAGAAATGTGTTCCAGCAGTTTCGACAAGAAATGCAAGGAACCAGTTTCCAGTCAGATGACTTGAAGGCGGAGATGGAGGAGTTCGTGCAATCAGAGATTGAGCTCCAGAAGATTCCAGAGTGGCGAGACTCGTCATTGCCGAAAAAGAAAGACAGTCAGCCTAAAGACAATCAACCTGAGGTGAAAAACAAGGTCAAAACTGGAGTATTGGATGCACGCGAGACAGAAAAGCTTTTTGAGGCTGTTGAGGAAGCGCATCAGAAGCGATTGGATGCAACGAGTGGGGCATCAACAACCCTTGAGCGAACTCGGCTAAGCGAAAAAGCTTCAGCTGAAGCGACACGCGAAATTTCGAATCTGCTGGAGGGAAAAACCATTACTCTCGATTGCGAATTGATTGACAGTACACCCGGGCCGAACCGATCGTTTCCCTATGTCGTTTTCTACAGATTACTCAATTTTCAAAACGGAAAGGCCGTTCAAGAATACGCTTCGGAAAGGGACCGATATAACCGCTCTAGTAGATTGAACTTACCTCCTGAGTTGAAAGAGCTTGGCGAATCGAAGAAAGGGACTCGTTTTCGAGTTGTATGTGAACTCAAACTCGCACCCATGGAACATCAGATAGATGAATCGAACCCAAATCCCAATGCGCAACAATTCTTTAGAAAGAACAAACCACTATTTTGGCTCGATTCATACAAATGCTGCGCTGCTGCAGATCGCTCGAAGATGCAGATCACGTTAATCGATGACGATAGCAACCAAAACGAGAAATAGCGATCTAGCCATTGCTATCCGATCGTCGTGCGACTTGCTGTGTGCGTTGTATGCTCGTCTGACTCGATGATATCAGGCTTGGAATTCCCGATTCGTGAATGCCATCGACGAGCGGCATATTGCCCGTTTAGCTTCGTGCATATGGTCAAGACTGAACGAATCGGATATCGCGGGGTGAAAAGGGATTCGAGACTACTCTGCCGCGGAGCATTCACATAGTAGTTTGCGCAACCGCTCTTCCTCCGCTCTTTGGTTTAAGAACCACTCGGTGGACCAGATGCGATGCAACCGCCAACCTCGGGCCTTGATGATCTCTTCTCGCAAACGGTCTCGATCCCGCGCCGATCGCGAAGAGTGGTAAGTTGCTCCATCGCATTCAATCCCAAGCAAGAATTCGCGGTTCCCTTCTCTGCGTCGAACCCCAATATCAATGAAGTATCCGGCGACCCCGACTTGGAAGACCGGTTCCAATCCGCATGCATCTACGATTCGAGCTACTGATTCCTCGAATGGTGAATCTGGTTCTCGACCGGACTCGGAGCCCGTTTCTCGCAACATTCCCGAGTGAGCAAACTCAAGGAAATCGTGGTACGCATTGACTCCGCGGCTTTTGTCCGGACCTGTTTGGATTTGGCTTGGGTGCAAGGAGGAAAACACTTCCATCCGCTTGCGAGACCGAGTTACCATGACGTTTAAACGTCTCCACCCCATCACCGAATTGATAGGGCCAAACCGTTGGAATACTCGCCCCGTGCTGGGGTCGGGACCGTAGGTATAGGAGATAAAGATCACGTCCCGTTCGTCACCCTGAATGCTTTCTAGGTTTTTGACGAAGAACCCGTCGTCTCCTTCTTTCATGTTTGAGATCATTTTTGCCAAGTCGGAATCTTTATCGCATGCAGCTTCGAGCAACCCGTTGATCAACTCCGCTTGCTTTTGATTGAATGCGGCGACCCCTAAGGACTCGGATGGATTGAGTTTTGCGTGGTCGATGATCTTCGCGACAACGGCCTCGGCTTCCTTGACGTTTTCGCCTTTCACGCAGGATGCACCCTCGACAAAGTGAGCCTGGATTCCATAACCGCCGAGAACACCCTTTGGTGATGGAAATACGATCAGGTCTTCGTCGTAGAATTTCTGATTGGAGAACTGGATCAAGCTTTCATGCTGACTTCGATAATGCCATCGAAGTCTTCGGTAGGGTTGGAAGGCCCGTTGCGCCACCTCTAACACCGACTCGGCATTGTCAAATTGGGTCGCTTCCTCATCGTCGAGCTCTTCCGCGGACTGATCAAAAAAACTGGTTGGGGGTAGCTGCTTGGGATCACCTACGACCACCATCTGTTTGGCTCGCAAGATAGCACCCATGGCATCCTCCGGCTTGATCTGAGATGCCTCGTCCATGATGACGATGTCAAAATCCAATGCATCGTGTCGAATGTATCTGGCAAGCGACAATGGGCTCATGAGGAAACAGGGCTTCAGTCCCTGGATCGCGTTCCCAGCCCGACGCATTAGTTCTCGGATCTTGCAATGCCGGGATTTTTTACCGATCTCGTGGCGTATCAGTGCGAGCTCCGTCAACTCCGACACCCGCCCACGTCCGATTCCTTCGGGAATGTACTTCTGCCTGGCAATTCGATCAATTCTGATGGATGTGGATTGCATACTGTCGCGGTCAAAGCGTTGAAAGTTCGATCGGATGTCTTCGATCTCACGTGTTGTGAAATGAAATCCGATCTCGTTTGTACTTAGCTCTGACTCGGCGTTTTGGTTGAACAAAGCCAAACGGTAAGAATCCGCCAGTTGAGAGTCTGCTATCTCGTCTTTGGACGCGGCCATTGCAAAAGCCTCAACCCCGGCGCGGCGGCACCGTTCATACGTCCTGCAAAATGACAACCACGTAGGAAGCCGCACGTTCTCATTGCGGATACTGTCGAGGGTCGCTGTCAGATCGAGGCGAGGTACCCCGTTGGAAGTAGCTGACAACCATGAATCGTGAATCTCCGCATTGCCGATAACGGAATCGCGGATCTCATCCCACTGCTTTACGGATCGCCAGATGGCCTTATGAGATGACGAGAGTGTCTCTGCGAGCTTGGCTGCACCGAGTGTATCGAGCGAGCTGACAAGCGATGAATCTTGGATGATCTTCTGGAAGCCTCGTAGCCAATCGATCGTGCTACCAAAGCTGCCACCTCGACGAAGCACGAAATCTGCAGCAGTTTGCAGTTCACTGTCGGAGTTATCGCATAGGGATTTCAATTTCGATTTTGAATCAAAGTACGTGATTGCCGTCGTGTACGCATGGAGCAAACTTTGAATCGTTGCTGTGGAGCGGTTTTTCAGTTGATCCGCAAAGGTAATGGCTTGCGTGACCGGGCTGATTACCGACGTCACCAATCGTTCGACGTCTTCAATTCTTAGGGAAGAGATTTGATTCGAATCGATTCCGACGAGCCTAGCATCGTTCGAGGATAACTGTTCGATCAACTGCTGGTATTCGAGCTTCAGGTTCTGAATGCTCGTCCCGTTCGCCAGCTCCGTACGAACTCTCAAGAGTGAATTCGTCTTGGAGTGATCTAGACCTAGATTTCTCGCGGTTGCGACCCAATCCAACTGCGTTTTGACAAGATCCCAATCCGTCTCCAATCCACGGTTTAGGCTGCCCAGGACACGAAGATTGGATGAATCCGATTGAAACAACTGAGCATCTTTATCGAAGCACTCCAGTGACTCCAATGCTGCAAGGCGTTTGGCAAAGGAGTAGTTTGACGGAAACTTTGAGAAGGCGCGGATCTCTTTGGTCACGCTCCGATAATCACGATTGAACCAGGAAAGCCACGAACCACCCGTGGAACGTAGCTTTCGGATCGATTCGACCAGGACGCTTCGCTCCGGCACCGAGGGTAAATGAAAAACCTTGCTGATCTCTTCCTTGCGCTTTGTCAAAGCTTGGGATTGCGACTTGATACGAGATAAGACCTTTCGGATCGAATCCAAAAACCAATCAGCGCCGACACTTTCTTGACCAGCCATTGCGGAATGCTGCATCAAGTGTGTTATTTGCAACGATCGATCGATGTCTTGAAGCCTGGTCACGCTTTGCAATCCGAGGCTAGACCAGTTTGCGATCCGCTGCTTATGGAGCTCAAGCAACGAACGCGTTTGTTCTGCCCAGGTTTGGATCCTGTTCAAATCGGCGAGAGAAGTCTGAGGAGGGAATTGACTCAACCGAATAAGAGAGGGTTTATCGAATACCCCAAGGAGACTTGGAAGGGACTGCTCTCTATCTACTAGTTGGTGGTCGAGTTCCAAATAAGCATCGTCCGCTCGTCGATGGGTTTGCTCAAGAAGTTCGATTTGTTCGCAGAAACGATTGTCAGCAAGCTTCACGAATGGTATCGCGCATTCCTTTGGTGCGTCTTGGGCCAATTGCTCTAATGCGTGTTGATCCTTGCCCGACAGGAACTTTTGAAGGCGAATCGTATCTTGGTCAAAGAGTCCCAAAAGCTCCGATGCCGAGCGATCAAGGGAAGTTGCAGGATCGACAAGTCGCTCCAGTTGTTCTAGCACGCGTGCAGCTTCCGTAGGCGCTAGGTCGCGTGGAAAGAAACCCCACCATGCGCTTGCTGTGGGACGCTCATATCCCTCGGATTGCTTCGAGAAAGCCGTGAGGGCTTCGCATGCATCTTCGAATGCATCGAGCTTTACATTCGAATCGCAGGTGAGGTCCCTCCTGAGCGGGACATCATTTTGACGAAGCCGAACGATGCGCCAAAAGAGATCGTAGAGAGGCTCTTTGTATGGACCGACTTGTTTCGACGACGCACGCAGGTATGCGTAAAGTTTCGTCTTGCATTCTTCGAGTCGCCGAAGTGAATCCGTACTTTCCTTTCGAGAAGTATCACTGCTCCCGAGGCGTAAAGCGAGCGACTCCATAACCTTTTTCGGAGCGACGGAATGACCATGTAGTTCTAAACAAAAATGGGACAATCCTGCTTGCGAGAGTCGTTTATAGACCACTTCGAGGGCTGCCAGTTTTTCTGCAACAAACAGTACTGTTTTTCCGCGTTCAATGGCGTTCGCGATCGCGTTTGCAATGGTTTGAGATTTTCCTGTGCCGGGAGGACCCTCTATGACCATGTTCTTCCCGTCGACAATGTCGGCTACCGCCGAATGCTGAGAGCTGTCGGCATCCAGCGGAAGGGAGATTGTCTTTGCGACGCCATGATCATCAACGTCGTAATCGTCGGAATAGAGTCCCGAACCCGATCCCTCCGTACTTCCAATCACGAGCTGAGAGGCAATTGAGGACTCCGATAACGCTTGAGTTCCGGCCCAATTCTGAGGATCGATGTCCATGTACATCGACAGTTTATGGAAGGAGAAGAAACCGAGCAGCATTTGCTCGTCAACGCTCCAACTGGATTTGTTCTGAATAGCCCGAGAGACTAGCTCAAAGTACTCAGAAGGGAGTTGTTCATCCGAAAAATCAGGTAGTGTGATCCCGAACTCATATTGAAGTTTCTTCTGAAGGCTGGGATTCGCCTGTACATCGTCTTCGTTCCACGAAACATGGAATTCGTAGCCACCCGCGGCACTTAATGCCGTTCGAATCTCCACGGGAATCAGGACAAGAGGAGCCATACGATCACCTTCACTTGACTCCGATTCACGCCAGCGAAGGAATCCAACGGCCAAATGTAGGTAATTGATCCCCGTTTCCTCGATGGAGGTCTTTGTATCTCGTGACATGCCACGAGCGATCGATTGGAACTTCACCGTTCCCAGGTTGGTTTGGAGCTGATTGTCGGCGTGCCTGCGCTTGGAAGATGCCTTTCGTTGAATTGCGAGATCAGCAAGATCGAGAAGTGGCTGGTGACTGACCTTGGACGTGCTGACTTCCCCGTCGAATGGTGACTTCGTATCCATTTCTAGATCCGGAAGGAGCAGCATGGATTTTTCCTGCAGTACAAGCCTGCGGAAAACATCGTCAGGACTCTCGTCATCAAGCTGGAGCGTTTTACGTTTGCTGACCCGATAATTGAGAAGAGGGTTTCGAAGGCTTAGATCGAGCAGTTTTGCGCGAAAGCGCTCCAGCTCGCTTGTTAGGTTGATGGCAGGCGTGAGCATGAGAATTGGTACATTTGCGGTAATGATGAATCCGACAGGACTCTACGTTTTGTTGTATTTCGTCGGATCATTCTATTCCAAGAACTTGGTCCATTTCGATCACTGAACGCGCAGAAAACGAAACATCCTGCTTTGACGTTGTCGCAACCGAAAATCAGTGCGATTTGCGATTGTTCCTGAGCCGTTCCATTTCTCATTTGGACCGATCGGTTTCCTCGACCCACTCGTCCGGTCCCTTATCCATTGGATGCCCCTAGGACGCGGGGCTTGAGATCCGCGAATGCGAATGCTTCACCATGGATATTCTTCAATGTTCGTAGCGAAATCCTTTGCTGCGTTTCAAACTCGTGATGGATCCGCTTTGTCGAAACAGCGAAGAAGGACCATTGCGACAGATCCAAAGGATCAACCGTCGTTTTGTCGTCGTGGTGAAGAAGGCAGAAGACATACACATCGGAGGAGCGTTTCGGTTCGTTTGCGATCACATTTGTTTTGGCATCCCACGAACGCTTTGGTGCTATGTCAAAAATGATGCTTGATAGTTTCTTTTGATCCCAGGATTGCAGGTATGCCGCCGATTTGACTTCGATTCGAATGGTGCGGTCATCCTCGGTTTTCCATTCCAGATCTACCGCATCCCATTCTTCGCGGACCTTGTCCAAACAACCCATCGCCAACCCGACGATGTACTCGGCAAGCACCCCGCGGAGGGCATTACTAACAAGATCCGAGCTCGACCATTGCCAGAACTCGAGAAGTTTGGCGTCCAATCGATTGTTTTCCAATCGGAAGGGCTCCTGGCCTGATTTGCGATGGATCTCTAACTTGCCAAGATTGGTAGAAGTTTTTGAGGACCAAACGAAGTTCTCATTTTTAAGCGTCTTTTCGCCGTTCCAACGGTAGGCGCACAAGAATCCATCTTTGGCCACACTAAAGTCCAAGCAAGCGACGTTGTGCGCCAGCACAGCAGGGTGCGGCGCCGATAGCCAATAGTGACCGAAGAAGACGGGTTTCGCTTCCTCCGGATAGGGCCTGGCTGCTGCGATCACCGATTCATCCAATTCCAAATCGCAGTCGATCTCGTTCGACTGGAGAGCGTAGGTGCGGTAGGTTCGACCCCTTGCTTCCAAATACCAGCGTGTGCGAATCTCGGTGCGAACGTGCCCATCCTTATCCGCGAACGACATTCCGCTCGGAAGCTTCCCCTCCTTCCCCTTCAAGACAATTTCAACGGGTTCGAAGAGGCGTGCACCTTTCCGACAAGCGTCATGCAAAAAATCGTCTGTCAATCCATCGTGCAGACTGCAACCATTTGCAATCCGATGCATCGAGGGTTCATCCCAACATGCATGGACCGCGCGAAGTCCATCAAGCTCCAGCCAAAGCGGAATGGTACGAAACCAATCGAGGTGCGACCTCAATTCCTCGGAAGATAGCTGATCCAAAGTAGCGATGTGTTGCTTGATATTCGCCGTCGTGCGAGGGCGAAGATACACTCCAGGCGCATCGCGGTCTTCGGTGTGAAACGCGAGAGCATTCAGTTCGTGATTACCCAGTACGGACAGGGCATGCCCACCTTCCACCATCGGACGGACGATTTCGAGCACCTGTCGGATCTTGGGACCTCGATCGATGAAGTCTCCTAGAAAAATGACCTTGCGACTTGGGTGTCGGTACGATCCACCTGTAAATTCGTAGCCCAACTGTTCAAGGAGATTCGTCAGTTCATCTGCATAGCCATGAATGTCACCAATCAGATCGTACATCGTGTCCTCTTCAGGTCCTTCTCTCCTGTTAAGCTCATATAGCCTAATCGAACCATTGCCTGCTGGAATCCCGAGGATTCGTACCATCAACCGTCCTCGCCCCGCGTGGGTTCGGCATCGATGAGAATAAACGTGTTGGCCTGACTATTCTCACTGTATCGGCGATCCAATCTCCCATTTCACGCGTTGGCTATTGAAGGGGTGTGCCGTGACGTAAAAGCAACTGTCGACAAGGAATTCCTATAGTTGTGAGTGTGTTGAAAGTTGTATTCCGACTCTTCGTTCGCTGTAGGCCTCCATCTGCAGCGACCGAAGTTTGGACGATTTGGAATCTGTCTACTCTCGTATGATGCGCTCGAAGCTCGTTAAGGAACAATGACGGGGCCCAGCGACATCCAGCCTGGCGAGGCGATGTCTTGGGTTCTATTCGCAAACCGGACGGGCTTGCCTGTCTTCAAGGAATTCGGCACCCGCACGGCCAATGTGTACCCGCCCGTTTTCACCCCTGACAAGTCGATGCTGTCTGTCCAAATCCTTGGCTTGTCACCCGGTAATAAATCGGTCAATCGGCCCGATCCCGCCCAGGTCTTGACCGACTGGCCATCGATCAACAAACCGAATTCCGGCGCCCAATCGTAGTAGAACGGGGCGACGCCGCGGTTTTCTATCTCTAGTTGAACATTTAGTTTGCCGTTCGTCACCTCATCGATCGTTACCGAGTGTGCGTGGAATTCGTACCCCATTCGTCGCACCTGTTCTTCCGCTCGAGCGATGCGTTCGGCGTTCTGTTTTTTCTTGAACATTCCGCTATCCATAAGCCATGTGGCGTGCGTCGTCTCCACGCACTCGCGGAAACTCTGAATACTAGGTATGCCCGGATCTTCATCGAATACTCGTCCCCATGCCTCAGGACGAATCTCGCCTCCGATCGGATACTTCTTCCACTTGGTTTCGGCTTCCATGCCGGCGGCCTTCAATGCGGTCATGTAAAACCACTCGTCTCCATTTTTGCCAGTGTGCAGGGTTGCCCACGCGAACGAATCGTCGTGGTAGCCAAACTTGCGATTTGTATTCATCGCCTTGACGTCATCCTTCTCACCGATCGGGTATCGCAGCAACACGGGTGTCACTTTGAATGCAGCTTCATAGGCGTCCATGACTTCGCGCTGCACCGTCTTGCTGGCGAACAATTCTTCTCTTGGGTAGCAGTGCCACTCCCCCCAGGTCCCAAGCAATCCCGCAGTGATAAAGCCGATGCGAGGGTCGCCATCGTACTTGCTGCCAAATGCGGCGAGGAAGTTCTTTAGCGACTTCCTCAAGTTCTCGTCTTCGTAGTCGGGTGTCTCGATCGTGGCGGGAGGTAGGGGCTGTGTTTCCGTGTACTTCCACTTGGTCACCTTGAGCCCATCCCTTAAGAGAAATTCCGGGATCACATCCTTCTTTCCCGGATACTCTAAGAAGATGCGAAGCACGGCTTGATGCCCTCGATGGGCGATGTCATCGAGCATCTTCTCGATCGGTTCCCATGCGTACTCATCGTAATCCTTCACGAGGGCTGAATAGGGCAGGTAGTTGAATTCAAGGCTATGCGGGAAGAAATCTCTCACGTCCGCTTGATATGGAACGAGCCCCTTCAAAGGGTTATCAACCGGAGCCGGGGCATAGTCAAGTCGTCGTGGTGAGTCACTCGGTACGAGTCGGATGCAGATGGCAATGACAAGCAAGAGGCAAGTTGCAGAACCTAATCGACTCATTGCGTCTCCTCGTTGCAGCATTCCGCGTCGAAGGAATCAACTTGGCTGCGTCGGACAAAAGCGAACAAGTGTTTCGATTCTCTTCCCATATCTTATCCATCTCGCACGAGTCAATTGTTCCACCAGCTTCTCCAATCTCTTCTCGGATTTCACGAGGCACCGTCCCACGCTGTGGGGCGAATTTGCAGTATACGCCTTTGCGTTCTTGCGTGCGTCCGGATGGGGGGCTCCTGCCTGGGAATCCGAGGGATTGGAATGCTGGTTGCGTCGAAGGGAATCTCGCGGAGGGGAAAGCGGTCCAATAACGAAAAAGGCCACGTCGGTTAGAACGCGGCCTTTTATCATTCGTTCGCAGAGAGATCTAAATCCTAGTTGCCGGTGGCTACTTGACCCGCTTGAAGGTCAAGCCGGCATTCGGATCTTTGGCGCCCGGTGGGATCAGTCGCCATTCGTCGGCGCTGATGGGTTTGACGTTTCCGCCAAGCGAACCCTGGTCCTTGGTCTGCATCATCACTGCATCGCCGTTGGTGCCGAAGTCACCCGCGAGCTCGACCGCTGGTTTGTCCGCTTCGAGGGCTTTCCATGTGAAGGTCGATTCCTCGGTGATACCCAACTCGATGGTCGTCGTCCCAGAAGTAGCTGCCCACTTGCCGACCAAATCAACGTCCGGCAATGGTGCCGAGGCGTCGGTCGAGGTCGGATTCGTGGCGGCGGGTTCTGGCGTCGATGCGGGTTTAGGATCGAGAGCATCCAGCATTCGTTTGGCCGTCACGTCTTTGGGCTGGTTTTCCACCACAACGCGTAGAGCACGAATGGCTGATTCCTTCGAACCGATGACCAAGTAATGGTACGCGAGGACAAAGGCCGACGCTGGATTCTTCGGATTGGCTTTGCAGTACTCTTCGAGTTTGCGAAGTTGCTTCGTGTAGTCATCGGTATTGAGATACAGGCTGCTCAACGATGTCCAGTCCATTCCAGGAGCCGAGGCCAACAACGAATTCAACGCGAGAGCGGCTGAGTTGTAATCGCCAAGAGCGAATAGCGTCAAAGCGCGCACTTCGTGAATAACTGGGTCCCCACCATTGCTACGAAGAGCATTGTTGAGCGAATCCAACGCGGCTTTGTAATCACCCGACTTGAAGGAAGCCAGGCCGTTATCGAAATCGCTGAAGGACTCTTGAACCGAGGCGTTCGCGACTGGGCTAGCGTAATTGGTCGGAGACGCAGCCGACGTGGAAGTCGAACCGTCGCTCTGGGAATCCGCAGTGATGTAGTTATTCACGACAACGGGCTGCGAGTAATCATACGGAATCGAGGAACTGGCCACCGTCGCGATCGGCGCCGTGTAATACGGATTCGCGTACGCGATGGAGTTGTTGTAGAAGCCATTGGAGACCGAGCCCAATCCCCAGCCCACGGCTCCCCACGCTAGGGGAGAATACCACGAGCTACCCCAGTAGTTATTCCAAGAACCGTTGTACCAGCCATGGTAGTGAGGGTTGATGCAGTTGTTGTACCAACCGTTCGACCAGTTCCCCCCGCCAACGCCCCAATTGTTACCCCATCCACCGTAGCCTGGACGATCCCAAGCAGGGCGATTGAAGTTGTTATTGTGCCAGTTGTTATTCCAATTGTTGTTGTTCCAATTGTTATTGATATTGATGTTGTTGTTATTGTTGTTCCAGCCTGGGCGATTCCCATTGTTGCTGTTGTTGCCCCAATTGCCGCCGCCCCAGTTCCCCCAACCGTTTCCATTGCCGTTCCCATTGCCGTTACCGTTCCAGTCAGGTCGGTTCCAACCACCTGGGCGATTGCCCCCGTTCCAGTTCCCCCCACCACCTGGGCGATCGATCACGCCTGGGAGTGTGGATGGACGATCACCGCCGAAACCCGGTCGATTACCACCTCCAATACCTGGACGGTTACCTCCACCGATCCCCGGACGATTGATTTCGCCGGGAAGGGGGGTTGGACGATCACCACCGATGCCTGGGCGATTGCCGCCGATACTGGGTCGATCCCCTGGGTTCGGCCGATTGATACCGCCGGGCAGCGTGGTTGGACGATCACCTCCAAAACCCGGCCGATTTCCACCGCCGATTCCAGGTCGGTCACCACCAGTGCCTGGGCGATTGATTCCTCCGCCTGGCAATGGCGCAGGCTTGGTCGTGCCGCCACCGCCGATGTTACCTGGCAGTGGCGTTGGTCGATTGCCACCAGCAAGGTTTCCACCACCGATATTGCCTGGAAT
>JBAWXH010000089.1:0-18953 GCA_037144155.1 Planctomycetota bacterium | reverse complement strand
TCATGCGTCCATTCGGAAGCGGCAAGTTGCATTTCAATCGCTGTGCGAATTGCCTCTGGCGTCTTCTTCCGCGATGCCGTCCAGTATCGCTTGACGGGATTTCCCGTTTCGGGACTGAGCATGACTCCTTCGGGCTGAGTCTTCAGCATCCAGTCCATCCATCGAATTGCCAGTTCTGGCTTGCCCTCATCGAGTAATTTTTGGGCGTGCAGGGCGTGATCACGTTGGTTTGGTCCGGTCAAAAGTATTTTGTATTGATCCCCCTGTTTGATCACTGCCAGATCGCAATCCACACGCATTTTGATACGGGCCATATATCCCAACGTATCGTCCCCGTCGATTCGGAGCGGATAGAGAGAGCATGTGTCGTACAAGCGGTCGATGCACGCTTTGATTTTCGTCGTTTTCGTACGCCAGGCATCCGTACAAATCGCGATCAAATCGCTCGTTTGGCATTCGGTTCCACTATTTGCTACGATATCCGTCCAGACCTCGGGATGGTTTCCTTGTGCGATGATTCTGAGCAGGAATTCTCGTGCGACGGTCTCCGGTGAACGGGTGGGATCCTGCGGTCGATCGATGGTTTGAATCTTGACTCCGGCACGTAGCCGTTCTTCGATATCGCGATCGCTCATGCCACGCAACGTGTACACGATCCTGGCCCCTTTCTCGTAATCGCGCTCGGAGAGCAGGAGTTGTTCCGCAATGGAACCTACGATTTCCCGTTCGGTAGAACTGGGGATGCGTTCGCGGATGGCTGCAATGTCTCCCCATCGCGACGCATGCGCAGCTTTCACCGCCTTCGCAACATTCAGATATTGTTCCAAGCCACTCTTCGTTGCCAAGGAGATCGCGTCATCGAGTCGATTCAAACGGATCAAGGCGATGATCTTTCTTTCGATCAATCGTTCTTCTTGAATCCCTTTCGACTCCGCCGCTTCCAGTACCTCCAGTTGACCTCGAAACGCTTGCGGATCGTTTTTGTGCACACCCTGGTCATCGACATCCAACAAGATGGAAAGAAGATAGTAGGGTTGCCAACGATGGGGTGAAAGCTCGATCGCCTTTCGGCAGGCAGTTTCGGCTCGTCGAACTTCGCACCCGAAACCCAGTTCACGGCCGACAAGGTCATGCAGCAGGGCGTAAGCATAGGCACAATGAGCCATGCCTTCTTCGGGCAATTGGTCGATCATCGCGAGCGCGACATCACGCGATTCTTCAACCTGACCGACCGCCACCAACGATGCCACGTAGTTGTAGCCTGAGTCACCGCTGGGCTCCGTGAGCCACTGGTGGCGCAGTGAGTCCAGCTGTTGGATCAATGCGCTGCGATTAACGCTATCGGTCGCCGTTTCACTTTCCACAAGTGCTGAAAAATTCAACGGATGATCGCTCGCGTCTAACTGCAGTGCGAGATTGGAGAGTTTATCCAAATCTTCTGGAGAAAACCGCTCGCTTTGCACTTGGAGCGATTGCTCGACAAGCATTGACCCGTCCTCGAGTTGCTTCAGTGTGCTTTTGAGTTCGATTCCACCGATTTGAATCGTATGATCCTGTGTTTGAGTTGTGATCCGATAGCCGTTGGGTGGGATTAGGGTGCAGGAACGGCTCCAACGGTATGGGACGATGCATTCGGCGGGATGACGTCGCGGTTTGTTCGCACCGCGTTCGGTCTGTTCGATCAAGTGAAAATAGGGGCAATTGGAGATAGCACCGCGGAATGTCAGATCGAGTCGAAAGCGGTTTCCATCCGCTTGCTCCAATGGCAAGTCTCGCAGCTCCGTTTTGCGGTGAAACGTGGATTCGTCCGACTCCGGATCAGAGCGGTCTTGCAGAAGAACTTGGGCTGAGACGCCGGCTTTCGCGTAATGTTCGCCCAAAATCTTAGCTTCTTCGTCGATCGTTTGTCGCAGCGCATCGGATCGCGCATCGGCGGCAAAATAACCTGACAGGACCGCTTCGGATTGAATGGTGGCGTTACCGGAGGCTGTGATGGAGATGGTGCGAATTTCCTGATCGCGATTTCCTTCGGTACCCTGGGAAGGAATGGTCGTTAGACCGTCTGCATTGGGGTTCGCGATCAAGACGAAGCGTCCTTGCAGATAATCCGGAATACAGCGCGGCGTTGAACCCGGATAGGTCGGATCGACCCATAGATCGCCCGTCGGATGTCGAACAACAACGATCGCGTGATTGAACGCATTCAAGCATGGAACATCGGGGGATGGAAATCGAGCCGTGGTTGCATTGACCAACGCCACATCCGCTTGGATACCAGAAGCGCGCAGCAGTCCCACGAGCAACGCCGCTTGATCCTTGCAATCTCCGAATCTGCGGCTGACAACGGTGGTGGGCCTGGCGGGAACAATGGCGGCATTCCCCAATTGAATGCCTGTGTAACGGATGTTTTGCTGAATCCATTGAGAGCAGCGATGCAGTTTGCCTTCGATCGTGGTGAGGTCTTCCTCAGATCCTGTCGAAAGAACTTCGCGTGCGATTTCATCTAAGGGCTCGGATTCCAAGCGATTGTTGACAAGTTTGGAGTAGTGCTCAGCGATCGAACGCCATTGGGTTCCCGTATTGATCACGATGCTTTGCTGTTGATACACATCGCGTGGAACATCGGCCTCAAAGCTCTGAATTGGGACCACGGTGCGTTGGCCCGTGGACCAACGCTGAGTCCGGCGGCCATCGGCTACGCGAAGTTCCTGCTGCAACTCCGCAGGCTGGCGTGGTCGAAACAGAACATCGATCGGAAGCGATTCCGGAGCATCGATTTCAATGCTGAAGAAGAGGGATGGATAGAGCGAGTCGATGGAAAAGCGTTCTGCTGTTCCTTGTTCACAGAACGGGTCCCGTTCCGTGACTTCGATGATCTCTTCGACAATAGCACCGACCTTGAGTCCCGGTAATGCAGCTTGCATCACCATACGGTCTGTCAAAACACCTTGCTCGCGCGAGCCGGCGGGGGAAAGTGTGATATCGTCTTTGCTGAGCAGAAATTCACGTCCGGTGGCGTCGAAGACACGGGCGGTGATGGTGGGCTGGTTTTCGTACCAAGGGGCGTACTCGCGCGCGATGATGCCATAGTCGCTCACCTGTTTGCTCTTTAGTCGCCAGACACGACGAATGCTTTGTGTGGATGAGCCACGATCGTCGTATTTCAGTCGGATCTCTTCAAGCAGGACTTCTTCGGGATGGTCTCCCGGGGGAATTTGCCAGGCATCGAACTGCTCTTTGATTTCGGCATAGGTGTGTTCCATCACCTTGGGGAGAGGTGACTGCGCCCAGACGTTCTGTTCTATCAGTCCACACGTAGCCACGAACGCGAATAGCATGCGTTGGATCAATTGATTCATACAAGGTTTAGTGACTGCGAAGAGGATGATCTTAAGACAAGAGGTAGCCACGCGTGGCTTGCTCGCTTGGAGTATATCCGAGGGATTCGAGTAAGGCAAAAAGAGAGAGATTTGACCCTATAGACCAAAGCATAAAACAAGGCTCGAAGTTCCCTCTAGCGAGGGGAATCACTGGGGGTACCTGCGCTCCCGTTGACCTTCGCGCACGTCAAACTAGGGCTGTGTCGCCGGCCGGATCATGGCATGCTTGATCTTTTTCCGATTCCACGTGTAGGTCACGTGAACGGTTCCATCAGCCGATTCGATGATCGCAGGATAACTGTACTCCCCTGGGGTGTTTTCTAGTACGAGGAGCCCTCGCCATTGCTGGGCATCGTCCGAAATCGCGACATTGAGTGGAGTCCGTTTACCCCCCCACTCCCCAGGAGTACCAGGGACGTGGTTGTAAACGATCAAGTGCTGGCCATTGCTAAGCGTGATGGCATCGAGCCCCGAGTTGTTGTTCGGTAATGTCCCCAGCCGGAGCGGTGTCCAGGTCCTTCCCTGGTCCTGCGATTCGGTTTCAAAGATCTTGTTTTGACGCGTGCGACCGAGCCCGAGCCACTTGCCGTCTGTGAGCTTCAAAAGGCTGGGCTGAATAGCTTGGATTTCCACACCATCATTCAGCGCAGGAGTGCGATGCCACGAAGCGCCCTTGTCCGTCGACCATTCGAAGTGGACTTGCCACTTACTATTCTCTTCCTCGCTTTCGGTGCTGGACGGTGAAAGCCATGTTCCATTGTCGAGTTCGATCGGTTTGTTCTTGATGGGTCCCAGGATACCCTCCGGTAGCCGATGGGGAGGTGACCATGAGAGCCCACCGTCGCGACTTTCGATCACCATACCCCACCACGTTTCCGGGGAAGGGCCGACTTTGTAGAACAGCATCAATGGAGATTCCGCACCGGAAGCATCTGGGCTTGGTTGAAACAATACGGGGTTCCAAGTCGGGAAACGCGTTGGATTTGATCCCCTTGCATTCGGCGTGACGATTCCGTTGGCGACTTCGCGCGGCGGTGTCCATGAACCATCGATGTAACGCGCAAACCAGATTCCAACATCTGGGTGTTTTTCGTGGGTTCCGCCAAACCAGGCAGCAACTAAATTCCCATGGCTCTCGGCGATCGTCGAGGCATGGCAACTTGGAAAACTGGCGGATTCATAAATGAATTCGGAGCTGGAGACTTTCCAATCTGTCTTCGGCTCTTGGGCGCGCAATCCATCCTGATCCAGTCGATCGATCCAGAGGTAGCCGAGACTCATCGCCAGGATCCACGCTATTCGAGCCAAGCTTCGATTTGTCGACCGTTTGCTGTTCATGCAAAGTTCATGTTGCGATAGGGAGAGGAATTCTGGCGCTGGACTCTATGTTGCGATCACGTTGCAGGTATCCCCGATCGCGGCGTGGTAACTTGAGATGGGTTGAGGAGCCCTTTGCGGACCAAAATTTCGATGGTTTCCCCGTCGGACTCAAGGACCCAAGTGTCGGCGATCAAGCCTGTCGCGTTAGCGCTGGGTTCCAATCGCCCTGAGTGCTTGAGATGGGCAGTCCAACCTCGAAGTACAATTTCATGCGAGCCACGATCCGGAGTCGAATGCAGTTCACCGCAGGTCAATGCCGGAAAGCCACGCCAGGACTTGGCCAAAAAGACTTTTTTCGGTTTCGTATTCTCTAACGTTGCACCCGTTAGCCGCGACCAGATCGGCATGACCATGAGTTCATGAAAGTACGATAGTCGCCGTTTCGCGCGAAAGAAGAGGAGCGCCGACACGGCAAAAATCACCATGTTAATCCCCAAAGCCAACCAGGGACTGAAGGCGTAGATGCCAAGCAGCAGTCCGCAGATCGCTTTGTTCGTCAATTCCAACAGCGCATCAATGGATGGAAACGGTATCAACCAGATCAGGACATCAATTAGGAGTTTGACGGTATTGACCACGATTAGGTTCACTGCCATTGCAAGAGCCAGCAGCGCGTCGAAAGGCAACGAGAGAAAACCGGCTTGTGCCAAGGGCATGGAAGAGTGATGCAAAAACGCCGTTGACGGATCGCCGACGTTGTAATCCGCTGTGAAGCGCAAAGCGATCAAGATAATGACGGCCGAATAGGCTTCTATCTTCTCTGCTGCCATGGCGAGAGGCTTGCTGAATTTTGTCAGCCGAGGCAGGCTGGTAATCACCGTCAAAATTGCCATGCACCAAAACAATACCGGATTGTTCATCGGACCTGTAATCCCCAGCAGCGAGCTATGTTCTCGCAGGGCGGTAGGACCATAGGTCGCCATGCCTGACAGGATGGTTAGACCAAAGAAGGGAGAAAGGGCAATGGCGGAGATCGGCCCAAGCCACTCCTGCGCTGCGACCAGGCGCGAGATCTGCTCTCCGCTTTTGGGGGAAATCGATTTCGTGGAAAGCGCCTGCGTATCGAGAGAGGTTTGCAGAGGAATCGTTCGGCGTGAAACGGGAAAGATTTTCCCTTCCCTCGCCATCGTCGTGGAATTGGCTTGAGGCGAAAGATCGGATGGGCTGGTAAGCGAGAAGTAAGGGAAGAGGGCGCTGAAGACAAGAATCGCAAGCGTCACGATGCGAGAAGGAAGCCAGTCGTTCATGGAGTGAGCTTTCAAAGTGGAAGCGAAACCAGCAGCTTTACGTTCTGTTCCGGCACTCGCATGTCAAAAACGGGGTGGGGCTGATCTCAAGCGCGAACCAGTTCAATGCGGATAGAATGGCCATCGTTATCGACGTTCGCCAGTCTCGCAAGTTCCGGATCAATGATACCGCGTAAGGCCGCATCGTGCAGGGACGGGATGGATTGGCAGTCGCATTGCTTGACGATCCACACCCGGTCGGCGGAAGTAATTTTCGCCAACAGCCAAGCGAGCGCATCGGTCGTCGTTTCCCAGCCGACCTTGGGTAGCCAATGGGATGGCAAATCGACAATCGCCTCAGGCGAGTAGAAGGCGCTAATCCGAACGAGATACACCGAGGGCTGCCGAGGGCTGAGAGAGCGTTGGAGTTCCGACATAGTCGCGATCGGAATGGCACGTGGGAGTAGTTCGCATGCAATTTCCCACGTGGCATCCAGCAACCGAATGCAACGCCAATGCATCTCTTCCGTGCTCAATTGAGGGTACATTTTCTGCAATGCCCGCATCGAATCGACAGTGTCGCCTCCCCCAACGATTCCATAGATAGAGCTCGTCGGATTTGTTCCTCGCAAGGGTTCGATAAGGGATTCCCAGGACACGTTCGAGAAGAGAGTCGCACCTCCGATTTTTAATACGGCTTTGGAGGCATCATTTCCGGGGCTAGAGTTCGCGGAGTCAGCCAAGACCATGTCGAGATTTTGATTGCCGGTTTTGCTGGAATGAGGGCTGGCTGGAATCACAGAAAAGATGGTAACTAGGGTGACGGCTGATTCAGCACGAACACATAGACGAGGGCACCGATTAATGCGCCCGTGAGCAGGATAGCTGCCAGCATTAACCAAGTCCCAGAACGCTTCTTTTTCTTCGCGATTGGTTTCTGGTCAGGAGGTGCTTTGCCCGAAACGGTTGATTTGCTGGCCGCGGTTGCGGTCGCTGGCGCGGTTGCCGCTTTCGAGGTGGTCTTCGCGGGGGCGGCGCCTGCCGGCTTGGCTCCCTTTTCCATCGGCCGAATCAGCGGAGACGGATTGTTTGTATTGGGTTGGAAGTCCGAGTTGCCTTTTGCGATCGCGTGCGTCTTCGACTTCTTTGCATTGGGAGAATTGGAATCGTGGATGAGATCGATGTGGCTATCCACCGATGAGCCATCGCTCTTTGCAATCGCTCGCAGAACGCCGCTATCAGACGCGGATAGACTGACGATGGCGCTCCCCGTGAGCTTGCCTCCCATCGTTTCCGCCCCTTTGTTACTCACTGTGTCGGTGAGCGCGTTGCTGCGAGACTTCGACTCTTCGAGCAGGTCGTCGACCGTCATGCCTTCTGAAGGCTTGGTCTGGATATCGGGGTTTTCTAATCTGTATTTGGCAAGCCATGCTTCGAGCACTTCGGCGACGTGAGTGCAAGATGCATAGCGGTAGCGAAGGTCTTTCTGCATCATCTTGACGCAAATGCCATCGAGTTCTCCAGGACAATCGGGACGTACCTTGCGGATGTCCGGAGGCATCGTGGTTTGGTGCTTGATGATTCGACTGGCGATGCTTCCGTCGGGAAACGGTGGTTGACCGGTCAGCAAAAAGTACATCGTGCAACCCAAGCCGTAGATATCGGCCCGGTTGTCGACATTGTGGCTGTTGAGGGCTTGTTCTGGAGCCAAATAATCGGCTGTACCGAGTACTTTATCGTTGTACTCCATCGTGAGGGAGCCATCCGCCTGGTCTTGGAACAGGGCCAGTCCCAAATCCAACACCTTGATCACTCCCTCTTTGTTCACCAGGAGATTCGCCGGTTTGACGTCGCGATGAATGAGTCCTTCGTCGTGCGCATGCTGCAATCCGCGTGCGGATTGGGCGATGTAGTCGGCAACAATCGGGTATGGAAGGGGCCCATGTTTCTTGACGAGAATCTGAAGGTCGGCACCTTCCACATACTCCATCACCAAGTAGTGGGTATCTTTTTCATTATCGATGTCGTAGGCGCGGACGATATTATGGTGGTTGAGGGAAGCGATCGCTTTGGCTTCGCGTTGAAATCGTTCCAGATAGGAAGATTTCCCAAGCTTGGATTTGGGAAGCACTTTGATGGCCCGTTTGTGCTTCATCACCATGTGTTCTGCCAGATAGACGCTGCTCATCCCGCCGCTACCTATGTGGCCGAGCAGTTTATGATTGCCAAGGAAGAAGCCTTTGTATTTTCCTTGAAGGATCTTCTCGCATTGCCATCGAGTCAGAAGGCCCGCGTTCTCAAACTGCTTGCAAAGCTCGACCGGATCTTCGGGAAGCTCGCCGCCATGGGACGCGCGGATTTCTTCTAGGCACTTGGTGAACGCTTCCGCATCGACCAGCTTGCTCTTCTCGATTAGTTCGTGCACTCGTTCCGTGGTAATCTGCGTCATGCCGACATACTTTTCCGCGTCAAAACCGGTAAACATGTTGCCGATGGCGGAACCGCAAAGATGGCTCCAGTCGGAAACTCTCAGTTCCGATCGGCTTGCATTGCGAAGTGGCAGGACCCCCTATCCGACACGCGGTCATGGGGAAGATCGAGTTTGGCCCATGCCTGCATCAGCTAGACCAAATCTACGCGACTACCAACTAACGAAAATGCAAATCGATGGTGAGGGACTCAAAGGGTTCGATTCATTTCGGATCCTTTGTGTTGAGCGTTCGGTTCAGTGTACTAGAATTTTCGTAAGCGAGTGCCATTCCACCCCGTGCGCGGGGACTTTTCGTGGATTTTTTGGAACATACGGAAATCGATTCTCCACCCTACGAACGGAGGGACGGATTCGGTTCCGCACAACCCCTTTCATTGTTAGGGCCATTGTTAGGGCCATTGTTAGGATTGGACTCGGAAAGCAGTCGACGGAAACCGCCGATGGAGCCGATCGGATCCCGAGGGGGAACTCTATCGGGGGTTGATGGCCAGAAGGCCCTCGCTCGGATCTGCTGAATCGCTAAACTATGGCCCGCGACGGCCGTGTCGGCCGATTCCTCATCTATTGCTTACAAGCTTTTAACCATTGCGATTTCTGTTCGTCGTCCGTCTGACGCGATCCAAAATACCCTTTTCGAGGCGACCATGAGTTTCTTTCCCGACATACAAAAGATCCAATACGAAGGCCCCACCTCTCGCAATCCGCTCGCCTTTCGATGGTACAACCCCGACGAAGTAATTGAGGGGCGTTCGATGCGGGAGCACTTGCGGTTCAGTATCGTCTACTGGCATACGATGCGAGGAGGAGGCTCGGATCCCTTCGGCCCACCGACAGCGATTCGGCCCTGGGATGACGGCAGCGATAGTCTCGCCAATGCGCTCCGTCGCGTAGAAGTCGCGTTCGAGATCTTTGAAAAACTGGGAGCACCCTACTACGCCTTCCACGACCGGGACGTGGCTCCGGAAGGGAAAAACATTCGCGAGTCTCATCAGATCCTTCAAAAGGTAACGGATTCGCTGAAAGCTCATCAGCAAAAGACAGGCATCAAGCTTCTATGGGGTACGGCAAATCTATTCAGCAACCCACGATTCTTGCACGGTGCTTCGACCTCATGCAACGCAGATGTGTTCGCATACTCGGCGTCTCAAGTCAAAAATGCGCTCGATGTCACCAACGAACTCGGCGGTGAAAACTACGTTTTCTGGGGGGGCCGTGAAGGCTACATGACCCTTCTCAACACGGACATGAAGCGGGAAATCGATCACTTGGGACGATTCCTGCATCTCGCGGTCGACTATGCAAAGAAGATCGGTTTCCATGGTCCGTTCTTGATTGAACCCAAGCCCAAGGAGCCTACCAAGCATCAATACGATAGCGATGCGGCCGCCTGCATCAATTTCCTCAGAGCGTACGATTTGCTCCCTTACTTCAAGCTCAATATCGAAACCAACCACGCCACCCTGGCCGGGCATACGATGGCCCATGAACTCGATTACGCCGGCATGCAAGGTTGCCTCGGTTCCATCGATGCAAACACAGGGGATTTGCTGCTGGGTTGGGACACGGATCAATTTCCAACCGATTTCTATCTCACGGCGCAGTGCATGCTGGTCATCCTGAAATACGGTGGCTTCACCACCGGTGGCGTGAACTTTGATGCCAAGGTCCGGCGCGAGAGTTTTGAGCCGATCGACCTATTCCACGCGCACATCGGTGGGATGGATGCCTTTGCCCGAGGGCTTCGCATTGCCGCTGAAGTTCGTCGCGATGGCGTGTTGGGAGATTTCGTCAAGAATCGATACCGGAGTTGGGATACCGGCATCGGTCAGGAGATCGAATCCGGGCGCGCGACCTTTGAATCGCTCGACAAGTACATTGTCGAAAAAGGAGAAGTCGCCGCGAATGAGAGTGGACGCCAAGAGATGCTCGAGAACATCTTCAATCGTTATCTCTAAGGTTGGCCGTTACCTGCCCATTTATCGCGTCGAGCATGGCGAAAAGCCTTGTTCGACGCGCTGATCACTATCTTACTTAGTCGCGTATCTCTGCTCACCTACCGACCTCCTGAGCCCTCCGACCTGTTGATGGACGGGGCAAGGGGCAATTTTTGTAGTTGCGCTATTTTGGCTTCTCTCGTACTCGTACTCGTACTCAATGTAATGGTACTCGTACTCGATGCGGTTTCTTCGAGTACGAGTACGAGTACTGCTGGCGCGGAGTACGAGTACGAAAAACCATGGGAAATCGCGAATTGAAACTCCGATAGGCTCAAATAGCGGAACTTCAAAAAGGCCAATCGATCCGTCGTCGACACATCTGGGTTGCGATCCATTCAACAAGCCCGAACGTGTTCAATTGGGCGAGTTAACGCGAAGTCGAAGGGGACGATTTTGCTGTTCTGTTTGCTGTCCTGTTTTGTTCTTCGATGGTCACTTCGTGGTCATCTAATCGCGCGGAGTACTCGAGGACGCTTCCTGCTCCCGAAAAGGCGACGACCTGATGGTCCCACGCCAACTCCTTCGAAATCATACGGCCAGCGTCGATATCGAAACGGATGGTGCCATTGCTGAGTTGCTGAAGGACCTGAGCTTCTTCGGAGGGTTCCGCGATGGTGGACAGCGGTTCGCTACGGACCGAGATAGTTGCCACTCCGGCGCTAACCTTTTCGAGTTTGAAAAACTCTCGAAACTTTACGAGGCGGAAGTTGCCATCCTTTCGATCGATGCGCATCTCGCGAGGTATCTCCCAGGTTGCACTTACGGAAACCGGTGCCTGCGGCAGTGGAACGGTGACATCCCCCATCCCCATATGCGGTGGATTGTGCAAATCGCTCCTAGCGACGACGAGACCTCGTTCGTCGATACGAATGGTCGATACAATTTTACCGACCGATTCCGCTGCACGTGCAAACTGGAGAGGTGGTTCCTGGCTGGGTTCCGCGGAACTATAGCGAATTTCATTACCCGCATTGATTTGTTGCGCCATATCGATGGAGTCGATTCGATAGTCGAATGTGATCAGTCCATCGGATACTTCCAGCACGGTCCATGACTTGTCGGAAACAGTTCTGGAGGTGGCGTCCTGTTGGACCGAATCGATACGGGTTCCATTCTTTGCCAGGTGGGTGACTTCGTTTCGTATCACCATTCCTGGATTGAATTTGTATCGGAGCAAGAATGTCTCTTCCCCTTCCGGGCCGGGATGTTCGTCGACCGGCTTGGGTTCGACTGTCCGCAGCGAAGCTTTGCTCTTCACGAGCTCTGGCGATTCAGGAGCAGCCTGAGGAGCTGATACGGGTTTTCCATTCGACTTGGCAGGCCCGGAGTTGGCTTTACGTTGGGTGGAACCCCCTTTGGGCTGCGCCCCCGTTTGAGGCGGTTGGGACGTCGATTTATTCGCCCCCTTCGGAGATCCTTTGGAGCCAGCTTCGAGCCCCGATAATCGCTTGGGTTCAGGGATCGAGGTAGCCGTGTCGACGTCCGGATCCTGCGTGAATCCTTGAGAATTGTAGCTGAATGTGCAGACGATGCCTGCAAGGAAGATGAGTAGGGCTTGTGGTCGCATAGGTGGGTCACCGCTCCTTCGGTTCCTGGTTGAACGAATTCCTATTCGTCCGTCGTGGGTTGTTTGGAGGATTTAGTAAAACTGGGGGGACGCGTCAATATCGAAAGTGCAAACCGCCCCATTCTTGCCAATCCATGGCCCGATCTCGAAGTGAAAAGGATCGGATCGAAACGATCGGGTTTAAACTCCTTGACTCGGAATGGACTCCCCTACCCTACCGCGGATTGGTTCTCGGAGCCCATTCTGACGCATTGCGAGGGGTCGCCCGGAAGATGGCTAGCCCCATTTTCGTTCCAGGCTACCATACTCTTCGTTGAAATCGCGGCAGGCGAAGTGGCCACGGAATGATCAAAGGCTTTGGTTTCCTGCCGTCTCCATAGCATTGCGACTCTTTGCCCTTGAGGGATTGACTGACCCGATGAGTGATCCAGCGCTTCAAGCACGAATTGACAAACTCCGCGAGCGGCTAGTGCCGTTGCGAGGGGGGCTTTGACTACGACATCAAAGTGCAGAAAATCTCGGCCCTCGAAGCCGAAATGACCAGCCCCACCTTTTGGGACCAGCCTGATAAAGCGCAGAGCGTTGTTCAAGACTTGAAAAACCTCCGCAAGGTGGTCGACCCACTCAAGCATGTCGTCGCCGGGTGTGGTGATCTTTCCGAATTGCTTGAAATGGCAACCGAAGAGCCGACGATCCTGGTCGAGGTCGAAACGGAGCTGGCAAAGCTCGAGCAAGCGGTGGATCAACTTGAGGTCAAAGCCCTTCTCAATGGCGCGAATGACGAATGTGGGGCAATCCTGTCGGTTCACGCACGCGAAGGTGGCTTGGACGCAAACGACTGGGCTGAGATGCTTCTCGGGATGTATACAGCTTGGGCACAACACAACGGCTACACCGTTGAATTGATCGATCGGTCCGATGACGAGACTGCGGGGATTACGTCAGCCACCATCGCCGTGCGAGGGGATGCGGCCTACGGATATCTCAAGGGGGAGGAAGGGATCCACCGCTTGGTGCGCATCAGCCCCTACAATGCAGAAGGCAAGCGACAAACGAGTTTTGCGGCAGTCGATGTCTCGCCGGAAATCGATGATTCGGTCAACATCGAGATCGCCGATAAAGACGTTCGCGAGGACGTGTTTCGCGCCTCGGGAGCCGGTGGCCAACACGTCAACAAGACCAGCTCTGCGATACGATTGACACACCTGCCCACGAGCATCGCCGTGCAGTGCCAAAACGAGCGCAGCCAGCACAAGAACCGCGCGGCGGCTTGGAAGATGCTCCGTTCTCGACTGGCTCGTATCGAGGAAGAAAAGAAGGAAGCGGAACAATTGGCCAAGTATCAAAGCAAGTCGATGACAGGCTTTGGTTCCCAGATCCGAAACTATTTCCTCCATCCCGACCAGCGTGTGAAGGATGCGAGGACCGGTTATTCCGTAGGGAATTTCCATGTTGTCCTAGGGGGAGAGCTCCAAGGTTTCCTGGATGCATTCCTGCGCTATCGCATGGTGAACATGCAGCCGAGTTGATTGCTGCATGGACGGGAAAAAACTCAGCGTGCGATAGCCTTTAAGCTTGGCTCTGGCTTTTTCGTGCTCGTGCTCGTGCTCCTGCTCGTAATCGTACTCGAATAAGCCCGTTCGATTACGAGCACGAGCACCATCCGCCCCGGCGGATTGAGCACGAGTACGATAGAAAGACATAACAGCGCAACTTCAAAACTAGCGGCTCAGGCTCAGTCCGTAGTATCAATCCCTCGTCGTGTATTCCACCCACCCATTCCCGGTCAGCCTCTCTTGGGGGAGGAATCGGGACTTGTAGTTCAGGTGCGGATTCGTCGCGACGTACATACCGAGATAGACGTAGCGCCGTTCCGAGCGTTGTGCCAATTGGATCTGTTTTAAGATGGAGTACGTCCCAAGAGAGTACTTGCCAAAACTCGGATCAAAATAGGTGTACACGGCCGAAAGGGATGTTTCGCCACAATCGATGATCGAAGCGGCGATCAAGGAATCTTCTTTCCAAAACGCAATTTCATACGTTGCCGCGCAGCACGATTCCACGAGAAAACCTTCGTAGTCATACTGTCCATACTCCCGGTCGCCGTCACCTAATTCCCGATGCGTGCGATGCAGGTTGAAGAGTCTCAAACGGGTGTCGTCAAACGATGGCTCGGCAATCGACATGGTCAAGTCGCGATCGCCCCGATTCAAGATGCGTCGCCAGGAATCGGTCCATTGGAAGCGATGGACATCGACCCGCGTCGGCTCGCAGGCTTGACAACCCTGACACGCCGTAAAGTACGCAAATCGACCTGAGCGGCGAATGCCGTGATCGAGCATATGGTCGAACTCGGCTTCGTAAATCGCACGGGCTGGATAGATGAGTGGCATCGTCGCAGTGCGACTGGGCAAATAGGAGCACGGGTGCTCGTTATCCAGAACGTTCAGGATAGGGAGAGATCCAGGTACTCGGACGTTGGTCGTTTCATCCATGGAATCCATGCCTCCCAACCGGGATCATTGCACCGCATTTCTCATCCGGTGACACAGTCCATAACTCAATCGAATGAAAATCCGTGACGGCCGTCAATATACTTCGTTCGCTCACCGGATGCATCGTTCATGCAGCTCGATCAACCGAGTTCCTTGCCCAACGCCCGCGCGATGGTTCGACAACGTTCCATCATTTCATGGAACTGCGCAAAGTCTAGGGATTGATAACCATCGCTCATCGCTTTTTCTGGATTGGGATGCATCTCGACGATCAAACCATCTGCCCCGGCAGCAACACTAGCAGCTGCCATATCGGGGACTAGGTACGAATGGCCGGTGCCATGGCTAGGGTCGACAATTACGGGCAAATGGGTTTTTCGATGGAGGTAAGGAACCGAAGCCAGCGGAAGAGTGAAACGCGTATGGTTTTCAAACGTCCGGATACCCCGCTCGCAAAGCATGACATCAGGATTTCCTTCGTTCAGAATATACTCGGCGGCTAACAACCACTCTTCAATGGTCGCGCTCGGTCCTCGTTTTAGGAGAACAGCTCGACCGGAACGTCCCACGCACTCGAGAAGCCGATAGTTTTGCATGTTGCGAGCCCCGATCTGAAGCACATCGGCATACTTGGCGACGAGAGCGACATCCTCGGTGCTCATGACTTCGGTCACGATGGCCAACCCGGTTTCTTGACGAGCTAAAGCGAGTAGCTTCAAGCCATCTTCTTTCATCCCTTGGAAAGAGTAGGGGCTCGTACGTGGTTTGAAAGCACCTCCACGCAGCGCCGTCCCACCCGAGTCTCGCACGGCTCGCGCGCAAGCGATGATCTGTTCCTCGCTTTCGACCGAACATGGTCCTCCCATAACCCCGACAGCCCCACGGCCAGCGCGAAATCCCAAGACTCGAACTTGTGTGGATTCGCCACGCAACTCGCGTGAAGCCATCTTGTACGGAGCCAGGATGGGTAAGACTTCCGCGACCCCCGGAAAGCTTTCGAACGATTCGACCTTGATCTTTCGCTCGTCTCCAACGGCGGCAATCACGGTCCGTTCGGTCCCTCGAATCACATGGGCCTTGAGTCCCAGTTCGATGATACGATTCGCCACGTTTTCGATCTTTTCATCGGCCGTGTTTTGTTCCATCACAACAATCATGTTTTAATTCCTAGTCAAAGATCGAAGCTAATTCGGGAGATGCACCCACCCAACAAGGCACGTTGATCGGATCGAAAACCGAGGCGTAGGTGTGGGGACAGCTCCCCCTTTGCTTTCGCTGCGGATTGTGGCTTTGACCTCAGGGAGATCAAAACCCCGTCAATCAACGAACCAGCAGGGCTGGAACTTCAAAAAAAAACCTCAAGGTTTAAGTCCTTGAGGAGTTTGGCAATTGTTTCGTATTCCGAACCGCAACGCTTACCCCAACCTCACGCCACTTCGGCACAAGGTAAACTCGTAAAATCGGTAGGAGAAGCATTGTGGTTTCATAGATTTAGTATGGCGCATGCCATTGGAAATACAAGTGCGCGGTGTCGAATGGCGTTGGGAATTAGCCTGTCCCATACGAATTGGCCTAGCATTTGCTAACCCTCAAAGTCGTCGACGCGGAACCTGCCAAGTCGACATCCCACCGCCGGTAACGCGAATTCAACGGCTGGGGCGCAACCCATTGGAGAATCAACGATGACATTTCGCATGGACAAACTGACCATCAAAGCCCAAGAAGCGATCGTGGGAGCGCAAGCAGCAGCCGCCTCCAACGGAAATCCCGAGATCGACGGTTTGCACCTGCTTGCTGCACTCCTCGAGGATCCAAGCGGTGTTGTTGTTCCGTTGCTCAAGAAAATCGGCGCAGCCACCGACCAAATTCGAACAACAGTCGAAAGTGAAATCAAGCGATTGCCCCGATCGTCGGGCGGTCGTCAACCTTCCATCAGCCCATCTTTCCAAAAATCACTAGAGGCATCTGCGAAGATCGCTGAAGGAATGAAGGATGAATTCGTCAGCACCGAACACTTACTCTTGGGATTAAGCCAGGCAGACAAGAATGTTGCTGAGATTCTCAAGCTCCTTGGGGTTGCCGAAAAGGACCTTCTGACCGGGTTGCAATCGGTGCGTGGAAGCGCTCGCGTAACCGATCAAAGCCCAGAGGGAAAATTCCAGGCCCTAGAAAAGTACGGAGTGGATCTTGTAGCGCAAGCCGCAAAGAACAAATTGGATCCGGTCATCGGCCGAGACAATGAAATCCGGCGTGTGATTCAAGTCCTGTCACGTCGAACCAAAAACAACCCTGTCCTGATCGGTGAACCGGGTGTTGGTAAGACCGCCATCGCCGAGGGGCTCGCACAACGCATCGTCCAGGGGGACGTTCCGCAGTCACTAAAGAATCGCCGCGTGATCGCGCTCGACATGGGTGGATTGGTCGCGGGTACGAAGTTTCGAGGAGAGTTCGAAGAACGACTCAAGGCGGTCATTCGGGAAGTCAAAGATGCCGAAGGAGAAGTCATTCTCTTTATCGACGAATTGCATACGGTCATCGGAGCCGGTTCCGCCGAAGGCTCCAGCGATGCGGCCCAACTGCTCAAGCCGGAACTAGCGCGCGGGCAACTGCGTTGCATTGGTGCGACCACGCTCGATGAATACCGCAAGCACATCGAAAAAGATGCCGCCCTCGAACGCCGCTTCCAACCGGTGTATGTCGGTGAACCCTCCATCGAAGATACGATCACCATTCTGCGGGGACTAAAGCCGCGTTACGAATCCCATCATGGTGTCAAGATTCGCGATTCGGCCCTGATCGAAGCGGCCAAGCTCTCGCATCGCTACATCGCGGACCGATTCCTGCCAGACAAGGCCATCGACTTGATCGATGAAGCGGCTGCTCGTTTGGCGATGGAACGGGACAGTGTGCCGTCGGAAATCGACTCCCTGCAACGACGCTTGCGACAATTGGAATTGGCCCAGCGACAGCTGAAAGAAGAGACCGATGATAGCACGGACGAAGCGCTGGAAGACGTTGAAACGGAGATGGAAACCGTTCGGCGGCAAGTGGCCAGCCTGCGCGAACAATGGGAATCGGAAAAGTTAGGACTGTCCGACGTGAAGTCGCTACGTAAAGCACTCGATCAGGCCGAAGCGGACTTCAGGAATCTAGAATCTTCCATCAAGGACAAGCAATCTGCGGGATTAGCGGTCAACGAAGGGGATTACCAAAAACTCTTCGAATTGGATCAAGCGCGACGCAAACTGAAAGTACAAGTAGACCAGGAAGAGACGACCGAGACGAAACCCGACGCCGAACATCCCAAGCTGTTGCGAACCGAAGTCACAGCCGATGAGATCGCCGTCGTTGTCAGCTCTTGGACCGGCATTCCGGTGACGCGCATGCTGGAAACTGAGCGAGCAAAATTGCTTGTCATGGAAGAGCGATTGCATCAACGCGTCATCGGACAAGACCCTGCCGTGGAAGCGATCAGCAATGCGGTTCGGCGCAGTCGAAGCGGCATGGGTGATGCGAATCGCCCCATTGGGTCGTTCCTTTTTTTGGGACCGACTGGGGTCGGTAAAACAGAATTGTGCAAAGCCTTAGCCGAAGTCATGTTCGATGACGAAGAGGCCATGGTCCGAATCGACATGAGCGAATTCATGGAACGCCATACGGTTAGCCGATTGGTAGGCGCACCTCCTGGCTATATCGGATACGAAGAGGGGGGACAGTTGACGGAAGCGGTGCGACGTCGTCCGTATAGTGTCGTCTTGCTCGATGAAATCGAAAAAGCTGATACCGATGTCTTTAATATCTTGTTGCAATTGCTGGATGACGGCCGTTTGACCGATGGCCAAAATCGGACGGTGGACTTTACCAACACCATTGTGGTCATGACCAGCAATATCGGCAGCCAAATGATCCAGCGGGTGGCCGATGAAGGAGGAGGGACCGAGGAAATGCAAACCGCGATCCAGGAGTCTCTAAAAGGACGCTTTTTGCCAGAATTCCTCAACCGAATCGATGAAACGATTATCTTCGAGCCGCTGCGTCGGGATCAAATTCGCAAGATCGTGGGATTGCAACTCAAGCGACTTGAGAAGCAATTGGAAGAAAACCATTACAAGTTCACGGTGACAGAGCGTGCGCTCGATGCCATTGCGAACGAGGGTTACGATCCAGTCTATGGAGCACGGCCGCTCAAGCGAGTCATTCAGCGTCGATTGCAAAACCCCATTGCGACCGAGTTGCTCAAGCATGATCGGACCGAGGGTGGTAGCATCCATGTCGATTTCGTGGACGATCGTTACACCGTGCAGTCGATTCCAAGCTAATGAAATTCGGGGGTGGTTTGATCGTTGACTCGTGCCATCCGCATCGATGATTAGTCACTGGGAGGGCGAGGCTCACCGGGAGGGCGAGGCTCCTGCCG
>JBAWXH010000088.1:0-19185 GCA_037144155.1 Planctomycetota bacterium | reverse complement strand
CCCTACCAATGATTTGATTGGGCAAGGCCGATGAAAAGATGTTTAGAGCGGTGGGCCAACCCCCAAGAGCGATAGCTGGACCAATTCCGTGGAGCTCATCTGGTTGGTGAGGCTGCGATACCCTTTCGACGCCGGGAGAGTTAGGTTTTTTCAACTCTGCAGCCAGCCTACCATCGAATGATCGCTAACGGTCGATTGGAGCCGTGACGGAACGGTTTCAAAAACGTTCCAGTCGAATGCGATTCCCTTTTTTCGAGACTTGGAGACCTTCGAGGGTGGCCAATCCATTCGCATCCACAGTCACTTTGCCACTTTGAACGCGCGTGTTTCCAATGCTATTTGACCATCGCAGTGTTTGGCCAGGCCGCAATTTGAGTTCCTGCAATCGCCGAGGTGTCAGATCGACGGTGCATTCGATTTCGGGGCTTTTGTCGATCAGTCCGACGGTCATCTCCCATGAATCGGCAGTATCGACGATTTGCTCGGTCTCCCAATAAAGGTATAGGTTGATGCCACCGGATGGTGCCCCGTCGTTCGGGTGTCCGTCGCCAATTGCATCATCGAGACTGCAATGGGTAAACGCAGGCACACTCTGATTGATTTGGATGTCTAAAGGATTGAGTTGTTGATCTAGCGTCATTGGCATCACGGCGCGTTGAATATGTCCTGCCTGTCCCCAAACGAATAAATGGGGGCGCTTCGTCTCTTGAAGGGCTTGGACAAATTCAAACGCTTGTTCCCATCCAATTGCGGCATCGTTCTTGCCGTTCGAGAAGGAGATAAAGGGCGTCTCACGCTCTGGGTATTTTCGCAGATACCATGCATCGTTGAAGTAATCCCAAACGGGAGTGCCATCTTCAAACCGAACGTTCCATTCGGGATCCCCGAATACTCTCGCGTAACTAATTTTGAACTCTGGGGACAAATGGGGCACATGAACTCCGACCCAACTGATCGCCCAAGCAAAATGCTCAGGATGGCGAATAGCGAGCATCAGCGATCCCGACCCACCCATTGAGTTTCCTGCCACGAACGTGCTTTCCGGATTCAATTTCCACTTATTCACTGCCCATTCGGTTAGTGAGAGGATTCTACGATGGGTGTAGGGATGAACAACACCATTCGCCCAATCTCTTTGGGAGCGAGGCTTGATACCGTAGTTCTCATGGTATCCCGTCCACCAATCGTAGGGATCTTGATTGGGTGCCAATAGAATGGATCCTTTGCTCGCGTTGTACCACCAACCATAACCTCCCGATGGACTGCCGCCCGAACAATGCAAATGCAATCCCAAGGCCGTCGGCCGATCGACTTTGGTTGGAATCGCAACGAGCAAATCGTTAGGCATGTTTTCTCGATTGGCATTGGGAGGTGATTCCCACCGAACGTAGTATTGCAACGTAGGCTGAACACTCGCGAACTGGAACTCATCTCGAAACTCTTCCGATTGCAAAACAGGGGTGCCGATGCCGGGAACTTCGTTTACCCCCGACTGGAGCACGTTGTCCATCCCGAGGCTCTTGTCCTCTTTGTCATCTTCGACCGAGGTCACGGCATAGTAGGCTATGGTGGATTGTTTGACATTCGGATTGTGGACATACAATCCCGTCCCAGCTGCTAGAGCAGCCTGTCCTTCTTCGATCACAAATCGAAGTGCTGGTTCTTGATCGGGAGTGACTCGTGCACCGGTCCAAGGTATTTTGTTCCAGCAACTCAGCGATTCGGCTTCCCCAATCGGCCGCAGTCCATTCAAAGTGGTGATTGGCCGAACCGATCGATAAACGCGGTAGGTTGTCTTTGGACCTTTCTGCGATCCTTCTTTCAATAGTTTTTTAAGTTCACCGACGGTCACCGACTCCGTTGATACCCTCGGCCGTGGTTCCTTCCAGGTGAGAAAGGTTTGGCCGTCGCGATGTCTTGCACGCAGTTCGGTCGGTTGGGTTGCGGATAACCATGAGCAACCTATCGAGACCAATGAAATCAAGGTCATCGCCATGGAGAAAGTCGTTTGCATAAAACTTCGGTAGGTGACAAAAGCGTTCATGTTGATACCCTGTCTCCGGCCGCCCTATGCGGACGCGGGATCATCTTGGCTATGAAACATTTGGTTGTATAAAAGATACCATCTCGCAGACGCCAACGAATTCCTGTCTCTAAGAGGATTCATTGACAAGATAGCAGAATTGTCTGGATGCAACGCAGCCCGCGTACGTCTCGAAAAGATCCAAAACAAAATCTGCGCTAGCGATTCGGATTCCACTCGGGGAATTTTTCAAGCTGTTGTTTGAGGGCCGCACGGGCTCGGTTCAGACGCGATCGGACGGTTCCAATCGAAATATGAAGCACATCGGCGATTTCTTCGTACGCCAGATCTTCCATTTCTCGGAGGACCAAGATGCTGCGATGATCTTCGGAAAGAACCGCCAAGGCTTGGTGCACGAGCTGGATGTCTTCGCTTCTCGATATCCGTGCATCCGGACTATCCCCATCAAAGGAGGGTTCCGCCCCTGTTTTCTCTCGCGATTCCTCGAGCGAAACATGCCCGCGATTTCGTCGCCGTCGGGCCAGCGCATAGTTGAATGCAATGCGGTACAACCACGTAAAGAAGCGGCTGTTGCGCTGAAACGTATCCAACTTCAAATAGGCTTGGATGAAAGATTCCTGGACCACATCCTCGGCTTCGTCCGCGCTCCCGACGATGCTGATCATGGCCGTGTACAAACGATCCTGATATCGCAATACCAAGGTCTCAAAGGCCGAGCTCTGTCCGGCAAGTGCCGACTGAATCAAATCGTCTTCGTCGTTCACTCGCTAGATAAATTCTCGGAAGAGGAAGGATAAGGTCTCGATGGCGGTTTGCCGATCGATGCAACCGGATCGAGAAGGAGTCACCTGAGGTTGGATGCCGCGATCCTACCCCCCCGATTCGGTTGTTGAGCCACCACAATCGTCGATGCCAGATGCAGGTTTGTCAATCAAAGGTGGAAACCGATGATCGCAAGTCTTAACAATTCTTTGTTCGGGACCCTTTGAATCGCTAACCGCATCCCCTGAAAAGAGCGATTCCGTTCGGAGATCCCTTCCCGATGCGATGGATGCCGCCGGGCCCGTTTGTATTTTTATTCGTATCGGAGCGCATCGATCGGGTCGAGCCGGCTGGCTCGCCACGCCGGATAAAAACCGAATCCAATTCCAACGCAGGCCGAAAAGATCAAGCTCACGATTGCCGCCAAATGGTTAACAATAATCGGCCAGTCGCGACCCGTTGAAAGGGCATTGATGGCCATCGTCAACCCGACCGATCCAAGGATTCCCAAGGTGACACCGACAGCCCCCCCTACCATCGACAAAACCATCGCTTCCACCAAGAATTGCATCAGGATATCCCTCGGTTTCGCACCCACCGCCATGCGAATTCCGATCTCGCGCGTCCGTTCCGTGACGGACACGAGCATGATGTTCATAATGCCTACTCCCCCGACCACCAATGAAATACCAGCGATCGAAGCGAGCATGGCGGTCAATGTCCCGGTGACGATGCCAAATGCGCTGGCGATCTCGGTGGTGTTGGCGACTTCGAAATCGGGTGGCTGGCCCAAGGCTATCCGGTGACGATCCATCATCAGCGAGCGAATCTCCTGCTCGGCAATCCCCATCAGCTCCGTGGATTTGGCGGAGGCCAGCGCAACATCGACGTTGTTGAAGTTGCTCCCTTGAAGCCGCTTGCGTACCGTCGTGTAGGGCATGAGCACTACGTCGTCTTGATCATCGCCGACGATGTTGGCCCCTTTGCTCGCAAGCAAACCTACGATTTCGAAAGGAATGTTCTTGATCCGGACTGTCTGTCCGATGGGATTGGCGGTTTGAAAGAGCTTTTTTGATACTGTGGCTCCAACGACGCAGACTTTGTTGGAATTGTTGATATCGCCATCGGCGAAAAAGTTTCCTGCCGCCATTTGCCAATTTCGCACCAGCAGATAATCCGAGCCGACCCCTACCAATTCGCGGGGACGCCAATTGTTGTTACCGCTGATGACCTGCCCGACCGCACCGACGATGGGACTAGCTGCCAAGATGCTGGGGCACTCGCGCGAAAGTGCCTGAACATCGGCTGCTGTCAAGGAAGGGATTTGACCCGATCGCGCGCCGCGGGCTTGGCGACTGCCGGGGGCGATGACGATGACATTGGTCCCAAGGTTGCGAAACTCCCCTTGAACCAACTCGCTGGCGGACGTTCCGAGAGAGACCATCGCGGTGACGGCAGCAATCCCGATTACCACCCCGAGGATGGTCAACCCAGCTCGCATCTTGTTTTTGCCGAGCGCGGCGATGGCAATGTAAAACGTATTCAAGATCGACACAGACTTCGACTCCTCAATGAACGCGTCCGCAATCCGCTCACTACCCCGCATCCCTTCGTAAGGATTCGTTGGTTCTCGCGGCTTCTTCGGAAATTGGACCGAGAACGGAATGGCAGTCGCGATCAAAAACGGCGCGTGCCTCGCAGCCATAGTGTATTCCTGCCTAGCCTGGCCCGGAGGCAGAATGCTGCGGAAACGAACAAATCGGCCTTTGCAGCGAGGGCATCAACAGCCTGTAGGCTCCTCGAATTCAGATTCCCCAGCGCGACGCCAAAGGAACTAGGAATTCCTTTAACATGCTCTGGAAGGTTATAAATCTTCCCGAAATTGCGAGACCGTTCTTGAATAATGCCCCATGGGTGGCTATTTTACGTCCTCCCGAGTCCCGCTCCACGAATTTCTCTGATGGCTCAAGGAACAACGGCATGAATCCTTCATTACGCTTTCTTCATCGCGCGCTCTTTTTTGGATGTTCTTTCTTATTCGCGGTTGGAACTTTGGCAAATGGCTGGCAGTCCGCCCATGCAGCCGAAGGAGCCGACGGCCAAGTCATCCATGGGGAAGCTGATTTAGTCCTGCCGAGTTTGAGCAACGCGACGTTTTTCGGGGGCGTTCCTAGTCAGGTCTTGCTCTTTATCGGTCTGGGGATCTGCATCGCTGGCTTGGTGTTTGGGATCCGTATCTACCGCGAGCTCAAAGGCTTGGAAGTGCACGGAAGCATGCTTGAAGTCTCCGAGCTAATCTACGAAACGTGCAAAACCTATCTCATTACGCAAGGTAAATTCTTGGCCATCCTGTGGGCAATCATCGCCGTAGTGATTGTGCTGTACTTTGGATGGCTGGAAGAAAAGCCCGCTCCGATGGTGGCGATCATCGTCCTCTTTAGCATCATCGGCATCTTAGGCAGTTACCTCGTGGCTTGGTTCGGTATCCGGGTCAACACCTTTGCCAATTCGCGCACGGCCCATGCGAGTCTGAATGGCAAACCCTACGCTGTCTATGCGATTCCACTAAAGGCGGGCATGAGCATCGGCATGATGCTCATCAGTATCGAATTGCTGATCATGTTATGCATTCTTCTCTTTCTCCCCAGTAGCTACGCGGGTGCCTGCTTTATTGGATTTGCGATTGGAGAAAGTTTGGGTGCAGCGGCACTGCGTATCGCGGGTGGGATCTTTACCAAGATCGCTGACATCGGATCGGACTTGATGAAGATCGAATTCAAGATCAAAGAGGACGATGCTCGAAACCCCGGAGTGATCGCCGACTGCACGGGCGACAACGCAGGGGACTCGGTCGGTCCGAGCGCGGACGGTTTTGAGACCTATGGAGTGACAGGGGTCGCTCTCATCACTTTTATCTTGCTCGCCATCAATCCGAATTCCGCGGGACCCAACTATGAACAAATCCAAGTCCAACTGCTGGTGTGGTTGTTCGTGATGCGGGCCATGATGATTGTGGCTTCCGTGGCCGCCTATTACTTGAACGAGCGTTGGACAATGGCTCAATATGGCAATGCGGCCAAGATGAATTTCGAGCATCCACTCACTCGACTTGTTTGGGTCACGAGCATCATCTCGATTGTGATGACCTACCTAGTTTCTTGGGCAGTGATCCCAAGCCTCAACGGTAATACCAGTTTGTGGTGGCAACTGTCCACCATTATTTCCTGCGGCACACTGGCCGGTGCGATTATCCCTGAGTTGGTGAAAGTCTTCACCTCCACCTCTTCGGCACACGTACGCGAGGTGGTGACTTCGAGCGAAGAAGGGGGGCCTTCGCTCAACATTCTCTCCGGATTGGTCGCAGGGAACTTTTCCTGTTTGTGGTTGGGATTCAGCATTACTGGACTGATGGCCGTCGCCTATTTGATTTCCACCGTGGGTGGTCCGGCCGGCCTCGACAGTATTATGTTGGCAAAAGAAGTTTTTGCATTTGGACTCGTGGCCTTCGGTTTCCTCGGGATGGGGCCTGTGACGATCGCAGTCGATTCCTATGGTCCGGTCACCGACAATGCCCAGAGTGTGTACGAACTTTCCCTTATCGAAAGCATTCCCAACATCGAATCGGAACTGAAGTCCAAATACGGACTCGATGTGAATTTTGCTTCGGCGAAACATCTCCTCGAAGAGAACGATGGTGCCGGCAATACGTTCAAGGCCACCGCAAAGCCCGTTTTGATTGGTACCGCAGTCGTGGGTGCGACGACGATGATTTTTTCCATCATCATGTCATTGACCAATCGACTGACGCAGGACCTCGAGAAATTGTCCTTGCTTCATGCGCCATTCGTGTTGGGTTTGATCAGCGGTGGAGCGATTATCTACTGGTTTACAGGCGCTTCGATCCAAGCCGTGACCACGGGAGCCTATCGGGCAGTCGAGTTTATCAAGCGCAACATCAAGCTCGACGGAACTACCAAAGCCAGTGTCGAAGACAGCAAACGGGTCGTTGCCATCTGCACTCGCTTCGCTCAGGTCGGGATGTTCAACATCTTTTTGGCGGTCTTCTTTGTGACCCTCGGTCTCGCGTTCATTGAACCCTTTTTCTTCATCGGATATCTCTTTTCGATCGCGATCTTTGGCCTGTACCAAGCGATTTTTATGGCCAACGCGGGTGGCGCTTGGGATAACGCCAAAAAGATTGTCGAAGTGGAGCTCAATAAGAAAGGAACGCCACTTCATGACGCAACGGTAGTCGGTGATACAGTCGGCGACCCGTTCAAGGATACGTCCAGCGTAGCCCTAAACCCGGTGATCAAGTTCACGACATTGTTTGGACTGTTAGCGGTAGCACTTGCCCAAAGGATTCGCGATCCGAATGGTCCCAACGGGGAGAATGGCGCCTCGATCGCATTGGGACTGGCCGTCCTATTCTGCTCGATCGCTGCCTTCTTCCTCTGGAACTCTTTCTACGGCATGCGGATTCGCAAGACGATCGAGTAGTCGGTTCGCGGACGCCGAAAAGGCTTCTGCTCTTTAGCTGGATCAGGCAAGGATCTTTTCGATCACCTTGCCATAAACATCCGTCAATCGGAAGTTGCGACCCGCATAGCGATACGTGAGCTGCTCGTGATGGAGTCCGAGCAGATGCAGGATGGTGGCGTGCCAGTCGTGGATATGACACTTGTCCTCGACCGCTTCGCGCCCCGTTTCATCGGTCGCACCGTAGCTGAATCCACCGCGTGCTCCACCACCTGCCATCCACGTCGTGTATCCTTTGTGGTTATGATCCCGGCCATCTCCATTTTGAGCATCCGGCGTACGACCGAATTCGCCGCCCCATACAACGAGGGTGTCTTGTAACATCCCTCTTTGTTTGAGGTCGGTGAGAAGGCCAGCGATGGGTAGATCGATTTCATTGCACTTTTCAGGGAGTTGATTTTTTAGACGTTGATGGTGATCCCAGTTGCCATGGTTGAGCTCCACAAAACGAACCCCTGCCTCCACCAAGCGACGTGCCATCAAGCATTGTTTTCCAAACCCATCGCTGCCATTGCGACCGATACCATACATATCGCGTGTCGATTGAGATTCTCCCGATAGGTCCATTACGGCTGGAAGAGCATCCTGCATACGAAAGGCCAGTTCGTACGATTCAATGATCCCTTCGACATTGGGTTCGAACACATCGCGCTCCAGTTTTTCGCGGTTGAGTTCTTGGATCAGATCGATTTGGGCTCGCTGAGATCGCTTCGAGATTCGGTCATTACCAAGATCGGCCATGGCGGGTCCCCGGGAACTTTCGCGGGCCATTCCCGGTCGGGGGCCCTGTGGACGTCCGACTTTGGTTCCTTGATAAATCGCGGGCAGAAAGGCACTTCCGTAGTTTTGCGCAGCAGCCGCTTGAGGATTAAGCGCTATGAAACCAGGCAAGCTTTCGTTCTCTGTACCTAACCCATAAAGTGTCCATGCACCGAGCGATGGCCGTACAAATTGTGCATTGCCCGTATGCATCTGTGTCATGGCACGGGGGTGAATTGGTTGGTCGCAATGCATGGATCGTATCAGACACAAATCATCCGCGAGTTTCCCCAATTCTGGAAAGAGTTCCGAGATCCACAAGCCACTCTCTCCTCGCTGCTGAAATTCCCACGGGGATGGCATCAGCCGCGCTCGGGCACGCTCATCACCACCCTCAGCGAGCCTCGCTAGCTCCGGTTTGTAATCGAAGGTGTCGATATGGGAAGGGCCACCCTGCATGCAGAGAAAGATGACTCGCTTTGCCGTACCCGCAAAGTGCGGTTGCTTTGGCGCCAGTGGATTTGCAGAGGAAGCCAGATCATCCGTCGCCAGAGTCTTACGCGCCCAAAGACTACTCAGCCCAGCAAATGCCAAGTAACCAAATCCTGCGGATGCTTGCTGGAGAATGGTTCGCCGTGAAAGGGGATACATTTAGATACCTCGTCGAGTGCGTGAGCGGAAAAATCAATCGAGAATTCGAAACTCGGCCGACCCGAAGAGGGCTTGGCAAAACTGGCTCAGCCAGCGGAAGGATACCTCTTCGGGCTTTTCTTCCTTGAGAGCTTCTCTTCCTTTACGATGGAATCGCTCCGCTGCTTGCAATTCTTGTTGCGTTGGATCGCGTCCAAAGACCCACTGAAACGCATGCACGATTTGCTGCCGAGGATCTTGCGACGATTTCATGACGCGCCGAGCCAATGCGTCGCTTAGCTCCATGACAAAAGGGTTGTTGAGCATGTAGAGCGCTTGCTCCGCAGTGTTGGATACCTCGCGTTCGCCAACCACCAGGTTCGGTTCGGCAAAGTCAAACACATCCAACGCTCGAGGAGATGAATTCCTAGCCACAGGCAAGTACACCGAACGATGGTAATCGGGCAATTCCAACCGATTGACTGCCGGATTGCGGAATCCGCCACGGAGAAGAGCATTGGGTTCCGGCCGCATCGATGCGTCACCTCCACTGGAAGCGATCAAACCGATCGGGATGGAGACCGGACCATTGGGTCCCATGGAGGTCGAACCAGCCTGGGCGAGGATCGATCCATGCGGTGGTTTGAGATCCAACTGCCCGCTGATCTCCAACATTGCGTCACGAATGGCCTCCGCATCCAACCTCTTGGGGTTAGCGCGAGCGATCCAACGGTTCTCGGGATCAGACTCGAAACGCTCCAAATCGAATTGCGTCGACAATCGATAGACCTGAGAATTCGCGATGGTTCGTATCATGTGCTTGATCGACCATCCATGCTCCATGAATTCAATCGCGAGGTAATCGAGCAATTCAGGATGCGTTGGAGCGGGCCCTGAGAAACCAAAATTATCGGGTTCACGCACAATGGCTTTTCCGATTAAATGTTTCCAGATCCGATTGGCCATCACTCGCGCGGTGAGTGGGTTCTCTTTGGATGTCATCCACTTCGCAAGTTCCAAACGACCGGAAGCCTTGCTGGGTAGCTGTGGCTGCGAGCCCCCCACGACTTGGACGAAACCCCGTGGGACTTCCTGGGCAGGTTGATCGATTTCGCCGCGAACAAGGACTTTCGCGTTCGTCGCCGAACCGCGATCCAGCACTCCCATGCAGTACGAATAAGGTCGCCCGTTCTGGTCATAGCTTTGGAGGCGACCGGAAATGAAAGCGATGGACTGATCGAGAAGCCCTGCATTGAGGGCCGGGTTATTGCCGGTGGCTGTTCCATTTCGCTGAGCCCGGCGGGCTTCTACCAATTGCTCCTGCCGTTCCTTGAGTTCCTGCTTTATCGCTGCCAACTGTTCGCGTGTGATCGAAGGTTCAATCGGTTTCTCATCAGGAACAGGGAGAAGGATCCAATCGGAGGGTTGCCGATTTCGCAGGCTGCGCACACCACCGTAAAAAGTTTGCGTGCTTTGAAATATCCCAGCCAGCGCATAGTAATCCGATTGTGGGATCGGGTCGAACTTGTGATCGTGGCATCGCGCGCAACCGACGGAGATACCCAGGACCACTCGGGTCGTCGTGTCGATTTGCTCGTCGATCATGTCGGCCTGGAACTGGCGCGGGTTCTGCTCGGTGAGGGACTTGGGGCCGATGGCCAGAAATCCCGTCGCAATCAATTGCTCATTCCACTGTTCATCGTTTTGGATCGGGAGCAAATCCCCTGCGATCTGTTCGCTGATAAAGCGATCGTAGGGCTTATCGGTTTGGAACGATCGAATGACATAATCGCGATAACGCCATGCGTTCGGAAAGGTCCATTCCGCTTCGCGTCCGCTCGTTTCCGCAAAACGAGCCACATCGAGCCAATGCCTTCCCCAGCGTTCTCCGAATGCCGGTGACTCCAAGAGTGCGTCGACCAAAGCAGCCACCGCCAGGTCGGGGTCGGTTTCCCACTGTTTCAGAAAAGCATGACGCTGAGATTCCTTGGGCGGTAACCCGACCAAGTCAAAGGCGATGCGACGCAGGATTACTTCCGGCTTAGCAACCGGAGCAGGATTCAATTCTTGTTTTTTCCACCCTGCAGCCACATAACGATCGATAGGTGACTTTGCCCACGCATCAAAAGGGGTCGATGGAGGTTCCTTGAGAGTGGGTAGCTGGAACGACCAGAAGCTTTTGCCGCGCTCGATATCTTCGGACGTAACTTTGGAATGCACGACGATTGCTTCGTGACGACGTGGATCCGGTGCCCCCATTTCGATCCAGGTTTTGAAGTCGTCGATCACGCCTTTGGGTAGACGTCCGTTCGGAGGCATTCGAACGTCACGGAAGTTGATGGCATTCCATAGCGTACTTTCCTCCAGGTTGCCTGGCACGATGGCTGGCCCAGACTCTCCACCTGCAAGCAACGCATCGCGATGATCGACTCCCAATCCGCCTCGAAAAGTCTGCCCCTCAGAAGAATGGCAGCGATAGCAGTGCTCGATCAATACCGGCCGGATCTTCGATTCAAAGAACGCAACCTGCTCGGGAGAAAGATCCGCTTCGGACTGCTGGCAATAGGAAGTTCGAGAATCAAATGCAACCATGCTCGCAACAGCCATTTGCAGGATAGCGATCCGTCGAACAAACAGTCGCACCATTTCTTTTGCCATCCTAAGTGAAGGATAAGATGAAGGACTCGTAAAACGAAGATGAGAATGCTGCCTTCTCATGCTGGGCGATCGCACAGACGGCGGAACTGTTCGATTCGCAAATGGAAGCTTGTGACCCGGTTCGGTCTCAAGCATCCATAGCTTGTTTAATTGCCAGAGTCTTTATCGGCGGGAGGACGGCGAGGCGGAACCCCTTGACCACCACTCCCTTGCCGATCCGGGCGCTGGTTCATTCGTCCATCCAGTCGACGCATCGCCTTTTCCGCTTCGGCCTTGTCGACCGCCCCATCGCCATTCTCATCGACTATCGACAGACGTTCACGCATCTGAGGTGGGATCTCGTCTCCAGTCAGCTTGCCATCGCCATCGGCATCCCGTGTTTCGAACATACGGGCCAACATGGCCGGACCGAGGGCTGGGCCGACGCGACCCATTTGGCCACCTGCCGCGCCCGGCATTTCCATCCCCCTTGGGTCGGGACGAAGTTCCTCGTTACTCAAGACACCATCCCCGTTCTTATCCAGTTTCAGCAGAGATTTGGACGCGTTCTCAATTTCCACCGCGGAGAGTTCTCCGTCTTGGTCGGTGTCCAAGGCCTTCATCAGAGGGGACAGTCGCCCCATCATGGCCAGCCCCCGATCGAGCATCTCGGGTCCAGGTCGTTCGCCCCCGGGAGGCATATCTCGGCCTGAGTTAGGTCGCTGTAGCATTCCTGGACGACGCGGTGGCCCTTTTTCTTCTTGGGCATGTACCTTGGCAACCTGCAACGCCATGGCGATCATCAACATCGATGAAAAATGTTTCAACATAGAGACTTGCTCCAAAAGGGAATACAAAACCGCCAAGAGCGAGCGAACTGCCGATCGTTTCGTGACTTCGGCCCGCTACGACCACTGCTGCTATTGAGGATACCGACAGCGACGGGCAACCATCCACTTCGAATTTCTTTTTTTCTAACTCGTGGACTTCGGATGCCGTTTCGGAATAGGATTTCCTATGGGAACCTCAGGGGGGCGGCTCGCATTGAACATAAAGAAAGTTAGGCCCTTCCAATGCTTATGCTGGATAAGGAAGCCGGCTGGATAACGAAGCCGGTAGGTCATTGGACGCCAGCCACAACGCATTGCTATTCATCCAGTAGGAAGGCTCCGCCACGGATTGCAGTCGATGAGAAGCTGGCGTTAAGGAAACCCTCCCTCCGGTCCCGCAATCACTCGAACTCGACAAGTCCCCTACGCACGCACCACGATCGTCTATGGAACAAACGGAACTACCGGAATGGGCAAAGGAATTTCAGTCGATGCGACCGAGATTGGAAAGGATTGTTACCTTTCGCATGGATCGCAATGTCGCGCAACGCCTCGATCCGTCCGATGTGATCCAAGAGTCATTTTTTGAAATTGAACGACGTTTGGAAGAGTATCATCGAGATCCTACCGTTCCGTTTTTTGTGTGGGTGCGACAACGGGTCTTGCAAACCATGATCGACATGCAGCGTGGGCATTGGCGGGACAAGCGTAGCGTGGGACGAGAACAGGATATGGACGGAACAAACAACCAAGGGTCGACGAGTATGTCGATCGTTCACTGGATGATGGATGACATGACATCTCCTAGCCAAGCCGCGATCAAACATGAAGAGGTGGAACAATTGCAACGTTCCTTGGATCAAATGAGTGAAACCGATCGCGAAATACTCGCCATGCGGCATTTCGAACACTTGTCCAATGCCGAAGTGGCTCAAGTGCTCGCAATCAGCCCCACGGCAGCCAGCAATCGCTACATACGAGCCGCAGCCAGACTGGCCGAACTGCTCAAGCGATATACGACGTGAGGCGTGCCGTTAATTCTCTACCTACTGCCGATGAACGAAGCCAAATGAACGAAAATGGCCAACCCAACTCAGATGCCCTGGCGAATGAAAATGACAGGCATCCCGTTGAAGTCATCGCGGAGGAATTTTCCGAGCGATTGAGACGTGGCCAGAGGCCGAGCATTGCGGAGTACTTGAGGATGTATCCCGAGCATGCCGAGTTGATCCAAGCAATTTTTCCATCCTTGGAGATTGTCGAGCGCGTATCGAGTCGGGAAATAGGTTCCAAGACTGGACCAACCGATCCAAGGCTCCATCAAGAACATACTAGTTTTGGCGATTTCAAGATCCTTTGTCGGATCGGTATGGGTGGCATGGGAATCGTCTATGAGGCGATCCAGCAATCGTTAAATAGGCACGTGGCGCTGAAAGTAATCCTTCCCTCATCATCCGAGAAAGCGGGCCATCAGCAAAGGTTTCGAAGAGAAGCGGAAGCCGCCGCGAGCCTGCACCATACCCATATCGTCCCCATCTTTGGGATCGGGGAAGACCACGGCTTGCAATACTATGCGATGCAATTGATCGATGGCGTCACATTGCATCAAGTTGTCGATGCCCTCCGAAGCCGTGTCACCCGATCCGGCTACGATGGCTCTGCAACCCCACAAACTTCCAGGGAGCATGAAGCTAACTGCGATGCTTCATCTCAGAGATCCACCATCGATGGGGTACCCTCCAAATGGCAAACTCGCTCTAGCGACGCCGCGCGACGGTTGATTGCAGGGCAAGTTCGTGAACGACGATTTCCTTTGGAGAGGGCAGGCAATGAAGTCACTGAAACGGATTTGAATTCCCGGGTCCGAGGGACGGTCGTGATGGATCGGAAAGCTACAAACGAGGCGACATCGTTCCCATCCGAGGCCACGGACCAGAGTTCTGTCGAGCTCGAATCAGGGACCATTGATGATGTGCCGACCAAGAATTCCTATCGAATAGATCCCGAACAAGATAACTCGCTAGACAGTTCGGCATCCGAAAGTATTTTGTTGGGCGATGCTGCATCGATTGATTGGGCGGCATCGAGCGATTGGACAATCGCATGTTTGCCTCACCACTACTACCGCAATGTATGCCGGATGATCGCCAACGTGGCGAATGCACTGGAGTATGCACATCAATCGGGTGTTTTGCACCGCGATATCAAGCCCGCCAATCTCTTGATCGATACTACAGGCTCGGTTTGGGTAACGGACTTCGGACTGGCTCGACGAGAGGATATCGACGAAACGACACAGGCTGGTGAGGCGATTGGTACTCTGAGGTACATGGCGCCAGAACAGATTGCAGGGAGAGGCGATCATCGCGTGGACATTTACGGGCTCGGACTCACCCTTTTTGAAATGCTCACTCTCGAGTACGCAATCGCCTCCCCTAAAGCACGCTTATTCGACCCTATCAAGCATTCGGATGTTGCGTTTAACGCTCGGCAAATTCGATCGATCCCTCGGGATCTTCGAACCATTGTATTGAAGGCATGCGAATTCAACCCGAGCGATCGCTATTCGCATGCTCGCGAATTGGAATCGGATCTTCGACGCTTTCTTGAAGACCGTCCGATATCGGCTCGACCCATTGGATTACTAGAATCGCTTGTTCGGTGGGCGCGTAGGAACCCGATGGTGGCATCCCTGGCAACGTGCGTAGCATCGTTGTTCTTGGTGATGACGGGCATGCTGCTGGTTTGGAATAGGCAACAACAGCATGCCATTGATCGCATCAGTGAAGAATTCGAGCGGGCCGAATTCCATTTGACGAAAAAGTCGGAAGCCCTCGAACGTGCCGGACGAGAACAGCGCCGCGCAGAAATGAACATGTCGATGGCGATTGAAGCATTGGGTACGATCACAGCCAATATCGCATCGCGAGGTCATACGATCAGCCTCTTGTCTGCTGACGAAGATAGTACCGACGCATTGGAGTTAGCCGACGAGTTTTCAGTCGCCTCTCTTTCGGAAGCCGATATTAAGCTCCTGCATTCCATCCAATCCTTCTTCGGACGGTTTGCCGAGGAAAACGAAACCGACCTCGGCTTGGAGACGGCGATAGCCCGGCGGCGCGTGGGGGAGATTCAACACAAGTTAGGGAAGCTCGATGATGCGATCACGTCACTCGAAAAATCGATCGCAGACTTTACGCAACTTGAAGCCCGAAATTCCATCCCTGTCGATGACGACCAGCATGCATTGTTCGTAGCGAATATCAACGCTCGACAAGAACTCGTTTCGGTCTACGCGAAAAAGGGGCAGGTCCCAAAGGCTGTTACCTTGTTCTCGGAGACTCGTAAATGGTTCGAAAAGCACTCGGAATTTCGAGAGTCCATTGAGGGAAAATACGAATGGGTCAAGCTGTTGAACAACATGGCTTCGATCTCTTCAGGGTTCTCGAAGGATCGTAGACGCAAACCTGCCATGCTACCATTCCAACGGGTCCAAGCGGGGATGACCGATACGATCCCACCTGCACAGCGATTGCGTTGGAAACGGGAAATAGAATTGAATTCCGAAGCGCTTAGCCTGCTGAAGGATTTGGTCCAGTCAAAGCCGGAAAATATTGCTTTTCAACTGACACTCGCGCGGACCTATCGCGATCGAGCACGACTTCATCGCAATCTCAATGACATTCCTGCGGCGGATCAAGAGATGCTCAGCGCGATTGAGATCTTGGAATCCCGGATTGAAGAGCAACCAAATTCACGACTACTCCAATTCGAATTCGCCGAGATATTGGGAACGCCCATCGCCTTCCGTGATTTGGACGAAGATCGCTACGAACGGGCTCTTGCGTTATGCGAGGAGGTCCTGGCAACCGATCCTTTGGCGCCCGAAGCGCTAGCACTCAAGGCTGCCCTATTGTTGCGGGCAACGCACTTGGGGCCTCCCGGACAGGGGAGGGGCGAAATGATCGCCGCGAGATGGAACCAAGCCCTTGCGATTCAAAGCGATCTCGTGGAGAGATTTCCATCCGTTCCCATGTATGCTATGGCACTTCTTCAGTCGCATATGCAATTGGCCGAGCTATACAGCCTGATGCGACGGTCCGAGAAAGCGAAGGAATTGCTCAATGAAGCCGAACGCCTAGCTCACATTTTAGCGGAAGCAGGCGTCGCTCCAGCGCTCGTCAAGTCGACTCTCGATAGGCTACACGAGCGACGCACCGCCATCGAGAACCGTTCCGAGATCCAAGTGAAGTAGTGGGAGGCCAAGCGAACACCTCCCCGATACCCTGAGAGAGAAAACATGAATTTCTTTTTGTGCCAATTTGTTGCGAAGCAGAAGATTGCGAGCAAGAAGATCCGTCCTTGGAGAGGGTCGCTTGACGGCCCCCGCCGTTCTCGTATCGCGAGAACCATCGCCGCTAGCTTTTGGACTATCATAACCAGCGTGGTTTCCCTTGGTTTGGTTGGAGCAACCGCAACCGCAACCGAATCCTCAACTCAACAACGACCGAACATTGTCTTTATTCTTGCGGATGATTTGGGGTGGGGAGAACTGGGGTGCTACGGTCAACAGAAACTCCAGACTCCCAATATAGATGGATTGGCCTCGCGCGGGATGCGATTCACCCAGCATTACAGCGGCGCTCCGGTATGTGCACCATCTCGATGTGTGTTGATGACCGGCAAGCACTTGGGGCATGCCGAGATCCGCGGCAATCGACAAGCCAAGTTGAGCTTTCCCGAATTTGATGAAGGCCAACACCCGATCTCACCCTCTGCATGGACTCTCGCACAAGAGATGCAAAAGGCAGGATATGCCACAGGGGCGATGGGCAAATGGGGATTGGGTCCCGTCGGAAGCACGGGGGATCCGAATCAACATGGATTCGATTTGTTCTTTGGATACAACTGCCAAGCGGTTGCGCACAGTTACTATCCAAGCCATCTTTGGAGAAACTCCGAGCGCATATTACTCAATGCAAAACCGATACCCGGTAACGCAAAACCAAAGGGAGACCTAATCCAAGCATCCGATTGGATTGGGGAGAACTATGCTCCTCAAAAAATGATTGAAGCAGCCGAGGCTTTTCTCGAAGACCACCGAGATCAACCTTTCTTTTTGTATCTGCCCTTCATCGAGCCTCACGTCGCCATGCATCCTCCACTGGATTCGTTAGATCATTTTCCGCGCGAGTGGGATGAGCGTCCGTATCGAGGAGGCAATGGATACCTGCCTCATCCGCGACCTCGCGCCGCCTATGCGGCCATGATCTATCAACTGGATAGTTATGTCGGCCGCGTCGTCAATGCGCTGGACCGGTTAGGCTTAACCGATAAGACGATGATCGTTTTCTCCAGCGACAACGGGGCGACTCATGCTGGGACGAAGGAACCTGAGTTTCACGTCGGGGGCGCGGATCCCAAGTTCTTTAACAGCACCGCCGATCTGCGAGGCTACAAAGGAAGCGTCTATGAAGGTGGCCTTCGCGTGCCCATGATTGCTTGTTGGCCGAATCGCATCCCTGCCGCTACCGTGTGCGATACTCCAAGCTACTTTGCAGATTGGTTTCCAACCTTCTGCGATGTCGTCAACGTGGAAAAGCCATCGGGATTGGACGGTGTCAGCTTGTGGCCATGGCTATCGGGCCAATCCAACGATTCGAATCGCAATCCGATGGTATGGGTCTTTCCCGAGTATGGCGGACAAGTCGCCGTGCGAATGGGAGATTACAAATTGTTGCGCCGGGGGCTAGCCACGCAGTCACCAGGGCCTTGGGAACTGTACGATCTCGCATTGGATCGCGGGGAAACCAAGAACCTCGCGGAGCAAAAGCCTGAGATCGTAGCTCAAGGGATGGCGATCTTAAAATCGCAAACGGATGACCATCCGATCTTTCCCGTTCGGATTCCTTTGCAGTAATTGCTGCGTCATTTGCTCCTCGTTCCATGGCTGATTCTCGTTCATTGGCTCCTGCCCGGGAACCAGCGTACCAGCGTGAAACTTGGGAACCAGTGTGAAGCTGCGTGATCCCCAGGCGGGAGCTCAAATCATTGCGAAGGCAATATAGTTAAGCCTGAGACCGGAGCACGAGGCAAATAGAGTTGTGTCTCGTCCTTGATCTCATCGATCGAGTCGCTGACACGATATTGAAAGTCTTGGTCCTGGAAGTGAACGTTGGTTTGTGGATCCGAGTATTCGATACGAGTTGTTAGGTCGAAGCCACTGGGTTGACCTTGTCGGTCTTTCCCTCGATCGAAGTATTCAATCATGTAAGGGAAGTAAGGCAACTTCGCCGAGCGGCTCAAAGTCAAACGGGCTTCGGCGGGAAGGTTGGGTTGGCTATCTCCCAAGACGCTGTTGCTGTCATCCAGCGGCGTATTTCCCGCGATACGTGTCGGCTCGGTGCGCAGTCGACCCACCAATTGCCAAACCTCGACACCCGACAGTTTTCCGCCCACGGCTTTGTACCAGTTGTAACGATGATAGAGAGCTCGCAACAGTTCGGCTTGACCTCCTATCGCCATCATCAGATTGACTTCCGGACGCGAGTCCGAATATTGCATGGCGTTCGGGATGCTTTGAAGAACTTGATCGAGGATGACTCGGCGCGGAGGGCTATCGGTTCCGACGTGCGTCCACATCATCCGTCCGTCCGAAACTTGAAGCAGATCAAAGCTCGTTTCACCGACAGCAACGCGCACGCTATGTCGAAAACGTCGAAATCGCCCGCCGCCGATGGCCTCCGATTTGAAATCTCCTAGCAAAACAACTTGTTGTCCTTGGGCTTTGCTCGTTTGTTGGACTTTGCAGGCAACGGAGCCTCCCCATACGGCTTGTCGGACCGCCGCAAGGACCAATTGGTTTGGGTCGGTGGTGACGACCGTGATCTCCGATGCGCCGACAGATTGGGTGGTCCCTGTCTGGTTTGCATCGCGTTTGGACTCATCGCGCGGAGCGGGGATGGCCTTTGGAGAGGTGGGAGG
>JBAWXH010000087.1:0-19853 GCA_037144155.1 Planctomycetota bacterium | reverse complement strand
GTTTAAGAGCGAGTTATTGGCGGAAAAACCCGGCACTTTACCTCGCTGTTGTGTGTTCTTGAGCCGGGGGCGCTAGCCGATTGATTTGGCTGTTTTGGCGGATCAAATCGGTTAGCGCTTCAGGCTCAGGAAGAACTGCAACACAGCAGTCGGCAAGTGGCATTTCGGATGCTTAAAGAGTAACCTCACGGGAAAGGCTTGTACAAGTCCCCTGACTGGCTTCTCAGAGGATGAAGTTTCGAGGCGAGGAGGCGCGCCGAGCATTCCGCCCCTGACACTTCGACGTGAAGGTTTTTTCAAGTATGCTATCGGTCGAACCGGTACGCCGTGCCGGATTTTTTCCCACAAACTTATTCGAGGAATTTCATGACATTTGCATCACTAGGCAGTCGAGCAAACCGATCCAATCGAGGCGGATGGGGCTGGATCGGTTTGTTTTCATTCTTGTTCATCGCGGCCGCTGGTCTGATGACTTTGTCACCTCGTTCCAATGCGAAAGACGAACCTGTAAAGATGTTGCGCCACGTTGTGCTGTTCAAGTTTAAAGATACGAGTTCGAAGGCCGACGTTGAGAAGATCGTCGACAAGTTTCGTGGATTGAAGAAAGAGATCCCCGAAATCGCAGCCTTTGAGTACGGAACGAACAATAGCCCCGAAGGATTGTCCGATGGATTTACGCACCTGTTTTTTGTGACATTCAAGACGGAAGATGACCGGTCCGTCTATCTACCACACCCAGCGCACAAAGCGTTTGTCGAAGTGCTCAAACCCCACTTGGACAAAGTGCAAGTCATCGATTACTGGGCGGCCGAGTGATCGATCGATCCAAATGATGAACGGGTTTCGTCGCATCGGATGTGTTGGTAGTCAAATCGATGTCCGATTGAGCCCACTTGTCTTTATCCGTGACGATTTCCAGTAGACGCTTCGATTTCGATGCGGCGCTGGGTTCCCCAAAATTTTCAATACCCGGTGCGCTCCCCCAGAAGATGCGGGGGCCGCCACGGGTAGCGATTTCCAATTTCCATTTGGATCGCCCCGAGTCCCGCGATGGGTAAACATAAATGCTCGATATCTTTGCCTCTTTTCGCACCGGCGCGAGCAATCGGCTCAACAAGATCGCCTCTTCGATTTGCGAATCTCCGATGGGTGTGCCGACCCTTCGGTGCTCAGACGCGAGGATTTTGTTGGCGTAGATTAAGATGAATTCAGGGATATCGCTCTGAGAAAAATCTTTCGTAGGTAGCAAGACCCCATCGGCGTCAATCGGCAGGAAACTTTCTTTCGATGGACCGCCGCTGGTCTCGTCGCGATCGGGTTCGCAATAAACCATCGCGATCGGGATGCGATATTCGACATTGACCATGATTTGTCCGCCGGCCATTTTTTGGACGCGATGGGTTTGACGGATCCATGGATGGGCCGTGAAGGCTCGAGCAATCGCTGCTGCGGTCTGATCGTCTAGCAACGACATCTGCGAGAGACCGCTACCTTCGTAGACTTCTGCGACAATGTTCGCGCGCAAGGGAAACGGCGGTGGCGTCAAGTGGATGTTTTCGAGGGAAAGAGCGTAGTAAGCGCTATCGAGCGCCTTTGCCCCGTAGTACCGCCATCCAAAATAGCCCGCGAACAACAGGATTGCTGGCCCAATCAAGCTGAGAATCGCAGCGCGTGGAATCGTCCCAAGCGGATTCCAAGAACGCGGCTCAGATGATTTTGCCGTCTCCTTGCTGGTGCGGACATCTCCTGACCCCATTTTGTTTACGATGTGCTCCCTGCTGTGCGACTTCGCGAATGCGGAATGCGGAGGTGACCGTTCCTGCGCCCATGTCATTCCGTGCATACCGACTTCAAACCATGGGCGACCCTGGTTGCGGGCCTAGGTCCACGGTGCCGAAAGTACCGAAGAGAGACAGCCCTGCGGCCGAAGCGTAGCGATTCTGTGGGGGCGATGCCACGTCAATCGACGTTGATTTGCGCAAGTTGGGTGGAGTACACTCCGGTTCCTGCACGCGAACCGCATTCAGGATCCGCAGACCGAGGAAAGGAATCCGGAAATGACAGCAATTGATCTAGCCAGTTTGGCCGAGCGTGTGCACGGCAAGCTCTTTGGTTACCACCGTCAAGCCGTTGTGACAGGTGCGGCACCGTTAGCGGATGCCAAGCCTGGATTCATTACATTGATGGATGACGAAAAGCACCTTTCCAAATTACAGACCTGCGAAGCTGCGGCCGTGGTGACGCCGAAGTCCTTCGAGGAAGTTCGCGTTCCGCAGATTGTGGTGAACAATCCTCATGATGCGTTTGCAAAAATCTGCCAATTGTTTCGGCCCACGCATGTGGTTCACCGAGCGCATGGCATCCATCCATCCGCGTGGGTCAGTCCCAATGCAATCGTCCATTCCGCCTGCTTCGTCGACGCATGCGTCACGATCGAGGATAGTTGCTCTGTGGGGGAGGGAACGCATCTTCATCCACACGTGACTCTTATGCCAGGCTGCCGCATCGGTCGCGAGTGTCAGATCTATCCGGGCGTCGTCTTGTATCCCGGAACTGTTTTGGGGGATCGGGTAACGATCCATGCAGGTGCCGTCTTGGGCGCTCATGGTTTTGGCTACAAGATGGTCCATGGCTGCCATCAGCCGACCGCTCAATTGGGCTGGGTCGAAGTCGACGACGACGTTGAAATCGGAGCCAATACCACGATCGATCGGGGTACCTACGGCGCGACCCGCATTGGTCGAGGAACAAAAATTGATAACCTCGTCATGATCGGACATAACTGCAACATTGGACAACACAACCTAATCTGTTCGCAGGTCGGTATCGCAGGCAGCAGCAGCACCGGGGACTATGTCGTGCTCGCCGGTCAAGTCGGATTGAGAGACCATATCCACGTTGGTGCTCGCAGCATGGTGGGTGCGCAGTCGGGAGTCGCTGCGGATGTTCCTGACGATCAAGTGATGTTGGGAAGCCCGGCTACCCCGCGGTACGAACAGGCCACGTTGTTTGCTGCCATCAGCAAACTACCCGAGCTTCGCAAGACGGTTCGCCGTTTAGAAGCTCAGGTGCAACAATTGGTTCAAAACCCTAAAGACTGAGCGAACGGACGGAATTCATGTCGCTTCCCATACGGCGCGTCGTAGAAGATGACAATCAGTTCGAGAGTCCGAGCTGCCTACGTCCTCTGAACCTCTACCAACCTCCCGGATCCCAAGTTTCGATTCCCGAGCGTATTGGGATTGTTGCGGGATGGGGTGAATACCCAGAGCGTGTCGCGGTTGCGGTTAAGGCGTCGGGTTCTCAGGTTGTTATCGCTGCCATTCGGGATCACGCTTCGGAGGAGCTGGTCTCGCTCGCCGATCACTGGCGTTGGTTCGGCGTCTGCAAGCTCGGCTCCATGCAACGGTACTTTCAGAGCCAAGGGGTCTCCCATGTCTGTTTAGCAGGGAAATTGTTCAAGCACCGTATTCTCTATCATGGCTGGGGATGGCTCCAGCACTTGCCAGACACGGAGTGTATCCGCACCATGGCCACCCCTTTCTTGAATCCAAAGAGTTCGACGACCGACGATACACTATTGGGAGCCGTTGTTCGATCGTTCGAAAGACGAGGCATGCAGGTCGTGCCTGGAACGGACTATGCCGTCGATCTGTTGGCGGAGGAAGGTGTCATCACACGAACACGCCCCAGCCCGCGCGTGAGTGCCGATATCGAATTCGGTTGGAACATTGCGAAACGCATGGGAGGACTCGATATTGGGCAATCGATTACCATCAAGAATCGATCCGTGTTAGCGGTCGAAGCGATCGAAGGGACGGATGCGTGTATCGATAGAACGGGCGAGTTGTGTCCGATGGGGGGGTGGAGTTTGGTCAAGGTCGCCAAGCCGCAACAAGACATGCGTTTTGATTTGCCAACGATTGGCCCGCAAACCATCGAGAGATTGGTGCGCGCCGGGGGTAAAGCCATCGCAGTGGAAGCGAGCAAGACCATCGTCCTCGATCGATTGCGAACGATGGCGCTCGCCGATCGGCATGGAGTGAGCATCGTTGCGTATGCTGACAAATCGGACGGGATTGCAGACGAAGAATAATGCTCGGCTATCAGCCGGAACGGGTTAGCGTCCAGTTTTCCTGCGGGATCAAAAAACCGGGTGCTAACGCACTGCGGCTGATGGAGTTTTGACCCGCAGAAGTTGTCGGATCTCAGATGTGCAGCCGTATCACTCGGAGAGCTATGCATTCGCGATTCGCAGCCCGAGTTACTTGACTAGTTCTGGCAAGTACTTGACTGGGATGGTTCCGCAGTTGAGGACTTGTTCGTGAAACTGACCCAAATCGAATTTCTCACCGCGCGCACGCTGCACGTTCTGCCGCAGGCGGTAGAAGGCCGTGCGGCCAACGAAATAGGTTGATAGTTGGCACGAGCTCTGTTTCGCGCGCTGCACTTTACCATAGGCTTCCCCTTCGGTCTGGTATCCTCGATCGATCAGCAGTCGCAACGCTTCTTCGTCGGTGATATTTGTACAGTGCATGGAATGGTCCAGAATGGCGTTGAGGACTGCTCGCAAATAGAACTTGAGTTGGTGCAGGCGCAGGGCCAGGTCGCCATCTCCGTAGCCTTGATCGAGCATCATCTGTTCGGTGTAGACCGCCCAGCCTTCGGCAAAAACACCGGATGATAGGATTTTGCGAATCGGCGATCGGACACGGTTGGAGTAATCGAGTTGGACGTAGTGTCCTGGGTAGGCTTCGTGGATCGTGAGGATCTGCAGCATGTAAGCATTGTATTCATTGAGGAATGCTTCGCGGCGCGCTTCGGGCCAATCGTTTGGTGGGGGCGAAATGGCGTAAAGACTTTTGGCGGTGGGATCGAGGGCTGGAGCTGGGTTGAGATAGGCCGCCGAAAAGCCTCGTTGGAATTCAGGCATCTCGATGATATTGCATTGGTCCGGGTCGGGAAGAGTGAGGATGTTTTTGTCGCGAATCATGGTCTTGATTTTGTCGACGGTATTCCTTGCATCGACCACGAGTTCTTCGGGCTTGCCATGATTCTTACCCAACTGCGCCAGGACTCGACGAACGGTTTCTCGACGTCCTTCTTCATCGTCGGGTGGGAGAGCGGTTTCTGCCAATACCGTATGCCATAGTTGCTTGGCGACATAATACATCTCTCGTTCGACTCGATCGGCTTCCGACCGAGCTGCCTGGATGACTTCTTCTGCGGTCAAACCGGCATCGAGTTCGAGTTGCAACTTTTCGTAGAATTTGTCTTTCCCGATTCTCCAATCCCCTTTGGAGCGAGGGAGAACGTCGTTCTCAAGGAACCGTTTGAACTCCTTGAGGGATGCCACAGCGCTTTGAGCTGGTTGTTTGAGCAAGCTCAGTTGGGGGGATTCGTCGGCCAGGGTAAAGATATCGCTTTCGTAAAAAGCGATCGCACCGTCGGTACGTTTGATTGCAATCTCGGTCAGGATGGCTGGCGGATTTCCGATCGATTTCTTTGCGTCTTCGACGATCTGAGGGATCTTCGCGATGCGGCGCGCCGAGTTCTCGACATTCCGATGTTTTGGCAAGGTCGATTGGGTCAAAAGGGTAAAGACGCTGTCCGAGGCATAGGTCAAGTAGACCCGCGGATCGTTCGCAAAATCATCACTATTAGCGGCTTGCCAAAGTCGGTATTTCAGAACGTGTTGCCAAATCTCCAAATCGATTTGGGAACTGCGAGACAGACGCTGTTTGTCGAATTGCTTTTCTAGTTCAAGCAGTACGGCGCGATCGTTTTCGATGTCCTTAGCTCGCGCTTCGGGGGACAAGTCATCGAGTTCATGATCGTGGTCATGATTGCCCAGGCTGGACGAGAAAGTGGGGTGACGAACGCATTGGTCTTGCAACCAGCTTTCAAAGCGCATCGCGAGCCGTGCGTCTTCGTTCGCAGTGTCTTGCGCTCTGAGATCCATCGCGCCTAAATACCCTAGGATCATGGCATGCGTTAGAAATATAATTGCGATGCGAATCTGCACTTACAAAACTCCCTTGGAGCTGGGGATACCTGGTTGGCGTGGATCGATTTCCGATGCGATGCGAATCGCTCTGGCCGTCGCCTTGAAGATCGCTTCGGCGATGTGATGGGTGTTCCGGCCATAATGAAGTAGAACATGCAAATTGCATTGAGCATTCGAGGCAAAAGCTTGCCAAAAATCCTCGATGAGTTCACTGTCAAAGTCGCCGATTTTTGGAGAAGGCATGGGGGCGGAGAAGACAAGGTACGAGCGACCGCTAAAGTCGACAGCGGACGTCACCAAGGATTCCTCCATGGGCAGAACCATATGCCCGTAGCGACGGATCCCCGATTTGTTCCCCAAGCACTCCCGAACGGCTTGTCCCAAGCAAATACCGACGTCTTCTGTGGTGTGGTGGGCATCGACGTGCAAGTCGCCGGTGCATTGGACTTCCAAGTCGACCAATGCATGCCGCGCGAACAAAACCAGCATGTGGTCCAAGAAGCCGACTCCGGTATGGATCGAGTGTTTGCCGGTGCCATCGAGATTCAGTCGCAATTCGATCTGCGTCTCGGCGGTTTGGCGTTCCAATTGGCTAGTGCGGGATGGGGTCATTCCGAGGCCTGCTCGTGATTAAAGAAATCGGTGATTGAGCTAGTGTAACTCACCCGGGTGCTGAGACTAAGGGGTAGAATCATCGGTCTCGATCGAGCCGTGGAAAATCCAGAGGCTCGAGGGATGGCACAACGAGGAGGGTTTGGGATGGCTAAAGTGCATGGAAATCTGTTTGCCCAACTCCCCGATTCGTTACCGAAGGAACTTGTCGAAGACCTGTTCTCTTCGAGTGGCGTGCGATTGGAAAAAATCGTTTCCACCGGACATGCTTCGCCCGAGGGTTTTTGGTATGACCAATCCGAAAACGAATGGGTGGTCCTGCTTCAAGGCGCGGCACGCATGGTCTTGGATGATCGTCGCGATCCGGTTTCCATGGGACCAGGAGATTATCTTTACATCCCAGCCCATCTGAAGCATCGCGTCGAGTGGACGTCGCCCGATGAGCCGACCGTTTGGTTAGCGATCTTCTGGAAGGTTTGATCCCAGGCTGGCAGGCTGGTACGTCTCATGCGAGCATCATGACTATTCCTCGACGCGCTTCGCATTCGCGGCGGCTAATTCTTCGAAACGCTTCGCGTGCATGGCGGCTAAAGCTTCATTTCCCAACGCTTCGTAGGCTTGCGCTAATTTCTGGTGCACGCCTGCTTGCGTATTCGCCGGGAGTCCGTTGAGGGCTCGTTCCAATTCGGTGACGGCCGATTGGTAATCTTTGCGAAGCAAGAATATCGACCCCAGTGTGTCATGGTAGGTCACGATATTGGGGGCCAATTCCACCGCGGATTGAGACAGCATCAAAGCGCGATCGAGTTCGGGAGGACTCCGTTTCGATAGGAGCCATGCCAAATTGTTTTGGACCAAATGTTGGTTGGGGGAGAGTTCCAGGGATCGCTCAAGATACTTGATGGACAATTCGTATTGATTTTCCAAGACCGCGATGATGCTCAACACGAAGTGCGTGACCGCGGAGTCCTCGTTTCGCCGCAGGGACTCTTCTAGGAACTGACGCACTCGTGCCCGATGCTCTGGATTATCGGATTCTCGGTAAATCTGGACCATGCGATCAAACACGACCGCCGAGTTCTCTGCCGCCGAAGCAGCCTTCAGCAACTGATCGATCCGATCTTCGACGGATCGTTTGTTGGAGGTGGCTTTGTCGTACCGCGCCAGTTCCAAAGCGGCCATCGTTTGTTGGAGATCTTTGTTGTCCGGAAAGAGATCTAGTCCCGCTTTCAGGGTTCGTTCCGCTTCCTCGGCGGATCCCAAGCGGGCTTGGACGCGAGCCAGTTGAATCCTGTCATCTATGGACAGAGTGTTCTTGGCCAATCGCGTTTCATACGCTTTTAGACCATACCTGAGTAGACGTTCCGCGTTGTTGGTATTGCCCTGCCTCAACGAGATCTCGATCGCGGGGAAAATGTGTGCCGGGTTCAGCAAGGCGGCCGCTTCAAGAGCTTGTACGCACTTGATCCAATTGCTGTTGCTTCGATGATAGGTAGCCCATGCCAACAGGAGGGATTCGTTATTCCTCTCACCGGCCTGGTCCAGATGCCATCGCAGATTTTTGAGGATCTCCGTCGAAGTGGCGACGGACATGATATTGGAGTAGGCGATCGCTCGCTGTTCGTGGGCGGGTGGATATCCGGGTGAATCATTCGGTGCCAGGACCTCGATAATGGCGTTCGCGCGATCCAGTTCACGCTCCTCTGCGAGCAGTTTGCAAAATTCAAAGGAAGCTTCGGGGGATGCTTTCGTTCCATAACGAATCAAATGGCTCCCGAGGTCCTTGGCTGCTTCCGTGCTTCCCTCGCGGATCGCGGATTCAAATCGTGTGAAATAGCGAGATTCAATCGATGGAGAAGAAACCCAAGCGTTGCATACCAACAGCATTGTCGTTCCTACGGCAATCCAGGCAGGTGCCGATGCAATCAATCGCAACCGCCATCGACGCAGACTCGTACTATCCGTATTTGGAGCGGCAAAGGCTCCCGCCAGCGAGGAACCGAAAAATCCGAGTTGGCGAAAAGGGGAAAGCAAGATGCGTTTCCAGCCCAGCGGCGTCTCGTCATCTTCCGAGTCTTGCATGCTGGCCCGCGCCGATGAACCAAACCATTCAGAGAGCTCCGAGAGCGCGCGGACGGGCGGATCGAGCAGGGTCGTTCGAAGGAACCTAAGAATATGTTGGAACAGCATCGTTATGGGTGTCTTCGACAGGAACCAATGGCAATAGGTACCTTCGGAAATGGAATTGCAATTTCGCTCACGTGCCGCCGGATCAACTCATGCGAATGCACGCAGCGATTTGCTTTTGAGTACTCGTTCCATCATAGCTTTGAAATTCCGAATCTCAACGCAACCAGAACAAGAGATCGAATGGGGGATTCGCAATCAAGGTGTCGGTTACATCGATTTTGCAGGCCTTGTATGGCCAAGATATCGAAGTCGAGCTGAATGCTTAACCGATTCTTCTTGGTAACGCTTTGACCCGGAGGGAACGAAGCGGAAATGTTATTTCGAATATCCGCTAGCAGCTTCCAGGCTACCCCGAAGCCTTTCTTTGCCGATCGTGGCCCCCAACTCGTCCCAAGATTTCTTGCACTCGGCTAACCGGGACTCGGTTTGATCTGGATTGCGAAGAACATCGACCAACGCGTCTCCCAGCAGATCGACGAATTGCTCGGATCCGAAAAATCGTGGGGTCAGCTCCATGGATAGGTTGGCTGCTTCCAAGCGTTGGGTCGTTTGAAACTCGCGGTAGTCGTCGCGCATGACATTGCGATCGTTGTCGATCTCCAGTGGTTCCACCAAGGGAGTCAGAGCTTGCATCGCGGATCGTTGCTCTTCGCCTGCGAGCCACACGATCAAATCCGATGCATGAGCCGATTGACGCGTCCTTCTACCGAGCGAGACCAAGAACCCGTCGGCACCATTCCATGCGATCGGAAGGACGGTAGGTTTCAATTGGGTTGTATCTCGATCGAGTCGTTGTAGGCCATCGGTACGAGGCCAACCAATCCCGAACGAAGCGGTCCCTTGGGCCACGGACTCCCATGCGACCGTGGGTTCCGCCAAGATGGTTTTGGGTTCGAGCACGGCCAATCGCTGCAGGAACCGTGCCGTCCGAGAGAACTCTGGCTGATTCAATCGCGATTGCATGGTGTAGGGGTCAAACGTGCCTCGATAGCGGGCTTCGGTGGTCGATAGCATCCAGAAATACCGCGACACAAGGGAGCGTTTTTCATTCAGCGAAACGCGTTGGAGGTGTTCTTGAATTTGGGCTGTGCGGTCCACAAGGGTGGAATGGCGACTGGCTTCGTTCTGATCCAGGAATTCACTCCATAGCTGCGAATTGGTGGTGGAGGTGTTTTGGTTGCTGCCCATCGCTTGATACAGTCGTAGCAACGGACGGATGTCCAAACCTGATTGGATCGCCAGCCAACAGGGAGCTCCGAGGGGCACGGCCATCGTTTTTCCGCCGTACTGAGACAAGCTGCGGCCTCGATGAGCCCATGTCGGCCCGGTGACTCGCTGCGATTCTCCTTGGGGTGCCTCGTCCAAAGTAGGAGTCGAACCACCTGTCTTGTTCAATACGGGGGAGGGAAGAGGCGCAATCCAGCCTCGCTCGATCAGTGTGCTGATGAAGTTTGCAGGATAGATGATCACATCCAGGGTGTTCACATCGAGTTTTTCGAATTCCTCCCGAGTCATTTTTAAAACATCCAGCTTTTGATCGGAGACGGTCTGCCACCTCAAACCCAGTTCAGCCTCGAGGAGATCCGCTTCGACCAGAACCAGCTTCAGGGGCGGTGCCTGAACCGTGGTTGCGGCCCGTTCGCCAGTTTTGGTTTGCTCGATTGGCTTCTTCGGTTGGCATCCCACACTCAGGAGGATCCCCATCACCCCGAGCAACAGCCAGAGGGCAGACGGCGAAAGGACCCGTTCGTTGGAGGAGATAAACTCAAATTTGCGTGCCATGCCTGTGATTCTCGCGCCCTTGGGAACTCATTATGATGAAGTGAATCTATTTCAACCGCAAACTCGGAACATAGCAACAGCATGGCATACTATCTCGGCGTCGATATTGGTACATCAGGCACCAAGAGTCTTTTGATCGATGAAACAGGGAATGCGATCGCAGAATCTACCGCTACCTACCCATTGGCGACCCCCAAACCACTGTGGACTGAGCAAAATCCGGAGGATTGGTGGAATGCGACGAAGGAGACCATCCGAGCGGTCGTTCGAAAAGCCAAACTGAAACCGAATCAAGTCCGCGCCATCGGCCTGTCAGGTCAAATGCATGGGTCGGTTTTTCTCAACGCCAAGGGAAAAGTCATTCGCCCTGCCCTGCTTTGGAATGACCAACGGACCAGTGCGGAATGCGACGAAATCACTCGAAGAGCCGGTGGTCGTGACGCATTGATTCGTATGGTTGCCAATCCCGCCTTGACCGGGTTCACTGCGCCGAAACTGCTTTGGCTACGAAATAACGAGCCCAAGAACTACGACGCGCTCAAGCATTTACTCTTACCCAAAGATGAGATTCGACGTCGGCTGACAGGTGTGCTGGCCACGGATGTTAGCGACGCCAGTGGCATGCTGCTGTTGGATGTTCGAAATCGCAAGTGGTCCAGGGAATTGCTCAGCAAGTTGGACATCGACCCATCGATCTTGGCTCCTGTATATGAATCGGAGCAAGTTACTGGAACACTTTTAGCGGACGTAGCGGCAGAACTCGGCCTATCGACCGAATGCAAAGTGGTTGCGGGTGCAGGGGACTGCGCCGCAGGTGCGGTAGGAAATGGAATCGTTCGCCAAGGCATCTTGACCGCTAGCCTTGGAACATCGGGAGTCGTGTTCTGCCACAGCGATACACCCCAATACGATGCCGCCGGAAGATTGCACACATTCTGTCACGCCGTGCATGGCAAGTGGCACATGATGGGAGTGACTCTTTCGGCCGCCGGTTCACTGCAATGGTTCGCCAATCAACTTTGTATCGAGTTGCTGAAGAAAAAGGGGGTCGATCCCTACGAAGTGCTCAACGAAGAAGCCAACGCGGTGCCTCCTGGCGCCGAAGGCTTGTTCTACCTCCCGTATTTGGCCGGAGAACGGACTCCCCATGCGGACCCGAATGCGAGAGCCTGCTTCATCGGGCTTACGAACAAACATGGTCGAGGGCATCTGGCCCGATCGGTTATGGAAGGAGTGGCGTATTCCCTTCGCGAAAGTTTGACAATCATCGAAGGGCTCGATGTCCCTGTCAAAGAGATTCGACTCAGCGGCGGGGGAGCCAAGAGTGGGCTTTGGAAGCAAATCCTGGCAGATACGTTCGGGCAAAAGGTCTGTACGATCAACGCGGAGCAAGGCCCAGCGTTCGGCGTGGCACTCCTCGCTGCGGTAGGGGATGGTGCATACAAAAACATCGAGGAGGCATGCAAGGCGACCATCCGTGTGGTTGAGAAAGTCCCTCCAAATAAATCGGCACAGAAAACCTACAACGCTGCCTTTCCTATCTATCAAAACCTTTATCAATCCCTCCGAGAGAGATTTGTCGAGATCAGCAAGCTATGATGATCTTGAATCGGTCCCTCACCTGCCAACACGTCGAATCCGCTGGAAGCCGTTTGGCCAATTTTGGCCAATGTAGACATTGAATGACGGTTGCGCGATCGACCGAACCGCTTCTACCTCTCCCCCTTTCCGCCCGCCTCTCCGTTGTAAGGAATCATCCCATGCGATATCGATTTTTGAGAGACCTTGTGTTGGTTGCCTTTGCGTCCGGGGCTGCATCCCTTGTTTCCTCAAGTACCACGCGGGCGGAAGACGGCATTCAGTGGACCTCGCAAAAGCTGAGCAAGCTGTTTCATGGCGAAGGGGGTACATTGGCCGATCTCGATGGAGACGGTCATATCGATGTGGCGGCGGGGTACATGGCATTCTTTGGCCCAGACTTCAAGCAGAGTGTCCCTTTGCATCCCGCCAACCCCTACAACATCAACGGGTATTCCGAGTATTTTTTTGACTTCGACTACGATGTGGATCGGGATGGTGACAAAGACATCGTCATTATCGGTTTCCCCGGTGCTGCCGCTCATTGGTATCGAAATCCAGGAGGGGCAAAAGCGCGAACCAACGCGTGGGAACGCTTCGTGATCATGGATGTGGTCGATAACGAATCCCCCACCTTTACCGACATTACTGGAGACGGCGTCCCAGAGATTGTCTGCAATAACGGCGGTTACTTTGGATACGCGGAAATCCCGAGCGACCCGACTCAGAAGTGGGAGTTCCATCCGATCAGCGAACCCGGAGGGTATCAACGGTTCACACACGGGATGGGAATTGGAGATGTGGATGATGATGGACGTCTCGATCTTCTTGCAAAGAATGGATGGTGGAAGAATCCAAGTACTCCAACCGAGGCGCCATGGAAATTCCATCCCGTCGAATTCTCCGGTCCCGGCGGAGCCCAGATGTATGCCGTGGATTTGGATCGCGATGGCAAGACTGAAGTCATCACGTCGTTGGCCGCGCATGGTTATGGATTAGCGATCTACAAAAAGGTGGAATCCCCCAACGGCCTTCAGTGGACTCGCCAAGACATCATGACCGACAACGCCGAAACATCGCCAACCGGTTTGGCCGTTTCGCAATTGCACGCCATCGATATGGCGGATGTCGATGGCGATGGTCAATTGGACATCGTCACGGGCAAACGCTTTTGGGCGCACAACGGCAATGATGCAGGGGAAAACGAACCCCCCATGTTGGTTTGGTTCAAACCGGTTGTGGTTAATAGCGGACTGAAGTTTATTCCGCATGTCATCGACAACGATTCAGGTGTGGGAACACAAATCCTCGTGCGCGATGCAAACGGCGATGGGCTGCCAGATGTTTTGTCGGTCAGCAAACGAGGTGTGCATCTGCTCACTCAAGCGCGCGAGGATTTGGATCCAACACCACTCCATCCACGCGATGTCGACGGGTCGATTGCGAAGAACTCGATTGCCATTGACGATGCGTTGGGAGGATTTCGGCCAGCCTGGAATGAACATGAGCCATTGAATGTCGACTTTGAAACGGGGGATACGCGAGACTGGACCCCATCCGGAGGAGCGTTTTTCAATCAACCCATTCAAGGAGATGCAGTTGCCGCTCGGCGCAAGGACATGGCCAGCAATCCTCAGGGAGAATACTGGATCGGTTCGTACGAGGTCGGCGGAGATGTGGCGATGGGAACGATGGTCAGTCGTCCCTTCCTCGTTCAGCATCCATGGATCTCGTTCTTGATTGCCGGAGGTTCATCGCCAGAGATGGGTTGCGAACTCGTCGAATATCCATCCGGGACGATCTTGAAGACCGTGCGAGGAGCCGACACCGAAAGCCTTCGACGCGCTGTGATCGATGCGGCGGGCTGGAAGGGAAAAGCGATCCAAATCCGATTGATTGACCGCAATCGCAATGGCTGGGGGCATATTAACTTTGACGACTTCCGACTTCATGATGCCGAGCCGAATGTGCCCGCAGCAGATCGAGTTCCGGTCGTCGATGTGCTTCAACATCAATCCCTACCACCGGACAAAGTCGCTGCCGCTATGACGTTGTCCGAAGGCTTTTCCGTCCAGGTCGCAGCCCATGAGCCAGAAGTCCGTCAACCGATCGCTATGACGATCGATGCAAAGAATCGTTTGTGGGTGGTTGAATCCTACACGTATCCGATTCGGGCCGAAGGAGATGCCGGTCGAGATCGCATTCTCATTTTGGAAGACAAGGACTTGGATGGAAAATACGACGCGATCAAAGTCTTCGCAGAAAACCTGAACTTGGTCAGCGGTATCGAAGTTGGCTTCGGTGGCGTTTGGGTCGGGGCAGCACCTTACCTGCTGTTCATTCCCGATCGGGATGGAGACGATGTTCCCGATTCAGCGCCGATCCGAAAGCTCGACGGTTGGGGCTATCAAGATACCCACGAGACGTTGAATTCATTCATCTGGGGGCCGGATGGTTGGTTGTACGGTTGCCATGGAGTGTTTACCCATTCACGCGTAGGTGTCATCGGCAAGGATGGTTCGCTCGCCAAGGAGGAGGACCGAGTGCCGTTCAATGCCGGAATCTGGCGATACCATCCCGTGCATGAACGGTTCGAAGTTTTCGCGCATGGCACCAGCAATCCTTGGGGTGTCGATTTCGATGATGTTGGCGAGGCTTTTTTGACGGCATGCGTGATTCCGCACTTGTACCACGTCATTCCCAACGCTCGATACCAACGCCAAGCAGGCAATCATTTCAATCGATTCACCTATTCAGACATCGAAACGATCGCCCTTCATCGCCATTGGATCGGCGATACACCGCACGCCGGCAACAATCGGAGCGATGCCGCTGGGGGTGGTCACGCACACAGCGGAGCCATGATTTATCTAGGTGGATCATGGCCTGAAAAATATCGCAATCAGATTTTCATGAACAACATCCATGGTGCTCGGCTCAATCAGGACCAATTAGCGCGGCGTGGGAGTGGCTACGTCGGAGATCGCGCTCCTGACTTTCTCCTGGCAAACGATCAGAGTAGTCAGATCCTGTATTTTCGTTACGGGGCCGATGGCCAGGTCATCGCCATCGATTGGTATGACGCGCAACAGTGCCATACGACCAATCCGGCTAATCACGACGCCAGCAACGGTCGTATCTATCGTATTGCCTATCAGAAGGCGCAGCCTGTTGCGGTCGATCTCACCCGAGAGAGTGATCGGAAACTGGCCGACTACCAAACCGACAAAAATGACTGGTACTGCAGAACGGCTCGTAGGGTTTTGGCAGAGCGTTCCGTCAGCAAACCGCTTTCGAGTGATGCCTTGCAGCGGCTACAGGACCTAGCCAACTCCGGTGAGACGCGTGTCCGATTGAGAGCCATCTGGACGTTGGCTGCCTGTGGAGAACTAAGTCCATCGGTTCTGAAAACTCTTCTTGCAGATCCAAGCGAAGATATCGTTCAATGGGCGATTCGACTCTCTTCTCCTACATCGGTCGCGAGCCAGCCCCTGCGATCGGTCATTGCGCCGACGCGACGGACCGTCCGGGTCGATAATGCACTTTATCCGTCGATCGCGGCTTTGAAGGCAACCAAAAGTCCTAAGCTGAGATTGGCCCTCGCGAGTTTATGTCAGGACATTCCTGTGGATCAGTCCCTTCCGATCGTGTTAGAACTGGTTCAGAAGACGGAAGATGCCGAGGATCATAACTTGCCTCGAATGGTATGGTGGGGAGTTTCGAGAGCCATCGAATTGGATCCGTCGTCAGCAAGTCCATTGCTGGCTGCTTCGAAGGTCAACGCCATCTCGGGATGGATCGCCCGGCAGTGGGCAGAAACTGCCATCGAAGCGGAGCCCGCCGAGTCTTCTCGCCAGCTTCAAATGCTGTTGGGTGCGATCCAAACCAAATCGGGCACAGCGAGCATCGCCTTGGTCGATGAAGTGTTGCGTGCGATGGAGAAGAAGCGAACGGTTGCCGCGCCGAGCGGTTGGCCCGCTCTTCGCAAGAACTGGTTGGCCGATGGAAACGAGGAATTGAGAAATCGAGTCCTGCTTCTGGCCGCCAAATTCGATGATCGGGAGGCCTTCGATGCAATTTCTAAACAAGTCGCCAATGGGCAGTTGCCTGTTGGGGATCGATTGGCAGCGCTGCGTGTCTTGCGACAGGTCCGTGCTCCGCAACTTGCCGAATTGGCGATGAAGCTGACGGAAGAACCGAACCTGCGCGGTGCTGCGATCGGTGCCTTGGGGGATGTGTTGGATGTCAAGCTCGCAGAACAGCTACTCTCGTCCGCGACTTCTTGGGATGACCCCCAAGCTCGGAGAGCAGCGTGGTATGCGATGGTCAATCGACCTGCGACGGCGTCCAAGCTATTGGATGCGATCGGGAACAACGATCTTGCAGCCAGCGAACTTTCCGCCGATATGGTCCAACAGATTCTGCGATTGAAAGACAAGGATCTCATCGACAAGGTCCGAAAGGTCTGGGGCAATGTTCGACCTTCCTCGGAAGCTCGAATCCAAGAAGCCGATCGCATTCGCAAGCTTCTCGCACGAAAGAAACCAGAATTGGATCTTGAGAACGGCATGCGGATTTACACGAAGACGTGTGGTCAATGCCACACACTCTTTGGTGAAGGGGGCAAGATTGGACCAGAGCTAACAGGTTCTAACCGGCGCGACATGAACTATCTGCTGGAGAATATCCTGGATCCGAGCGCCGTGATGGCCCGCGAATATCAGCCCATCATTGTTCAGACGAAGGAAGAGCAGACCATCACTGGATTGTTGCGAGCAGAAAACAGCGATTCGATTCGATTGCAGACCGCGACTGAAGAAATCACGATTTATCGAGAGGATATCGAACAGATGAAGCAGAGCGAGCTATCGATGATGCCGGCCGATTTGCTGTCACCTTTGAGCGAACGCGAGATCCGGGATGTGATTGCCTATTTGCGTTCGGAAGGAATCAAGCCGGGAGAGTCGTCCGGCAATTGATGCGTGCCGGATACTGCGCACCAAAGTAACGACATCCAGAATCATGGACACCCTAAACGCGAGTGGTTCTTGCTAGCCCGCGGTGTCTGCAAGACGCAGGGTGATGGTTATTCCCAAAGCAGCAGTTACTGGCCCGTGAGGATGCGGTAGCAAATCCAAGCCATGATGAGCGTCCAGATCCCGAGCAAGAGTGTGGACAGCCAGAAGATCCAGCGAGTTTGGCTCCCCGGCGAGCTAGGCTTCGGCATGATTGGGACGTTCAAATCGAGGTGCAAATGCAGTGTCGAAATCGTACTGGTCGTCGAAGTCCTCGCGACGATCGGACTTGCTCTTGCGCATTTCCTTGATGCGAATCAAGTTATAAACGATTTCACCAAAGTCACCGGTGGTGTGGATGCCCCAGCTATTGAGAACCGTTTTTGCGAGATAGCCATACTGCTCGATCGCATATTCGCGGATCGCTTGGCACAGTTGTTGACCCGTCAAATGGTGATCGGACTTTCCTTCTTCGCTGGGGGTGGTCTGCGCAGGCATTTTCATCACGCGCTGGGCATAGGCGAGGCCCTCGCGGACGAACTGATACGCGTCGAGGTGAAAGCGCTGGTCTTTTTGTAGCAGTTCGACCATTGCGAGAACTTGTTCATTCATGGGTTATCTACTCCACGCCTGATGATGGATACGCAATCATCGGCAGAAATCAGGATGCGTCGATTGTCCTCGGTGGAGACCAGCAGTTGCCTGGCCAGCAGCTCGACGGACAATACTCTAGCACGTCCTTCACGCGTCACAATATCGCTTCCGGCAGGTGGCAACGAGGCTGCCAGTTCTTCGTAATGGTCTTGTTCGTATCGAAGGCAGCATTTTAAGCGTCCGCAGCGTCCGGAGATCTTGTTCGGGTCGAGGGTGGCCTTTTGCAGTTTCGCCATCCGCATCGACACCGGCGGCATTTCGGAGAGATGCGTGTTGCAGCACAGCGGTTTGCCACAGTCGCCGTAATCCCCCATGATTTTGGCTTCATCCCTGGCCCCGATCTGGCGCATTTCGATCCGCGTTTGGTATTTTGTCGCTAGTCGTTTGACCAGCTCTCGAAAGTCGATGCGATCTTCGGCGGTGTAATAGAGGGTGAGTTGCTCACCCCCCAGGATACGTTCCACCTCGATCAGGGACATCTTCATGTCCATTTGCTTCATCAACGAGCGGCATTCTGAATAGTCGGCTTTTTGAAGTTCTTCGAGGCGAGCGAGTTCTGCGATATCGTCGTCACTGGCCGGCCTCTGGATCGAACCGCTCGGCAGGCTTTCTGAATGCTGCGCGTTGGTGTCCGTGATCTCGCATAGTACTTCACCCCGTTCCAAGCCACGATTCGTCCGAGCGATCACAATATCCCCGCGCCGATGATCGCTGCGTGAGTTCATGGCGTGCAGCGTACGATTCAATCCGCAGCGAACAACAAATCGAGACATGTTGGAAGTTGCCAACCTGGGGAGGATGAAGAAAGGTCGATCCGCAATGATTGAGGTTTTCGATCCCGAAGGCGGGTATTATATCCTCAATGGCGAGGCTGCGCAGTGAGCGTGGCATTGACTACCCAGAAAAGCGAGCAGTGACGCATTGCCTCAACCCTACTCCGGCTGGTTCGAAAGGGCTGGCTAGGTAATACACCGAAGTACGAAAGCGCGGGATGAAAAGAAGATTTCTTTTGAAAGCGAGCGGCCTGGCGGGATTGTTTGGCCTTGGCGTATCGGAAATGGTCGATCGTTCGGCGTGGGCATACGGCAATGCGGGCTGTGAGGAAGGAGGCTGCAATGTTCGGGAGCAAGATGCATCGGCGGTCGCTCGGGGAAGGGAGTTTTTGGTTGATCTGCAGTTGCCAGATTTGGATTTACTTCCCGAGTTTCGTGGGCATCATGTGATTTGGTTGTACCACGACAATTACCTTGCGGCGAAGGTTTTGGAAAAAACCCATGCCGATGTCGCAACACGGATATGGGCTGCGATTCGAAAGCATGGAGTGAAGCAATCGGGCAAGATCGAAATGCTGTTCGGAGAATCCGCTTTGCCGCTGCGTCATTACGAACTGCGGGATGTCGCGAAGGTAAACGGCTACCAGATTCGGTCCGAGTTCACCACCGATCGGATTCGAAGTCAGGAGGACATTGAAGGTTATGCGGACCTGTTGTTGTTTTGCGCGATTGCAGACCCCGATATTGATCGGGCTCGACATGCATGGAAGAGCGCTCTTAAAAGTTGGGACGGCGTCGGATTTCATGACCGAGCGACGGCCCATTCGGGTCTGTATGCGACGTATAAATTGAGCTTGGCATTGATCGCTGCCGGGCGTGATGGATTGGTATCCCCGGAGGATAACGAGATCCTCACTTCCTGTCGGCAGCGTTTACGAACCGCCCAGGCCGAAACGGGTGGCTGGATCACCGACTATCGACCCGATGGTTCGTTAGTAGGACAAGCCAACGTAGAGACAACCTGCTTGTCGGTATTGGGGCTGTGCCGAGCGCCTTCTTAAACTAACGAAGATAGCCGATCGAGACAGGGTTTTGGCCAGCTGACGCAACGGACAAACGTTAGTACTAATCAGATTCCATGTGGCTAATCCATCGACCATCTAAATCGGGTTCACCCATTCTTTATAGGTTTATTGAGGAATTTTAGTGGGTAGGTATCCATGATTCTAGCGGATTGCTAGG
>JBAWXH010000086.1:0-21541 GCA_037144155.1 Planctomycetota bacterium | reverse complement strand
GTATTGCGGGGAACGGGGCCGTGTTGGCTGCGGCGGTGGATGCTTTGGCTGTTTCTGGGGTTTCGGGGCCGGAGCGGTTGGTCCATGGATCGGTGCGATCGGAGCGGGTGGGGGAGTCGCTCGATCGGGATGGGTTGATGTCTCGGTTATCGCGGGAGATCCGTTCTTTAGAGACATCTGGCCGGCCGGCAGGTTCGTGGATTTCGAGTGGTAGTTCGGCCATGGATCGAGTTTTGCCTGGTGGGGGCTATGCTTTGGGGAGCATGGTCGAGTTGGTGCATGGACTGGGGGGAGTGACGCGTGTTCCTGGAGAAGGGGATCGGTCCCGAGTTCGGGGGGGATTGCCTGTTAGAGGCTTAGGCGTTTTGGCCATTGCATTGCGATTGGCGAGGGAATGGATAGCGGATGGCAAGTATTTGGTGGTCGTCGATCGCGAGGAGCGATTGTACGTACCGGGGTTGGTTTCGCTGGGGATTCCGTGTGAACGTTTGATCGTCTTGCGTCCTCGATCGGAGTCGGATGCGATTTGGGGGATGGATCAAGCCTTGCGCAGTCCGGCTGTGGGGGGAGTGATCGCGAGTGTTCAGCATTTGGATGATCGCGTGGCTCGGCGATTGCAATTGGCGACGGAACAAGGGGGTGGTTTGGGGATCTTGTTGCGGGATGTGGTATCGGCTCGATTGCATCCGAGTTGGTCCGAGGTGCAGTGGCGGGTGCAGGCAGCAGAGCGAGATCGCCACTGGGAAATGCGTTGGTTTGATTTGGAGTTGATGCGAGCCAACGGAGGCCAAACGGGGGGGCGGGTTCGATTAGGCTTGAGTGCGCGTGGAGAGTGGGTCGAGGGGTCGGTTGCAAAGGGGGAGATCAACATGAGCAAACGGCTGCTAAGCATTTGGCTGCCCAACTGGCCCAGCCAGCGTCTCGCCGCCGAGAGTTGGCAGGCTGAAGCGAACACGGTTGCGCAATCCACAACCATTGCGAAAACACCTCGGGGTCCATGCCTACTGGTGACTCACGATCCGCGCCGAGGACGATTGGTCGCAGCGGCCAATGCAACGGCCCGAACGTGCGGCATTGTTCCAGGGATGACCGTTTCTCAAGTCAGCGCGATGTGTCCGGATGCCCGATGCTTCGAGCATGACCCTCATGCCGATATCGAGGGTTTGATCGGGCTCTCCGAACAATTGCAGCAGTTCAGTCCTATCGTAGGAATCGAATCGCTAGATCCCAAGTTGTGGTCAGGTCGATCGCTTCATCAACCGCAATCCATCCTCATGGACGCTACGGGATTGGCGTCTTGGTTCGGGGGAGAGAAGGAATTGGGGCAGGCGGTTCAAAGTTGGATGTCCGAGCGACATTTGTTGTGCTGTGTCGGTATCGCCGGAACGGTTGGCGAAGCGTGGGCAATCTCCAATTACGCTTATCGCAACCGGATTGCGGAGGCCATGCTTCAGCAGGAGACGGGAGAGGTCACCACTCAACAAGCGAGCGACGCGCCATCGTGGGTCGGAGTTCGTGACGCCCAAATGCCTGCGGAGAAATGGTTTTCAAGCTACCCGATCGAGGCCTTGCGATTGGAAATCGAATGGGTCGCCAAACTTCATCGCTTGGGAATTCGCACGATCGAAAGTTTGTTGCAATTGCCCCGATCTTCCCTGACTTCTCGTTTTGGAACACTTCTGTTGGAAAGGATCGATCAATGCATTCATGGAAAAGATGAAGCGATTCGGGCACATCATCAGGGGGAATCTCCTGAAGGCGAAATCGAACTCGAGCATCCTCTTTTTCGATTGGACGATTTGACGGTTGTGGTGGAGCAAGTCACCCGACGTCTGTGTCAAGTCTTGGAGAGGCAGGGGAGTGGAGCGCTGCGCATCCTATGCCGCATCGCTCTCGAACGGCAAACACTTTCGGTCGAAGAGACTCATGATCCAACGCATAGTCGTGCGATTGCGCACGTGATGCAATTGAGTTTGTTCGCCGCATCCCGCGACCCGGCGCATATCACTTGGCTGTTGCTGGGACAACTCGAACGAAGCCCACCGAGAGTCGGCATGGAATTGGGGGTCCGTTCGGTTCGGATGGAGGCAACGGTCACAGCGCCCCTGCTATGGCAGCAGAACGAGTTGTTTGATGCCAACCAACCTCGCTATCGGCAAGAGGTGGCCAAGTTGATCGACGCCTTATCGGCCAGGTTGGGGAGGCAACAAGTTGTATCCCCATCGATCGTCCGCGATCCTATGCCGGAATGGCAAGTCAAAATGCGATCGCTGACGGGGATACGAAAGGATGGCCGTATCCAAGACACCAAGAGAAAGCTGGCGAAATCACCCAAGAGGGACTTTGCAGAAGAGCGGACGTTGGAGGTTCGGCCAGATGCGTTTTTGTCCCGTCCAACGTCGCTTCTCGCGCAGCCATTGCCCATCGAACTGGTGCGGGATCCGGATGGAGCTATCGCATCCATCGTGTACCGAGGCGTGTCCTGCAAGGTCGAGGATTCGGTGGGGCCGGAACGCATTGAGAGCGGATGGTGGTCGGGGCCGACGCACCGTCGCGATTACTTCCGAATCATTTTGGAGACGGGGGACTGGTGGTGGATCTACCGCGATCTACGCAGCGGGGTTTGGTACTTGCATGGAGCCATGGATTAGGGGGATGTATCCCGCAAGAGGATTTTACTTGCGTTATTAAAACGGACGCTAGGGATCGCTTGGGGGCAAGAACCAATGGCAAAAACGGGGTACACTACGAATACGCTCTGAGGAGATTCGATTTGGAGCTTTGTCCGTGAGGGATGTACCCGGGACCTCCTCGATAGCGATTGGGAAAATAAAAATGCGAAATGATGCGAGATGGATTCTGTTGGTTGCTTTATGTGTAGGAATCGGTTTCGGGATTCCACGCGTTCATTCGCAGTCTGCCATTGCCGTTGAAGCCATTGCCGTTGAAGATGGGATGGTTCGGGTGATCGATGCCAATGACAAAGAAAACACTGGGCGTCTCGATTCCGCTACTGAGAAGGGACTCAAACTATCCACCGAACGGGGCATCATCGAGTTCGGGGCCTCGGAACTGCATCGAGTGATGCTGAGCTCATCGCGATCTTCTTCGCGGGGAGAGGCCATCGTGGCGCTGCTGGATGGGTCGAAATTGTTCGGCAAGAAACTGATTGGCAAAGAGCAATCTTGGAGTTTACGCAACGAAAAAGACCAGATCATTGGTTTGGGAGCGGGAGTGGTGAAGTCCCTTCAATTCCGTCCGTTGACGAGCGAGTTGCAGGTCGCTTGGGATGCTGCTTTGGCGGAACGTAGCGACGGTGATGCGTTGGTGGTTTTGAGGCCAGGAAACTCGGTCGATCGGGTGAATGGTTTGATACGCGAGATCAAGGAAGGGACGGTATCCTTCGACTTGGACGGTCAAGTGATTGATGTTGCGAATGAGAAGTTGGTGGGAGTGATTTGGTATCGCAAGCCATTGGATCGGGTCCAACCTACGGTCGCAATTCGACTGGTGGATGGTGGACTGGTTTATGCGGAGAGTTTTTCTATACGCTCGGGAAGTCTTGAATACCAAGGGCAGGTTGGTCAATCCGCAAAGATCCCCTTGGACCAAGTGAGTGTCATCGATTATTCGCATGCCAATTTGAAATGGCTATCGGAGCTTGAGGTTTTGGAGTCGAAAACGGCGCGTCGTATCGATTGGAAACAGGACAGCTCCCTGATTGAGAGATCGCAACTGCCTCGCATGGAACGAAGTTCGACGGATTCGTTGGAGGGTGGTGCGGACTTGCATTTTCCAAGTCCGGGGAGTTTTGCGTTCCGCGTGCCTGATGGCTTTCAGCGATTGGTAACGCGGATCGAACGCTCCGATCGAGGCACGCAGCGCTCGACGTTGCGGATTGAAGTGTGGCAGGACGATGTCAAGATCATTGACAAGCAAATGGCTGCCAGTGACGATTCGCTCGACCTGGAGGTGCCGTTGGTTGCGGGTAAAAAAGTGCGTTTGGCAGTCGCGAGTTCCAATCGATTGATGGTTGGAACGGATCTGCGGTGGATTCAACCGCGATTGGTGCGTTAATCGGGACCGAACAGAGACTGGATGTCTCGGTTGTAACGAATGATCCGTTTACGTTGACATTGCGATCCTGGTGATGGGGCGTTTGCCTACTTGTCAGCACCTTCCAACTTCTACCTCAATTTTCGCGTCCGATTTCCGATAGATTGTCTTGCCCAGTCGGTAGTCTCGGATCATTCAACAATGCGCTTGACAGCGCGTTCGCAAATCCAGCCTATGGAAATGCGTTCTCGAAAGAGTGAATGTCTTACGAGGTTGCGGTTGGGAACATCGCACCTGAATTGTGGAATATCACGCTACAGCATAGGTGAGTCGAATTGCCAAACTTGCATCACATCAGGGCGGTCGTTTTGGAAGAATTGTGCAACATGCATCAACTTCTGCCAAACGCCTTCCCGCTGACGGAAAAATTATTGCGCAAGCAGGGTAACCCCTGCGGTATTTTTTACTGTTTGCATGGCCCTCGCAGTATTCGATTGACTGCGGTCTTTGATATCGAGACTGCCAGGGTCCTGTTCTATGACTCCAGTGGACAGCGTTCGGCGACACGTTGCGTCAAGGATCTCGTTCCTGTCGCAGCCTAAGCCAAGGCGCTTCATTGGGGGAAGTAGGTGCGTTTCACACCGAGACGCATTTCAAAATCAAAACCAAAGATCATTCGTGGGAATGGAATCTCAGTCATGTTGATATTGTCACGCCGAGAATCGGAACGGGTCTACTTGGGAGAAGACATCGTATTGACGATTGTGCGGGTGAATGGCGACAAAGTTCGGATCGGAGTCGAAGCACCCCCGAACATTAAAATTCTCCGCACAGAGTTGGAGATCGCAGCGCCAGATACCGCCAAACTTCAAAACCTGTTGAGACGCGACGATCCTCCGAACATGCAGCGCAGAGCGGCCTGAGTTGCTCTCAAGTAGCCAATCGGAAGTCGATTCTTAGAAGAAAAACAACGGACGGACGCCGATTCGATGCACCAACAAACATCGAGTCGGCGTCCTGTTTCGTTTTTTGGCCGTCCAGCGGGAGTTCGTCGATCGCCGAAGGAATGAACCGGACGCCCACGCGTTCCGGCTGATTTGGGAAACCGGACGCTAACGCGTTCCGGCTGATTTGGGAAACCGGACGCTAATGCGTTCCGGCTGATTTGGGAAACCGGACGCCCACGCGTTTCGGCTGATTGACTGCAAAGCAAATCGAATGGTGATTAGCCGGAGTGCGTTAGCACCCGGTTGTTGGGTGATCCAGCAACCGGTCCGACGGATCGGCAATTCTTACGCGTTCGCAGCCAGTTTTGCGTTCTCGGCGTGACGTGTTTATTCGACGGCTATGTTTATTCGACGACTTTGGCGTCGATCCACTTCATCAGGCTTCGGAGTTTCTGACCGACTTGTTCGACAGGGTGCTTGCGCTCCAGGCGTCGGGAGGCTTTGAAGGCGGGGGCACCGGCGCGGTTTTCTAAAATCCATTCACGAGCGAATTGTCCAGTTTGGATTTCGCGAAGGATCTTCTTCATTTCGGCTTTGGTTTCGGCGGTAATGATACGTGGGCCTCGTGTGTAGTCGCCGAATTCTGCTGTATTCGAGATGCTGTAACGCATGTAGTTGAGGCCCCCTTGGTAGAGGAGGTCAACGATTAACTTGAGCTCATGCATGCATTCGAAGTACGCCATTTCGGGTTGGTATCCTGCTTCGACGAGTGTTTCGAAGCCAGCCTTGACCAATTCGCTGACGCCACCGCATAGAACGACTTGTTCACCGAACAGGTCGGTTTCGGTTTCTTCGGCAATGGTTGTTTCGATCACACCACCGCGGGTTCCGCCTATTCCCTTGGCGTACGCGAGACCGATTTTCTTGGTTGTGTCGCTCGCGCCGGGGCCGAGAGCGATCAAGCACGGTACGCCACCACCTTTCGTGTATTCGCTACGGACCAAGTGGCCTGGTCCCTTGGGCGCGACGAGGAGGGTATCGACCCCCTTCGGTGGTTCGATTTGTCCGAAGTGAAGATTGAAACCGTGGGAGCACATCAGGACGTTTCCCGGTGACAGGTTCGGTTTGATGTGGGTGCGGAAAAGATCTCCCTGGACTTCATCGGGGAGCAGGACATTGATGATATCCGCTTTCTTACTCGCTTCATCGATCTCGAAGGGTTGGAAGCCGTGACTGACGGCGAGATCGTAGTTTTTGCTGCCAGGGCGTTGGCCGATGATGACTTTGCAACCGCTGTCACGCAGGTTTTGCGCTTGGGCATGACCTTGAGAGCCATAGCCGAGGATCGCGATCGTCTTATCCTTCAAATAGGAGAGATCGGCATCATTGTCGTAATAGATGGTGGCTGGCATGGATCTTAAGCTCGTGGGGAGGAGAACGAAAGTGGTTTAGTTGGTAACGACGGATTCAAGAACACAAGGGCGGGGGTGAAGCTGGCGAGGAGCTGATGGACGCAATGGGTCAGGCGTTCCGGATTGCAGTCGCATCGTCGGGATCGGTGACGGTATTCGGGTTGCTCCCCCGAATCATCGCAATGCGTCCGGTGCGGACTAGCTCGGTGATGCTATAGGGACGCATCCGCTCGATGAAGGCTTGGACTTTGCTTTCGCGACCGGAAATCTCAATCATGAGTTCCTCGGGCCCGACGTCGACGACGCGAGCGCGAAAGATATCGACCAATTCTCGAATCTCGCTTCGCAGGGCGCCGGTTTGGGCTCGGACTTTGATTAACATCAAGTCCCGTTCGACGTAGTCGTTGGAACTGATGTCCTGGACGGAGACGACGGTGACGATTTTTGCAAGCTGCTTTCGAACTTGTTCCAGGACTCGATCGTCCCCACGAACGACAAAGGTCATTCGAGAAAGTCCGGCGATTTCTGTCTCGCCTACAGCCAGAGAGTCAATATTGTAGCCGCGCGAAGCCAGCATTCCGGAGATGTGCGCCAGCACACCTGGGACGTTTTGAACGATCGCGGAAAGGACGTGCCGCATCAGAGTCTATACTTTGGAGTTATGATAGTGTTGAAGCGTATGGGAGTTTCTGCTCGTGCCAAGGCGTCGAATCATATGACGATTGGATGGTTTCCTCAAGGGTTCCGCTTTAGGCGAAAATGAAGTCCAGAACAGCCGGTTACGAACTTATTGATTTTGGTAATGGCAGAAAGCTGGAACGCTATGGTGACATCCTAGTCGACCGGCCTTGTCCTGCTGCGGAAATCGAGCCTTCGATGCCTGATGAGTGGTCATCAGCACAACTAATCTACCATAGCTCACGACTGAATTCCGGCGATGATTCGCGTTGGACTTTCGCAGGAAAGAATCTTGGTCGTTCGGAGGGTATCGATTCATGGGAATGCGCCATTGGGGATTTGGTCTTTCGGCTGAGGCCTCAGACCTCTGGTCAGATCGGGCTTTTTCCGGAGCACTGGAATACATGGCCATGGATTGCAGATCAAGTAGCGAAATGGCTAATGCACCAGCGGAGGGTGGTTTTGCAACCATCCGACTCGAACTCGAGCGGGCGGATATCCGACGAACATCCGTCTATGCCCCACGTGCTGCACTTGTTCGCCTACACCGGGGCAACAACGTTGGCGATGGCTCGCATGGGGGCGCGTGTAACGCACGTGGATGCGATGACGAGCGCCGTTCAATGGGGGCGAGAGAACGCGCAGTTGTCGGGATTGGGGGAGCATCCGATCCGATGGATTTCTGAGGATGCTCGCAAGTATGTTGCGCGCGAGATCCGTCGCGGCGTAAAGTACGATTTGATTGTGCTCGATCCACCGAGTTATGGTCATGGGAACAAAGGGCAGCCTTGGGAGATCCATCGCGATTTGGTGCCTCTGATGGAGGATTGCTGGGAATTGATGTCCGAAAACGCGATCGGAATCGTATTGACGGGGCATAGCCCTGATATTTCGTTCAAGGAAATGCGGATGGTGTTGGAGGAGGTCGAGGGAAAGCAAGGAAGTATTCATTACCAAACCAATCAAGCGAAATTGATCGATATGTCGGGACGGGTGCTCGACTGTGGATATGTTGCGAAATTTGTTCGGTCCACCGAAGGATCAAGCGTAGAATGAGGAGGTTCGCGACATTCTCTAGACTTCTCGGATTGTGAATTGCTCCCAACGCGCGATCCACGTTGTGAAGAGGACAACCCGAAGCGTCAGCCAGGGATGTCGGTCCCGTGCAATAGGTTCGGTTTCGATATCCATCCAAATGCCGTTATGGCGTGGGTTGGAGGATCGCTTGCGAGCGAGTTCTGACCGGGATCGGGAATGGATGCAGTTTTGTTTTTTCTGGATATTCGACGAAGGGTGGAGATGAGTTTAGGACCGTTGGAACAATCCATCGCATCGCATCGCATGGATGACATGCCGATCGACGAGAGCAACAAGTCGGTATTCGATCAGGACACCGTGTTGTACGATGGCCAGTGCCGATTTTGCACGCGGCAGATCGCCCATCTGAGGCGATTGGATGGTCGGGGAAGGCTGCGGTTTCTTTCGCTCCATGATCCGAGTGTTGCCAAACGCTATCCGGATCTCTCGATGGACCAAATGATGGAGGAGATGTGGATCGTGACGCGCCAGGGGGATCGATTCGGGGGTGCGGATGCCATTCGGTATTTGACGGGACGACTCCCGATTTTGTGGCCCCTGTTTCCTTGGATGCACTTGCCTGGAATGATGCCTGTTTGGCGGTGGATGTATCGGCAAGTGGCGAAACGGCGATATCGAATTGCTGGCCGGAATTGCGACGATGGGACTTGTTCTTTGCACGACAAATAGCGGAGCGATTGGCCACTGCGGGCGTGGTCGAATAGGATCCCGAATAGGTCGTAGGGCACACGAGAATTTGAGAGAATCGCAGGTAATCGCCTGTTTTGGGTATGCTAGCACCGACTTTTGGAAAGTTCGGGGATTCTGTCTTGGTCTGTGAATGTCGCATATGGTAAGGTTTGGTCCTCCGGGAGTTCGCTGAAACACGGAAGTGAGCTGAAGGCTGGGGCAAGGTGGTTTGGCGCGATGGAGAGGCGAACTGTCTTGTTGGGGATTTATGGATCGTCGTCCCCCAACGAACGTTGGAATAGAGTCGCGGAGGGCCGAGAATGTCATGGGAAGGAACCGAGATGATGACAAAGTCTTTTAGCACGCAGTCCTGTGTACACATCCGTTGGATGATTCGTCGGGATATGCCATTGGTGCTGGAGATCGAGGCCGCCAGCTTTGAATTCCCATGGACCGAAGAAGAGTTCATACGTTGTCTACGCCAACGCGACTGCATCGGCATGGTTGCAGAATGTGCCGAACAAGTTGTCGGCTTTATGATTTACGAGTTGCATCGGGCCCGCATTCATGTTTTGTCCTTTGCGGTCCATCCGGATTACCGACTGCAAGCCATCGGGAGTGCGATGATTGAGAAGTTGGTATCGAAATTGGCGCATCAGCGGCGGACTCGCATCGTGCTGGAAGTGAGGGAAACCAATTTAGGGGCCCAATTGTTCTTTCGAAGTCTTGGGTTCAAAGCCACGGGAGTTCTCAGGAATTTCTATGAGGATTCCACCGAAGATGCATTCATGATGCAATACCGCGCGGCGCATGCGGATGCATCGGTCGCCGAGGAAGAAGACGACTTCGATCAGCGTCGCATCGGCTGATGGATGGCTAGACCACCATTGCCTGTCGTCGATGCGCAAAAACGTTCTTGGACATGGCGGAACATCCAATTCACAACGCATTGAGACCGCACTGAACCCGTCTCGGAGTTGATCATGCCCCAGCGTCATGTCCTGTTTCGAGCCAAGCGATTTGACGTGGAGGCCGTGACGGAATGCTTGAAGGATGGCACGACCTTGGTCCGGCATGTGATCCGTCATCCGGGGGCGGTGGTTGTCATGCCGCTGGTCGACTCTGAGCATGTTTGCTTGATTCATACCTATCGCGTTGCGATTGATCGGTGGCAGTTGGAATTGCCTGCGGGAACATTGGACAAGGGATTGCCACCCGAACGGATGGCCCATCTCGAATTGCAAGAGGAAACAGGCTATCAGGCTGCCGAAATGGTGCATGTGCATACGTTTGCAATGTCTCCCGGGATTCTCGATGAGAAGATGCATTTTTATGTCGCGAGCGGGCTTCAGGCGGGCGAGGCGCACCGCGAGTTGGGTGAACAGATGGATAACCGCATACTGTCCTGGAGCGAGATCGACCGGTTGTTGCGAGACCATGCGATTATCGATGCCAAGTCCCTCGTCGCTCTTCTCTGGTACATGCGTTACCGAGAGCATGCGTAAGCCGTCGATGCACGAACAGGGAGGTTAGACAATTGAACGAGATCCTCGGGACAAATCGAGCGCGTGCCGCAGTGCGATTGCGGTCGTTGGAAGCACAAGTCGCCATCAGCGCTGCCATGGACGGCGCGAGCGCGCTGCTTCATTTCTTTCGCAAGGATGTCGAGATCCAGATCAAAGGAACGGCGAATTTCGTTAGCACCGCGGATCTGGCAGCGGAGACAGCGATCGTGGAGCGTATAAGGCTCGATTTTCCTCATCACGCAATCATTAGTGAAGAGACGCATAGCGATCGAGCCGATGCGGAGCATTTGTGGATCATTGATCCGTTGGATGGAACCAGCAACTATTTGCATGGAATGCCCCATTTTGCGGTCTCGATTGGGTATTATCGAAACGGAGTCGGCGAGGTGGGTGTGGTCTGTGATCCTGCGCATGGGGATTGGTACGTTGCAGCTCGCGACCAGGGAGCATGGCGCAACGGCGAGCCTATGCGAGTGAGCAGCGCGACGCAATTATCGGAGGGGATGATCGCATGTGGTTTTTACTACGATCGGGGCCTCATGATGGAGTCGACTTTAGCGACCATTGCCGATTTGTTTCGATGCAACATCCATGGGATTCGACGCTGTGGTGCGGCTGCGCTGGACTTGGCTTATGTGGCCAGCGGCTGGTTTGATGGATTCTTTGAGTATCGACTGAGCCCTTGGGATTATGCTGCGGGCCAAGTGTTATTGGTGGAAGCGGGTGGCGCGATTTCCGACTGCGCCGGCGCCGAGTTGCCGCTGGGTAGGCCGAGCAGCGTATGCGCTAGCAACGGAACATTGCATCAGCCGATGCTGCAACAGATCGAACCACATTGGAAAAGATTCGCTGTTTCGACATGACGAGGACTTATTGGGGAATACCGAGATAACTCTTCTAGTCCGCGATGACTGGGGTGATCTCAATGGACATGGGCTGACCATCGCGAATGATCTGAATGGGGTAGGCTTGGACGGCGGGCAATTGTTCGACGATACTGCGAAAGTCTTCTGGAGTGAAGACTTTTTGTTGCGCGATTTCTAGGATGACATCTTCGATTTCCAGGCCTGCCTTTTGCCCCGGTCCGTCGGCTGTGATGCGTGTCACGACCACGCCCCCGCGAACGGGAAGTTTCAGTTCATCGGCAAAGGCTTGTGTCATGCGTTCGACACGCACCCCCACTTTGGCTCGACGTACCTTTCCAAATTCTGAAAGCTCATTCGTGATCCATTTCACACGCGAACTGGGGATGGCAAAGCCAACCCCTTGGAATGAACCGCTGGTGGACATGATCGCGGTGTTGATGCCAATGACTTCTCCTTCGAGATCGATGAGGGCCCCCCCTGAGTTTCCTGGATTAATAGCTGCGTCGGTTTGCAAGAGTTGGCCTTCGACGATTCGATCGAGAGCGCGACCTTTGGAGCTGATGATCCCCACGCTGACCGTTTGTTCGAGAGCAAACGGGCTGCCGATGGCAATAACCCAATCTCCGATTCCAAGTCGATCCGAATTTCCGAGGGTAGCAAAGGGTAGGGGGAGATCGGATTGGATTTTAAAAATGGCCAAATCGCTGGACGGGTCGGTTTTGAGGTCGGTGCCCGATAGCTCTCGACCATCCGCCATCCGTACTCGGATACCTTTGGTGTTTTTGATGACGTGATTGTTCGTGACGCAGAGTCCCGACTCACTGATGATAACGCCGGAACCGATATTGAAGTTCCTCGCAGAATTGCTGTCCAATAGATCCAGTTCATCGAGGGTATCGCTGACGTCCGATCGTTTTGCCATGACCGTGACGACCGATTTCATAGCTTTATTCGAGGCGTTTTGAAATGCGATCGATAGGCTCTTAGCTTGCATACGAGCGATCATACCTAGATCATTTTCGTCGGCGCGCGATGAACTCTCTGTCCAGCACGAGCCGATCGCAAGAAGAATGGAAATCATCCATAGAGTGGATGACTGGGTTGCATCGATACGACGGGATGGTGAATGGGAGCAGTGGATGCGCGGTGCATTCCAACAGGATGAAGCGAGGGACGGTGTCGTCAACATGGGATTTCGCGAAGAGTTGCAGAGGATTGAGATCCATTTGAAGTGCTTACCGGTGACCTTTCATCATAGATGGTCGGCCGTGCCAAGCATATGAGTTGTCGAAGAACTCTAGCGGTTTCTGTGTCAGGAGTTAGGATTCCATGCGTGTCGGAAATGGCATGCTGGGATTTGTGGGGATGTCAGAGTCGGTTGTTAAAGAGAGGTCAGAGCCAATGATTCCAGCGGTGGTAATTGCAAAGAAGAGGGATCGAGGGAGCTTGAGTAGCGAGGAAATCGATTTCATGATTTCCGGGTATGCAAAGGGAGAGATTCCTGACTATCAAATGGCTGCCATGGCCATGGCGATTTATATCCAAGGGATGGATTCGCGCGAGATTGCGGATTTGACCGATGCCATGATTCGGTCGGGAAATCGGTTGAAGCGCGTCAGCGATCGTCCTCGGGTCGACAAGCATTCGACGGGTGGGCTTGGGGACAAGACGAGTCTTATCTTGGCACCCCTTCTAGCGTGCTGTGATTTGGATGTGCCGATGATTAGTGGTCGAGGGCTCGGGATCACCGGCGGGACGCTCGACAAGCTGGAAGCAATTCCCGGATTTCGTTGCAATCTAACCGAAGAAGAATCCGAGCACCAATTGAGGCGACTTGGGTGTTTCATCACAGGGACGACGGAAGGATTGGTCCCGGCCGATAAGAAGTTGTATGCGCTGCGCGATGTCACGGGAACGGTACCATCGATCGCGCTGATCACATCCAGTATTATGTCTAAGAAGATCGCAGAGACGCTCGATGCGCTGGTGTTGGATGTGAAGTGTGGTAGCGGAGCTTTCTTGGGGACCGATGAGCAAGCTGAAGCGTTGGCAGCATCCTTGATATCCAATGGAGAGCGAGCGGGGGTCAAAACCGTGGCGCTCATTACCGACATGGATCAACCCCTTGGAGAGATGGTCGGGAATGCGTTGGAAGTGAAGGAATCGATCGATGTATTGGAGGGAAGGGGCCCGAAACCAGTACGGGATCTGACGATCGAGTTAGGAGCGAGGCTCGTGCACACGCTGGATAGGACACTGTCGTTGGGGGATGCGCGTCTAAGGCTGTCGCAGGTTCTCGATTCGGGGCAAGCGAGAGAGCGATTTGAGGCGATGGTTTCTTCACAGGGAGGAGAAATTGGGAAGCCTTTGCGAGTGGGAAAAAACCGTCCGTTTCTTTCGCCTAGTCACGGGAAATTGCTCTCTATCGATGGCCAGAAGATGGGGCAGGCCGTCATTGCCATGGGGGGTGGGCGGAAAATTGCAGGGGAAGCCATCGATCCTTCGGTTGGGATGCGCCTTCGGAAGAGGCTGGGTGAAGAGGTCGGAGAGGGCGAGGAGTTGCTGCAGCTGCATTGCGACGACGATACGAAAGCCGAGCAAGCCATGGCTTTGGTTTCCGAGGCGATTCGTGTGGGGGAAGGGGAGTGGGATGGACGTGCGTTGTGGCGGACATATGGCTCGTAGGTTGCCGGAAGACACAACAGCGGATGATTTCAACGCTGGTAAACGAGGGATGGGTACGACAGACTGAGCGAGTTGGACTGGGATGAAATCTTAGAACGGTTACACTGTGAGGCTTCCGATACCGAGTGAAACAGTGAGTGGATGCATGTCGAAGATTTTGCAGTCGTTACCAGTTGGCCAGTGCGTAGGGATCGCTTTTTCTGGTGGTTTGGATACCAGTGCCGCCATCTATTGGATGAGGCAAAAAGGGGCTATACCCTATTGCTACACAGCGAACTTGGGCCAGCCGGATGAAGCCAATTATGACGACATTCCGAAGCGAGCGCTGGAATGTGGGGCCGAGGTTGCTAGGCTAGTCGATTGTCGGGAGCAATTGGTGCATGAAGGGTTGTCTGCACTGCAATGCGGAGCCTTTCACATCACGACTGCCGGTCTACCCTACTTCAATACCACGCCCATTGGTCGGGCAGTGACGGGCACCATGTTGGTCCAAGCCATGAAGGCGGATGGAGTCAATATTTGGGGGGATGGTAGCACCTATAAAGGGAACGATATCGAGCGATTCTACCGTTATGGTCTGCTGGCGAATCCCGAGTTGCAAGTTTACAAGCCTTGGTTGGATGAGCAATTCAATCGCGAACTGGGAGGGCGCAAGGAGATGTCCGAGCTCCTCGACAAAGCGGGGTTGGGTTATCGAATGAGCAAGGAAAAGGCGTATTCGACCGATTCCAACATTTGGGGTGCGACCCATGAGGCTAAGGATTTAGAGCGATTGGATACTGGAATCAAAATCGTCGATCCGATCATGGGGGTTCCGTTTTGGAAATCGGATTGTTTCGTTGCTCCAGAGACCGTTTCGGTGACGTTTGAAAATGGATTGCCCGTCGCACTCAATCAGCGATCCTTTGTTTCGCAGGTGGATTTGGTGTTGGAAGCCAACGCGATTGGGGGGCGGCATGGTCTGGGAATGTCGGACCAGATTGAGAATCGTATCATTGAGGCGAAGAGTCGCGGCATCTATGAAGCGCCGGGCATGGCCTTGCTATTTATCGCCTATGAACGATTGGTCACCGGCATTCATAACGAAGGTACGATGGAGCAGTATCGCGATATGGGAAGGCGATTGGGGAGATTGCTTTACGAAGGCCGTTGGTTCGATTCTCAATCATTGATGCTACGCGAGACATTGCAGCGATGGGTAGCAAGGGCAGTGACGGGAACCGTCGTTCTGGAGTTGAGGCGTGGCAATGATTATTCGATCATGGATACTCAGAGCCCGAACCTGACCTACAAGCCGGAACGGTTGACAATGGAGAGCGGTCAAGGCGAATTCACACCCACCGATCGAATCGGGCAATTGACGATGCGGAATTTGGATATTGCCGATACGCGAGACAAACTGGAAATTTATCGATCGGCGGGCTTGCTGACCAGCGAGGGTGGAAACTCGATCAAATTGCTGGGAAGTGAATAAGGGTAGGAATCATTAAATGTCACGCCTTTTGATCTGGCTCCCTCGCTCCTGGGGAACGAAGGGGAGTGGGGTGACGACGTCTTTATACAATGGCAATGTTGATTCAGTGGCCATGTTGATTCAGTGGCCATGATCATTCACTGTCGTGATCATTTCTTGGAAGCAGATTCTTCTTCGAAACGTTTGAGAGCCTGGACCAGAGAAGGCTTGAAGGGTTGAAGTTCGACAGCCCGACGTTGATGTTTCACTGCTTCATCGGTGCGTTCGAGAGCGAAATAACAATGGGCAAGGGTATCCAGGTAGGCCGCTCGTTCGGGCGCCATGGCGCAGGCTTTGCGGCTAAGGAACAGCGCTTCTTCGCGATTGCTGTCGGTTCGGGTGAGTAGCCAGGCGAGCGTGTTCATGTCGTTTGCCAATGCGTTTTGCTCGGAGTCTAGAAACCGAGCATTGACAAGTCGAATTTGTTTTTCCATCGAGTCAATTTTCCCGCGCAGGTCGTTGATGACGCGTTGCTGGATTTTCTCACGTTCTGATTTTTGACTTTCATTTTCAGGCAGTTCGTACAAGCCGATGATTGCATCCACATTGTCCAAACTCAGTTCGATCGATTTTAAATAACTCGCGCGCGCTTCGTCTGGCTTGTGGGTGCGCGCCAAGTGTTCTCCTCGATACAAGTAATGGTTCGAAGGGAGTGCGTCGACGAATTGATCGATGATCTGCGACTTGAAAAGAGGTTCGTTTTCGAATCGCGTCGTAAACTTCAGGAGTACCTGTGCGGCTTCTTCGTCACGCTGCTGTTCGTGAAGGAGGTCGGAGAGGTACGTGAGGTTGATCGAAGTTGCAAGGTCGGGGGAATCGTCGTGGCCTTCGAGTGCCGTATGGAGTTCGCGTTCTGCCCAATCGAAACGACCTCGATCGATAAGTGATCGAGCGACAGTGGAGCGTTCAAAGGCGGCGGAAGAACTGCGAAAAACGAGCGAGTCGAGGAGTGGATTGGGTTGCTTAAGCTTGTCCGCGTCCGCTTTCGTTCCATCGGCCTTGACGACAATCCTTTCGGAAGCGAGTTTCGCAGTCGATTCTGCGATATCCCGTTTTTCCTCTAGAAGGAAGCTTTCGGCGAGCAAGTACGAGAAAAGGGGATTTGCCAGGGTGGTTGCAGGATCCAATCGCGCATGTTGTTCTTGGACGAGTTCCGGCAAACGAACGGATATCGCCCACGTGGCGTAATCGATAGGTTGCATGTTCCAATGAGAGAATTTCGATGCCGCAAAATCATTGTTGGGGCGCAAGCCTGGAAGACTGGCTGGTTCGGCGAACAAGGGTTCTTGAATAGACTTAGCGATTGCGAGAGCTCGATGTCGCAATTCAGGAACCGATGCGAGTTCCCCGGCGACCCATTTACGCAGTGCGGTGATGCTACTCACGCTCGTGTCCATCGATTTGTTTAAAAGAAGATCCTTTTCGGACTGAATCATCGATTCCCAGCGATCGACGGGGAAATCGGCAGCGCTGCCAGCGGTTGGACTCATCGCGAGTTGGATCCATTGACCGGCAGTGCTGTGAGCGCCACTGACCAGCCCCAAGATCAATTGCTTTCGATCTGCGGCGGATTGGCCGAATCTTGGTTTGCCGTTCATCAACCGAAGGGCAGCATGTCTTGCCAGGCAGCCTTGGGGTTCATACCGAACCAATCGGCAGAGTGGGGCGACCCCTTCGTCATTATCGAGTTGGAAAAGTTGGTCGATAAACCCTGTTTTGTTGTGAAGTTCAGCCGAGGAATAGTTTTGAAGGATACGGCGAACATTGAAACGATCCGAATCCCATGCCCAATTGAATTGGTTGCTCTGCACCATGAAGCGGGCTTGGCTGGCGATTTGCGGGTCGGAGTCGTAACAGGCTTGGTGCAATTGATCCAGAGCCCGGACACCGATGCGTTCCAACGCGGTTTGAGCATGTGTCCGCTCAGAAAACGTTTCGGCACCAAGTTTTTGAATCCAATGATTGATTTCTTCGGGTGAGGGCTCGCGGTCGCGTTGCGTCGAATCGATGGCGAAGTCCAATTCGTCCGACTTGCTATTGCTATTGCCCGGGGATTGGGGGGAACCCCAGCACGACCCAACCGAAGGCTGGAGAAAGCCGATGGAGCAACAAAGGAGATGGAAGAGAAGATTTCGATCCCATCGCCGAGTTGCTTGGGGTGAAAGGTTGCACCGATTGGGCATTCTTGGCTTCCTTGATCGAGAGCATGCCAACGCATGAAACGCAGGGCGGGCGTTGATAATGTAAAGCATTGTATCCATTCGATGGGTCGGAGGCCTAGAGCGACCGAAAGAAGATCGGCTCAGGGAATGAGATTGGTTGGCTCGGAAAAAAAGCTCGATCGGTGGTTCGATGACAGCACTGTCTGACAGGACGATTGGAGAATGACTTTTGAGAGTAGAAGCAAAGCCTTGAAGGGGATATCGCAGGTGGGCCGTGCGACGTTTTTTTGCGGGGGGGGTGCTGTGTGGTCGCATGGAGCGCGCGAGACAACCGGGTAGGCTTCCGCATGATGAAGGTTAGGATGAAGGATAGAAGGACACGGGTGAGAGCGAGGTTTGTTCGTTCGGGAGGACGGGGGTGAGAGGACGGGGGTGATTGGACATTCCAGTCCGACCAGACCGAACCAGTCCGGATGACGCACTATTTTCAGCGATTTATCGGGATGTTGGCTCGAAAGTTTTGACATGGGTCCTAGGCGCGCGATAACATGGGGTGTGACAGGGGGGATTCCGTTTGGAATCGATCTCTGCTCCCAAAGGGCTCATCTTTCGTAAGAACATCGCTGCGAAGAGAAGAAATGCAAAGGCTCGTTTTCAAACGAGTTCCGCACGTTCGACCAAGTGGACGTGCAGTGAGATTCCGTGCATCTTCGAATTCGCGGTTGTTGCTGCTGGAGGCGATTGAGTATCTGCAGGGGGCGTCAGAGGGGAGTTTTCAACGTCGGGGTCGTGCGCAGACTCGGCAAAGGGACCCTTTCTGAAAGGAGATGGATTCCGTTCGAGGGTCGCACCGTTTCGAAGCAGATCGCATCGACGCATTTTGCAAAATTTTGAGGAGATGAACGCACGATGGCCAAGAAATTGCAGCACGTGTGGGGAATTGAAATAGGGCAGAGTTCGCTTAAAGCGTTGCGATGTCACCTGGAAGGGGATCAGGTGGTCACCGACACGTTTGACTTTGTCGAATATCCCAAGATTTTGTCACAGCCAGAGGCAGAACCCGAAGCTTTGGTTGCGGATGCGCTGAGCCAATTTATCTCGCGCAACGATCTGAAAGGGAACATCAAGATCGCTGTAAGTGTTCCAGGCCAAAGTGGTTTGGCCAAATTCTTCAAGCCACCGCCGGTGGAAGTGAAGAAGATCGCCGACATTGTCAAATATGAGGCCAAACAGCAAATTCCGTTTGATTTGAACGACGTGATTTGGGACTTTCAGGCGATGGAAGGGGCGCAAATTGAGGATGGGTATGCGCTCGAGAGCGAAGTCGGTTTGTTCGCAATGAAGAAGGAGGCAGTCTTTCGCGCCCTCAAGCCGTTTCGCGATTCTGGGTTGGATATCGATTTGGTCCAGTTGGCGCCGATTAGCCTGTACAACTTGATTGCGTACGAGGAATTCGCGGATGCATTGGCGAACGACACCTTTGATCCCGAGCACCCACCGAAAAGTACCGTTGTATTGTCCATCGGCACTGACGCCAGCGATTTGATCGTCACCAATGGATTCCGCATTTGGCAGCGAAGTGTTCCGATCGGTGGAAATCACTTTACCCGCCAGTTGACGAAAGATCTGAAATTGACGTTTGCCAAGGCTGAGCATTTGAAGCGGAATGCGATGCAAGCGGACGATCCAAAGCTGGTGTTTCAGGCCATGCGTCCCGTTTTTAACGATATGGTGACTGAGATCCAGCGCTCATTGAGCTTCTTCAAGTCGCTCAACAAAAAGAGTGAATTGGATGGCATGCTGGTGATGGGAAATACTGCAAAAATGCCGGGATTATTGCAGTTTTTGAACAAAAACTTAGGCATGAACGTGGATCTCTATGACAAGTACCCGAAGCTGAGCGGTGCAGAGGTTTTAGGAGCTCAACCTTTCAAAGAAAATGCACCAGCATTTGGTGTTGTGTATGGTTTGTGTTTGCAACTGCTTCAGCGCGGACCGATGCGAACGAACCTGTTGCCTCGCGACATCGTTTTGGATCGCGTTGTACGGATGAAGAAGCCGTGGGCCGTCGGCGCGTTGTCTCTACTGCTGGCTGGGATGGTTTCGCACCATGCGATGTTGGGGCAAGCCTATCGGCCAGTACGACCCGAGATTTGGTCCAGCGCGGAGTCCTCTGTCACGAATGCGGAGAAAACGTCGAGCGAAGAATTTGGCAAGGATAGCAAACTCAAAGATGGGCTCAATTTATACAAAAGCGTAGGAAACGAGGTAAGCAAGGGTGCTGAACGGCGACTGATGTGTTTGGAGCTGTATGAAGCCATCGAAGGATCGTTGAATCGCAATCCCGAGTTGATGGAAAAGACTCCAGCCGAGCTGCCGTACAAGAACCGGATGGATTTTCACATCACCCGAGTCGAGCAGGTCTACATGGATAACTTGGCGAACTGGTACAAGGCCGACTTGAAGCTGAACTACTTGGAAGAGCTGAAAAACCGTGAGCAAGCTGGTTTCGCAAAGATCGTTCGTACACCGGACAAGGATCCTGATCCTACGGGTCCTGGGTGGGTCATCGAACTCCGAGGTTATCACTATTACAACGGGACCGAAAAGAAGGGGTACGAAGGTGCGGCGCACGTCTCCAATTACTTGATCGAGTTCTTGGAGAATGGGATGGTTCAATTGCCTGGGGACAAGCCTGGAACCAAGCGGGAAGTCTCCCTTTATGACCTGGGAATCAGAAGGCCGATCCTTCGGAATAAGGACGATCGGCCGAATTATGCGTACCGAGTGCCTAACCCGGATTACATGAAAATTCTGGAAGAACGAGGCATCAAGCCATCAACGGGTCTAGGATCCGGTGGAAAGCCATCGTTTGGTGGGGCGGGTGGAGCGGGTAAACCGAGTTTTGGAGGTGGTACAAGCGGCGCGGGAACGATGTCTGAGGAAGGTTCCAGCGGCGGTTCGGCAAGCACAGGGAGCGGAGCTTTGGGTAGCAGCGGCACGGGTTCTTCGATCAATCCAGGAGAACCGATCAAAGATGCTCTAGGGAACGTTGTACCTCCAGATTTCGAGGCCCCAAAGTTTGAATTCGTTGTTCAATTTGCTTGGAAGCCTGGGGATTTGGCGACGGCCATCGGTCCTGCCGTGGTTGCACCGGTAGCCGCTCCTGCTTCCAACGAAACGGCGGGTAGTAACGACGAAAATTGATTCCTCGGCGGTCAATCCCACTCATCTACGGAGGCAAGGGTGAGAACGAGTTAGAAGCGCATGAAGCGGACAAGAAAATCAATAGGGCTGGAATCGGATAAATCGAATAGCAAAAGTCGCTAACGAAGAACTGTTCGACCGTACCCACCAATGGTTTCAATCAATTCCAAAAACTGGATCAACCCTTAGGAATCGACATGGAAGATCTCAAAAAATACTTGAGTTTGGCTGCAAAACACTCGTTCTGGATCATCACCGGCCTGATTTTGCTACTTGCGTCGGTCGTTTTTTATCTGACCAAATCGAGTTTGGATGAAGCGATTTCGACACGGATGACTTCGTTGGATTCAACGTACGGAAAACTGAGTCAGGTCAAAGGTAAGCTTCCTACGCAGCCCAACGACAAATCTCACGTCGAAATGGAGAAGCGACTGGATGGATTGAAGAAGGACGTTGAGCAGGCGTGGCGGTTTCAATACGAACGACAAAAGGGATTTTTGACGTGGCCACGCGAGGCATTCAGTCTTGCCAAGACACATGAGATTTTCGACAGTTTGCGACCGTTTGAGAAGTTGGTTCCCTTCCCATTGCCGGACAAACCTGGACCTCCGTTGGATCAAATAACGGAGCGTGACCGAGACGTCTATCGAAAGTACATTGCGCCAGAATTTTTGGTTTTGGCATCGAAGATCGGAAGCACCTGGAAGTTTAATTTGGACGCG
>JBAWXH010000085.1:0-21589 GCA_037144155.1 Planctomycetota bacterium | reverse complement strand
AGCTCTAAACATCCTACAGGACTTTGAACCGTCTAGAACACAAAGGGAGGGCGAGGCTCCTGCCGAGCTTTGGCTGTTCTGGCTCCGCAGGAGCGTCGCCCTCCCTACCAATGGTCGCCCGCCCTACCAATGGTCGCCCGCCCTACCAATGATTTGCTTGGGCAAGGCCGATGAAAAGATGTTTAGAGCGGTGGGGCAACGCTCCTGCGGAGCCGTTCGGTTGGTTGCGAAGCAGGAGTACCTTAATGAGTACGAGTACGAGGGAAAGCGACAAGACTCGCGACTTCAAAACTAGCGCCTCAGGCACAATTTTGGACGTTCTCGGCTAGCGCCTTTTGATGTTGCGCTATTTGAACTTCTCGGAGCCCCAATCGATATTTTCCCTCGCTTTTTCTTACTCGTGCTCAGCGTTAGCGGTACTCGTACTCGATGCGGTATCTTTGAGTACGAGAGGAAGCCACAAAACACGCGAGTTATAAACTACGCCTTAGGTTCAAGTCTGGACACTCTCGGCTAGCGCCTCAGGCTCAATTTGAGGACTTTTTTTCAGCAGGAACTGGCTTCGCAGTTTCGATGAGCATCGAGATGGACCACGTTGCTTGGATGGGTGACTGGGTTGAGAAATGATGGGAAACCATGGTCTCGCATTCGGGAATCGCTGTTGTCTGCGTGTACGATGACACGGGTCAATCGATGCCATCTGCCGCCGCGTACCAAGCCTTCAGTTCGTCACGCAATCGGGCCATCGACGGTTCATAAATGTACATCATATGGCCTCCTTCGAAGTTGCTGACAGTGACGTTGGATTGCAGCGATTTGTCCAAACCCAAATGATTCAGCGTGTACTTCATGGCAAAATGGGGCGTTGCCAAGTCGTAGTAGCCGCATGCAACATAGAGTTTGAAATGGGGGTTCGCCGTCATGGCCGAACGCAACGATTCGGTTCCATCCACATAGCGGCCTGTGAACGAATCGTAGTTCCAGGGCTGCACATTGCCCGTCAAGATTTCGTAAGTTCGCGGCTGTTCGTAGTTCAAACTCTCGCGCAGATATTGGTTCATCGTGGCGGTGAATGGCCCGAAGATGGCTGCGCCGCTCGAATCGTATTCGGCCCGATCACCCGCGGAATCACTGTCGATACCCACGTATCGACTGTCGTAGCGGCCGACGGTCTTGCCATGTTGGCGCAGAAGCTCTTTGCTGAATCGGGGTTGGGAGATTCGCAAATGGCAGCGCTGAATGTAATCCTGACTCATCCCTGTCAGCCGACTCAACTCCGCCACCACAAAAGCGACCTTCGAATCCTCTGCGTCCGAGCCTCGTAGCAGCACATCGGCATAGTCTCCCATCGCAAACGCTTCTGCCAGGGCGACAACCTCGTCCACCGGACGATCTAATAAGTCTTGAGAGAGGACTTTGTGATACCAAGCGGTTGCGGTGTACGTCGGCAAGAAACAAATGTATGGCAAGTCATTTCCGTTGCCGAATCGCAACGTCTGGAAGTTGATCGCTCCGGAAATGACGACAGCACCGTTGAGCTCGAGGTTGTAGCGCGACTGCAGGTGATTGGACAATCCAGCCGCTCTCAAACCACCATAACTCTCCCCCAAAATGAACTTCGGGGAATCCCAGCGACGGAAATGGCTTGTCCAATCATGGATAAACTGCCCGACACTCTTTACGTCCTCGTTGAATCCGTGAAATTGCGACTTGTTTTCCTCCCCGACCGGGCGGCTAAAACCGGTGCTGACAGGATCGATGAAAACTAAATCGGTCACATCCAAAATGGAGTGGGGGTTGTCCGTCAATTCGTAAGGAGGTTTTAGATAACCCGCATCGTCGGGGAACTTGATGCGTTTCGGCCCCAACATTCCCAGGTGCAACCAAACGCTACTACTGCCGGGACCTCCGTTGAAGGCAAAGGTCACGGGGCGTTTCGCCTTGTCGGTACCCAGCTTCTTATACGCAACGAAAAAAACCTTGGCTTTCTCTTTGCCGCTATCGTCCGTTTGCGTGAGTGTTCCGGTTTCCACGGAGTATTCGATCTTCCGGTCGCCGATAACGGTCGATCCAGTGCTGGTCACCGTGGAAACCGCGAACTGATCGACAGGACTTGGAGCTTCCTTCTTCGCGGCTGTGGCTTCGGTGCCAGACTTTTCCGCGACCGGCGCTTTGTCTTGAGCGTTCAAGAGTCCCAACGGAAGCAGCAGAAACACGATAAAGCAAAAACGCATCATGGAATCCAAGCGGAATGGAGAAAGCAGGGCATTCGACTCTCCGTTTAGATTAAATGGTCGTCTTCAAAATGCAATCCACTTCTAGGAGGGGACTGGGGGCGCCGGATGATATTGCGGGTCTTTGGGATAAAGCCGGCAAAGGGGATTGGCGATTCAAGAAGACCAATCGTCGGTTTAGCTTCGGCTGGATTCGCAATGAGCAACGTTTCTCGGCTAGCGCCTCAGGCTCAATTTGGGATGTTGTGGGCTAGCACGTTTTGAAGTTGCGATGTTCGATCTTTTACGATCGCGCTGTGTCCCCGTGAGGAATCGTCACGAGCAACGTCGCGAGTGCGGCGACTAACAAGCTCGCTCCTCCGAACATGACGACGTGCATTCGGCTGATCGATGGATATTGGTCCATCAAAAAACTGACCACGATCGCAAACAGAATTTCCGGGATGACGATAAACAGGTTAAAGATCCCCATATAAATCCCGTTTCTCTCCGGTGGAATCACGCTGGAGAGCATGGAATAAGGCATCGATAGGATCGAAGCCCATGCGATACCGATGCCAACGAAACTGAAGGTCGTCAGTATCCATTTCGTCTCTACCGAAACCCAACCCACCGACAGGAGCCCCAATCCCCCCAAGGTCAGCGCGACCAAGTGAATCCATTTGGCAGAAACCCATTTCGTCAGGAACAAGAATCCTATCGACGCTGCGAACGCCGCCAGGCTGTACACGGCGTTGCACTGGTTCTGCAGGTCCACTCCTTGTTGATAGAGAGGCGATTGCGTATCGGGTGCTCCCATCAAATTGCGCCCAAGTGCAGGGCCCAAATAGATAAACATGCAGAACAAACCCATCCAAGTAAAGAACTGCACGACGGCCAGTTGCTTCATTCGAGTCGGCATCTCATAGAACGCAGCCAAAAATCCTTGAACCCCATTACGGTTGGCAGACGTGCTCTCGTCCGTCGATTGCCCCAATTCCGCCGGTGAATATTCGCGCGTCGTACAGATCGTCCATAAAACAGCCAGCAGAAAAACAACCGCCCCGATCGCAAAGGCGTAGTGAATCGTCAGAGGGATAGGTTGCTCGGCGGAAACCGTGGATTGGATCCCTCCGTAGCGATTCAACCACTCAGGCAGCTTGGAAGCAATGACCGACCCGGCGCAGATAAAAGCCGATTGCATCGTGAAGCCGAGCGTTCGCTGTCGTTCAGGCAACATGTCCGCCACAAAGGCACGAAACGGTTCCATGCTGACATTGATCGAAGCATCCAAGATCCATAACAACCCTGCTGCCATCCATAGTGCACCCGATTTAGGCATCAAGAACAAGCAAATGCTCGAGAGGATCGCCCCAACCAGAAAATAAGGACGTCGCCTCCCAAGCGGAGTCCACGTGCGATCGCTGCAATAGCCGATGATCGGCTGAATAATCAAGCCGGTGAGAGGTGCTGCCAGCCACAATATGGGGAGCTTGTCTGGCTCAGCGCCCAGGTACTCATAGATGGGAGACATGTTCCCCATCTGAAGCCCCCAGCCAAATTGGATTCCAAAGAATCCAACGGACATATTGATAATCTGGGAGAGAGACAGATTTGGTTTTTCGTTCGAAGTCATTGCGTTACGTCGCGGCATTCCTAGAACCATCGCAGTTCATTCAATGGTCGTTTGGATGGGAAGAGGAATTGGGAGAAGAGAGGCCTTGGGCCCGGAAGGGAAATTTCCGATACTCGGCGGGGCGATCGCGTCTGTGGGTTGGAAAGTGTCCGATCCGTGCTTAATGGTAACTCGGGAATTCCTCAGTGAACACTCGGGACACCGTTGAATCGACGCGGTCGACGCGATTCGTTCTTAAGGCCGCGTCTCATCACCCTCCAACGCCAAGGAGCTTTTCGTTCGATGACGACGCCGATAGTCCGAGGGAGTCCATCCCATCATCCGTTGAAAGGTGGATGTGAACACGAAGGGATTTCGATATCCGACACTCGCGGCGATACTGCTGATCTTGCGATCGGTATCCAAAAGTAGTTCCGCAGCCCTGCGCATCCGAAGCCACATCAAATGCTGCCGCGGGCTTCGCCCCAGATCTCTGCGACAGATGCGCTGAAATTGCTTTTCGCTTAAATCAAGTTTCTGCGCCATTCCAGCCACTGTCCAGGAATGGTCCAAATCGTTGGCAACCTCATCCCACACCGACCACAGCTCGGTTCCTTCTCGGTTGGGCGATGCGAACAAAAGCACGTACGTCCGAATCAACTTGAGCCAATCTCCCTGGAGCATCAGGGAAGCGTTGCCAAGACATTCTCGTCGGAGACCAAGGATGGCGAATTCTAGGGGTTGCCCGTCGAAATTGGCCAACACAGGAGAGTTCGCACGAGCGACGATGGACCGTCCATCCCGCTCTTGAAAACGGACCCAGCAAAACTTCCACGTCTTGCCCTTGGCCGTTTGAAACGCGTTCATCGTTCGAGGAGGCAACAAAAACGCAGTCCCCGGCATCGACGGTAGCCAGTTTCCATCTACCAGCACGCGACCTTCTCCTTCCAAGCTGGCAAGGAAATAGCTTCCTCCCAAATCGGTTCTCACGATTCGGAATGGGCTGGGCATGTCGGCGACTCCTAGGTGCAAAATATGGTGCGATTCGAGCAGACCGCAACTCGGAGAATCCGCCAGCCACGGCCGTTGTACATGCTGTCCGCATGCGACCGCCCAAGTTTGTGAATTGGGACTACGAATGTCTGTTTCGACGAGTAGGGTTTCTTCCATCCTGATTTCTTTCGCACTTTCATGGTGCCAAAGCCCTTGAAAACCCCATTCTAATGTCGGATTTGGATAGGTGCATGTCGCATTGTGCCATAGCAATATCGCAGGACACAGGCGACAATACAGGGGTGTTCCATTCGACACCCGATCCATTGATCGGCCCCCCATGATTCGTTGACGCTTTGAATCGGATTGCAATGAACTGCTTCAAAACCTGTTTGAGTCTGACCTGGGTATGGATTTCACTATGCAGCGTGATCCAGGCCCAGGAATCGGACGTCAATTTCAGTCAGGAGATTCAACCCCTCTTGGCTCGGCGTTGCTACTCGTGCCATGGTCCGGACGCAGCCCAATCGGGCTTGCGATTGCATCGCGCGGAATTTGGACTCGCGGCAACGGAGTCGGGGCAGCCGGCGATTGTTCCTGGCAAGCCCGACGAAAGCGAATTAATCCATCGCATCACGTCGGACGAAGAAGGGGTACGCATGCCCCCCGAAGGCAAACCTCTCACTCCACGCGAACAACAACTTCTCGCTCGTTGGATCGCGTCCGGCGCCGAGTGGAAACAGCATTGGGCCTTCGGGCCATTGACGGTGCCAACGGTTCCTGCACAAACCGCAGACTCTCAGAATCATCATCCCATCGATGCCTTCATCGATGCCAAATTGACACATCATGGCCTGCATCGCGCACCGCGAGCTGGGGCAATCTCGCTCCTGCGACGCCTTTACTTCGATCTTATTGGACTCCCTCCTACGCCCGAACAGGTCGCAGCATTTCAAAGCCGCGCTGCCGTGAACTTTGAGCAAGCCTGGGAAACAGAGATCGATCGCCTGTTGGAATCTGAGCAATACGGCGAGCGCTGGGCGAGGCATTGGCTCGACGTCGTTCGTTTTGGGGAGACCAATAGCTTTGAACGAGACGGAGCGAAGCCCTATGCGTGGCGTTATCGTGACTATGTCATTCGATCCTTCAACGCCGACAAACCCTACGACCAATTCCTGAAAGAGCAGTTAGCAGGGGATGAACTTCCCGAAGTGACTCGCGATTCCTTGATCGCCACTGGGTTTTATCGTCTCGGCATCTGGGACGACGAGCCGGCAGATCGCGAACTTGCCGTGTTCGATGGGATTGACGATATCTTGACGACCGTAGGTCAAGGCATCCTGGGGTTGACTATCAACTGCGCCCGTTGCCATGATCACAAGATCGATCCCATCCCGACAGCAGACTACTACAGTGCCGTCTCTTTCTTTAGGAACATCTCTTCCAACGGTTACGGCCCAAATGTCGAACGACCTTTGGTGTCCAACGGCAAGGATCGAGAAGAATTTCGCAAAGCGGAGAGTTTGATTCGAGAAGAAGGAGATCGCCTTCAGATGCGATTGAGCGCCGCTGAAAAGGAGTTGGTGGGTCAGCTCAACGCTCGCAATAATTCTTCCGCGACCTCATACGATCTCGATGATTTGGAGTATCGCTACTATCGAGATACCTTCGACAAGCTACCGAGCTTTGATGAACTCAAACCAGAGACGATCGCGAAACTCGAACCACCTCGGATCGATATCAGCGTCGCAACCCGTCCCGACTTTTTCGGTTTTGTTTTCTCGGGTGCGCTGATCGTCCCAAAAGAGGGCGAATACACGTTCATCCTCGACTCGGACGATGGATCGCGATTGACGATCGATGGTAAACAAATCATCGAGTACGACGGCATTCATGGAGTGGGAAGTCCGAAACGCGTCAAGGTTTCACTCAAGCAGGGCCGGCTGCCATTCCGTTTGGACTATTTCCAAGGCCAATTTGGCAAAGGGCTCAAGCTCCTTTGGAGCGGACCGGGTTTCAAAGGCCGGTCGTTGACCGCCAATTCTGCGGACCCCGCCAAGGACCTCAACCAAGCCATCCAATCCAACAACTTCGATGGCTTGGATGAAGGACTCGTGGCCGACTATAAGGAGATCAAAAAGCAACTAGAGGCAAACAAGAAGCGCAAGCCATGGGACGAGTACGGCATGTGTGTGAGCGAAAGCGGCACGAACGTGCCCGATACATTTATCTTGATGCGCGGTAGTCCACAGGCAAAGGGAGACAAGGTCGAGCCTGCCTTCCTCAGCATCCTCGGTGGCGATCGTCCTCATATCCAACCCGCCACCGAAGCGAATTCGTCAGGCAGACGCCTTGCCTTTGCGAATTGGGTAACGACTCCCGATCACCGATTGACCAGTCGAGTTTTTGCGAATCGCATTTGGCAGCATCATTTCGGCCGGGGTATCGTCCGATCCTCCAACAATTTTGGACAGCTGGGGGACCCACCAACACACCCTGAATTGCTCGACTACCTTGCGACGGAACTGGTGCGCGGGGGATGGAAGCTGAAGTCGCTGCACAAGCTCATCTTGACCTCGCAGACCTATCAACAATCCTCGGTTGGATCCGAGAATGCGTTGGCGAAAGACGCGAATAACGACTTGTTCAGTCGTTACGATTTGCGACGCCTGAGCGCCGAAGAAATTCGGGATTCCGTTCTGGCTGCCAACGGTCAACTGAATTTCAAAATGTACGGCCCAAGCGTTTATCCAAAGCTTTCTCAAGAAGTCCTAGCCAGCCAATCTGTCCCAGGCAATGGATGGGGACAGTCCGATGACAAAGAGCAAGCACGCCGCAGTGTCTACATTCACATCAAACGCTCGTTGCTGGTGCCCATGCTCTCGAACTTCGATTTCCCGGAGCCGGACACCAGTTGTGAAGCGAGGTTTGTCACCACCCAACCTGGCCAAGCCCTCGGCATGCTCAACGGAGATTTTTTGAATGAAGAAGCGGTCCATTTTGCGGAGCAATTGAAGTCCCAGGCCGGCCCAGTCCTCGATGATCAAATCGCACTGGGATTCCGGCGCGCCTTCTCACGTGAATTGACGCCAAAAGAACTGGAACGTAGCCACAGCCTCATCACCGATCTCAAGGCCGAACATCGCCTCAGCGACGATGAAGCACTCGCCTACTTCTGTCTCTTCCTTTTCAATTTGAACGAGTTCGTCTACGTCGACTGAGCTGTTCTACGCCACGCACATCAACACGCCATCGAAACCAGTCACTACTCACAAGGAACCATTTATGAAACCCAACTTCTGCGGGCGCACACGACGTGAGTTTTTATGGCAAACCGGTGCAGGCTTTGGTGGCACTGCACTGGCAGGTTTGCTCGCAAAGGACGGATTCTTTGGTTCCGCCGCTTATGCATCCGAGTCGCACCCACTGCCGCAACCGCATTTTGCACCCAAAGCAAAATCGGTCATTTTCCTTTTCATGTACGGTGGTCCCAGCCATATCGATACGTTCGATTACAAGCCGACGATGAAAGGACGCGACAACCAGACGATCGAGGTCAAGACCTTTGGGCGAGGAGGTCACAAGAACCAAGGCCGCATCGTCGAACCCCGCTGGGATTTCAAGCAATACGGCCAATGCGGCAAGTGGGTAAGCGATCTCTTCCCGAATCTTGCGAAGCACGTTGATGATGTCGCCTTCATTCACTCCATGACGGCGGATTCTCCCATCCATGGTTCCGCCATGTTGATGATGAATTCAGGGCGTGTTCAAAGTGGACACCCATGCCTCGGCTCGTGGGTCAATTATGGGCTGGGGAGCGAGAATGAAAACTTGCCTGGCTTCGTCGTCATGCTCGATCCCAAGGGTGGTCCCATTTCGGGTGCGAAGAATTGGTCCAGCGGTTACATGCCAGCCAGCTACCAAGGGACCATCTTCCGAACGCAAGGTACCCCGATCTTGGACTTGAAAGCACGGGACGGGGTTAGTCGCCAATTGCAGAGGGAACTTCTGGACTCGATCAAGGAGCAAAATGCCGAGCATGCGCTTCACAGGGGCAATCGATCGGAGCTGGTATCTCGAATCGCCAGTTATGAGCTTGCTTACAAAATGCAGGAGCATGCACCCGAAGCGGTCGACACGGGAACAGAAACCGAAGACACATTGAAGCTCTATGGAATCGATAAGGATCGAACACGGGACTTTGGTACGAAGTGTCTTCTAGCGCGACGTCTCGTGGAACGCGGGGTTCGTTTCATTCAGGTGTATTCCGGTGGTGCCCATAACGATGACAATTGGGATGCCCATTCGGACTTGAAGAAGAATCATGATTATCATGCCGGAAACACCGATCTGCCCATCGCAGGATTGTTGGAAGACCTCAAGCAACGCAACCTTCTCGACGAAACACTGGTGGTCTGGGGAGGTGAATTCGGACGTCAACCGACTGCCGAATACGCGGAAGGAACCGGACGCGATCACAATTCGTATGGATTCACGATGTGGATGGCGGGAGGCGGGATCAAAGGGGGCACCAGTGTCGGCGAAACCGACGAGTTGGGGGCGGCCGCCGTCGAAAAGCCCTTCCATGTGAAGAGGCTTCACGCCACGATCCTGAACCAACTCGGAATCGATCCCAATCGATTGTCGTACTTCCACTCTGGCTTGGATCAAAAGCTAGTCGGAGTCGAAGCGATCGAACCGATTCGAGAGATCATCGCATAGGTGGATTTGAGTTTTGACGTAACGCGACGCGATAGGCAGTGGGATAGTCTTCCAGACTGTCATCCGTCCAACCAATTAGAGCCGCGAGCGTAACGGCTTGTTGATTTCATTAGCCGCACCGCGTTAGCGGCGGTTGCCTTTCCGAAAACCGGGGCTAACGCCCAACGGCTAATGGTTGCGATCGCGTTTTCGATTTAAATCAACAAGCTGGTAAGCGACCGGCTGCGGCGCAATGACAGTGCCAATTCCAAGGTCTAATCAATATCTTTTCGAATGTACAGGTTCCAATTTCCCACTGCCCGGCGCTGACTCTTAAGGCGCTGAAAAACCGCAAGCAAGCGAATAGTCTCATTAGCGGCCTTGGGGCAACACATAGATCGCGGCTCGTCGGCCCGGCAACGTGACGCTTGCGGACCCATTTTCGACCACCAAGGGAGCCGATTTGCCAAGTCTGTCATCGCATTGAAAGGACCAGCCTGCCCGCATCGGCTGGCTGGGTAGGCCGCTCACAGAGAATTGAAGCGCGGCGGGATCTGGATCATTGTTGAAAACAATTACAACCGCTTCTTGATCATGGACCCGAGCGTATGCATATTGCTGCTCGCCATCGAGCAAATCGAGAGAGTTGCCTTGGCGCAAGGCGAATAGTTCCTGACGCAGCGCTCCAAGCTTCGCGACATGGGACCACGTATTCCTCTCCGACTCGGATCGCCCATCGGCTTCGAAAGCGTTTCGATTATCCCCTTCGAATCCACCTGGAAAATCACGGCGGTTGTCAGGATCTGCCCCCCCCTCCATGGCGATTTCATCGCCGTAATAGAGAAGAGGTGTTCCACGGCTCGTGGCAATCAAGGTCAACGCCATTTGCAACCCATCTACAGTGGCATTCGGTTCATTCATGAATCGCTCCATGTCGTGCACTCCGACAAAAGTCGTCAAAGCCTCGGCGTTCGGATAGATCCAGTCTCGGGCGAACATTTGGTGGATTTCGCGGATGCTCCGCCCCTTGGCAAACACATTTCGGATTGGGGTGAACAACCCAAAATCGAAGAGTGAATCGATCTGCGTGTCGACCCCATCGTGACCGATATGCCCCTTTTGAAAGTAAGCCAAAAGAACCGGATCGGAATCGAAAAGTTCGCCCAAAATCACCAGCCGTGGAAACTCTCGTTTCAGTGACGACGCCCACTGTTGCCAAAAGGCGCGCGGAACGTGGGGCAACGTATCCATGCGTATCGCATCAAAACCGCAAGTCCCGACCCACCAAATCGAATTCTGAATCAAGTAACGTGTCACTTCAGGATCGTTCTGGTTGAAGTCGGGCAAAATGTCGATGAACCATCCATCGAGATTCAGTGCCTTCGTTTGTTCGGTTGCCCTAGGATTCATCGCCGTCCATTTTTGCCAATTGTTGGAACGATGGGATTCCGACGTACCATTCCACCATGTGGGGGTTGGAGGATCCTTGGCCCACACGTGATAGGGTCCCGTGTGATTGGCGACTTGGTCTTGAATCACTTTGATGCCCTGCTGATGGGAGGCTTCGACAAAGTCCTTGAGATCATCCATGGTTCCCAAATGCTCATCGACTCGATACATGTCGATTGCGCCGTATCCGTGATATCCCGTCGACGGTTGCTTCATCTGATCCCCGTCGGGATAGGCTTCGAGAAAATCCAAACCATCGTTGTTGTCATACACAGGCGTCGTCCAGATGGCCGTCATTCCAAGGCTATGAATGTAAGGCAACTTCGAAGTCAATCCTTTCAAATCACCTCCGTGGTAGTGCCGAATCTTTTTCCGGTTCACAAGATCCGGAGACTTGGGAGTGCTATTGTTTTCGACCGAGCCATCGCAAAAGCGATCTGGCATCACGAAGTAGATAAAATCGTTGGAATCAAAACCCTGGGGATCGTGGGAATTCCGTTCGACGATTCTAAACAGAAAGTCGCTCGTATCGGAATCACCGCGAACGACACGCAACGTGATATCTCCTGGCGGGCAATCCTTTGCGATCTCCAAATCGGCAAAAAAGTAATGGCCATTAACGCTACAACGAAAGTTGTATGCCTTTAGATGTTCCGACGTACTCTCCATGTGGGTGCCGGGAGTGAAGCCCGTCCCTCGAAGCAGCAGCCGGATCGGGGATAGAGTTGAGTTGGCCCACCAGGACGGAGGGTCAACTTGTTCAACCTGAAGGGTGACGCGTGGTCCCGATTCCTGAGTGGTTGGCGCGCGATCTTGAGCAAGCGATTGGGCCATCCACGGACAATCGCAAATGACCATGAAATGGAGAAGTGAAATCAGCGCGCGTTTCATGCTGAGAGAAGAAGCAAGTCGCATGGAAATACCGATTCAAATAGGGTTTTACGGAATGCACAGCGAGCGTGGTGGATGTACCGCTGAACGTGTTCGCTGGGGAGTGTCTATCATATTCCGGTGGAGCCGCAACGAAAGAAGCCAGGAACATTGCATAGAGTGCAAGCCAACGAGTATCTTGCGATTCCCAAGCCGACATCGCAAACCTGTCGGCAGCGATGTTATACTGATTCCAGCGATGTTTTTCCCGTTCAACCGATCCGCTCGGTGTCGAGGGGACGATGTCGCCCGCGATGGAAATCACTACCCCTGAACGTGTAAAACACAATGAAAATTCTCTCGAAAGCTCGGATCGCACTTTTTCTTTCGTTCGTTTCCCCGATTTCCGCGGGCACTCTCCAAGCGGATTCCTGGCCGCAGTGGCGTGGTACGCACAACGATGGAATCTCGACCGAAAAAGGATTTCCAATCGAATGGAGCAATCAGGACAACATCGCTTGGCGAACGGAACTCCCTGGGCAAGCGGGTGCTACCCCTGTCGTTTGGGAAGACCGCATTTTCTTGACGAGCGCCGATGGTGATGACCTAGTGCTCCTGTGCGTCTCTGCCAAGGACGGAAGGATTCTTTGGCGCGAGAAAGTGGGGACAGGCAATCAAGATGCCCGCGCGGGCGAAGGCAATTCCGCTTCACCATCTCCGAGCACCGATGGCAAATACGTCTGGTGTTTCTTTGGGACCGGCATTCTAGCGTGCTACACGGTGGATGGAAAACCGGTGTGGCGTGCGGATGTGAATGAGCGTTTTGGCAAACTGGACATTCAATTCGGCATGACGAGTACACCGGTGCTCGACGGCGATGCACTCTTTCTGCAATTGATTCATGGCCCGATGAAACGTGACGATGCAACTCGATTTGGCAAGGTCATCAAACTCGATAAGTCATCAGGAAAAACAGTTTGGGCGATCGATCGCGACACGAATGCGGATTTCGAATGCAAACATTCCTACGCATCGCCATTTATCTACCGAGATGCGGAACGTGAGTTCTTGGTGGTACACGGAGCGGATTGCATCACAGGTCATTCGCTCAAGGATGGTTCGGAACTGTGGCGGTTTGGCGACCTGAATGGTCCCACGACAATCAACCCAAAGAACAACGATCCTACGTTTCGATTCGTGGCTTCTCCCTTGGTGATCCCAGGCTCGATCCTCGTTCCGACAGCCAAGGAAGGGCCAATGGTGGCCTTGCGTGTTAACGACTCCCTATCGGGTAACTGCACGAATAGCTCGTCCGTTGTTGCCTGGAACATCCCTCGTACTCCGGACGTGTCGATTCCCCTGGTGGTGGATGGATTGGTGTATGTGCTTCACAAAGATGGCAAACTGCAGTGCTTGGACGAAAAGACTGGGGAAGAGATTTATTTCCAGCGGACGTATACCGGCCAACACCGAAGCAGTCCGACCTACGCCGACGGATACATTTACTTCTCGTCGAACGATGGTCATTGCACCGTCGTCAAAGCGGGACGGGATTTTGAGATTGCGTCGATTAATGAAATGGGGGAAGCCATCACTGCATCCCCCGTGTTCTCTGACGGCGCACTCTACATCCGATCCTATAAGGCACTCTACGCGATTAAAAAGCCTTAGGTATCTTTGAACATGGCGTGGTACGCAACGGCCGACAAGAGTGAGCCTGAGGCGCTAGCCGATCCAAGCGAATCATTGCGTTCGGCTAGCGCCTTTTGAAGTTGCGCTATATCGGCTTTTTCACGTGCTCGTGCTCAAGCCGCGTAAGCGGATGGTGTTCGTGCTCGTAATCGAATGGGGTTTCTCGATCACGATTACGAGCAGGAGCACGAAAAAGCTGCGAAAAACATGGATTGAGACTTCGAGACAATCGCAAATCGAAAGATCCAAAGGGCGGTTGCTGAGAAGTTTTTTCCTGGAGCATCGGCTCACGCTCATCCAATCAAAAATCCACTTGTGTTGATCTCGTACAATTGTTGTACCGTGGGATAGGCTTCCAGCCTGTCATGCGACGAGCAAGGCATCGACAGGCTGAAAATGATTGTCAGGCTGGAAGCCTAACCCACATACGAGCCTAGCCAACCATTTATTTCCTACGTCCAGTTCTTTCTCAGTAGCCACATCTTTACGGATTGAGTTAGGATCGCATAGCAAAACAACGTAATGCCAAGAAGTGGCCAATACAACATCGGCAAAGGTGTAAATCCGAGATACCTACCCAGGGGAGAAAAGGGAAGTGCGATCCCAATCCCTACGACGACGACCGACATCACTCCCAGCGGCCATGACGCTCGGCTCTGCAAAAACGGAATCTTGTTGGTACGAATAATGTGAATGATGAGTGTTTGCGTAAGCAAGCTTTCTACGAACCAGCCAGTTTGAAACAGGCTTTCGCTGCGAGCCGCCATTTCCGGGGTACTTGTATCCCAGCATTTGAATACATAGAGCATCATGAAATACGTGGTGTAGTCGAAGATCGACGAGCACGGACCGATAAATAGGATGAATCGTGTCAGTTTCTCAATGTCCCAGGGCCGCGGTTTCAAAACCTGATCCGCATCCACTTCGTCTGTTGGGATTACCGTTTGGCTGAAGTCGTACAGAAGATTGTTCGCCAGGATTTGAATCGGTGACATCGGCAGAAACGGAACAAAAGCACTGGCTCCCAGCACGCTCAACATATTGCCGAAGTTGCTACTAGCCCCCATACGAACATACTTCAATATGTTCGCAAAGACCTTGCGTCCCTCGACCACGCCCGACTCAAGAACCAGCAACGACTTTTCTAGCAAGATCATATCGGCCGACTCTTTTGCGATATCGACCGCCGTATCGACGCTGATCCCAACATCGGCCGCATGCAATGCCGCAGCATCATTGATGCCGTCACCCATGAAACCAACCGTATGCTTCCGGGACTGCAGAGCCCTGATAATTCGCTGTTTGTGCGAAGGTGAAACGCGTGCGAACAGCGTGGTTGTTAGCGCGGCATCCGCCAATTGCTCGTCGGACATAGCCTCCACATCCGTCCCAAGCAGAACCTGATCGACGGAAAGGCCAACCTCTTTGCAGATCTTCTTCGCCACAAGCTCATTGTCACCCGTAATGACTTTGACCATCACACCATGCCCCTCAAGGGCTTGAATGGCCAATTTTGCAGTCTCCTTAGGAGGATCCAAGAACGCCAAATAGCCATTGAGGATCAATTCCTTTTCATCCCCCTTCGAATACGGAGTGGATCCCGATCCGACTCCCTCGCGTGCTGGCACGTCCTTGCTTGCGATCGCGAGGACACGAAAACCGTCCGAGGATAGCCGCTCGTACTCGAGCTTCAACGTGTCGATGTGTTCGTGATCCATCGGGAACAACTCCCCATCCAGTTCAAAACTGGCACAGCAGGGAAAGATGGCTTCTGGGGCTCCTTTACTGATGACCCGATCCAACCCTTCCGGTGTGCGTACGACGACAGACATGATCCGGCGATGAAAATCAAATGGGACTTCGTCAATCTTGGCAAAGGGTGGTTTCGTCAACGGCTCATGGTTATCTGCACAAGCGAGAACGGCTCGATCCAAAACATTTTTTAGACCGGTTTGAAAATGGCTATTCAAATAGGCCAAGGCCAGCACCCCATCGTCTTCTTTTAGCAGAACGTCGCAATGGCGTTCCAGGATGACCTTGTCCATGGTCAAGGTTCCGGTCTTGTCGGTACAGAGGATGTCCATTGCACCTAAGTTCTGAATCGCATTGATCCGCTTGACAATCACTTTGTTGCGACTCATCGCGATCGCCCCTTTCGACAGGCAAACCGTGACGATCATCGGAAGCATCTCAGGCGTTAGTCCCACGGCTACAGCGATCGCAAAAAAGAACGCTTCTCCCCAGTTCCCCTTTGCAAATCCATTGATCAGAAAGACCAATGGAACCATGACTAACACAAAGCGGACCATTAGCCACGTGAAGCGTTGGATGCCACGATCAAAATTGGTGGCAGGAACTTCTTCGGTTAAAGCTTCCGATACAGAACCCAAATACGTATCTTTCCCAGTAGCCGCAACGATGCCGGTGGCGGATCCGCTTTCGACGCTCGTCCCGAGAAATGCGATACTGGACAACTCGATCGAAAACTTTGCGGATGCATTCTTTTCAACGGCAAACTTCTCAACCGGAAAGCTCTCTCCCGTCAGAGAACTTTGAATCACGAACAAGTCCTTGGCCGAGAGAAGCCGCACATCGGCGGGAATCATATCTCCTGCCGCCAGGGACACCAAATCACCTGGTACCAATTGGGACAAGGGGCTCTCTTGCGCTTTTCCATCGCGAATCACCGTTGCCGTGACGGAAATCATGGCCTTGAGTTTTGCGGCAGCACTGTCCGCTTTGGCTTCCTGAAACAGCTTGAGTCCAACTCCCAAAACGATCATAACCGTCATCATGATGGCGGCGCGATAGTCTCCGGTTGCTAACGAGACACTTGATAGGACCGCTAATAATACGACGAGCGGATTGAGCACGGCGCGAATAAAAAGTTTGATAAAGCTGGGCCGCCGATCTTTTGCCAAGACGTTGGCGCCATGCTCTTTTAGTCGATTCTGAGCTTCTTCAATCGACAAGCCCTCAGGGCGTGAACTGAAATGGGTATAGAGCCCACCGACATCCATGGCTGAGAGTTCGAGTAACGACTGCGAGATGGGGGCCTTCGTAGAGCTATGAGTCGTTCCACCGAAAAGGTTCTTGGGCAACACGGCGTGTTGAGTCGCGGGCATTCTCTGCCCCTTCCACGTGAGAGGAGTCGTCGAGACACGATACCGTGAGGGTACAAGAGAAATCTCGAACAACGAACGTCATTGGTATCTCCTTAGTCTATCCGACAACGGAGCGCCAATGAATTTACGTCGGAATCAGCGTACAACGCTCCGATCCGCAAGAATGGGCCGACGAATGGGTTCTTCTTCATCCACTGCTCCAACGCTCTTGAAGGCTTATCAACATCGATCTCTCGCTATGTATCTGCGAATTGCTCGTCCTTCGCATAGAAGGTATTTAACAGGCAGAGTTCTCGGCTAAAAGCAAGTTTCTCCAGGCAGTTTTGCTGCTTGGCGAATCCAATGGGCAACAAGCTTCTCATCGATGTCTTCGTTTTCATGGATGTGGAAGTATCGCACTTCCTCTTGTTTGGACTCAACGGGCGGTACGGGATCTAACAACGTCCCGCGAAAGAACGAGACTTTGATGTACTTCGTTAAGCAATGGTAAGCAACGAACCAGCCATTCCCCTCGATTCCATAAAAGGGTGTATTCCATCGGATCGCCTTTTGAACATTGGGGACACATCGCGAAATGATAGCATCGAGTCGACGTCCAACATCTTGTTTCCAGCCTGGCATGGCGTCGATGTAGGCTTGCACGACGGCCTCACCGTCCCCTTTTGGAATCTGAGGATTCCCGCCGGACAAAAGTTGTGGCTGAGACTCGCCACGCTGAGGGCTATTGTTGCTGACTGACTTTGCCGCAGCGCGGGACACTTTGCGAGGCATGTTTCTTGAACCAAACCAAGATAGAGTCGATTTATTTCCATCTTCAAGGATAGAAATAACATAGCAGTCTTCCCATTGACGTTCAACAATCGACCCCCAGGTTGCGAGGAACGTCACCCGCGGAGACTCGGTTTCTTGATTCAACTTGAGGGGTGCAAGTCATGCAACATTCGGTACACCGCGGCGTCAACAAAAGGTCAGGCAGGGGTCACCCTGTATGCTTTTGTATGCCCTCCGTCTTACTAATACCGACAGAACGCTGCACCTGACTGCTCCTTGCAACGTTCCTCGGTTCCAATGCCACTTTTCGCTCCGCAAAAGTCCTGATTGGATTCCCATCGTTGCCAACCGATCATCCCAGCACTCACTTCTTTGCAAAGCACTTCTTCACCGCCCGTATGGATAATCTGGAGTAAGATACACCGTTTTGGCCATGCCTGCGTTTTCGAGAAACCATGAAGATTCTGTTGGTTGTATGGGCCGCCAACCGTATGGGGGGCGCTGAGGTCTACTCAGAATCGCTTGCACTGGGGCTTTCGCAACGTGGTCACCAAGTGACGATCGCTTGCTACGAAGCCTCACCGCGTGTTCAATCTGAAGTTCGGGTGGTCAACATTCCACGCCCCCAATTTGCCGGCTGGCGGATCATTTGGAGACTAGCGACGCAGTTGCTCCGAATCCATTGGTCCCGACATCTTGGCAAGCTGCAGGGATGCAATCCCGACGTTATCGTTTTTAGTCCTAGCGTTTGCTACCGGGCGATCGTAAAACGATTTCCAGGTGTGCCCACCATCTACTTGCCACATTCTAGGATCGCTCCGCTTGAGGTGGCGGATGGGCTACCAACTGGGTTGGCAACGTGGCTTGCGAGGAGGACCCATCATGCCTCCGAGCGAGAGGCGAGCATTCGCTGTGCTGCGATCGTCCGGTTTACACCGAGCCTTGCGCGGCTGCACTTGTCGTATTACAACTTGCCGCCAACGACCCCGATTGCCGTGATCCCGCAGGCGATTCATTTTCCCAGCCATCCGCCGAATCCACGCCGAGGTGCTTGCCGAGCGGTTGCAGTGGGACGTTTGGTCGCCTCAAAGAATCTACCCCTGTTGGTGAGTGGATTACGTGGCATTCCAAAAACGGGCTGGAAGGTAGACATCGTTGGGGATGGCCCGCAACGTTCCTTGCTCGAGGCGAATGTCGCTGCAGCATCCGTTCAAGACTGTGTCGCATTTCACGGCCACCAAAACGATCCCAATCCTTTTTTCGAGACCGCCGACTTTCTCGCATTTCCATCGCGATTGGAAAATTTCAGCTTGGTGGTGTTGGAAGCCATGGCGCACGGAGTTCCGGCTCTGGTGATGCTTGCTGATAATCGCACGTATTTCAACGTGCACTCGGAGCTTCTGTGCGATGGAATCGATGGTTTCATCGCTGAGGACGAAGCGGATTTTCATCGCCGAATGCGATCGTTGTTGCTCGATCCTCAGCCCGCGCGAGCGTTAGCGGCTGCCGCTCGTAAGAAAGCCTCTCCACACGCTTGGCCGCTTGTACTCGACGAGTGGGAATCGCTGCTCGCCCGAATCACCCATATGTAACCGAGATAGCGTCAATGCTTTGGGCATCGATCGACCGGCACTACGAAGATTCGGGTGACACATGAACCAACTCGGTATGCTCTTTCTGGACTCTGCGATCCCGAGTCACGAGATCTCAACGAGTCGCACCTGGCAAATGTTTGGGAACGTCAATTCGTTGGGTGGGAAAGTCTATTAGGTGGGTGGTACTTGATGTTCTTGCTTCTAAACTAAAGGTGTCGACAGTCCACGTCGGTATCGTAAGAAACGGTAAAATGAGCTAGCGATTTAGCCTTCCTGGATGACTTTTTCATCGAGTGCGTTTCGGAATGGCTGCGTGCGAATTTTCGTTGTTGTTACTTTTTCTTTCACATCGAGATCCCTTATGAACTGGACCCACGCTGCTTTCTTCTTCGTTGCTTCCCTATTGGTGACTGGTTCGCATGCACTCGCACAGCAGGCTGACACGATCTATTACAACGGTTCTATCCTTACCATGGCAGGCTCAACGCCAAGCTATGTCGAAGCGCTGGCAGTGAAAGGCGGAAAGATCGCGTTTACTGGGGACAGGGATTCGGCGATGCGATTGAAAGGCGACGCCACCAAGATTATCGATCTTGGTGGGAAGGCGTTGCTGCCCGGTTTTCTCGATGCGCATAGCCACTACATCAACTCACTTCTGGTGGCCAATCAGTGCAAACTCTACGCGCCTCCGTCCGGGCCTGGAAAAGATGTACCTAGCATCCTCGCTGAATTGAAAAAGTACGCCGAGGCTCGGAAGATCCCAAAGGGCGAACTTATCATGGGCTATGGTTACGACGACACAGTCATGCCCCATGGCAGATTGCTCAATCGCGATGATCTTGACGAAGCGTTTCCGGATAACCCGGTTCGCATTGAACACGTGTCGATGCATGGTACCGTGTTGAACAGCCTCGCACTGAAGAAATATGGCATCACGGCCACGACCAAGACACCCGAGGGCGGTGTGATTGTGCGCAAACCGGGAACCGAGGAGCCATGGGGACTCATCATGGAAACGGCCTTTCTTCCTGTCGTGGAAAAAACGGAACCAATGACCGCTCAGCAGGAAATCGAATGGTCGCGAGCTGGGCAAATGCTCTACGCAGCAGCAGGGGTAACAACGGCACAGGAAGGAGCGTCCCACCTCCCTCAAATCCAAACCATCCAACGAGCGACCGCCGCTGGAGTCAACATCATCGATGTAATTGCGTTTCCTTTTATCACGGATGTCGACAAGGTGCTGGCGGAAGTACCGTTGGTCCAATGGGGGAAATACAACAAGCGATTCAAGATCGGTGGTGTGAAGATCACCATGGACGGTTCACCCCAAGGACGCACCGCAGCTTTCACCACGCCCTACTTAACCGGCGGCCCGGGAGGTGAACAGGATTGGAAAGGAGAGATGACTTTCCCCCAGGACCTGGCCAACTTAATGGTGAAGAAGGTCTACGACATGAACGTGCCACTCACGCTTCATTGCAACGGCGATGCAGCGATCGACGGTTTTCTGACGGCCTACGAATTCGCTCGCGCAGGGGATTACAGCAAACCCTGGAACGTCACCACAATCCACACTCAGTTCATGCGCCAGGATCATATTCCGAAGTTTGTTAAGTACAAAGTTCGCCCATCGTTCTACACGCTGCACACCTTTTACTTTGCGGAAGCGCACATTGCAAACCGCGGGCACGATCAAGCGATGGCTATCAGCCCGATGCGCGATGCGATCGATGCTGGCCTACGCCCTAGCAACCACACCGACTTCGTCGTAGCGCCCCTCGATCAAATGATGATGTTATCTTCGGCTGTCAATCGTATCTCACGCGGCGGAGCGGAGATTGGGCTCAACCAACGCGTCACGCCGTTTGAAGGCTTGAAGGCCATGACCGAATGGGTGGCCGAGCAATACGACGAACAGGATTCCAAGGGCACACTGGAAACCGGAAAGCTGGCCGACCTTGTGATCCTGGACAAGGACCCGCTCAAGGTCGATCCATTGACGATCAAGGACATAAAGGTTGTCGAGACAATCAAGGAAGGGGTAACGATCTTCCCCGCACCCGCAGACTTTGACAAGTCGCTACCAACCGCGCCAAAGACTGCCGGGATGATTCGGATGTGGCGAGCCCATGTATGCGACATGGCCGAGGTAAATCAAGCAGCGGGTAAAGAGTGGACTCTGGTGTCGCTCAATGGAAAAGCCGTTGCTTCCGAGAAACCTCCCACCATCCAGTTTGCCCACGGGAAAGTTGCGATCTTCGGTGGCGTGAATCGCTTGTCTGGTTCTTATGCTTTGGTTGATGAAAGTGTAACGTTGGGAGAATTGATGAGCACGAGGATGGCGGGGCCTCCCACGCTGATGGAATTGGAAACGAGCTTCTCGAAAACGCTGTCCTCCGTCGATGGTTTCCATGTCAGCGGCAACAATCTGGAGCTATTGAGTATGGGGTCCGTCGTCGCCAAGTTTCGTACTGCGGAATAGGCATTGTTTCTATTGAAGTGATGGAAACTCAACGGGAGTATCGCCCGACCTCTTTAAACATGTTCTCATCAACATAACCCAAT
>JBAWXH010000084.1:0-22578 GCA_037144155.1 Planctomycetota bacterium | reverse complement strand
CGAGCACGAGCACGAGCACGAGCACGAGCACGAGCACGAGCACGAGCACGAGCACGAAAAAGCCAAGGAAAACATGGATTGGGTCTCCGAGAGGCTCGAAACCACAACTTCAAAAAGGGCTAGCGACATCTGTTCAACGTGGAGGGTCTTCACACGCTATTTCACGATTTCACGGATTCTGGAACGACCTCGCTTTAGAATTGGCCCAAGGGTTCCGTTGGACGAGCCCCATCGGTCTCCGAATTCCTGCCAAGAATGACGACGCACATATCGTCTTCTTGTTCGCAGCCCTTGATATGCTCCTGAACGGAATGAACGAGTTCCGTGCCGGCCTTCTTGACATCGCCATTGGCTCTGAGGATGAATTGTCTCACGCGCTCGATGGAGAACTGTTCTTGCTGGGCGTTGGGAGCTTCAAAGATACCGTCGGTATAGAGAGTCAGGCTTTCACCGGGTTTCAGTATCAATTCAAAGGAATCAAATTTTTCACCGCTGAAGACACCCAATGGGGTGCCGCCGATTTCCGACGCGGGTTCGGAGACCGAATTGTCCTGGTGGAACTGGATGGGGGGCATATGTCCCGCGATCACGATGGAAACTTTGTGGGTGGTCTTGTCCAGGATCATCACGGTCATGGTGATGAATCGCTCTGCTTCCAACGCCGTAATTCGTTCGTTCAACTGTTCCATCGCCTTGCGTGGATCGTTGATGGCCGCGAAGGCAAACCTCGCTTCGGCGGAAAGCTTGGCCATGAACATCGCGGCAGCGACGCCGTGCCCAACGACGTCCGCGATCATGATCGCCGTACGGGTCTCATCTAGGTCCAGATAGTCGAAGTAATCACCACCGATTTGTTGGGCGGGATTGTAGTACTGATAAAACGAATAGCCATCGATGTTCGGAGATTCGCGTGGCAAGAATGCCATTTGAACCTGCCGTGCTAGCTCGAGATCTTGTTCGACCAGTTTCTGGGCTAGACGTTTTTCATGCAACTCTGCGTTTTCGATGGCCATGCCGGCTTGATTGGCAACGGCGACGAGGATTTCAAGATCCTTCTTGTCGTATCCAGCTTTGGTTTGAGTCGTATCGATTTGGATTGCACCGATGGCTTCTCCATCGTTGTTGAGCAACGGCGCAACGATCATCGAGTGAATTCTGAAATCGGCCACGCTTTGGCTGAGTTCGAAGTCCTTGCCAGCGTCGATCGATACGATGGCTTCTTTCGTTTCCATCACTCTGCGAAGAATCGTTTTAGATACGCGGAGTTCATCTTCCGATTGTCGACGGGCTTTCGACCATCGCACGATCAATTGCCCAGAAGGGTCTTTCAGGACGATGAATCCTCGATCTGCCTGGATGAAGATGTTGAAAAGCGAGTCGAGGACCTTGGGGAGAACCTCGTCAATCCCGACGGCCCGGCCCAAGTTCTTCATGATCTCCAGCAAGGCTGCCAGTTTGGATTCCGCAGATGCGGAAAATTCGTAGTTGCTGCTACGCACATCCAACTTGTTGGTGATCGAATTTTCGACAACATCTGGGCTGTCTTCGTCGTCGAGGATTTTTATGCCAAAGCTCTTTTCGGAGCCGACCGATCCATCGACATTCATGTTGCTGCCGCCGTCCGAGTCGTCGAAAAAAGCAAGCTCCAGTTCGCAGATGCGAATCGTGTCTCCGTCATGAAGCCGTGTCAGTTCGCCGATGAGCTTGCCGTTCACGAAAGTCCCATTACGACTATCCAAGTCTTCGATGGAATAGCCAATCCCGTTTTTCAGGGTGCGGGCATGCTTGCGAGAAGCCCCCGGAATTTCGAGGACGATATCGCATTCGGGATGACGACCGAGAACGTACTCTTCCTGTTCCAGCCGCACCTGCATGTTTGCCGAGGGCCCGTTGATCATTTCAAAGTATGCCATGGGAATTCGTCAACCTCGTTTTGGTGCTAAGCAAGAACAATTGTCGCAGTGTCTACTGCGAAAGCGTGCGTGTTCGGTCAGGTTCCCGAGTGAATGTTGCTGAGTCCGCGGAGAACATCAATCCAGGATTGCTTACAGAATGTACACCTAGTCGGTACCATCCTATCTGGGAATCCCGGCTGGAGGGGAGGTCATTCAAGTCGGCGCTGTCTGGCGATCAGAGGAAATCGCCATCATTCCAATTCGACCATTCCATCGTGACACCTGCTCCACAATGATAACGATGGAAGGCCCATGCCGGGAGGTGGAGCCCGTCTCAGAATTACCAATCTTACTGTTGCCAATCGTACAGTACCGTCGAGCAATGTCGGGCAATGTCGGGCAATACCCTCTAGCATTACCGTTGAATGGTTGAATGAACTGTGAAAACCAACTCGGAGTCAAAAATAGGGCACGCAGTCAAAAGGGGGGGCGTGCGCAGTCAAAAGGTGGGCACCGCGGCGTAGAGTGGCATGGCTGGGAGTGCTCCGAGCCGAATTTCGCTGGGTGCGACGGCAATTTGTCGCAAATAAGGGTTGGGCTTCGGTTCGGGTTGAGGTTTACGCGTGAACAAGCGATAGTGAATAGTATGGAAGAGCGGTGACCTCTGGGATCATTTGTTGTCTCAGGTCATCCTGTGAACCCGAAACTGCGAAACCCTATGGTTGCGACTTCAAACCTGTTGGAACGCCGAGCAGCCAGATTTTGGTTGTTCTTCATTTTGGGATTGTTGGCAGTGAACTTGGCTGTGGCAGTTGTCGCGATCTTCATGGCATCCCGAGATCCTTCGTTCCGTCCCATGCCCAATTATGGTGAGCGCGCCGTCGATTGGCAGTCGCATCGTCGACTACTAGAGCAATCCGCGAAATTGGGTTGGTATCTGCAATTGGAACGCTCGATGCGAGGGTCTGCGGGCACGTACGTTATGGAGTTCCGAATAACGGATCGGGAGGGAGTACCCATCTCGGATGCGATCGGAACAGCCCAAGCCTACCACTTCACCCGGGTCGATCAAAACACCGTCGTCGACGTAATCCCGGTGAGCGAAGAACCCGGGCTGTATCGCGCGTCCATTGACGTGTCGCGCGATGGCAAGTGGCAAGTTTCGATTGACCTCCGACGCGGAAACGCGGAACGATTCGTTTATGAGGAAGTCATGGACTGGAGTTCCCAATGATGGATCTACTACTTGCCGTCGTCGTCTCTTCGCTGTTGGGTTCTATCCATTGTGTAGGAATGTGCGGGCCTTTCGCTGCGTTGGCAACGAGGAGTGTAGGGGTAACCGGAGGTGCAGGGGCAAAGGTTGGTGAGGGCGAGGGGCGGACTCGCTCCCAATCAACCGTCTGGGAATGCTGGTGGGATCGTGTCACGAATATGACGAGCTATCACTTGGGGCGATTGGCTACGTATCTTGTCATCGGCGCCATGGTCGGATCTTTGGGGGCTGCAGTGAATGGGCTAGCAGGGTCCTGGGGGATTGGGGCGATGGCCGCAAAGGGGGTAGGAGTGGCCATGATCGTTATGGGACTGGCGCGATTTTGGAGCCTGTCGCAAGCGCGAGGCCATCGCGTAGTTCATTCGGAATTCTGGCAACGATGGAGCCATGGATTGATTCAAATGCGAAAGAAGTTGCCAACGCGATCCCCTGCCGGCTCTGCGTTCTCCTGGGGGCTATTGAGCACTTGGCTTCCATGTGGCTGGTTGTATGTCTTTGCTTTGGCTGCGGCCGGTACCGGTAGCGTGATTTCGAGCATGACGATGATGTTTGCCTTTTGGATTGGGACATTGCCGCTCCTGAGTGTTTTTGCGTTGGGAGCGGCGGCGTTGGGCCCATCGAAGCAACGATGGTTTCAGCCTTTGGCTGCGATGGTCTTGATCGCCTTTGGCGGTTATACGCTCCTCGCACGATCGCAAATTGATTTGAGTCCGCTGGCCCGCGCAGCAGCCCGAAATGGAGCCGATTTGTTCAATAAAGAACCTGCCTTGCACGCGATCGATTCGCCCAATGGCAGTCCAATAGATGTCGATATGCTGAAACAACTCACGTCGTCGACGCTTCCATGTTGCGAAGCCGATGCATCGGAAGAAGAAAAAGATGCGACAGGGGACATTGGTTCAAAACGTGATGGCGCCCCTTCTGCGCGGTGTGAACAATGCAATGCAATCGATCGAGATGTGGCGAAGGTTGTTGAAACAAGCGACAAGGAGTGATCCATGAGCCGCGCTGCTGCAGCCAATGTACCGCTTGCTCGCCAATCGGCATCGGCCCCCTGCGCGCACTGCGGACTGGAAACGGTTCGCGATGACCTTGGAACATTGACCGTTGGAGGGTGGGCAAGTTCGCCTAATTCTATCGCTCAGGGGGAGGAATCTTCGGTGCAACCATTGGTTTTCTGTTGCCATGGTTGCCTAGGGGCCTACGCGATGATCCATGAGTTGGGTTTGGATGACTTTTATGCGCTGCGAAGCCCTGCCGACGTGGAACCCCATCCCGTTCGCGGCGTGAGGCGAAGTGATGTTTTGGCCGATCTCGATGCGGCAGGCATTCCGGTGGATCGTACTGCCGATGGATTGTGCAAGGTGCGGCTCTCGGTGGATGGGATTCACTGTGCGGCTTGTTCCTGGCTGATCGAGAGCATGCAACCAACCATGCAAGGAGTCAAAAGTGTTCGCGTCCGATGGAGTGATACGACGGTGGAATTGCTATACGACCCCGAGCAAACGGAACCGCTTAGGATCGCTGAACGATTGGCCAAACTTGGATATTCGCTGGGCCCGATCGATGATTCTGCTGTGGAATCTGGCGTTGATGTGGTCCTACGACGCGAACATTGGATTGGAATAGCAACCGCCTTCTTTTTGGCTTCTAACGCGATGTGGATTGGGATCTCGCTGTATGCGGGGGAGGCGTCGGGCATGGCACCGGCTCACGCCCAATTCCTGCGATGGATGGGAGCGATCCTGGGTCTTTTGGCTGCGGTCTTCCCCGGACGTATCTTCTTTCGATCGGCGATTGAGGCGATACGAGCTGGGGTTCCCCATGTCGACATACCTGTAGCGTTGGGGTTGGCCGTTGGAACCATGGGAAGTATCGTCGGCGCGGCGCTTGGGACGGGGAATGTCTACTTTGATTCCTTGGCTTCACTCGTGTTTCTTCTGCGAGTCGGTCGCTATATCCAATTTCGAGCTCAGTACCGAACGGGATTGTCGATCGGAAAACTGTTGAGAATGAATAGCGTGGTCGCACAACGCATTCAAAACGATGGATCGCGATTGAGTGTCCCATCGTATCGTTTGCAGCCGATGGACTCCGTGGAAGTCCTTCCCGGACAAGTCATCCCTGCCGATGGTCAAATCACCGAAGGAAAGAGTCGCATTCAAACTGCGTTTATCACAGGCGAGAGTTTGCCGTGCATCGTGCATATCGGATCGTCTGTCGTAGGTGGTTCGTTGAACCTCCAATCTCCCATCACAATGCGAGTGACGGCAGCTGGAGAAAAGAGCCGAATGGGGCGATTGTCAGAATTGGTACGGGCCGCCACAGCCCAACGGACACCGCTGATCCAATTGGCCGATCGCGTGGGTGGTGTTTTCGTCTTCGTTGTTCTCGGCTTATCCGTAATGACTTTTGGGTATTGGTATTGGCAATCAGGTTGGGAACGTGCGACCCAGCATTCCATCGCCCTGTTGACGATCGCCTGTCCATGTGCCCTGGCGTTGGCTGCTCCGCTGGTGATCACGGTCGCCCTGGGACGCGCAGCAAAGCAGAACATATGGATACGCGATGGCAATTGCCTGGAGCGACTCGCGAAGTCTGGAATCATGTGGTTTGATAAGACAGGGACCCTCACGTACGGCGACCTTCGCGTTTTGGAATGGTCTGGATCGAAGGATGCTTTGCCGTACGTGGCGGCTCTCGAACGGCAATCCGACCATCCAGTCGCCCGAGCTATCGTCGCCTATTTGGCCACCGAGCACGCCTTGACGACCGACGTTTCGCTTGAAGTTCGCGATGTCGAGCAACTTTATGGAGACGGCATTGAAGGGCTTGTCGAAGGATGCAAGGTGCGCGTCGGAAGGGAGCGATTGGATTCCTCCGTGGAGAGTGAATGCGAAGCCAAGAACGAAGGAGAGAATAGTCAAAACGCCATTGGTGTGTGGATCGATGGGGAACGGCAAGGAGAATTCGTTCTCGGAGATCAATCTCGCGTGGACGGGGCCGAGATGTTGATTTCGCTGCAGCAGCGAGGATGGAAATTGGGGATCCTATCCGGAGATCGGCAGCCGGTGGTAAACGCCCTGGCGCACGAACTGCTGGCATGCGGAGTCGTTTTGGAACAAGCCATCGGAGATTGCACCCCCGAGCAAAAGCTGTCCGTGATCACGCAATCCCAAGGAATGTATCCCGTCACGGTCATGGTTGGAGACGGTATCAACGACGCGGCGGCGCTTGCGACCGCCGACGTAGGAATTGCGATACGCGGTAACGGTGAGGCATGTTTGAAGCATGCTCCGATCTATATCCCCAGCAACCAACTCCGGTCGATCGCAAGTTTGATGGATGCTTCTCGCAATACTGTCTCGGCCATCTACCGATGTTTCGCCGCATCTCTTCTCTACAACGCGATCACCATTGCATTAGCGGTCACCGGTTTTATCCATCCTCTGATTGCGGCATTGTTCATGCCTCTCAGTGGATTGACTGTTTTAACCATGGCCATGACCGCCCGAACGTTTCCGAGCTTGGGCAGTGAGTTCAGTAATAAGCGGAAAAAGGGGTCGTTCTGATGAGTGTGCTCTACATCGCGCTTCCTGCGGCAATCTTGCTGGGTGCCGTCGGTCTCATGGGATGTCTCTACTGCATTCGATCCGGACAATACGATGACCTCGAGTCCTCGGCGCTGCGAATCCTCATCGAGGATCATGCGGAAGATTCGGCGCCGAGCGAAAAAGATCGCCCCACTACGGAGTCGCTTGAAGAGTCAGCGTGAGAAAACCTGCGTTGTCTGCAATCTGACCTGCAGGTTCGTTGATCTTCAAGAGCAATCGTCCATCGTCAGGAGCCTCGATGATTTGCTCCTTGCCGACGGGAATCAGAGGCAAGCGACTGGTGGACGCATTGCCATCCATGGGAACGATCGTCGCTAATAACTTGCCCATCGGCTGATGCTGGAAGTACTGGAAGGTGATGCCATTGGGACCGCATTCCCATGGGTCCTGTGAGTTTTGCTGTGCGATCGTAAAGGTGCCTTCGGCGGTCACGCGGATTTTGTTCCCGCGCTGTAGGTCGATACCGCTATCTTGCCACCCGCGATTGCTTGTCAATTCCAAGAGGACGGGCTCGAGAAGAGAGTCCCATCGTTTTGGGGATTGGGTGATCGATCCCAGGTCGGTCATCGACCGTTGTGGCTCATATCCGAAATCAAAATCGGACACAAAGACGTTCCAGTCTGCGAGAACAGAGGGCCATTTCTTCTCCAACGCTTGTTCTAAACGGTTGGAGAGGTCCATGCTGTAATCGAGAGGAGGACTGGCGGCCGATACCAGGGCCCTAGAATACTGAGGGTGATTCCAGAAGAAAACGGTAGCCGCCCAACTCCATACGTAGCGATCATTTCGGCGGGTCAGATCATTGCCGTAGGCCAGGATCTCGCGAAGGCTCGGTGCTGTTCCATCATCAAGCATCTCTCGGATGCGTTTCAATCTCCCCCAATTGGGAACCTCGGATGGATCGGACGGAATCGTATTTAGCGTCAATCGATCTTTGGCCAAGCGATGCGTACCGAATAGTTCGGCGGTCCCTTCCATAAACCAAGGCGAACCCGCACCTCCGAGAAATCGATACATGATCCAGTGGGTCGCTTCATGCAGGAAGAGATGCCTGCGATAGTAAGAAGATGGCTGCTGCATGAAATAGATGGAGTCATTGAGTTGATACCCATCTTCGAACGGAGGAACTCCATTGAGTAGTCCGGCGCGTTCAAAAAGATTTCGGTCGGCGATGAGGTAGGCCGTCAATCGGAGCGATGCTGTTTGCTCGCTGGGGATATGCCATACGTCACGCCACTGCTCGATCGCTTGATCCAATAGATTCGGCCATGTCTTGAGATCGTCATCGATGGGCAAATCGGTGATCAAGGTCAACCGGTTGGATTGAATCTGACGCAGTCCATTCCCGAGCGATTCGACCGATTGAGCGATGCCTGTGGGGGCGAGGCTTATGCCAGCAGCCAAGATCATTACACATCCTAGGGCGATCTTCATTGCGTTCCAGATCCAACGATGCCTCTCCATGCGTTACCTCGCTAGTCGCTTCAATGCGTCGCCAGTTGGGATTGGATTTGCAATGCGAGTTCCACAGCGCCTGCAGCATGCTCGAAATCCAAACGGGGGGATGGGTGCCGCGTGGTGACACTGTCTGCCATGTCATCGATTTCGGCGCGAAAGGCATCGATATCATCTGCAACCGGTATCTCTGGCCGAATCAACTCGCCATCGCGTGTGATGATCTTGAACGGCATTGTTTCTCCGGTATCGCTAAATGCTGCAAATTCAAATTGCAGGGTCGCTTGTTCAAGATGCAGTTCAAATCCGTGCGTAAACGGGCGGCTGGGTCCATCGATGACTCCCGAGGAACTGCTCACGGCGATGTCCGGAGAGTCGAATTCGTAGAGGACGTGAACGTACTTGGCAACGTCCCCATGGCGACGACCGACTGCATGGACCCGTTTGGGTTTTCCAAAAAGGAGTTGAATCCAATGCAAATCGTGCACATGGAGATCGACGAGGGGACCACCTACCTTGGTCGGTTCATAGAAATCGGGGATCCAAGTAGGATCCGAAATGACTCGCTTGAAATAACCCCCGATCGGTTTTCCGTATTTTCCGGAGCGGGCAATTTCTGTGGCTACGGCAAAGGGTCCCATGTAAGGAAGGACATGCGCCACGAGGGCTAATCTGCCGGTCCGTTTGGCTGTCTCTCGTATTTTCTGGATTTCGGGCAACGTCAATGCGACGGGCTTCTCAATGAATACATCCTTGCCATGTTCCATGGCCAAGACGGCTGCGGAGGTATGCAAGTGTGGAGGAAGGCAAATGTCAACGATATCGATGTCAGGGCATTGAACGAGTTCGTTGAGGGATTCGAAAACCTGCAGTCCGTCGACGTCGATCTGCTCGCCGGGGGGACCAAAGTTCCCTTGAATCCCGCGCCAATCCCCAGTCCGTTTTTTGGAGTCCTGGCTGGCAAACGCGGTCAATGTCGCGCGCTCACTGCGGCGATAGGCGAGAGAATGGATCCATCCCATAAAGCCAATACCGACTAAACCAACTCGAACCATTCCCGTTATTCCTTTATCGATGGACGTACGGCTTTTCACCGTTTGCACGCATTGCCATTTTTGCACCCGTAGGTGGTGTCCGAATCATCGCGCCACTCATTGCTTTTCGCTGAGAGGCGGTATCGATTGCTGGATGGTCGACCTAAGACGGGATTGTATTTTACGAGATCGTACCGTTTGGCGACAGTCGCGAGCCATCCTTCGACGAATCCTCCTGGCCAAAACGATCTCCCTTTGGAATGTCACTTCTGGGTTCCGACAAGATCTCCGAGGCTCGATATCTCCGAGGCTCGATGGCGGAAACCGCCATGGCGTCAGCGTGTGCAGGGTGGATCTCATCCCGGGCAACCTAAACGACTGCGGGTCTTTTTCGATCCGATGTAGGATATAGTCATCGCGCAATACGGTACAATCTATTTGCGAATCCCGCTCGTTACTGGCCTCGCTGATTGTCTGCTGTTTGGGATTCTTTCCAAAACGATCATGATAACCGGCCAGTGTCGGATCTTCCTTTCCCGATCGGTTGCGTCGGCCACTTCAAAGCCGAAGATAAATGGAGAACAGAGTTATGGCGACAGAGACTCAAAGCGATGCTTCCCATCTGTTGGTAGTCCTTGACCATCACGAGGCCAAGGTCTACCGGACTGAGGTTCGGGGCGCGGTCCCCGAGAGTATCCTGCCCTACGACCCGCATGGGTACAAGAAGCATTTGCACTCCGCGAATGAGTGGACGGAAGGGAAGCGTCTCCCCGAGAGAAAGAGTTTTTACGAAGCGATCGCTAAGACGCTGCATGGTGCAGAACAAGTCTTGTTGTTCGGAAGTGGCACGGGACGAAGTAGCGCGATGGATATGCTAGTCGCCGATTTGAAGGCCCACCATTCCGATATCGCAAAGAAGATCATTGGCGCCGTCGTTGTCGACGCCCACCATACGACGGAAAACCAACTCTTGGCGAAGGCCAGAGATTTCTATTCCGAGTTCAACAAGAAGTGATGAAGACTTGGTACGGGGGAAACTGCCAGAAGGGATCTTTTCGCCGTTTGCTTCCCTTAAGAATTTTGTTCGTTGCCAGGAGAGCTAGCGTCGATTGACTCATGGGGAGTCGTGGTTTGGAGTCCATACTTGCTCACCCAATAGCGCTGCACCGGCGAAACAACATAGAGCAATGGAATCAAGATGAAGACGACCAGTGCAGCGGTTGTATTCCAGAACGCTAGTCCTGTTGCAATCCCGTACCCAGCAAGTCCAGTCAGGATTCTCGATTGACCGAAGCCAATCACGGCATCCGGTAATTGAGGATTCGTCAGTCGTCGAGTGCGCGTTGAATGAAAACAGATCGCGAAAAGAGTCAAACCGATGACGTGAATCCTGTGAACCCGTATGAACCACCGCGCTCGTCGGAACCGATCGCAAGCGGTATCGATCGCGTGCTGACAGACAAGCGGCGACGGTCGATCGCGTTGCAAATCCTGGGAGTCACTACGGGATTGGCGGTCCTCTACACGATCGTCGATGAGGGTGTTTTGGGAACCGGTGTTGGGGCGTGGCCGATGTTGTTCGGATCGTGCCTCATAGCGATCGCAACTGTTTTCATGACACGCGACTGGTTGATTTCGCCCTTGTGCTGTTTCGTCCCAACCTGTGCTGGCGACGCCGTGGCTGGGTTGATCCGTGGCTGGGCGTATGCCGAAGTCGCTTACTGCGTTCCTTTAGCCCTCGCCTTTTCTATTCCGGCGCTGGTCATTGGATTGATCCAGCGTTTGTACATCCGTCGATTTTCGAATCCAGAAACGGACGCCAGAATGGAGCGACCGGAATCGTGAAACGAATCGGCTGGTTCGTTCACACGAGCCAACCGGCAAATTCCGAAGCGCGTTGCACTCGGCTGATGGCTAACACGAAGGCGGCCGTCCGAAGGGAAACATTTCTGGTCGCGGACTCTTGCCAAACACTTTCAAAGGCTTCCGTCAGCGTGTGGTCTAGTTCCTGACGCACGCGATCCAAGCTCCATCGATAGTGCTGCCGATTTTGTACCCATTCGAAGTAACTGACGGTAACGCCACCCGCGTTGGCCAGGATATCAGGGAGGATCGTGACGCGTCGCGCGGCGAGTTTCGCGTCGGCTTCTGGATCGATGGGACCATTGGCACCTTCGATAATCGTCTTGGCTTTGATCTTGTCGACGTTGCTTGCGTTGATGACATCCCCTAACGCGGCGGGAATCAGCAGATCGACGTCGAGTTCGAGCAATGCATCGGAATCGATACGTTCGCCTCCAGTAAATCCCGCGAGCGAGCCTTTGTTCTTCAATGTGTAAGAGAGTGCGTCCGCGATATTGAGCCCGTTCGGGTTGACGTAGGCTCCTGAAACGTCGCTGATTGCAACGATTGGGAATTTGGCCTCAAACAGGTATTTCGCTGCGTGTGAACCTACATTTCCAAAGCCCTGGATGGCCGTTCTGCATTGTTCGGGTTTGAGATTAAATCGTTTGAGGAGTTTGACGGCCAGCGTACCAACGCCCCGCCCCGTTGCTTCTTCCCGTCCGCGGGCTCCGTACTCTTCGACGGGTTTTCCCGTGATCACCGCCGGATTGAATCCATGGTACTTTTCCCACTGGTTGCGAAACCATGCCATGACTTCATGGTTGGTTCCCATATCGGGTGCCGGGATATCCGTATCGGGTCCAACGATTTCATGAATCTGGTCCACGAACGCGCGGGTTAGATGCTCCAGTTCTCTGCGTGAGAGGGTTTTGGGATCGATGCCGATTCCCCCTTTTGCACCGCCATAGGGAAGATTGACGACCGCGGTCTTCCATGTCATGAGTGCTGCTAGCGAGCGGACTTCGTCGAGATCGACGGCGGGGTGGTAGCGAAGACCTCCTTTCATGGGGCCACGTGCATTGTCATGTTGAACGCGATATCCAAGGACCGTTTCGATTCTGCCGTCGTCACGTTCAAAAGCGACTTGAACGGTGACTTCGCGTTTCGGTGTTCTCAGAAGTTTTCGCATCCAATCGGGGAGATTCAATTGGTCGGCAGCTTGTTCAAAGTAAAAGTTGGTCGCTTCGCTGGATCGCATGATATTTCGGGAGAGGAATGAAAAGAGAAGGAGGGTTAAGATCGTATCGCGAGAGAGCAGCGGATAAAAAAGTTGACTACTTTTTCGTCACGCTGTTTGCCGCGACAACAATGGCCATGAAGGAATCGGCCTTGAGGGATGCACCTCCCACGAGCGCGCCATCGATGTTGGGTTGGCTGAGGAGTTCCAACGCATTATCGGCTTTAACGCTACCGCCGTATTGGATGACGACCCGTTCCGCGACGGGACGAGAAAAGAGTTCTGCGAGAAGATTGCGAATGTCTGCGTGGACTTGTTCGGCTTGAGCAGGTGTAGCGGTCTTGCCGGTACCGATCGCCCAAACGGGTTCGTAGGCGAGGACCGTATTCTGGATCTGTTCGTCGTTTAGTCCTGCCAAGGATCCTCGGATTTGACCTTGAACGACTTCCTCGGTTCGTCCAGCTTCACGCTCTTCGAGCGTTTCACCGACACATACGATCGGAGTCAGGCCGGCCGACAAAACAGCATGGAGCTTTTCGTTGACCAGCGCATCGGTTTCAGCAAAGATCGCGCGGCGTTCGCTGTGGCCGAGGATGACATAACGGCAACCGACGTCGAGCAACATGCCGACACTGAGTTCACCTGTGTAGGCACCTTCGGGTTTGCTAAAAACGTTTTGAGCACCAAGCTGAACAGGGCTTCCTGCCAGCGCGGAAGCGAGGTCGCTCAAATAGACCGATGGAGGGCATACCGCCACGTCGACGTTCCCAAGTTCTGGAAGGGTGGCGATCAATTGTTGGACGAGTGCGTGAGACGACTTTCTCAGCAGGTTCATCTTCCAGTTTCCAGCGATCAAAAACTTTCTCACAAGCGATTTCCTTGGGGGCTAGGGTGGGTGGAATTGCAGCGACCCAGACGGCTGGATTGCTACGTTGCGACATTTCCCTTACTCGAAATGATCGCAAAATTCGTGGCTGGCAAGGCCAGGCGCCGTGGCCACAATTCTCTGACACCCAGGATGTCGGAATTGCCCAGATTGTCAAGATTGGTCTGGATTTATCCTAACGGGAGTTGGTACCGTCCCCAGCAGCATTTGAGGGAGCGGCACGGAGATTCCATGGTCAGAGATTCCATGGTCGGGTCCGATCCATCGTCTCCCTCTTTTCCGATCGCACTCAGAAACTTTTGCAATCAGGCAATGCGAATTCCATGCGCAAGATAGCAGTCCTCAATCAAAAAGGTGGCGTTGGCAAGACCACCACAGCGGTCAACATGGCTGCTGCGCTCGCGGCGCATGATAAGAAGGTGTGCGTGGTGGACCTCGATCCTCAAGCCCATGCTTCGCTACACCTCGGTGTTACATTGTCTGCGGAAGAGACGAGCATCTACGATTTGTTATGCGGAGATGCATCCCTCGGGGATGTACGCCGAACCGTTACGGACAATCTGTCGATCATTCCCGCCAGTCTGGATTTGGCTGCAGCGGAAATGGAATTGGCTGGTGAGGTGGGACGCGAGGTCATCCTCCGAGATCGCATTGAAAACGATTCCTCCGATCATGATTTTCTCATCATCGATTGCCCTCCTTCGCTAGGAGTGTTGACACTCAACGCATTGACGGCCGTGGACGAAGTTTTCTTGCCATTGCAGCCTCATTTTTTAGCACTTCATGGATTGAGCAAGTTGCTGCGCACGATGGAAGTCGTCGCCAAACGATTGAATCCGAGCCTTCGCTTGGAAGGAATTGTGCTTTGCATGTATGAGTCGAGCACTCGCCTCGCAGCCGAAGTCAGCCGCGATGTCGAGGAGTTTCTCGAAGCCAGCGCAGCGCAGAGTCCGGTTTGGTCGAGCGCCAAATTCTTTCAGACAAAGATCCGACGCAATATTCGCTTGGCGGAAGCACCCAGCTTTGGTCAATCCATTTTCGACTACGCTCCCAATTCGCATGGAGCTGAGGACTATCTCGCCTTGGCTCGTGAGGTTCTTGAGATTGCATCGGCGACTCAAAACACTGAAGTGGCTCCCTTTTCCTCGAACTAGTCCTTTTGTCTTGACCAACGCTGTCAGAAGGCTCCCATTATGAAACTTCAACGATCGTGGGTCCGTCCGTTGCCTTGGATGGTCGTAGGGTTGGGCGTCATGCTTTCTGCCAATGTTGGTTGCCAACAATGGTCGTTTCGCGAAAACACAACGAAGATGTTTGGGGCGGAGGCGAACGATGACGATTGGGCACCGCCAACCGACATTACCTACGATCTGGATGAGCGATCCGGAAAAGAAAAGAATCGAAGATCGAAGGGTTTGGCGAGCAAATGGTGGCCTGGAAGAGGAGAAAAGGATAGTGAATCGCCACCGCGAGTCATTCTGCCAAAAGATCGCGATGCACAAAAGAAATTGGCCGAAGCAAATGCTCTTCTGGACGCGCACAAGAATCCTGTAGAGAGTAATTCCAAGTCAACCAAATCCGGTGCCGTTGTCGGGAACGGCGGGAATTCAGCGTCGTTAGCCGCAACCGATACGAAGGCGAACAACAGTTCGATCACTGCGAAGCCAGAGGCATCGACCGCAGCGTCATCCAATGCCGCCAGCAACAGTTCTGTTCCGGGTTCGTCGGCGACCACGGCTCCCACCAGCGCTGCTCCGACTTCCACTATCGCGACGTCCGACCCAGCCAAGCCCGAAGCGCCATTGGCGACTTCGGTGGTCGATACAGGACTTCAGCAAGTCGATCTCGAAGGCGCATTGCAGTCCCTGCCCAGCCAATATCGCGACACGATTCGGAAATCGATTCAAGAGATGCAAATGGCGGAGCAAAAGAGCCAAGCGTCGAAGGCGGAACCGACTCCCGTCGCGGGAGTGACGGACGAATCGAAGGCACTGGCAGTTGCAACCCTTAAAGAAGCTGCATCGCAAGAAACGAACGACGGTGACGTTTCATTATCGGAAGTTCGAACAGCTGATTTTCACTCGGAGACGGATAATGCCTCCGGTGGAGTTACCGTTCGATTGGGGAAAGGTGATGGACCCTCATCCCAAGTGGTGGCCAGCAGCCATCATTCTGCAGCGATAGGAGATGTAGCGACTTCCTTGTCCCCAAGCTCTGCAGTCCATTCGGCTGCCACGAACCACCTTTCGTGGAGTCAACAAACCAGTCTAGCCATCGAAACCCTCGAGTCGCAACTCGAGCAATCCCCGAGTGCTGATCTCGCGATGCGTACCAGCCAAGAGATTACTCTTCGCATGCTGTATGTGGCGCAGCGGCGACTCGACGAAGCGCTTCGGCCTATTGAATCCCTTAGCGAAAATGAGCAGATCTTTGTTCAAAATCAGATGAGGGCACTGTACGAGGCCAGCAACCCGGATGCCAATCCATCGCGTGCACGGCACGGCAGTCTCGTCATGAGCCGTTTGCGCGAAGCGACGGACCATTTATCGAATGTTGCTAACCTAGAAGTGCGCGACCTTGCATTCTGTGATGAAGTCGGGGGGTATGGCATTTATCAACGCTGCAAGAAGTATCAGTTTGCACCGGACCAGGATGTGTTGCTCTATTGCGAGATCGATCATGTCACTGCGGAACGGGTGAAATCAGGATTCGAAACGCAACTCCAGGGTAGCTATGAGATCGTCGACTCGCAAAAGCGAAAAATCACGGAACAGCTACTGCCGATGGAACCGGAGCTGTGCCAGAATCAGCGGCGTGACTACTACATTGTTTATCGCATCTTCATGCCGCAACAGATCCAGCCTGGCAAACACGAGTTGATCCTGACGATCGAGGATATGAAGGGCCATAAGTATGGCCAATCGCTGGTCGAATTTGAAATCAAGAAATAGGACTAGGAACGCGCGAGTGCATCGCGATTCCCCTCAGAATCCCTCTATGAAGACACCCTACTGAGACCGTCTTCGCGTGGGAGCTTCACCACTTTCGGGTAAGGTGGGAGCGGTATCGTCCCAGGGTTTCACGACGGCCTTTCCGTCTTTTCCCACACTCTGCAACTGCGCGATGCGTCTTCGAGCACTCTCCAATTGGGTGTGGCACGCTTGAATCGTTTCAACGGCTTTGGCATAGTCGGACAGCATTTCCTCCAACGGCAAGGTGCCGCTTTCAAGGGCTCGAACGATTTGTTCAAGCTCGATCATCGCGGCTTCAAACGTCTTTGGAGTTTCGTCGGGCTTGGATTTTGGATTAGCCATGGGTTGTGTGCATGTCTGAGTGACTGGCGGTTAAGGTTAATGCGCGAAGAGATCGGAATATTATTGATGAACGTAACCTTTGGGTTGCATTTGCTTGATCCCAGATTTGGACTTGGACCACAGTCCCGTCCTGGAAACAAATTCTCCAATTTTGGTGAGCGGGACGCCGTCGATTTCTTTCGGCATCGTCTCGATGGCATCGGGCGAAACGGATAGCAAGAGCTCGAAATCTTCGCCATCGCCGATGGCATGCTCCAGTCCCTTTTGACCAGTGATTTTAGCCATTTCATAGGCCGCTTCGCTGATCGGGAGCGAGTCCAATTCGAGTTGAGCACCGCAGCGACTGGCGGCGGTCATGTTGAGCAAATCAATTCCCAGTCCATCGCTGATATCGGTGGCTGCTCGCACGATTCCCAATCCATGCAGCTTGCGGGCAAGTTTCCATCGGGGTTCGAAATGGAGATGTTTGCCTAGGAGGCTTCCACCCAAGGCGCCGGTGACGACAATAGCGTCTCCCGGCGATGCACCGCTCCGCAACCAACAACCTTCCGGCGGTGCTTTGCCGATCGCGGTCATATGAACGACCAACGGTCCCTCCCAAACATTGGTATCACCACCGGCGATAGCGACTCCGTGCTGTTCGCACGCTTCGCAGACTCCTTCGAAGACTTCAGCGCCGATCAGACCGCTGTTTTTCTTTGGCAGGCAGAGGGACAGAAACACAGCGATTGGTTCGGCTGCCATCGAGGCAAGGTCGCTCAAGTTCACCGAGACGAGTTTGTGCCCGACCGCACGGGCTCCGCATTCCTCGAGGACAAAGTGGGTGCCATCGCACAACGAATCCGTGGTCACGACGGAATCGGTTCCCCAAGGTTCGATCAAGGCGCAGTCATCCCCTATCCCCAACTTGACTTTGGGGAGACGCGAGGCCCGTTGTTTGGCCCAAGCGATAAAACCGTGTTCCATAGACGTGAGTGAAATGAGTGGCGAGGGAAGATCTGTTATTGAGTCGTCTTCGTGACAAGGGTTCGCTGATTCTAACGGATGAACAGGATTTGGGTGGATGCACGAACGAACCGAACAAGACTAGGTATTTCGCAATCTAAACAACGACCCGAACCCAGGATCGGGGCGACGCGGGCCTTCTTCCCGCGACTGATAGCGACCAGGACATGGTCATCGGCAGGCCAAAAGGGGTAGAGTGGATCCTAATCGCTGGGTTGGGGTTTCCCGCTCCAGCCCAATTTTGTCCTGAGGGCTTGATAGTCATCGTGCCCTGGGACGCTGATCAATTGGAATTTGTGATCCGCACGACGAACGCGAACCGAATAGCGATCCTCCCAGGTGCATAGGATGCGACCGTCAACCACCACACTCGCTGTGGGGTGACCGTCCTGCAATCGCAAATCGAACACTCGATCGGCAGTATCGACGACAGGACGCATCGTCAGGGTGTGGGGACTGATGGGGCATATGACGAAGGCTTGAAGATTGCGCCGCAAGATAGGCCCACCAGCAGATAGATTGTGCGCTGTGGAACCGATGGGTGTGCTGATGATCAATCCATCGCAGGCGTACGTGGTTGCCAACACACCATCGATATGGAGATCGATGTACATCATTGTGTACGGAGGTCCGCCCAAGATGGCTGCTTCGTTGAGCCCCAACATGGAGTGGATTTCTCGATCCCCATCGGTTACCGAACAACGCAGCATCAAGTGACTAGTAATCGGATAGTCACCTCGGCAGACATTGGGCCAAACATTCAGAAAACTCTCGGGTTGAATGGCTGCTAGAAATCCCAGACGCCCCAAGTTCACTCCCAGGACGGGGCGTTGATTCTCTCCCATTTGGCGGGCCGATTGCAAGATCGAACCATCCCCACCCAGCACAACCACGAGGTCGGAGGCGCAATCACGGAATTCGTGTTCGAACCGAGTATCGACTGCGATGACATCCGCGAATCGTTCGATGTGATGCAGGATGTTTGGAAGTTCCGAATCGACTCTCGGACGATTAGGAGCCGCTACAACGACGACTCGAGGTCGATCGCGTCCTTGTCGAATCCAGTCTGCTTCCGTTGTCACCAAAGCAACATCCTAGAGGGAGGAGCCCGCATAATTCTCAGCAAGTTCTCGGCACGCCTTGGCGATGCCTTCGGGATGTAACCCCATTTCTTGGAGCAATTCATTGCGTTCACCATGTGGTATGAATTGGTCAGGAATACCTAGGGTTCGGAGAATGCGGGTATCCCAGCCATGGTGGCACGCGGCTTCAAGAACAGCGGATCCAAAACCACCCATCAAGGCCCCTTCTTCCAATGTGACGATGAACCGGCAGTCCTCAAACAGCTGTCCCAAGCGATCGATATCGAGCGGTTTGATGAAGCGCGCATTGACGACGGTAACGTCGATCCCTTCTTGAGCCAGGATATTCGCTGCTGCTAGTGCTTGTTGCATCATGGCACCGATAGAAACGATGGCTCCATCGCGTCCGGGGCGGACGACCTCGGATTTGCCAAGTTCGATACGGCTGACGGGACGATCGAAGGCCATGGCGCTGATCTTCGGATAACGGATCGATGTTGGGCCGGGATGTTTTAATGCGAATTCCAACATCGGATCGACTTCGGTCGAGTCTGCGGGAGCCATCATGACCATATTTGGAAAAACCCGCATGTATCCGATATCGAACAATCCATGGTGGGTGGGTCCATCCGGACCGGTGAGACCCGCACGATCGAGCATCAAGGTGACGGGGAGATTTTGCAATGCCACCTCTTGAAAGATTTGGTCATAGGATCGTTGCATGAACGTGCTGTAAATCGCGACGATGGGTCTGAGTCCGACTTTGGCTTGGCCAGCAGCAAACGCCACGGCATGCGACTCGCAAATCCCCACATCAAAGAAACGGTCTGGAAACTCATCGCGGACCGGTTCGAGTTTGTTCCCTTGGCACATGGCAGCCGTCATGACGGTAACTCGTTGGTCGCGACGCATTTGTTTAGCAATCGCATCGCGAGCGTAATTCGTGAAGGCTGGCTTCTCTCCAACACTCAGAACGCGAGGGCTACCTTCTTCGTCTTCGAAGGCGGGAGGTGTATGAAAGTAGACAGGGTCCTCTTCGGCAGGTTTATAGCCCCGGCCTTTTTCGGTAACGACATGAAGAAGGGTGGGGCCTTTCAAGTCCCGAACCATCTCCAAGTACTTCTTCATCAGTCGAATATCATGCCCATCGATCGGTCCGATGTAGCGGAATCCGAATTCTTCGAACAGCATCCCTCCGACCATGCCAGCTTTGACCCCTTCCTTGATTTGCGCGAGCAAACGTTCCGTGGGATCACCGAAGACGGGGACCTTGTTTAGGACTTTGGTCACCTCGTGTTTCAAGCCGGTATAAAAGGGATTGGTCCTCAAGCGATCGAGGTAACTTGCCAATGCTCCGACGCGAGGGCATATCGACATCTTGTTGTCGTTGAGCACGACGATCACGTCTTTATTGAGTTCCCCTGCATTGTTGAGGGCTTCAAACACAATGCCGGATGGGAAGGCGCCATCGCCGATCACAGCGATGCTCTTTCGCTGAGGCTCTTGCATCAAGTCGTCACCGGACTTGAGACCTAGGACCGTCGAAACGCTGCAGCCAGCGTGCCCGGTCATGAACAAGTCGTATTCGCTTTCAGCCGGGTTGGGATAACCCATCAAACCACCCCGTTCGCGGATGGTCTTGAATTCGGCGTACCTGCCTGTAATCAACTTGTGGGGATAGATTTGGTGGCCGGTATCCCAGATTAGGCGATCTTTACGGAAGTCAAAAACGGAATGGAGGGCAAGACACAATTCCACCACACCTAGGTTGGAAGCAAAATGCGCCGTCCGCGTTGCCAATAGATTGCACAGAACGTCGCGGATTTCGATCCCTAATCGCTCGAGTTCCTCGACACTCATCGACTGAAGGGGTTCGGCGGAGTCGAGTTTCGACAACAGTTCATGCGATGCCATTCTCAGTGGCTCCTTTCCAGGACGTACTTTGCCAACCATTGCAGAGGAACACTCGTTTCGCCGAGCGGTTGAATCACGCGGATGGATTCCTCGGTCCATCGGTGGGCTTGCTCCCTGCTGGCAGCAATACCATAGACCGCAGGGAAGGTCAGTTTACCTCGTGCGGAGTCTTTCCCGGTCGCCTTACCAGTGTTTTCCGGCGTGCTCTCGACGTCTAGTAGGTCATCGACAATTTGGAATGCGATTCCCAGAGATCGCCCGTAACGGCACAAGGCCGCACGGTCGGCTGGCGATGCTCCACCGGCAATGGCCCCCAGTTCGACGGACGCTTGAAGCAGAGCCCCCGTCTTTCGCCGATGGATGGCTTCGAGCCAGCTTTTTTGTTCGTCGATTGGCATACCTGGGATGTCCCGTTGTTCGGCGAGCAAATCATCCATTTGTCCGCCGACCATTCCCTCGGGACCCACCGACGCTGCCAAAACGCGGCAGCATTCTGCGGCCGATTCGGCGGAGAGAGAACTGTTCAAGATGGCTTGAAACGCAAGAGGTTGCAGCGCATCTCCGGCGAGGATGGCGGTGGCTTCATCGAATTGTTTGTGGCAAGTCGGCCGACCACGCCGCAAGTCGTCGTCATCCATAGCAGGAAGGTCGTCGTGAATCAGCGAGTAGCAATGCATCATTTCCAGCGCGACCGCACACTTCATGGCGTTGGAAGTCCCACCACCGGTTGCGTGGGAAGCGAGCAGGCACAGGACGGGGCGCAATCGTTTGCCTGGAGCCAACAGGGAATAACGAATGGCATCTTGCAGGCGAGCGGGGCAATTGACTCCGAGTTCCCGCAGTGACCGATCCAACGCTACGTCTACCTCTCCCTGGAGGGCTTGCCATACCTTCAGGAACGAATCCACATCGGTGACAGCGAGGTGTGGAGAACGGGTGTCGATCGTGTTTTCCAGAGACGACGCGTGAGTCGAAGAGTAATTGATAGTAAGTGTCCTGCAAGCGAAGGAATGAGTTCGCGGCACGCCATCCGCAGCGGCACCAAAGAGCCGTCAGGATTGTAACGATTCTCGACAGTCCGAGAATCCGATGAGCCAGTTGAAAATTCTAACCTGTTCCCATCGTTCGGCTCCTATCCCGAAGCGTCGACCGGGGCGGCTTGCCACTTGCTTACGCCTGCAAATTGCGATTTTTGCCAGATCGAACAACGCGATGGGGTCTATCAGCGAGGGGTTTTCTCGGGCTCGGGCGAGGGTCAGACCAGGCAATCGTCAAATCCGGACTTCTTGAAGTGAAGGTGTACAAGGACTTTCCGAGAATTCGATAGAACGTCAGAAACACGAGAAATCGGGAACCTTTAGCCTATTTAAAGGGCCTCTTCGGTTGCTGAAAGTCGCTCCAGCAACTCATAATAAACGGAAGATAATATCGGAACTGAGGTTTCGGCACGGGGTTAACCGCAACGGGACACGAGTCCGGAAGGCTCAGTATCCTAGCTGGCCCCGCCTGTGGGGCTCGGGTTCCTACTCACTCCCAATCCATCTCACTATTCGCTGCTTGAATTGCTTGAATGAAGGCCAGTACGATGAAAAAAAGCTTGATTTCGACCCGTTGCAAATTGGTTGCAGGGATCGCATTGGCGACTTCCATTCTCGGTTCCTCGGTTCCAGCCCTTGGTCAAATGGGGGGTGGATTAGGGGGACTTGGGGGAACGGGAGGCGGAGGAGGATTCGGCACCACGGGCGGATTTGGAGGTACTGGTGGCGGCATGGGTGGCACCATGGGAAGTCAGCCAGGTTCTGGAATGTTCGGCAGTAGCTCGGCGCCAGCCACGGGTTCGGCGGGCCTTACCCCATCGACCTTTCCTGGCGTATTCGGTGGGCCAGGGGTTAGCGGAAACAACACCATTGGGAATATGAATGCCCGGCCACTTTCGATTTCTGGTTCGAACGGAGGCGCGCCCGCGACGAACGTGTTTGGCGTCCGCACTCAACCCACCGGTGGGGGAGCAACCGGCACTGGGG